>JBJXFL010000201.1:0-5449 GCA_046155405.1 Bryobacteraceae bacterium | reverse complement strand
TGGTGCGTCCATCGGGGGAGACTGCGAGAGCTGAAATCGTCTCGCCGTGTCCCTTCAGTTGCTTTACCGGTTGAAACGTGGCGGCGTCCAGGATGTAGATTGTCTCGTCCAGCCCGCCCATAACCAGGTGCTTGCCGTCGGGCGTGAACTCAGCTGCGAACATGGCGCCGGTCAGTTCTTCTATCTTCCTGACCAGCTCACCGGTGCGGGTTTTCCAGATGCGCACATCGTTGTCGTAGTTCGCGCTCACGAGCAGGGAGCCGTCCGGCGAAAACGTCATGGCGGAGGAGCCGCCGATGCCATCCGGCAGTGCGTGACGCTGCTCTCCAGTGGCAAGGTCGAAGATTCGCGCCATGCGGTCGGCGTTGCTCGCGGAGGCGAAGGCTTTCCCATCGGGCGACATCGCCATGCCACCGCCGGCCGCGCCGCTCAAAAGATACAGTTGGCGGTCCGCGGTCAGGTCCCAGATGCGTATGTCATTTTTTTCCAGGCGCTCAGCATAGCGATTGTCCGAAAGCAGTGTCGATCTGCCTGGCACCTTTTTGTCGCTCACAACTTTGCCGGACGCCACTTCCCACGTCCGTACGCGATTGTCGCGAGAGAGCGCCGTAATGGACTTGCCGTCCGCCGAGAAGTAGATCGAGTCGGGAGCGCGCCCTCGACGGTCAACGTGCGGTCCGCCTGCGCGGCGAGCGGGAGCGCGGCCACTATCAGAAAGAGGGCTGCGCGCATCTAGGCGGTCTCCAGCACGATGTCGAACGTCACTTCGACGTGCGGCGCGCCGGGTCCTTCGAACAGCTTCACCGGCAAGACGAGTTCTTTGTTGGCCGCGATGCGGCGTTTGTTCCAGTTCTTTTCCGGATTACCTTCAAAGAACGGATCGGTGGCGAAGTAGGCCTGGGTGATGAGCGTCTTGTGTCCGGGCGCGGCTATCAGGTAATGAATGTGTTGCGCGGGCCGGTCGGCGTAGTGGCCGGGCATTACGGTTTCGACCATATAGACGCCCTTTTCGTCGGGCGAGAGCTTGGTGCGGTACCGGTAGCCGCGGGTGTCATAAAGCCCGCTGTGATCGGCGTGCCATAAGTCGACTTTGGCGCCTTCGATCAGTTGGCCTTTGGTATTTGTGACCCGGCCCGAAACTTTGAGAGGCAGCCCAGGATCGCCCGGCGCGCGGAGGGTCTTGTTATCGGGCGCGCCCTTGCGGAAGAACGGCCCCAACACTTCGGCGGACGTGGGCTTGTAGGACTGCCCTTCGGCATCCTCCCACCAGGCGTAGAGTTGCGAATGGGACATTGCCACGCCGGCGGTCAGGAGTCCGCGGGAGATGCAGCGTTCGATCATTTCACGACGGCGAAGAAGGTTGGGTTTCATGGTGGACACCGATTCTGACATTGTATACAGAGTCTGCCTCCGAGTCTTTTCTGAGGCGGGTTAGAGGAAACTGCAACGAACATCGATCGCCTTTTCCAGGCGATTCAGGTATTCGCTGCGGTCAATGGCGTAGGCGCCCATGAGCTGAGTGGCTTCGGTGACCATCTGCGTGTCGAACAACTTGAATCCGCGATCGCTCAGATGCTCCTGCAACCTTAACAGCGCCACCTTCGATGCGCCGGTCGCTTTGTGGAACATGCTTTCGCCGGCGAAGAATCCTCCCACGGCCACGCCGTAAAGCCCACCTTCCAGGTCACCGGTGTTTGTATTCCATACTTCGACGGAATGGGCGTGTCCCGCTTCGTGGAAGGCGGTGTACGCTTCGATGAATTCGGCGGTGATCCAGGTGTCCTGGTCGTCGCGAAGCGCCGATGCGCAGGCCCGGACTACGCGGTTGAACGCCTGATCGAACGTCACGCGAAGGTGACCGCGATTGAGAACGGGCCGCAGGCTGCGCGGAATGTGGATGTGATCGAGCGAGAACACGCCGCGCGGATCGGGAGACCACCAGGTTACGGGGTTGGCCGTCCACGGAAAAATACCGCTGCGATATGCCAGCAGCAATCGCTCGACGCTGAGATCACCCCCAACTGCAACCAGCCCGTCAGGCGCGGCATGGCGAGGGTCCGGGAACCAGAGGCGCGACGATAACACCTGGATTCGTCTCACGGTAATTCACTGACCAACAGTTTAGACCCATTTGCCTCCGCCGGGGGCCCGGGGCGATTTCAACGAACGGTCACTTTTTCGACCGTCTGGTTGTCAAACTCGTCCGTGACGCGAATGGCGAGCGTGCATTCGGACAAATTCGCCGGCTTGGCGACGGACAGCTTGTAGTTGAGTTCTCGGGCGTCGGAGAGACGCGTTTCGGGCTCGGCGACGATCCAATCGATGCCATTGATCGAATACTCGGCACGCGTGATGATGCTTTGTGCGTCCCTGGCAGACCACGTGGCTTCGATGTTGGCACCCTGGATCGTGGCGGAAAGGGTTTCGATTTTGGGCCCCGTGTTGTCGATCAGGAATTCGTCCGAAAGGCGGACCGCGGTGAGTGTGTCGCCGGGCGTGTTGGACGGCTGGTCTGAAGCGGTGATGCGCAGGATGTATTCGCCGTCGGCAAAGGCGTTGGTGTCCCAACTGACGTGACGCTCGGAGATCTTGTCGCGAAGCAGCTTCCATTCGGCTTCATTGACGCCTCGGATTTCCACTTTAAAGCTGAGCGTGTCGTTATTCTCGTCGGTTGCACGCCATCGAACTCCAAGGTGCGATTTGGCGTAGCTGAGAGTGCCGCCGGAGCCCAAGTCCATCAGGACGTTCTGGCGGCGCTTTTGTCCGAGCGGCTGCAGGGAAATGGAAGCCGGTGCGCCAGCGGAATTCGACGCGGCGATGGGGGGCGCGGCGGGAAAGCGGTAATTGGGCTGGGTGAACTCGATTTCCTCGATCACGGGCGCGATGTTTCGGAGCTGGTAGGCGACGTCCACCCAGCGGAGTTCGGGCTTGGCGGCGGCCTCGGACGCGGCGGTCAGGGTGGCGCGGTATTGGATGAACCGCGCGGGCGGAGACGCGATGCGATTCGTGCCGGGCACGGCGGCCCAGGGAGTCCAGTTGGTTTGGGGCGAGGAAAGATTTCCGCTTCGGGTTTCGAACTTGACGCCGCTGCCTGCGGCAGGCCGGGCCTGGTGCGACAGGCGTCCCCAATAGGAAAACGCCGATGCATCCAACGACTCCGACTCGTAAACGCCCGACGATTCGAGCTGCGGACCGATTTGAAACACCTTGCCGATGTTGCCGGTGGCGGCGATTAGCGCGCCGTTGCGAGTCTCGGCGAGCGCGGTGATTTGCGTGGGCGGCAAAGTGGTGAGCAGCGTGTGCGACTGGTCTGTGTCCAGGCGAAAGAGTTGGCCGCGATTGCCGGTGCCGGCCAGGGGCCGGTCCGCCGCGTCAATGGCGAGCGCGTAGATGATTGCAGGAGAGGTAAATATGCGGCGCGGGAATCCATCGGGCATGATCCGGTAGACATCCGACCCGCCGCCAGCCTGGGGCATCGGAAAGGGCTGACCGGCATTGCGGGCAGCGGCTGCTGCGGCTGCCGCGGCGGCCACGGAGGATCCAGGCTGGGACACCGCGGCAGGATTCGGTGGTGGGGTTGGAATCGGCGCCGGAGGTACCGATGGGCCTGCTCCGGGTGCGGGCCGGTTTCCGTTGGCGGCAGCATAGATGGAGCCGTCTTTCGCCAGGGCGATCGCGGTCACTTCGCGCTTGGCCGTCTGGTAGAGCACGAAGCTCGTGGCTGGGTTCGACGAGGGCGTGATCCGGAGAACGAGTCCGTTGGGTTCAGTGCCGGCAATTAAGTTGCCCTGAGCGTCGAGCGCGAAGCTGCGGACATGGTTCTCTTCGAGCGACAGAATGGCGGAGCCTTTGCCGGCGGCCGTGATGCGATGAATCTCGGCCTTCTCGCCGGTGGCCGCGTAGAGATCGCCGTTGGGGGCCGCGAGAAGCGCCCAGATGTACTTGGTCCTGGGTTCGTAATAAACTTCGGGCTTCGCATTGGGAGCGTTGCGAATGCGGTAGATATTGCCGTCCGGAGAAGTGGCGGCGTAAACGTTGTCGTGTGCGTCAATCGCGATGGCGTGGATGCCGAGGCCTTCCAGATCGGCAATGGCGGCTGCTTTGCCGGACGCGGCGTCGACGCGCCAGAGCTTGGCAGTGGTGCCGGTTGAGGAACCCGCCCCAGTATAAATGTTGCCTTTCGAATCCACGGCGCAGGACCACAGGTATGGCGATGACGCGTCGGCGAGTTCTTTGACAGCGGGCGCGAGGCGGATGCGGCCGTCGCTCGACAGCGAAAGGCGGGTGAACTTGCCTTTTTCGAAATCGGAGAAGTCGCTGTGCTGAAAGCTGCGTGTCTCCACCGCGAACGCGAGCGTCGAGGCGGCGGCTAAGGCCGTTAGGTAGAGCTTGTTCATTTCTTCGTTCTTGTTCAGCGGACCGTGATCTTGAGAGAATATGCGCCCTGCACCACCTGATCGAGGTCGAGCGAGGCCTTCTCCACCGCGGTTTCGGGGGTCGATAGCATCAGCTTGCCGCCCGTGCGCGCCGATTGCATGACGTTCAGGACGGAGGCCGGAAGTCCAGGCATCACCTTTTCGTCGGCGTAGACGGTAGGCTTCTGTTCGATCAGGGAGACGTAAAGCCTGTTGTTGCTACGTTCCTGATTGATGAGCGCGATGGTCTGCGGCAGGTCGATAAAGCGGTTGGACATGGCAGCCATGGTTTGGATGCGATTGAGCGTGTCGGCGTCCGAGATCAGGATGCGGTGGTCGCCGCGGGGAAGGTCGGCGGGGAGGTTGAACTTTACTTCGCGCTCCAGCCGTTCGCCGCGATAGGGACGCAGGAAGACGCGTAGAGGCAATTCCGCGCCGGGCTCCACTTCCGAAGCCGGAAGCCACGCGGTTTCGATGCTGGCGGTGCGGCGTTCAGGGATCAGGTCAATAGTGGCAGTGACGCGCTTGAGGTTCGGCGTTTGCAGTTGATTCCCAAAAAGCCGGTTGAACTTGTCGCCCCACCAGCCGGCCAGAACCATTGGCGCGGGGATGGGGAGTTCACTGGGCGCCTGCATCGTGCGCAACGAGATGGGGCGGGACGCGCCGTCGAGTTCGATCTGGCCGTTCAGGCGGAAGGTGACGTCGTCGGCAAAGTCGTTGAGTCCCTCGATGGAATTGAACATCGTCAGCATCATCAGGAACGGGGTCCATTTTTGCTGGACGAAGATGTTGAATTTAAGGTCCTTCTCTTTGATGATCTTCTGCTGGGCGTCGTAGGAGCGCACTTTCACCGAAACAGGAACGGTGGGCGAAGTGTCGCCGAGCACGCCCATGATGCCGGAGTGGCGGTCCTGGTGGAGAGCGCCGACAATTTCTGTGGCGTTGCCGAACTTGTTGGGCTGGAACTGGCTGGACAGCACCATCAGGATTTCACCCTTGCTCATGGGCATGTTGACAGGGCCGAGATTGAAGAA
>JBJXFL010000196.1:0-52296 GCA_046155405.1 Bryobacteraceae bacterium | reverse complement strand
CAGCGGTTGAAGTTCTTGCCGTCGAGCGGCGAAAGGCGGGTACCGGCATGGGCGGCGGGGGGATTCAGACAGGGGATAAGGATGAGATGTCCGGTGATGTCGGATGCCTTTAGTTCGCGCCATAAATTCAGGATTGCAACTTGGCCCGGATACTCGTCCCCATGGTTGCCGGCCATTAAGAGGACGGTGGGGCCGAGCCCGTTGCGAAGAGACGCAATGGGGACTTGCAGGTTGGCCCAGCCGCCGAGATTGTATGAATACGGAATGGCTAGGTGGCCGTATTGAGCGCCGGATTGGGCTGGATCGATGGTCGAATGGATGGGGGACACGTTGGATATAGCGTATCCCTACCACTTGCCGAAAACGAGTACTTCGGAGAAAGCACGGCCGGAGATGGAGCCTTTGCCTTTGTGGGTAAGCGTGAGCGTCTTTCCGTCCCTTGAAACTACCCGGTCGTAAACCGAAGTCCCTTGGGGTCCTTTGACGGTCGTTCTGATATGCCGTTCGTCAACGCGTTCGGTTCTGCTAGCCCTGAATCCGCGAGTGGAATCCGCGGACGCCCGCTCCTTGCCATCGACGATCAATGTAAGAGGTGGAATATCGACGGCTCTCCCATCCGTTGAACGGATGGTTTCGAGATACGCGCTTTTGCCGGCCGATTCAATGGTAATGACTTCCAGTTTTCGGCGCTCCCGTGCGTCCGGTCTGAGCTTCGACGTAGCCAAGTTTGGCTTCCAAGTGCCAAGGAAAGGGTCGGCGGAAAGAGCCAGTGCCCCGATGGCCATTAAGGTCAAGAGTCGTTTCGCCATTGGGCATCTCCTTTGGGAAAGCTTAGCAAATCCGCCCAATCCGCGCGGTAAGCCGCGTAATGCCGTGGGTGATCGCTTGAGCGATAGTAAATGGATCCGGCGGTAGTCGGGAAGCGCTTGGTCACGAAGGACTACGCGGGGAGGTTCACGCGCGTCCGGTGCGCACGGTCTGAATACGCCAATACTCCCTTCGTTCATCTCGGCCTAGAGCCAATACTGTTCAGTTTGGGTGTGGGTGGGCAGTGGGATCTGTCCTCCTGGACCCGCGGTCGCTGGACGTTCTGACATCCGAACAAACGCGCCTGAATTCGAAAATTCGGTATGGCGACCGGATTCGTACCAATTTAAGGATCCCTGTGCGACTTTACGGGTCCTATCCATGACAGCCAGTGTTGCCGCGAGGTCCTGTGGGCACCGTCGAGGGTTGTGAGGGCGCACCGCTTCTACCGCAAGATGGTAAGTTCATCGTATGGAGGACCCAACTCGCCGGCGGAGTCTGCTATCGTTCTTGCTTGCGACGTTGGCACCGCTCCTGAGCTGTGTCAGCACCCGAAGGAATCCCAGCATGGCTGCCACTACTGATACATCTACAGAACCCAAGCCGAGGCCCTCGATCGCCCGGATTTGGAGGGGCCGCGTTAAGCGCGAGCGAGCCGACGAGTACGAGAAGTACAACTTTGAGACCGGCACCAGACCGCTCATCCAAAAGGCTCTCGGCGTCCAGTCTTTCCGAGAGGATCGCAAAACGGAGACCGAGTTTGTGACGATCTCTTATTGGGAAAGCGTCGAAGCCATGTCACGTTTCACGGGAGGAGACCCGACCAAGATCCATCACCTGCCGCGCGACCCGGAGTTCCTCATCGAAGTCCCCAAGAGTGTTCAGATTCTGCGCATCTACGAGAGCCACGGACGGATTGGTTAGCGCCTGCCTTTCGGGGGCGCATGGGCGGATAACTCCACCCTGGCGGCGCAGCGTAGCGGAGACCAGTACTGGCTCGGCTCAAGTGCCATTCCAGGACGCCGGTCGCGCGCAATCTGCGAACTCCAGAATCAGTCGCCTGGTTGATCGATGACAGTCCTCGCGGTCCGCCCCGCCGCTATCTGAACGGTATTGGGCTAGAGCGCTTGGTTCAAGTCGGCGCAGATGTCGGCGGGATCTTCGATGCCGACGCTCAGCCGGACCAGGTTGTCATGAATTCCGAGACGTTCGCGCTGCTTGGGCGCGAGGTCCCGGTGGGAACTCATGGCCGGATAGAGCATCATGCTGTGGACGTCGCCGAGAGAAGTGCCCTTGACGACCATCTTGAGGCCATTCATGAAAGCAAAGACTTCCTCGCGGCCGGCTTCCGCTATCTCGAAGCTGATCATGGCGCCGTGGAGATCGTTCGGCAAGAGGCGCTGGATTGTGGCGGCGTCGGGGTGATTCGGATCGTTGAGGAAATTTACCTTGGCGACGCGCGGGTGCTGACGGAGGAAGGCCGCCACCGTAATGGCGTTGCGGCACTGGCGCTCCATGCGCAACGGGAACGTCTTGATGCCCCGCATGGCGAGATAGGCTTCAAATGGCCCAAGCGCCGGGCCATAAGTGCGGGACATGGTCCGCAACGCGTCGAAGTGGGCCTCGTCGCTGACGATAAGGCCGCCCATGACGTCGCCGTGTCCGGAGAGGTACTTCGTCAGGGAATGCACGACGAGGTTGGCGCCAAGTTCCAGGGGACGGACTAGAAGCGGCGTGGCGAAGGTATTGTCGACGATTAAGGCCGCGTCGGCCGCTTTTGCGAGCTTGGCGATCCGGTCAACCGGGCCGACGCGGAGAAGAGGATTGGAGATTGTCTCCATTAGAACCGCGCCCGGCTTTTCTTCCATGATCGCCGCGGTTACTTTTTCCATATCGCAGATATCCACGAACGTCGTCTCAATACCGAATGGCTCCATCACCTTGACGAGAAGGTTCATGGTGGCGCCGTACAGGGCGTTGGCGGCGACGACCTTTTTGGGCCGGTCGATGAGCGCGGTGCGCAGGGCCATCTCCAGCGCGGCCATGCCGGTGGCGCAGGCGAGCGACCCGTGGCCGCCTTCGAGCGCGGTGCAGAGGTCCTCCAGGGCGTGATTGGTCGGGTTGTCGTAGCGAGCGTAGGCGTAACCTTCGGCTTCAAGGCCGAACACCTTATCGGTGGTTTCGATGGATTCGTAGACGAAACTCGTGGCGGTGCAGATGGGCGTTGTAACGGGGATGTGATCGCCCTGCTTCTTGCGGTCGCCGGCGTGGACCGCCTTGGTATGAATGTTCATGCTTTTCGTTTCCAGCGGGTGCCTTCCTTGGTGTCCTCCAGGATGATTCCTTTTTCGAGCAGTTCCGCGCGAATGGCGTCGGCACGGGTGAAGTTGCGGGCCTTCTTGGACGCGTTTCGCTCGCCGGCGAGGGCGTCGATCTCTTCGTCGCGAAGGCCGCCTTCGGCTACCGTCGGTTTCAGCACGTCGAACACTTCGTCGAAGCGGGCGAGGAATTTGAGCGCCGGCGCGACGTTTTCGGCGTTGAAGGCGCCCGAGTCCATGGCGGTGTTGGTATCGCGGATGAATTCGAAAACCACGCCCAGGGCGTTGGCCGTGTTAAGATCGTCGTCCATCGCGTCTTCGAAGCGGGTTAGCGCTTCGCTCGACCGCTGGTCGGCTGCAACGTTGGCGCCGGCGGGAAACTTGCCGGTTTTGAGGCGCAGTTCAAAGTTGCGGAGCCGGTCGATGGCGGTGGCGGCGGCTTTGAGACCGTCGAAAGTGAAGTTGAGCTTGTTGCGGTAGGGGACCGAAGCCAGCAGGTAGCGGACGGCCTCGGGCTGGTACCCCATCTGGATCACGTCCCGAAGCGTGTAGTAGTTGCCGAGGGACTTCGACATTTTCTGACCTTCGACGATCAAGTGTTCGGCGTGGATCCAGAAACGCGCGAATGGCTTGCCGGTGACCGCTTCGCTCTGGGCGATTTCGTTTTCGTGATGGGGGAACGTGAGGTCGATACCGCCGGCGTGGATGTCGAGCGTGTCGCCGAGATACTTCATAGCCATGGCGGAACACTCGACGTGCCAGCCGGGGCGGCCGTCGCCGATGGGGGTGTTCCAACTCGGCTCGCCGTCCTTCTTTTGCTTCCAGAGGACAAAGTCGCGAGCGTTCTCTTTTTCGTACTCATCGACATCGACGCGGGCGCCGGCTATCATACCGCCGAAGTCGTTATGAGAGAGTTTGCCGTATTCGGGGAATTTGGCGATGCGGTAGTAGATGGAGCCGTCGCTTTCGTAAGTGATCCCTTTTTCGGTGAGTATCTGGATGAGCGACACCATTTCGTCAATGTGTTCCGTGGCGCGCACAAGCTTTTCGGGACGCTGGAGGCGGAGGGTGGCCATGTCATCGAGAAAGGCCCGCTCGAAGGGCTTGGTGTACTCGCCCATGGAGGTGCCCTGCTGGAGGGCGGCGCGGATGATCTTGTCGTCCACGTCGGTGATATTCATGACGTGGAGAGTTTCGAAGCCGCGCGCGCGGATCCAGCGGCGGAGAATGTCCTGGAACGTGAACGTACGAAGGTTGCCGATGTGGGCGTAGTTGTAGACCGTGGGGCCGCAGACGTACATGCGGACGGTGTTTCCGTCGGCGGGGGCGAAGTCTTCGACTTTTTGGGTGAGGGTGTTGTAGAGGCGGATCGGCATCGCGGAAAGGGTAAACCTTTATGATACGATGCGTGGTTTACGGCGCCCCGAACTTCTATTTGCAGGCCAGCTAATCCTGGCGCAACGCCGACATCGGATCGACTTGCGCGGCACGCCAAGCGGGAACCAGGCACGCGATCAACGACACACTCAAGAAGAGCGCGCTTACGCCCGCAAGCGTCGGCGCGTCAATGGGATCGGTAGCGAAGAGCAATGATTGTATGAAACGAGATAGTCCGATGGCGCCGGCGAGACCTGCGACGATTCCCGCCAGTACCGGAATCGCGCCGCTGCCCGCTACAAGGCGGAGAAGATCCGTCCGGGTGGCGCCGAGGGCCACGCGGACGCCGAACTCCTGGGTCCGCCCAGCGGTAACGAACGAGAGAACGCCGTAGATGCCGGCACAGGCGAGGAGGAGCGCGAGCAGCGAAAAACCGCCGAGGAGCATGGCCGGAAGGCGGCGCGTCATAAGAGAATCCCGCTTCATTTGCCCAACGGCGATGGGCCGGTCGAGAATCTGGTCTTTGTTCACCCGCCAGACGGCGCGATGCATGGCTTTAATGAGATCGCCCGTCTGCCCGGCGCCGCTAGCGACGAGTCCCAGACCCACCACGGGAGTTTGCGCGAAGGCCGCGTAGGCGCCGACATCGGTTGCGCTATCGAGTCCGCCGCCTTTCTCATCCGCCACGATGCCGACGATTTCCCAGGCTGTTTGCGGACCGAGACCGCGGCGGTTGGTCAGGATACGCTCGACCAGAATACGGCGGCCCAGAGGATTGCGATCGGCCGAATAACGGCGCACGAACGACTCGTTGACAACCACAACAAAGGACGCGCCGGCGGTGTCGCGCTCATCCAGAAACCGGCTGGCGACCAGCCGGAGCCCGAGTGTCTGAAAGTAACCGGGAGTGGTTATTTTGAAGCCGCTGCCGAGTTGTTCCGTTGGCCGCTCCGGCAGCACAAAGGGCATGCCGTCGCCCCAACCACGCAAGGGGAGCGCCGTGGATATAGCGGCGTTCCGCATGCCGGGTTCGGCTCGGACCTCCTCAATGAGTTGGTTCACGTATTGGGACAGTTGCACCGGATTGGGGTCGCGTTCATTGGCGAACGGCAAATAGGCGGCCACGATGCCCTTAGCGTTGTAACCGGTATCGACTTCCATTAGCCGCTGAAAGCTGCGGATCAATAGTCCTCCGCCAACGAGCAAGATGAAAGCGATGGCTACCTGCGCGCCGACAAACACCTGACGGGCGACAACTTTGGCGCGGCCGGCGGACGCGCCGCGGGCGCCTTCGCGGAGGGCCTCCGCCGAATCGCGGCGGGAGGCCTGCAAGGCTGGCGCGAGGCCGAACGCGATACTGGTGAGTATGGTGGCGGCGCCCAGGAAAAGCAGAACGCGGCCATCGAGAGCGACGTTGGCTTCGGAGGGAAAGAAAAATGGCGGCAGCAAGCTCTGGATCCATTTGAGCAGGGCAAAACCGAGAGCGATGCCGGCGGCCGCTCCGCACGCGGATAACAAGAGGCTTTCGGTGAGAAGCATGCGAACGACGCGTCCGCGCTGGGCGCCGAGCGCCATGCGCAAGGCGATTTCACGGGAACGAAGCGTGGCGCGCGCCATCAGTAGATTAGCAAGATTGGCGCATCCGATGAGCAGAACGGCGACCACGGCGCACATCAGCACGATGAGCGACGTTCGAAACTGGGGGCCGACGAGGCGGTCCAGATAGCGGTCGAGGATGGCGCCCCAGTCCTTCTTAACGTCGGGATATTGCTGGGCAATGCCCGCGGCGATGGCGCTCATCTCGGCTTGGGCCTGTTCGGGCGAGACACCGCGTTTGAGCCGGGCGACCGCGCCCAAGTAGTGATAGTTGCGCGCCACTTGGGGGAACTCGAATCGACCCATTGAAGCCCGCCTCTCCTTGTGTTGAAATGGAGCGGAGCAAAATAATGAGGTTCTCGTTGCCGTTATCGCGGCTGCTGTTTGTGTCCGCTTATCCGCCGGCGGCGGCCGCTATTCCGAAATGCCTATCCGCGCTTCGCCTCGCCGGTCAAATTGTTCGCCGCTCCAAATAATATTCACGCGGGAGAGTTCATGCGACTGTGTTGCCTGCTTCTTACTCTAACCTCGATCTGCTCGGCGCAAGTCGATACCGCCACCATCACGGGCACGGTCACGGACCCCTCGGGCGCGGCCGTGGCTGGCGCGCGGGTCCGGGCGATCAGTCAAACCACCAAACTGGACTATCGAACCGCCAGTGCGGACTCGGGTGTCTACGTCCTTACGGCGCTGCCCATCGGCGCCTACGACTTCGAGGTGGCCGGGGACGGTTTCCAGACTGTCCGCCGGCGCGGCGTGACGCTCAACGCGGGAACTCGCGCGAAGGTCGACGTCCAGATGGTTCTTGGCCAAGTGGCTGAGGTGATTGAAGTCACCGGGCAGATTCCACTGCTCGAATCCGAAACGTCGAACCTCGGCCAGGTAATCGAGAACCGGACCATCACCCAGATGCCGCTGAACGGCCGCAACTACCAGGATTTGGCCGTCCTATCGGTGGGAGTGCTTCCTTCGCGCACGCAGAACTTCGTCGAGGACGCATTTAGCGCCAACGGCGCGAGCCACGACCAAAACGTCTTCACGCTCGATGGCGCCGACAACAATAATTACTTCAGCGGAATTGTCGTGGCTTCCAATCAAGCTGTTAAACCGTCGATCGACGCCATCCAGGAGTTCAAGCTGGAGACGCATAACTACGGCGCTGAGTTCGGTCGCGGCGGCGGGGCCGTCGTGCAAGTAACCACCAAGTCCGGAACCAACCAATTCCACGGCACGCTCTTCGAGTTCCTGCGCAACGACAAGCTGGACGCCAACAACTTTTTCAACAGCGGCCGCCCAAAGCCGGCGTACCGCCAGAGTCAATATGGCGGTACATTTGGCGGGCCGGTAAAGCGGGACAGGTTGTTCTTCTTCGGCAGCTTCGAGGGGACGAATATCCGCGAGAAGTTGACCCGGCTCAGCACCTTGCCCGAGCCGGCGCAGATCGCCGGAAACTTCGCCGGCCGCGCCCTGATCGCCGATCCGGCCACGCAAACCGCGAACGGAAGCCGGGCTCCGTTTCCGAACAACACAATTCCCGCCGTTCGATTCGACCCCGTAGCGGTGCCGGTTCTGCGGCTATATCCCGCGCCGAACCGTTCCGGCACGCAGAACTTCCTGTTCAACGCACCGCGAAACCTGGACTCCTATAAGTACGACGGGAAAGTCGATTGGAGGATTACCGATTACGATACGGTCTTCGTTCGCATCAGCGTTCTCGACTGGTTTCGGCTGGAGCCGGGCAGTCTTCCGCTCCCGGCCAGCGGCGGCGACACAAACGTTCGGACATCGGACGCCACCACCGGCGTCGTGAATTGGACCCGCGCTTTCAGAAGCGGTTCGATGGTCAACGAGGCGCGATTGGCATACAACCGGCTTGTTGGAACCATTAATACCCCGAACACCGAGCAGCTTTGGAAGCAGTTCGGTTTCAAGGGCACGTTTGATCGCGCGGATATCAACGGCGTTCCGCTGTTCCAGCCCGCCGGCTACCGCAACATTGGCGACCGGAGCTTCGCCCCGGATCCCCGTAAACAGGACGTGCGACAGTTCGTCGACACGTTCTCGTGGAACCGGGGGCGCCATGCCCTGAAAGCCGGCGCGAATATCCGGAACACAATCCAGTACACCGGTATTACCAACTTTGCGCGAGGCGTTTATTCCTTCAACGGCCAATTCACTCGAACCGTCGCCGGCTCCCAAGCGGGCGGCGACTCCCTGGCTGACGCGCTGCTGGGCCTCACCAGTACCGCCCAGCTCAGCGCCGTGCTCGACAACCGCCGCCACAACTGGTCCCATGAGTTTTTCGTGCAGGACAACTGGAAGCTCACTCCAAAGTTGACGCTGAATCTCGGAGTCCGCTACGAGTACCAATCTCCGTACGTGGAGCAAAACGATCGGGTGGCAAACTTCGTCGTGGATGCTTCCGATAGTTCATTCGGCGCCGTTATCTTCCCGCGTGGCGATAGCGTGGAAGACCGCTCCTTCCGCCGCCGCGACCTGAACAACCTGGCCCCGCGCATCGGCTTTGCTTATCAAGCCGCCAAAAAGACGGTGATCCGCGGCGGATACGGAATCTTCTATCTTGGGACGTTCTCGCTGCCCACCGGAGCGACGCCGGACTACAACCCGCCGTTCTACCTGCAAGTAAACATTCCCACGCAGGCGGCGGCGGCCACCTCGGCCCACATCATCCGGAACGGATTCTCCTCCGAAGCGCTTAACCCCAACGTGCTCGACGGGCGTTCGCTGGCCGCCATCTGGCCGTATTCGTGGTCCGACGGCACGATGAACCAGTGGAACTTCAACGTACAGCATTCGCTGCCCTGGAACTCTGTCGTTTCGTTCGCCTACGTCGGCTCGAATACCGTTCACGCCATGCAAAGCGCTGTCGACATTAACCAACCCGCGCCTGGACCGGGCGCGAACAATCCCCGCCGTCAGTTCCCGCGCTTTGCCGACATTCTGATGTCGGTGCCGCTCGGCGGGGCTAACTACCAGGGGCTGGAGGCGAAGTTCGAACGCCGGTTCAGCGGCGGATTCTCTATCCTCAGCGGCCATACGTTTAGCAAAACGCTCGAGGGACAGATCGGTCAGCGGACGACCGTCCTTGCGCCGGAGAAGCGGCTTTCAATCCAACATTTGCCGCACCGGTTCTTTACCGCGGCCGTATGGGATCTCCCGTTCGGCGCCGACCGCAAGTGGATCTCTCAGGGCCCGCTTTCGCACGTCGCCGGCGGATGGCGAATTTCGCCTATCTTCGAGGCGCAACGCGGCCTGCAGTTCACTCCAGGCGTCAACGGCAACCCAGCCAACACGACGGGCGGGCTGCGTCCCGACCGGCTGCGAAATGGGAATTTGCCGCGAGGCGACCGTTCGCCCGACCGCTGGTTTGACTCAACCGCATTCGCGGTCCCGGCTCCGTTCACCTTTGGCAATTCGGCCGCCAACGTCTTGGAAGGCCCGGGCTTGGTAAACCTGGATGTTTCCATCGCGCGCACATTCCGCCTCGGCGAACGGTTTTCGCTGGATTTCCGCTCGGAATTCTTCAACATTTTCAACGACGCGCATTTCCTGTTTCCCAATGCGGTGGTGAATACGGCGCCGTCGGGCACGATCTCGGAAACGGCTAGTTCGGCTCGCCAGATTCAGTTTGGGTTGAAGCTTGTGTTCTGATAGACCGTTTGCCCCAACGCGTGCCGTCGCCAATCAAGTCGGCTCTCCCCATGCTTCGTATTCCAACCGTTCCCCTTCCCGCCGCCGCGTCTTTGGCGGATCGCTCCAGCGGAACAGTCTAGCCGGCTACGGAACGCGGCCGGACTATGGTCTTGTTAATACAGCCGGGTCACCATCCTTGCTCTTTTTCGGGATCGCAAATTCCATCTTCCACTCTCCCATCGCGCGGTATTCCGCTGGCGGCTCCCTGAGGGCGATGCGTTCGCCGGTGCCTTTTACGACAAACGACCATTTCTCCGCGGGGTCGGGGGTCGCCGAACCGTTGGCGACAATCGACACGTGCCGCACGGCCAGCGCTTGATCGCCGATTGCCGCCATGATCTTCTTCAGTTCCACGGGATTGCCAGGCCTGAGTTTCACCTTGGCATGTCCGCGCTGGAGGCTAACATTCACGTCCTCGACGCCTTCGAACTTCGAGATGGCCACGCGCACGGCGTGGGCGCATGTCATTCAATCCATGCCGAAGATAGTTAAGTCCATGTGCAGGATCTCCGAAAAAGCTGGCGCCGCCAGCAGGAGTGCGCAGATGAGTATTCGCATGATCGTTCTCCTTCTAAAAGAAATAAGCGAAATTTATGGACAAGCGGAGCCGTTCCCGGCCGCCATTCACTGGCGCCTGGGCTCCGACGGAGAGCCCGTAGTTTTTGTAAACACCCAGAAGGCTGGGACCAACGAAAACACGGTGTGAGCCCGGTGATTGTTCGCCGGTCAGTTCCCCGAAAAGCCTCCAATCCCATCCTTGATCCCGTCTCCACGCCGCTGGCCGATAGCCATAGACACCGGAATAGAACACCTGCCGGCGATTCACCCGCGCGTCCGCCGCTCGTGTCTGAACGGTGGCGCCGCCCCAGACATAATGCTCACGCGACGCATAGCCGGTGACGACACCGGCCAACGCCCCTACCCGTTTGGAACGCTCCGCCGCCTGCGGTCCGCCCGACAGTACGCCGCCAAGCGCGGCGCTTTCCCATCGTTGCCCAACTCCCGTATTCTTTCGGTGAAAGCGCCACGTAGTTAGTACTTCGACGTCGCCGCCCATCGGCATGAACGCGGCGAACCGCGCCGAGGGCAGTGTCTCCCGGCGGAACACCACTGGGGCGGAGACCGAAATCTTCCAGTCGCGTGTAATGCCATATCCAAGCGCCCCACGCATCATCCAGCCGTCGCGGGTTTCCCCCAATCGCGACATGAGCGACAGATCGGCGCTCCATCCGCCCTTTGGATTCGTCGGCGTTGCAAGTCCGAACGCCGGGCCATGACCCGAACCGTTCATTAATGAAGCGCCGCAGAGCCAAACGCTAAACGGCGCGAATCGTTCGATTCGCATGATTCCTCCTCTTTCTGAGCCGCTAACCGCGGGCCGGGCTCGCGGTCAAGTCGTCAACAACTTGGGCAGTACCGTTCGGGGGTGAGGCGCCACCCACGTTAATGGGGAGCGCACAGGCCGCGCAGGCGCTGCACCAACGGGCGAGGAACTCGCCCATCCTGCCGGGCCGGAGCGAGTCAGTTTTGCGCGAGTTTCTGGAGAGTTCTGTCCAGACAGCCGGAAATATTGGAGGGATCAGATACGTAGGATCGAACGAGAGAGTTCACCCGGCGGGGAACTCGAGCGAGACACACTCAAATAGCCGGTGACGTGGGGCTGTGGGGCGAGTGCCCAAACGCCAAGTTCGTATAACGATGGGGCGGGCAGGCTGATTTTAGCCGCCGTTTCGAGGGTGATCCGCTTGCAGGATTTGTCGCTAGCCGTCGAACCGTCTTGTTGCGTCTTACCGGCCGGACGTGAGCATTTTTCCGTCTTGGAACAACAATGCTTTTGGGAAGTCTCGGCCTTCTCCCACGGGAACATGAAAAAACGTGGACACGATTGGCAGCCGCCCCAAAGAAGTGTGGCGGTAACGAGAAAAGCCAGCCAAAGTCGTAGTAGAACCACCAGCGAAAGTATGACAGATTGACGCCCCTCGTGAGGTTTGCCGCACTCGGCGGCAAGCCCGGCCGCCGATGTCATCGCGGGAACGTGAATCCGTGGAACCCTACTTGGCTCCCATCGGTTGAGGGTCGCCGGGCGCTGGGCCTGCTTCGGCCGTCAGGGTCTCGCGCATTGTCAAGAACGAGAGGAGTCCGGAAAGAATCGTGACGACACCGGCAAGTCCGATCGCGCTTCGCAACCCAAATGCATCGGCGGTCAGGCCGGCGAGGAGCGCGCCAATTGCATATCCGCCGTCGCGCCAAAGCCGATACACGCCAACCGCGGAAGCGCGCCACGATGGATGCGCGACATCGCCTATAGCGGCTAGCAAAGTTGGGTAGACCATGGCTGTACCGACGCCCAATAGGATCGCCGCAAGCGCCCAAGAGGCAAACCCGTGCGTGAAGGGAAGCGATAGGATGGCCGCGCCTTGAAGGGCCATTCCGGAAGTGATTAAAGGCTTTCGACCGAGTCGGTCGCTTAATGCGCCGGTTACGAGTTGTGTTAAGCCCCAGACAGCCGGATACAACGCACCCAGTTGACTGATTTCCCGCAGCGATAGACCTTCGGAGGCGAAGTAGAGGGGGAAAAGTCCCCACGCCATGCCGTCGTTGACGTTGTTCACCATGCCCGCCTGACTGACCGAGAAGAGCGTCCGATTCTTCCAACTGGCGAGCCAAAAAATCTCGCGAAAGGACTTTTCCGCGCCGGCCTGGATACGGCCTTCCGCTTCCGCATGGGCCCGCGAATCCCGGACGAACACGAGAGAAAACAAGAGGCCCAGAAACGCCGCGGCGCCACCCACCCAAAGCAACGCCATACGATAGCCATGGGCGCCCGCGAGGTACCCGGTGACAAGCGCCGCGCCCGACACAGCCAGATACCCGGCGGCTTCGTTGAGCCCCATCGCCAAGCCTCGGCGCTTCGGTCCCGCAAGGTCGATTTTCATGATCACGGTCGTTGACCACGTCAGCCCCTGATTGACTCCCAGCAACACATTCGCCATCACGATCCATGACCACGACGGAGCGAGGTAGAGCAGCACTGGCACGGGAGCGCCGAAGAGCCATCCAATGATGAGCACGCGCTTCCGGCCGATTCGATCGCCCAGCCGGCCGGCAACGAGGTTTGCCCCAGCCTTCACCAAACCGAAGCTGACAATGAAGGAGAGAATAGCCGTCCGCGAGGCGAGGCCGAACTCGTCTCCGGCGAGCAGTGGCAACACGACTCGCTCGGCGCCGGCCATGGCGCCGACGAAGGCGTTCACAATTACAAGGATTACAAATTGCCGCCAGTTCTCGGTCAATCCCAGCCGCACGTCGGGAGCGCAAAGGCCGTGCTGAAGCGAGTACGTCGTACGCGAGTTCGTCATAAGCGCAAAGGCCGGCCGCGGCCCCCAACCAACGACGAACTCTCGCCCCCACCCCAGCCGCGACCGAGTCCGTTTTGCGCGAGTTCATCATAAGACGGCACAGCGGTTCGCTCCAGCCTCAAGGTCGGTCGGATCTCCTTCCGGCGGCTGCCCTTGTTCGTTCAACTCCACGATGCGTTCGTAGTTCGGCGGAGCCGTTGGGATGCGGGCCATTACATGATCGACAAATTCCGTTTCCGAATCCATCCATCGATGAAGCCCGCCCGCAATCCCGCCCAGTGTCGCGGAAATTGGAACCCCGTCAAATTCCGCGGGTACGCTCATGTGACCCGGAAACACGAGCGCGGTCGATGGAAGCGTCAGGAGTCGCTGAATCGAGCGGTATAGGACCGCCGCACGGTCGCGGGCTTGTTCGGGATCGGCATGGAGATCCGGACGGCCGACGCCGCTTATGAAGAGAGTGTCCCCTGTAAACAGGGCCTCACCATCCAGAAAATAGCACATGCTTTCCATCGTGTGCCCTGGAGTTGCGATCGCCTTGAGCCGCGCCGATCCGAATTGACAAATGGCGCCATCGACGATGGGATTGTACGGAAAGCGCACACGGTCCTGGGCGGGAAGGAGCAACTCAGCGCCGGATTTCCCTGCCAGATTTCGAGAACGGGACAGATGGTCCGCGTGAATATGCGTTTCAACCACTTGGCGAATCCGCGCGCCGTGCCGCCCGGCAAGTGCTAGATACACCTCGGCCGGAAGCGATGCATCGATCACCACCGCCTCTCCACCCGAAATGATGAGATAGGAGAGGCAGCCCTTGCCCGTTCGCCGAACCTGAATCACGCGGGCGTTTTTTAGTGAATGCTCCGCGATGTTCCAGGCAAGACTCCAAGCCTTCATTCCGCCGGTTAGGCTCAATACCGCTAGCCCGCGCGCGGAGATCTCTTCCGCCGCGCGCTCGCTCATCACGCCGCGATTGCAGACGGTGACAATCGGGCAATCAACCGGCAGGGCCGCCTGTGCCAGAACGCTCGGTTGTCCCGCGCTTAGGGCGGCATAGGCGTCAATGTGAAGACTCCCGGGAATGGACCACTGCGCCCTGTCTTCCCCATTCCGCACATCGATTATCTGAACCGGCCTTCCTTCTTCCAACCAGGCGCGAAGCGTTTCCGCTTTAATGTGTCCTGTCATGGCAATCTCCTTCGCAGTGGCGCAAACATCCGGCCGGCAATGCCTTGGGGATACGTATCGAGGCCCGCAAATCCCAATCGGGCCGGGTCTTCGTTCTCCGGCAGGTGCGCCGTTCCAAACAGCCAGTCCCACACGCTGAGGGTGATGCCGAAGTTGCGGTTCATTGGTCCGGCGTCCGGGTGCGCGTGATGCCAGCGATGCATCTCGGGCGAGTTCACCAAATAGCGCAGCCACCCGATCCGGATGCGGAGATTCGAATGAGCGAAGTGGCCGGCGAGCGTGTTGAGCAAACCGTACGCGAACATCGCTATTGGACTGAAGCCGAAGAATGCCGCGGGAATATAGAGTAGCGAACGGTAAACCACCACCTCCATCCAGTGGAATCGCCAGTTACCGATCCAGTCCATTTCTTCAATGCTGTGGTGAAGCTTATGAAACTCCCAAAGCCAGCCTACCCGGTGAAGTAGATTGTGGATCAGCCATTGCAGAAAGTCGAAGACGAGCAACAGCAATGGCACTTGGAGCCAAAGCGGCTGACCGTCCACAATCCTGAGGTACGCGAGCGCCTTGACACCGGCCGCATCCAGACTCTTGTCCAGCGCGGAAACCGCATACAAGGAGAGCGTCCCGAGAATTACGCCAAAGTACTCCCCATAGAAGACAAGGTAGGCCGCGTCTTGGAGGAATCCTCGGCGAAACACGCGCTGAGGTCTGTGCGGCCATACTCGCTCCGCAATCAGGAAAACGGCTGAAAAGGCGAGAAGCCAAACGGAATAAATCATCCCCCGTTACCGCCCGGCGCAACCGCGCCTCCTTCGAGCTTCCAATCCGGGTACCCGCCTTTCAGCCTGAGTGCCCGGAAGCCTTTCTCCGACAGCATGGCTGCCGCTTCGTCGGCGAAGACGCAATATGGCCCCCGGCAATAGGCGACTATGGTTTTCGACTTTGGCAGTTCCCTTAGGCGGGCGGCGAGTTCGGCGACCGGGATCGAGCGCGCACCGGCAATGTGGCCGGCCTCATACTCAGCCGATGGCCTCACATCCAACACCAGCGTTTTGCCCGTTTTGATGCGCCGGCGCAGTTCGCCGGAATCAATCGCCTGCAGCGCGCCGCGGTCTCGGAGATACGTATTGACGAGACGATCCACCTCCGGTAATCGACACTGCCCCAAGTCCCGCAGTGCGAACCAAATGCGGGCGACCCGCTCATCGGCCAGGCGGTACGACACGTAAGTTCCCGACCGGCGGGTCTCGACGAAACGCGCCTGCCGAAGCACTTGAAGGTGCCGCGACGCGTTTGCCACGGTTTGTACGGTTTCGTTTGCAAGCTCCTCTACGGTGCGCTCACCCTGGGCGAGAAGTTCGATAAGTTCCAGCCGCCGGCCGCTGGCCAACGCCTTACCGATGCGGGCAAACTCGCCGAATAAAGAATCCTTGAATTCCCGCTTGGCCGCAAAGTCCATACAATTATTCAAGCGAATACTTGAATATATGTCAAGTTGCCTGCTACAAAGAAGAGAATGAACTCGCCGGCGCCTCCAATCCTCAGCCACCCCACGGACGAACCGAGCGCGTTTACCCCGGACGCCCTGCTCGCCGCGGTACGCGCCGGGCGCGGACTGCCGGCGGACGCCGTTCCTGCGGTCTGCGTGCTCGATTTTGACGGAGATCTCACCGACTGGCTCGTCGCGCGCGGCCGTGTGCGCCCGTGTCCGGCGTGGGCTTGTTTTCACACCACAATGTTCGTCTTCCAGATCGACGGCCGGGAATGCGGGCTGATTCCCCGAACGATTGGCGGACCCTACGCCGTGCTGGTCGCCGAACAGTTGGCGGCATCCCGTGCCCAGGTAATCCTCGGCCTCACTTCCGCGGGACGCGTGCGGCCGGATCTTCCTATCCCGAGTATCGTGGTCGCGGCTTCCGCTGTCCGCGACGAAGGTACTTCGTATCACTATTTGCCGCCGGCCGGAACCGTTGACGCTCCCCTCGCCTTAGCGGACGCACTGTTGTCTGAACTTAGCGGAGTGGGGCTTCCCACAAGGCTCGGGATGGTCTGGACAACCGACGCCCCCTACCGGGAAACCCAGACTCAGCTTGCGGAACATGCCGCCGACGGAGTGTGTGCGGTCGAAATGCAAGCCGCGTCGCTCTTCGCTTTCGGAAGTGCCAAGGGAGTGGCCGTGGGGATAGTGGCCCAGGTTTCGAACGCGGTGGATCATACTGGGCAACCGTTCGACAAGGGGGAGCCAATCGATAGTTTGCTCGTGCTCGAACTGATGTGCCGGGCGGCTTATCGATACAGAAGTACGTTGGGCGCGGCGGTCACAGAACATTGATCCCCGAAATTCTTAACATATAGACGATAAGCCATAGTGCTACAAGCACCATCACGACCTTCCAAACAATGCTGCCAACTGTGGGGGTTTCTTTTTCAGCCATGGTCGGAGCATAGCAGCAACCACGCTTCCGGCCGGGCCGTATACAATGGAACGCATTTCCGCCGCATCCGTCTAAATGGACATGAACGCTACCGCTGAGACGAGTGCTGAGCATGCGGCGCTCTTAAACGAATATCGAATCGCATTGCGCTTGTGGACCGAGACGCGAGCCTTGTACGGGCAGGATTCAGCCCCGGAAGTGATTGAAACGAATCGAATGGTGGAAGAGTTGGAACATAAACTTCGCGACTATCGCCGCTCATTGAAAAAGTAGATTGTTGCCCGCGCGCCAAGTAAAGTAAACAGAGCAGCATGCGAAAACTCGCGGCGCCGGCCATCCTCTTTCTACTCTGCGTGAGTTTTTATTGGCGGTTGACGCTCACCGGCCAGTACACCTTCCTGGACAGCCCCGACCTATCCAACCTCGACCTGCCGCGCCTGCAGTTCCAAGCTTCCGCTTGGCGGCATTCTCACCTCCCTCTGTGGGATCCCTACCAATGGGTCGGCCAACCGTTTCTCGGCCAGGTAACCGGAGCCGCTTATCCAGCCAATTGGTTGCTGGGCGCGTTTCCGTTTCGCGAAGGCAAATTGAGCGTAACGGTGATCCATTGGTACTTCGTGCTCATCCATTTTCAAGCCGCGCTGTTCTGCTATTTCCTCTGCCGCGACTTGAAGCGCAGCCAAGCCGCATCGATCCTTGGCGGCCTGGTCTTCTCGCTAGGCGGATTTCTTGGCGCCACGGAGTGGCCGCAAATTCTCAATGGCGCTCTTTGGATACCGCTCGTCTTCCTGTTCCTCTTCCGCGCGCTTCGCGGCCGACGCGCGCTCTTTAGCGCCGCCATGTCCGGAGCGCTGCTCGGCGTCTCTTGGCTCAGCGGACATCATGAGGTTCCCATCTACGCGACCACCGTGGTCGCCGGCGTCTGGATCGCGGCGCTCGCCCGCGGTCCGGGGCGAGCGGCGATCTTGCGCCTCGGACTCGCCGCCGCGCTCGCCACCGGACTGATCGCGGCCATCCAAATTCTGCCCGCGCTGGAATACGCGCCGCTTGCAAAACGGTGGGTTGGCCAGGAGGGCGGCCCCGTTGGAGGGAATGAGCGAATCCCGTATTCCGTTCATCAGCACTACTCTTGGAGCCCCGCGGCCGCTATTGGCATCGTCACTCCGCGCCCGCCCCTTCACATCGACCCGTTCATTGGCATCGTCGCCTTTTCCCTGGCATTGCTGGGCATTTATCATGGTTGGCCGCGGCTGCCGCAGGTCCGCGTACTCGTGTCGCTTGCCGCCGCGGGACTGCTCTTCGCCATGGCCGCCGCCAACTTTATCCATGGCGTTCTCTACTCCGCGATTCCCGTGTTCGGTATGGCCCGCGTACCCGCCCGGGCGCTGGTAATTTTCGGCTTCGCTATCGCACCGTTGACGGCTTACGGACTGGACGCGCTGGGACGCCGCGCGAGCCCATGGCTTGCACGCACCATTTTCGCGTTGGTGGCTATTGCCGCGCTGCTCTACGCCGCCGTCGCCGGCGGCTTGCGGCCCGCGCTGGCTCATGATCCGGTGATGTTAACCGCGCTAACGGCCATCTTGGGGGCGACGCTTTTCACGGCCTTTCGCGCCCACGCCATTTCCATGCGCTTCGCCCTCTGCGCCGTGCCGTTGTTGATCCTTGTCGAAATCGGCAATGTTTCCGGAGCGAACTTGGCTAGCCGCATCGCCGTCTCCCGCCCCGGCTATCTCGAACGACTGTTCCACCACAACGACATTGCCGGCTTTCTCCGCGCCCAGCCGCAACCGATCCGCATCGACGTCTCCGTCGCCGACATCCCTTACAACTTCGGCGACTGGCATGGGATCGCGACGCTCGGCGGTTTCGCCGCCAGTGCCACAACGAATCTCCTTGAGCTCGAATGGCACAAACCACGTGTGCAGGATCTACTCGGAATTAATTATTACATTGGCGCGAAACCGGCGCGGCCGGATCTGGAGCGGCTCACCGATGGCGTCAGCGGCCTGAACGTCTATCGCAATCCCTCGGCGCTGCCGCGTGCCTGGATCGTCCATATCGCCACGCAAGTTCCCTCATACGCAGTCATCCGGAGCCGCCTGGACTCCCCCGAATTCCAACCGCGAAAGGAGGCGTTGCTCCTCACGTCGCCGCCGGCCCTTGAATCCTGCTCCGCCGCTGAAGAGGCAAAGGTCGCTCACTCGGAGAATCCGAACCGCGTTCGGATCGACGTGAAGCTGGCCTGCCGCGGGATGGTGATTCTCTCCGATACGTACTTCCCCGGCTGGCATGCCGCGGTCGATGGCCGGTCCGCCGCGATCCTTCAGCCGTTCGGCGCATTGCGCGGCATTGTCGTCGAAAAGGGCGATCATCGCATAGAGCTTGTGTACCGCCCGGCCTCCGCCGTCACGGGCGCGTCCCTTACCGTTATTGGCGTTCTCTTCGTTTTTTGGACTCGTTGGCAGACGGGAAAACAACGCGCGCGTTGAACTTTCCCGTCGGCATATTTTTTCATACACAGCCAATGCTGTAGGCGTCTGCGATCAGTCGGCCCGTTGGCGGCTCACCCGCGAGCGGTACTGCCCAACTTGTTGACGCTCTCTTGACCGCGAGCATACCCCGCGGTTAGCGGCTCTGCCCGAAGACGCCAGCGGTGGTCCATCAGCGCCATCCCGCTTCCACGGCCGCTCCCCGCAGCGCAACTAAATCGCGCTTCATCGCCGCCAGCACCTGCGCCTTCGGCCAGGTTATTTTCGTCGCGCCTTTGTCCGCGCCGCCCAGGTCGTACTCGTAGTGCACCTGCACCGGGCCCACGAATCCACCCGTCTTCGCCATCCGCAGAAACTCCTGAGTATGTACCATCCCGTCGCCGATCGGGCACCAGTCCACCCGCCATTTCCCATTACCGCCCCGCGCCCACTTAAAATCCTTCAAAGCGATTCCACCCATATGTGGCATCGCGAGCTTGGTCGAGTGCAGCCATCCGCCCAGTCCGCCCTCAATCGTCGCGTGCGCAATGTCGAAGTTGTAGCTCACATAACGTTTGTCAAGGTCGCGAAGCAGCATCCACAAGTCCCACTGTGACGCCCCCACCCGCCCCGCGCCGGAATGCGTATGGTACATCGCGCACAGACCCAGCTCTTTGTTGAACGCCGCCAATTCCTTCACCCGCGGCGCCATCGCCTTCAACTGCTCCGGCAGCGCCACGCCGTCTTTGTATTTAAAGCCGTCCCAACGGTAATGCGTCACGCCCGCTTTCTTCGCCGCGCGCAGCACCGGCTCGGCATGTGCCGTGGTCATGTCGCCGATGTCGGTCGTGATCATCGTCAACCGTAACCCCGCCGCGCGAATCGCTTCCGCCGCTAGCGGTAGGTCTTCCGCGACACGTTCCGGCGTGACATGCCCGCCCTTGCGGACCGTCAAGTCGACACCTTCAAACCCGATCTCCTTCGCCGCCGAGGCCATCTCCCCCCAGTCCAAAAAATGCAGATGCTTCGAGAAGACGCAGAACTCCATCTTCGCCGTGGCCGCCGCCGTCACTCCCGCCCCCATCGCCGCCGCCAGAAAGCCGCGCCGGTCCACTCCGTTGCTTGTTACCATCCCTTACAAGCTCTCCCATTCCGGAGCCATTCGCAACTATGCCCACCACGCCCTCCGATGGACTTCGCTTCGCTTGCCAACCCGGCTGCACCCGTTGCTGCGATAAAGAAGGCTTCGTCTATCTCACCGAAGAGGACCTGAACAAAGCCGCCGCGTTTCTGAAACTCATCCCCCAGGAATTCGAACGGCGCTACGTCTACCGCACCCGCCGCCAGCGACGTCTGCGCAAACCGCCCGACAGCCAATGCGCTTTCCTTACCAAGGAAGGTTGCGGCATTCACCCGGTCAAACCCACCCAATGCCGCCTCTTCCCCTTCTGGCCGCATCTCGTCGCATCGCCTGTCGAGTGGGAGAAGACCGCGGCATGGTGTCCCGGCATCGGCCAGGGCGAACTCATACAAATCGGCGCCGCGCGCAAAACCGCCGAGGAGATGAAGACCGCTTACCCCGGCTTTTTCTAATCCATGCAGGCGATCTGTTTGCGCTTCGCGATGTCGAAGCAGTCGCCCGGCGACAGGAAATAATAGCCCTTTCCATCCGGCCCCGGCCCGTAGTTGGCGTCATAGATCGCTACTCTGCTCACGCCCACCACGTCAAACTTCGTGCCATGCACGACTACCGCCGTGCCTTCATCCAGTCCCAACCCTAAAATCTCCGGCTTCAACGCAACCACCGGCAGTAGGTCGTTTTCGCGTTTGCGCTTGATGAGGTGCTGATCGATTGCGATAAATGACAAGAACCCCAGCCCCTGTTCATAACCCTTCGCCATCATAATTTGATTTCCTTCCCGCGCGCCGCGCACCAGATACGAGCCTTGAATGGTAGCCCCCGCCGACGTTCCCGCGATCACACCGCCCCGTTGCAACAGCGCATCGAATTCCCGATGCGTCCGCGTGTTCAAATAGGAATCCACCAGTCTCCACTGCCGCCCGCCGTCAAACCAAACGCCCGTCGCCTTTCGCAAGACCGCCGCAAACCGCTCGGTATCGGCAACCGTCCGGTCCCGCGTGTGCAACAGAGTCAAATGCGTGAAGCCATGCTTCCGCAACACGTGCCTATCAAGGACGGTATCCGCATAAGTATCGGCATCCCCCGCCGTCGGGACTACAACGATATGGGCATCCAGCCCGCCCGCCAGCTTGGCAAAGCGATTCAAGATCTCCGGCCCTACTAATCCACCGCCAATCGGGATGACATACCCAACGGCCGGGCCAGCCGCGGGACTATGTAGCGCCGCATTGGTTTGCAGCAGCAGAAGCGTCGAAATCATCAAGCAAGTCATCGTTTGCAGCCAATGATAGCAGGCGTCACGAAGAGCTGATGGCGACATGGCGCTGAAAGCTATTGCCACGGGCTAGTAAGTGGAAAAGTGACCTTTCGTTTCACTTTATTTGCTCCGCTTACGCATAGGGCGTTAGGTACCCTCATGTCGCACACGACACTCTTCTCACTCCTAGCCTTACTTCTAAGCGTCGCGCCGCTCTCCGCGCAACGCTCCCCGGATTCCGCCGTCGGTATTTATCATTGGGGAGGCAAGAAATCTCGATCGGTAAGTCAGGGCGTCGAAGAAATCGCCGGGCTCGGGGGACGCATTGTCCGAATCGCCCTTTCAGCCCGAAATCGCGCCGACTATAACATGGGCGGCGGCTGCATCGAAAGCTTCAACCTTGCCAAGGCTGTCCGCGAAGATTCGGATCTGCGCCAGGCGCTCGGTCACCCAAAGATCGATGTCGTGATAATCACCGCCTTCGATGGTATAGGCTATCCCGACTGCTCGACGCCTTGGCACATGGTTTCCTCCTTCTACACCAGCGAGCGAATCGAGGCGATGGAGAAAGAATATAGCGACTTCGTCGTAGCGCTTTTCGATCTCTACCGCGGGAAGCGCTTCATTCTCACCAATCGGGAGAGTGACAATGCCATCTACTGCGGCTCCGTCCATTTCTATATTTCCAGCTCGAGCTTTCGTGAGAACTGTGATTCGCAGTATCCGGCTCTCTACGGCGGGAACCATTCCACCGCGGATTCTTTCCAAGCGCTTCGCCTTTGGATGGAGGTGCGCTGGCGGGGCATTCTCGATGGAAAACGCCGCGCCGCCGACGCCGGACATTCCGGCGTCGAAGTCTTCCTGGCGTTGGAATTCAATGCCGTTCAGGCATTAAAGGAGCGCGGCCTGCCCAGCGTGCTTCACAATCTGACCCGCAACGTTGTTTTTGACTACCTTTCCTACTCCGCTTATGAAAGCATCAATAACCGGGAACCTGATCGCCGCCTCGTTGCCGACCTGGACGAGATCCGCGCCATCTCCGGCTCCTCCCACATAATCATCGGAGAAACGGGCTTCGCGCGATCCGTTTGGGGAAGCGAGTCAACTGTTCGAACCGCAAAGGTGCAAGAAGCCGCATTGCGGTGGGGCGTTCCTTTTTTGATTCATTGGAACCTTTACGATCAGGACACCGGCAGCGACTATGGCCTATTCGATCAGGAGAATGTTCTAACAAGCCTTGGCGAACACTATCGGAGTATCTTTTCGCGCGTAAATCAATAGGATGTGGCCGACTGCCAGAGTTAATTGATGAAGGATCCCGGCGGTTCCGAACGCGGAAACGCGGATTGGCCGCACAGGGTTGGCCGCACAGGGGTGGGAATTCCGCTTCGGCGAAGAGAGATGAGCGTATTAAGGCGGTTAGCCACACTCACCTTCAGACCTATTACGGTTTGCCGTCCAAGGGACCGAGGATTGTTTGCGCGCTTCCTGGCGTAATCTGCGCTTTACGGATGAGCACGCTCTCCAAATCGAACAACACGGAATGCGGCGGCTCAAGGAGAAGAACATGAAATCGATATTCGTTGTCGCGCTAATGATCGCGGCGAACGCATGCCTGGCTGCAACCGGGCAAGAGAATCAGATTGGCCGGTTTGCGGCGGGTCCGGAGAAAGAGGCCACCCCGTTGCGCTCGGCTTCGTTTCCCCATCTGGTGGCCGGGAAGGGATGGAGCACCAGTTACTACATTACGAACGTCGACGGCGGGCGCTCGGCTAATTTCCTATTGAAGCTACGCACGACGGAGGGCCGGGAGCTGTCGGTTCCGGTGAGCCTGAGCGCGGAACTATCCGGGATCGGATCGCAAATCAGCGGGACGTTACGGCCGGCCGAGACTATTGTCGTGGAGGTAAGCATGCCAGCCGACCAGGAAGCGATTTATGGTTGGGCGGATCTCACTAGCACGACTTACTTTTACGGGTTCAGCGGCTACGCGATTTACAAGTACCGGGCGCCGGACCAGCAGGAGCAATCGTACCTGGTTCCACTGGACGGAAAGGCGCATTCGAGCATGATGCTGATGATGGACAACCGGGCCGGGTACACGACGAGTGTGGCAATCGCGAACAATTCGCCGTACTATGCGTCTGAGATCATTGTGAGAGTAGTGAATCAGGACGGAACGGCGGGCCCGAAGCAGTTGCTGACGATTGCGCCGATGGGGCAGACTGCGTTCGCAGTGCACGACATGTTCCCGCAGGTGAAGGACCGGGTCGTGGGCATCGAGTTCGAAGGGCAGGACAACCGGGCGAAGATTACGGGATTCGGGGTGCGCATTTCTCCGGATGGGCAGTTGAGGTATCTGCCGGGTTTCACGACCGACTAGTTACTTCTACAAGCGGAATGACAAGCAATCCTTCGCGGTGACGCGAAGGATTGCTTGTCCATTTTCGGATTCGATCCAAAGTTCGCGGGCCGGTCCGAGGAAGGCGCGGCGGCTGTCTGGACCGGTGGAGGAGAGGAAGTAAGCGAGGAGATCCGGCTGGTGGGCTGGGAAAGTCGCGAGACGGTCGCCATCTTCCAGCAGCAGGAGGACGCGCCAGTGGCGGGCAAGATCCTGGAGCGAGCAGGATGCGGCCGCGAGCACCATGGCCTCGCGGTCCCAAAGCCGCGAGAGAAGATCGGCAAGGGCCGTTTGGACGGCTGGCAGTTCGGCGAGTAGGATGCCGGTTTGGCTGAGCGTGAGGTGTTCGGTGGCACCGGCGGCGGAGCCGAGGAGGCCGACGAAATCCTCATTGAGAATGGCGAACCAACGCAGACCGGTGGCGAGCATGCGTTGGGCCAAGTGGGTGTGAAACTCGGCGGGCGCGCGGGCGGCGCGCCGGAGGGAAGACGCGGCGAGTTGGAGAGCGGCGCGGGCGGCGGCGGCGGGGACGGAATCGGCCGGGCAATCGAGACCAGCGGCGACGATGAGCAGGCATCCTTCGGGACAGGCGAAGCCGAGCCCGAGCCAGGAGTCGGCGGTGACCATCCAACGGGAAGGAAACTCCGGCGACGAAGGCAGGTAGCGGACCGGGCCGGGGTTGGTGAGGGAGAGAGCGGCGCAAAGTTGGAGGGGACTCTGTTTTGGGTTATCTCCCCAGACGATGGCGAGTTGGCTGGCGGCGCCGGCGACACGGGATTGGAAGAGGGTATCCGTAATCCGCCTGCGACTTAGCCGTTCCCATCCGGCGAGAAGTTCGAAGCGGAAGGGAAAGCCGGTAGAGCTGTGGAACCAGCGGCTGGCCGGAGCGGCCGGGGATTGGTTGGAGAGGCTGAAAGAGGCGGCGATGCGTTCCAGTTCGGCCTTTCGCGATTCGAGGATTTCGGGCGAGGCGGTAAAGCTGATAAGCCAGCAGCGGTCGTCGAGGACGAGCCAGAGGATTCGGCGCGGGGCGCCGTTGAGGGAGGTGGTCCAGCAGGCTTGGGCGCCGATCGATTCACAGGGGTCCAGTCGCAAGAGGGATTCGCCGACGGCCCGAAGCGTGATGCGGGCAAGATCGGCCGGCAGCATATCCACGCTTTTGCGGGCGAGCGCGACGGAGAGTTGCAGGCCGTCGTGGGGATCGGTGAAGTGGGCGAGGGGCGTGGTGGTATCGCCCCAAGCGGAATCCGGTGGGGCGTGCTGCCAATCCGACGGTATTTCGAGTCGAAAGCGATAGACGGGATCCGGGTGCGCGTATTGAAACGCAACGGTATGCGAGGGCATGAGCGAGAGGGCTCTCTCTCTATGCTGTTCGCAGCGCGTCCTCAATGGCAAGTGCGAAATCGGCGAAGGCGCGGTGGGTGATGGCGGCGGTCTCCGGCGCGGACATCCAGGTGGGCGCGAGGAAGGACAGGAGCAGGGAGCCTTCGGCGAGTTCGGAGAGGGCGGCGGGCGCGTCAAATAAACGTCCGTCCTTTTCGGCTTTTAACAAGACGGTTGACGTGGGCGAGTTCGGTTCGCGGAGAATGGGCGCGCCGAAGACCTGGTAGCCGGCGCGTTCCAGTTCGGAGCGCCAGAGAGTGAATACAGCGGCGCGGGTGGCTACCGGGGGAAGCGAGTGGGCGCAAAGATACGCGTCCGATCCGATGACGGGGCGCAGCCGGATGGATCTGTCTTCGCCGGGCCTCTGGAGCTTCCAGCCGGCAGGGCATGCGACGGGCACTACGGCATTCTTCCAAGCAAGGCTGACGATTGATCTAGGCGCTGCGGGGGCGGGGGCTGCTTCGCCATGGAAAGAGCGGATGGAGGTTCGGAGGGTTGCCATGTCCACCGAGGTTGGCGCACCCGCGTCCCAATGAGCGCGGATGGCCCAGGTGCTCGCGCCGATCTGGACGACACGGAGCAGTGTTAATTTCGTCCGTGACGCTGGTTTGCGGCAAAGGGTTTCGGCGTCGTCCCGCGACCCGAGCTGGCGGTACGCGAGGGGCTGAAGGCCCGACGACTCGGCGAAAAAAGCGGCGGCGGCATGGGCGTCCATTGGGCCGCGGAGCTGGAGGGTGGAGAAGACGAGAAGGGCTGATTTGTCTGGCGATTGAAAGGCGAAGGGGGCGAGTTGGGTCCAATCGGCGGGGATGGCGAGCCGGATGGCAAGATTGGGATAGTCGAAGCGGAGAAGGGGCGTGGCGGGCGGGGTGAATTCCTTGCCGAAGGACTGGAGCTGGAGTTTCATGGAGGTGTCTCGATTCGTGTTGTTTACTATTCGCCTGTTTTTCCACCCTGATGTGGATAGGTGTAGTCGTTTTCGATCTTCTGCGACTGAAGGATCGCGTCCGTCAGTGAGTCGCCGGCCGTTGGCGGATCTTTCGACCAGTCGGTGAGCACGTGTATTCGATTCGGATCGACGGGAGTGGTTAGATATTGCCAGATGTAGTTTGCGTTTGTCGGGAGCTGCTCCAAAGTTTCGAAGAAAATGTTCACGGCTTCCTCTCCCGCCGTTGACACGACGATGTAGCCTGTGGCCGCGCATAGGGGAGTGAAGGCTATGCCAACCCCGGAGCCGGCGCATGCACCCGCGAGGAATCCACCTCCCGCCACTCCCACCGTATTGCTGACGACGTGCTTGGTGACTTCCTTTGTAAGGTCGTAGAACGGGTTCTCGCCGTAGGCTATTTTGTTCGCGGTGATAATTTTGTTAACTGTGCTGAACACCTTGTAGGCCTTGCCGAAAGGCCCCTTCAGAACTTTGGCGTAGTCCAACCCTTTGAAGGCTTTTTTCAGGGACCAATACAGGGTTTCGAAATCGTTCGATTTATTCGGATCCTGCTCTAAGCGCTCATATTCCTCAGGGTCCAACTCCTTCAGCTTCTCTTTCATTGCCTCTTTCAACTGCTCCGGGGTCATATCCGCAGGATCTATATCGAGCAGGTCTTCCTCATCTTTTTTTGATGACGCGATCTTGATTTCGCTGCTCGATTCGGGTTCCCCCTCGGACTCAGGCTCTTCTGTCTCCTCCGGTGTCTCTTTCCCGTCATTCGCAGCAGGGGCGGGTGTCATGGATGCCGGCTTGCCAGCGGGTTTCGATGGAGGAAGCGAGGCGGGAAGCGGCGCCGACGGGAGCGGCGGCTCCTGAATATCCAAGACGGTTTCGGTTCTCTCTCCGTAGTAGACGGAGCCGCCGGCGGTGTGAATCTTTGCCGCACAAACGGTTCGATGTTTCTGGCGGGCCGCGAACTTTCCTTCGATAATAATGGTCGGGTTGCCTTCGGCCACCAGATTGGGGGGGTGGCCTTTGCACTTGTGAACGTCGGTAGCCCGGATGGCGGCGATCTGATGAATCTGGGTTCTGACGGCGGAGCTTTTCAGCGTGCCCTGGTGGTCAGTGATGTCCGTCATTTTGGCGGCGAGGAAGCAGCCGGACGTGCTGAAAGCGGACTGGATCAGATCGAGCTTCGAAGCGCCCGGCGAGTCCGGCTGCAATGCCAGTAGTTCTTCCAACCGCCCGGCAAGTTCCTGGCGAACCGCTTCGGCGAGATATTGACTTACCAGTTGGCGGGAGATCTGTTCGGCGGCGGAAGATTTATCGTCCACGACCCAGAGATTAATCAGCTCATTGGTCAACAGGCTGGTGGCTTCGCCGATGCCGATCGACATCAACTTGTCCGGGTCGAACAAAGTTTTCCAGTATTCTTCGCCCTTGCCGAAGCAGCCGTCCAGAAAACCACCGGCCGAGGGGTCGTTCCACGCCCCCATCAGCCCGGCCTTCAGAATATCCTTACCCATGTCTTTGACCTTGTCGACGAGCATGTCGGCCTGGCGGTCCCAAAAATCGGGGAGTTCAGGTTTCTTTTCCCGCTTTGGCTCGGGAACCTCGGCGCTATCCGGAGAAGGAGTTCCCGGGACGTAAGGTTGCAAATGAAGACCGGAGTCCGTGCCCTCGACCGAGAATGTTTGGCCATCGTCGTTCCGGACCAGCAGCTTCGGAACGGGGATGGTCCATTGTTCGGGCAGGGGTTCGCCCTGGGAAACGAGGTCGCGGCCATTCGTGATGTGTTGAAACTGTTCTTGCACGGCCAAGGTGGAGGGCAGGGCCACGCCTTCCATACGGAGGCCTGGCGGGAGTTGAAGGGTCTCGATATTCATGGCGGTCCGCGATTACAACGGGTTAATTTTGACAATGCCGCCCTGCACGATGGTGGAACCGCCCATGACGAGAGATATCCCGCCCAGGTGCATGGAGAGGCTACCGGCGAGAGTCAGCACCATAGCGCCGGTGACGCTGGTGATTGGCGCGGCGACGGTGGCGGTGACGGCGGCGGCGGTGGTGATAATGTTGCCTGAGATGGTGATGACGCCGGCCTGATTCATGTGAATCCGCGAGGCGCCGCACTGCAGGGTGATGGAGGTGCCGGCGTTCATCATGAAGGTGTCGCATTCCACGTTGTAGGCGTTGGTCACAGTAGTCGACTTGTTGTTGCCAACAGTCTCAATGCGGTTGTTGCCGATCTCCACCTGTTCGTCGACACCTACCGATTCGACTCGGTTGTTGGTGACGGCGATCATTTCGTCGTTACCGACGGTGGTGATCATATTGTGCTGGGCGTGGATGACGATTCGTTCGGAGCCAGCCGTGTCGTCGATGGACATTTCGTTATAGCCGTCACCGTGCAGAGTCTGGGACTTCATACCCATGCGGGAGGCGCCGGCGGGGAGGGCATAGGGCGGCATCTGGTCCCCGTTGTAGACGCGGCCGGTGATGATGGGAAGGTCGGGATCGCCGTCGAGGAAATCGACGATCATCTCCTGGCCGACCCGGGGGATGGACATGGCGCCCCAGTTGCCGCCGGCCCAAGGCTGGGAGACGCGAACCCAGCAGGAACTGGATTCGTTGCGCCCGCCGTGACGATCCCAGTGGAAGCGGATCTTGACGCGGGCAAATTCATCGGGGTCGACTTCGGTATTTTGGCGGCCGGTGACGATGGCGGTTTGGGTACCCTGCATTACGGGCTTGGGCGTGATGCGGCGAGGGCGGAAGGGAACGTCGCCGGGCAGCAAGCGGAACTGATTCTGGTATTCCTGAGGGCCCTCGAAGAGCGTGGGGACGTTGGTCTGGTTGTAGTAGACGGTCTGGGCGCGGTGTTCGACGGCGGTGATGAAATAGCTCTGATTCCAGCCGGGGCGGTCGTGGAGTTCGAGATCGAAGTGATAGCCGGGGTTGAAGCCGGCGCAGTTGCCCGTTCCTTCGATTTCGATGGAAGCGGCATGTTCCTCTTCCATGCGGAGGTGGGCGATGCGCTCGCCCTCGGCGCTGTTCTTATAGCCGCCGGGCTGGTAGACGAATTTTTCGTTGACCTTTTTTGGACCGGACTTGACGTGTAGGTCTTTCTTGGGGTGCTGGAAGTCAAAGTCGGCGAGTGCGATGCCTTGGGTGACGGCGCGGTTGACGCGGCCGAGAGAGAAGACGCCCTGGTTTTCGCGGTGGCCGGCGTGGGGGAAATAGACGGCGCGGGGCTGAAGGGGGCAGGGGGAAGAGGAGATGGATTGGTCGGCGAGGACCAGGACGTGTTGATCGTCACTGTGTTCGAAGTAGTAGTAGATGCCTTCCTCTTCCAGGAGCCGGGAGATGAAGTTCAGGTCGGATTCTTGATATTGGACGCAGTATTCGCGCTCCGGATACTTTTCGGTGAGTTGAAGACGAAAGGGCAGGCCGACGTATTTGCGGAGGATTTTTTTGACGATTTGAGGGACGGTTTTGTGTTGAAAGATGCGGGAGTCGGTGGTGAGGGAGAGCGTCCAGAGGCGAGGTACGACTTCGATGTCGATGACATCGAATTTGAGGCCGCGGTCCTGACTGGAGGCTTGGCGGACGATGCCGTGGAAGTAACGCGTGGCGCCGTCCGGGCCGTCGCAGGAAATGGCGACGGCCTGGCGGAGGAGCTTGGCCGGATCGGTTTCCAGATCCTGCGCCAAAAGGCGGCACTGAATGGAAAAGGGTTGGGAGATGGCCTCTCGGGCGACGAAGGACTGCAGCAGGAAAGCGTCGTTGCCGAACGAAGTGCGGATGGCGATGTGGGCGTCGTTTTGCGTGTAGTTGGCGAGTGTCATTGGAGGTTCCTTAGCGCGCGGCCCGCTGGGCGGCGTGATGGACGAAACGCTGAAAATCTACGAATAGACCGGTCTCCCGGAACCCGGCGGGGGCGCTGAGCTGTTGGCTCAACGCGCCGAGGTTGCGGGCGCGGCTCTCATCGGTGGGATGGGTATCGAACAATCTGGAAAATTTGTTCCCACCGGCGCGCGAGGCGCTTTGCCGCAACCAGAAATTCACCGCGGCGTCCGGGTTGAAGCTGCCGGCCGCCATCATCTTCACGCCGAGCACATCTGCGTCCCGTTCCTGATTGCGGCCGAATTTGCGAGTGAGTGAATTGGCGGCGAACTGAGCGCCGATTCGCGTCGTGACGGCCGCGGCGGAATCCGATCCAAATTTGCGTTCCAGCAGTTGGGCTCCCAGTTCGGCAATCTGCCCAATAACCTGATCGCGTGATTGACCGCCAGTGCCATGGCGGAGAAGGACATGCGCCATTTCATGGCCCATTACGGCGGCGAGTTCAGATTCTGAGCGGGCGGCGATGATCATGCCGGTATTGATAAACATACGGCCACCGGGGAGAGCGAAGGCGTTGACCTCAGGATTGACGACCACCTGGAACCGGAAGCGGAAGGGAGTGCTCTGGAGGGTGCCGGCGAGCCGCGCTCCGATGTGATTGACGTAGGCCTGGATGGCCGGATGGTCGAGAACGACGGACTGCTGTTCGACCTCGCGGGCCGCCTGTTCGCCGAGCGCAATATCCTGTTCGACGGTGGCGAGGTTAAAGCCGGGCCGTTGCGCCGGGGCAAGGCCGCTGAGAGCGATAAGGAATAGTACGAAGCGCATGGTTTTTGTTTTCTCCTGCCAGGAGAGCGCAGCTCGCCGGAAAATCCGCGCTTCTCTGACGAGGATTTGCGCTATTCGGGAGAGGAGAAACACCGATGCCGACGGCGATTCGTGAAAATACCGGTTCTCATCCGATAGTAAGCACGAGCGGCGGCGCGTCTAAATGGCAAACGGAGCGTGCCCTGCGGGAAGAGATGCTGCAATTTCTGCGGCGGAGGAAGTCTGGGCCGGCGAACCAAGGCTCGGCGCCATTGCGTCAAATGGATCCTGGAGCAAGTGCGGGGAATTGACCGCCAATTCATTTACTTGACGGCGTGCTTCCCGGTATACTCAATTTTCCTAATTCATCTGGAGCCGGAAAATGGAAGACAAATACGATTCCGAGGTTACACGTCTACTGGAGCGCATCTCGACCGGAGATGCGGCGGCGAAGGAGGAGTTGATGGCCGCCGTTTATGCGGAATTGAGGCGTCTGGCGGCGGGGCAAATGAAAAATGAACGGCCGGGGCACACCTGGCAGCCGACGGCGTTGGTGCATGAGGCGTACACGCGGATGCTTGGAAACCGAACTCCCAATTACGCGGATCGAGCGCATTTTTTCGCGACGGCGTCGCAAGTTATGCGGCGGCTATTAGTGGACTATGCGAGAAAACGCGGGGCGGGGAAACGCGGAGCGGGAATGTTTGTGACGCTGAATGAAGAGGTGGACGCGGAGGCGGGCGTCGACCGGGATGTTCTATTGGTGGACGACGTACTGGAAGAACTCGCGAAGTTAGACCCGCGAGCGACGGAAGTGGTGGAAATGAAGTACTTTGGCGGTATGACGGAATCTGAAATTGGCCAGGCGTTAGGAATTCACGAGGCGACCGTCCGGCGAGACTGGAAGTTTGCCCGGGCTTGGCTGGCCAAGCGATTGGCTGGCGAGACCCGGCGGAGAGGGGCGAGCGCATAGCCGTAAGTGGGGACTATGACGAATAAATGGGCACGAGTTCGCGACGTCTTCGCGCGGGCATCCGAACTGCCGGAAGGGGAAGCGTGGATTTATCTGGAACGCACGTGCGCGGGCGATCCGTCCATGCTGGACGAGGTTCGCGGGTTGTTAGATGCGGAACGGCAATCAGTTAGTTTTTTGGCGGCGCCGGCGGCGGCGCGATTTGATCCGGAGCGGCCGGAAAGGCTGATAGGCCAGCGCCTTGGACCGTACATTATCCGGCGCGAGTTGGGCGCGGGGGGAATGGGGGCGGTGTATTTAGCGGACCGGGCGGATGACGAGTTTCAGAAGCAAGTCGCACTGAAGTTGTTGCTCCCGGGCAAGCACGGCGGGGAGATGATCCGGCGTTTCCGGCAGGAGCGGCAGATACTTGCGAAGCTGGAACATGCGGGCATCGCCCGGCTGTTGGATGGCGGAACAACCGACGACGGGACGCCGTTTCTGGTGATGGAATATGTGGACGGGAAGCCAATCCACGCGTATTGCGCGGACAATAATTTATCGATCCGCGCGCGGCTTGCGTTGATGCGAAAGATTTGCCTGGCGGTGCAGTATGCGCATCAGAAATTGGTGGTGCACAGGGATTTGAAGCCCAGTAATATTCTGGTGACTGAAGACGGGGAACCGCGGCTGTTGGATTTTGGCATCGCGAAGTTGACGGGCGCGGCCGAGGACATGGGCCTAACGCGGACGGGGGCAATTGCGGCGACGCCGGAATACGCCAGCCCGGAACAGATCGGCGGCGGGACGGTGGGTATAGGCAGCGATATCTACTCGCTCGGCGTGCTGTTGTATCGACTGCTCGTAAAGAAGAGTCCGTACGGGTTGGGTCCGGATGCGAGTTTCACGGAGCTGATGCTGGCGATCCAGGGGACCGATCCGGTAAGGCCGAGCAGTGTAGAGGCGGGAATAGGCGCGGATTTGGACGCGATTCTATTGATGGCGCTGGAAAAGGACCCTGCGGCGCGGTACGCATCGGCGAACGAATTCGCGGACGATATTCAGCGATATCTGGATAACGAGCCGGTGAAGGCGCAGCCATCGACGGCTATTTATCAGATCAGGAAGTTCATCCGGCGCAAGCCGGCGATCGCGGCGGCGGCGCTGATTGCGGCAATGTCGCTGGCCGGAGGCGCGGGCGTGGCCACGTGGCAGGCGCACCGCGCGAACCAGGAGCGCGACCGGGCGGAACGGCGCTTTCAAGAACTGCGAACACTGGCGAACTTCTTCGTATTCGACTTCAACGATTCGATTGCGAGTCTGCCGGGCGCGATGAAGGCGCGGGAGATGATTGTGCGAAAGGGTCTGGAGTCGCTGGACCGGCTGTCGAACGAGGCTGGAGGAGATGTAAAGCTGCTAGGCGAATTGGCGTCGGCGTACGAGCGGATTGGCGACGTGTACGGCAACTTCTTCGTTTCGAACACCGGAAATTATAAGGCGGCGCAGCCGAGTTACCGTAAGGCGGTGGAACTGCGCGAGAAGATCCTGGCAGGCGGCGCGGGGCCTCAAGAGAAGTTTGCTTACGCGCGAACATTGGCGCGATCCGCGGATGGTTTTGTGAACGCTGGGTTGATGAAGGAGGCGCTGCGCGACTGCGAGAAAAGCGCCCAATTGTTTGCGGAGTTGGCGACGCTACCGGACCTGCGGCTAGCCGCGCTGAATGAACAAGTGACTCTATTCGGACGGATATCGATAATAAAGTTTGCCTCAGGCCAGGCAAGCGCGGGGCTGGAACACGCAAATAAGCAATTGGCAACAGCGGAGATCCTTCTAAACGACCTGCCGGAAGAGTCGTCGAAACGGCAGTATCTAACCGCGTTGGGCAGTCATGGGAACGCGCTACGGGTGACAGGCAAGCTCGCGGAGGGGGAGAAGGAGTTGCGCGAAGCGATCCGGTTAATGGGCGAGGCGTTGGGGCGAAACGCCGGGGACGTGGTGGTGCGGCGATTGCGGGTTGGGGCCAACCTTTACTTGAGCCTGGCGTTGACGGCGCAGCGGCGTGACGCGGAGGCCTTCGCGCCAATGCAAGCGGCGATGGAAGAGGCGGCAAAGTTGAGCGCCGCGGATAGCGGCGATCAGCGGCTGCGAACAGTGCTGGCAAACATTCGCACGCGAATGGTACGGGTGTACGAAAAGGAAGGCCGGCGAACGGAAGCAAGGCAAGTTGCGGCGGACAATTTGGCGGAACTTCGGCAAATTGCGACGAGACCGGAGAGTTCTCCCGACGATTGGAACGTTTTCGCGGATGCCGTAATGTCGTGCCCATATCCGGAGCTTGCGCGGCCGGAGGAAGCGGTGGCGTTTGCCCGTAAAGCTGTGAATGAGTCGGGAGGAACGAGCCTGATATTCCGCGTCACTCTTGCGGAGTCCCTGGAAAAGGCCGGCAAGCGAGGGGAAGCGGCGGACGTTGCAAAGGCGGCGCTGGCGGCGTTTCCGCCCGCGCCGGGAGCGGCGTCAAAGGAGAGGGAAATCCTCTTGGCCATCATAAAGCGCGCCGGGAAGAAGTAGGATCAGCCGCCGAACAGCTTACGCGCCTCGGCCAGGTTGCCTTCCGCTTCGCGCAAAAATTTCCAGGCCGATTCCATGTCTCCCGCCTTGCAATGTGATTCGGCCAGCGAAGCCTTGTGTTTCGCTACCTGAAGGTAGGAAAAAAACTCCTCACGAAGAGGCGCGTTCGCGGTGCGCGTGGTCTCGTAATTCTTCACCAGCTCGGGAAGCGTGGATAACGAGACATCCAACTGGATCCGGCGTCCTTCGAACTCTGGATCCTTCGGAGGCTGTTTGACCTCCGGTTCGTTGTCGCTTTCCGGAGCGCCGTACTTTTGCGATTGCACGGGTTGATCGTGGCGGGCGAGAGTGGCCGGTTTCTTTTTGCCAGTTTCCTTGGAGCCCGTTTCGGTATTCGCGGTTTGAACGCTCGCGCCGGAGGGATTTGTGGGTTGGGTCTTGACTAAGGGCAAGAGGAAGAATAGTGGGATGGCCGCGGCGGCGGCGAGCGCCTTGGGCATCCATCGGCGCGGCGGATTGGTGATGACGACGGGATCGACAACTGGCTCGGGCTGGGCCTCCGGCTCGTCAGTGAAATAGGCTCGGCGAACCGCCTCCGCAAGCTCCGCGGCCGAGTTGAAACGGAGTTTGGGCTCCACCTGGAGGCAGCGCCAAACCACGTTGTCCAGGCGCGCGGCCCCGGCGGTGGCCTCCTCCGGGGACAGGAATTGTGTGGGCGCCGGGGGTGGGCCCTGGAGAATCCGAAAGAGCAACGCGGTCGGATTTTTCTCCATCTCGACGAAAGGCCGGCGTCCCGCGATCAAGTAAAAGAGAATGATTCCCAGCGAGTAGATATCGGTGCGATGGCAGACCTTGTGAAAAAGCAACTGCTCGGGGCTGGCGTGAGAAAGCGTAAGGCCGGCTGGGCAGTGGAGCACGGAGGTTAGGCTTTCGTCGCCGGACGGTATTGGCCGGGCAATGCCGAAGTCGAGGATCTTGGGGTGACCGGCGGTATCGACCAGCAGGTTAGCTGGTTTGAGGTCGCGATGAATAACGCCCTGGGAATGCAGATACTCGATGGCGTAACAGATGGTGTGGAAGAGCTCCAGCCGACGGGGGAGATTGGCGTTGGTATCAACGCAGTAACGATCCAAATCGGTGCCCTTGATATACTCCATGACCAAATAGGGCATGCCGGAAGAAGTTATCCCGCCATCATAGAGCGTGGCGATATTAGGATGATGCAACGAGGCGAGGATTTGACGCTCCTGCAGGAATCGCTCCACGGCGCCGTCGTGCGCCATTTCGTTTTTGATGACTTTAATGGCCACGATTCGCTGAAAGGCGCCATCGACGCGGCGGGCCATGTAGACTTTGCCCATACCGCCTTCACCGAGTTCGCCGACTACTTCATAGGGGCCGATCCGCGGAAGTGGCTCGGCGGAGGCGGCGCGGTATGCTCCGCTATCAAAGCGGCTAGCGGCGATTTCATCGGCCGCGATGAGTGCAAGGATTTCGGAGGCTAACGAGTTATTCTCGCCGCACCGCGAGCGGACCCAGAGTGTCCGCTCGCGGCTAGGCAGTTGCATGGCCTCGTCGTAGAGAAGGCGCACGCGGGAATAGGTAGTCGCGTTCATAATGTTGCTCTTACCCTTGCGGTTTATAACGTACTGGAGAGCGCAAAGGCCGACCGCACCCCCCCAGCCGCAGCCGATTCCGTTTTGCCCGAGTTCATCATAACTACCGGAGGAAGCAGGCGGACGAGATAATGCGCGCCCTTTTGCAGCGACCCGATCCACGGCCCTTCGGAGTACTGTTCGCGAGCGTTGGTCACCACCATTTCGCCCACTTTCTCACTGGAAAGTCCCAGGACCTTGCCGGTGGCGGGGTCCTTCACTTCGCCGGTGATGCGTTCGACGGAGAAGCGGTCGCCCATCGTGACGGCGGCAAACTGACCGGCGGTGATGGTCATCTTGCTGGGAGTGAAGTCGGCGACGCGGGCCTCGATTTCCAGTTCGCGGGTTTCCAATTTCGGGGCGGCGGTGGCGATACCGGCGCCGAGTTGATCCAGGGATTTGGTGACGGCTTCGGCCAGAATGGTTTCATGGATGTCGGTGATGATTGTTGAGGAGGAACCGGCCGCCTGCCCCTCCCGTCCCTGAAACTCCCTGCTTACCCTCGCGGCGGTCCCCAACGATTCTCCGGTGTGCAGGGATGTTCCCGTCTCTACGTCCAGAAGGCGATAGTTCACTTTGACCTGGGCTGTGACGGTCTTCTCCCGGAATGCTACTTCTTTTACCTTGTTGCAGCCGAGACTAAAAAGCCCGCAATATACTCTCGTGGCGTTCTCGGCTATCTTGCCCACTTTGCCCGCATAGGTCGTCTCATAGCTGAGTTGAGTGACTTCGCCAACCAGAATCGCTTCGGCGCCGAGCAGTTTCCCCATCCTCGGGCCGGAGCCGCGGCGAATTTGGATAGTCTGGGCCTTATCGATCTCCTTCTGAATGGCCTCCAGTTTCGGACGCTCTACCATCAGGAACTCCTTGGAAGCGGTCATCCGATGCATCATCATCGTGGCAATGGCGTCGGGAATGGTGCTCTGCGGACCGAAGAGTTTTTGGGATTGGGTGGCGACTCCTTTGAAATCGAATGCTTCCACGGCGACAACGCGCTTGCGGGCCGGCCGGGGAATTTGTGGAAGAGAGTCGATGCTGGACTTCACGATTTTGACAGGTGGGGCGGCGCCAAGGGCGATGAACAAATCATCTCCAGCGCCCAGATCCTTCATGGCGATCAGATCGTCGGCGGTGAAGGGGACCTTTGATCCGGCGCCGCGGATCGTCGTGAGAATAAGGTCCTGGGGCAGGCCTTTCTTCAACATTTCGACGACTTTGGCGCCGTTCATTGAGGGTTTAGGCGCCGGCGCCACCGGTTTGGCGGATCCTTTTGTTGTCTGGGCGGGGACGGCGGCACAGAGAACGGCCGCAAGCGTCAGAACGCGAAAGAGCGAATGTTTGGTGGCGGGGAACATGAAATACTCCTGTCCGGAGAGCGCACGCGTTCCGCAAAAACGCGCACGATTCGCGGAGACACGAAAAAAAAACTAGCGCGATCGGATCGTCGCAAATCGGTCGTGCCATCAGTCCACCGCTATGATGGAAGCTGTCACTCATGGACGCCGGAATTTATCTACGAGAAATCGCCGAGCAGTTCGCGAAGTTGAGTCTGGAGGCGATCCTGATCGGAAACGCCGCCGCCGCTATTCAAGGCGCGCCCGTCACGACAATCGTCATCGATTTCCTGTTTCGAAAGACTCCGGCGAACGTCGCAAAGCTAAAGAAGTTTGCCAAAGCGTTGGATCTAGTCATTTTCAATCCGCTCTATCCCGCTTCGCAGATGTTCCGTCTGATGCGCGAAAGCGACATGTTGCAAGTGGACTTCTGCGTTCGCATCGACGGAATCCGCACCTATGAATCCTTGCGTAGCCGCGCCACGCTGGTCCCGTTCGGAAAGGCGCATCTGTTGGTCGCCAGCATGGCCGACATCATCAAGAGCAAACGCGCCGCTGGCCGCCCCAAAGATCTCGCTACCCTGGTAACGTTGGAAGAAGTGTATGCCAAAATCCAAGCCCGCGAAAAAGCAAAAACCGCTGAGCCTGAAAAAGCAATTTGAGTTCATGCATAACGCGCTGTTGGACACTTGGCTCGCCCTCCCTCCGGAGCGCCGAACGAATTTCCTCCGCAAACGCATCGGGATTTGTTCCTCCGCCCTCTAATCCTAGAATCATGGATGAAATCACTTTTCAAATCGTCCGCGACGAGGAGTCGGGATGGCTGGTAGCCTCTTGGGACGCCCCTGGTGGTACCGGCGGAATTACGACTCAGGGCGAGGACCTGCGGGACCTTCAGCAACAGGTGACTGAGGCGGTTTCCGTTCATTTCGACGAAGGCAAATCGCCTCTTCGAATCCGCCTCCACTTTGTCAACGATCCGATTCTTGTTCAGGCATGAGAACCTCCTCCACTCTCTGACCAGTGCCCATCGAATTTTCCCGCCGCCTCGATTGGAACCTCTCCACCAATCGCCTTTCCCAAGCGCTTGAAAACCAAAAGCCCCGCTTCGACCTCACTGCCTCCAACCCAACAAAAGCCGGCCTCCACTACCCGCCCGAACTCCTGACCGCATTTCAAAACCCCGAAGCCTTAAAATACGAACCCGATCCCCGCGGCATCGAATCCGCCCGCGCCGCCCTCAACCTCGGCACACACACGATACTCACGGCATCCACCTCCGAGGCCTACGCGTGGCTCTTCAAACTCCTCTGCAATCCCGGCGATGCCATCCTCGTCCCACGCCCGTCCTACCCCCTCTTCGATTTCCTCGCCAAACTCGAAGGAGTACAAACCCGCCAATATTCCCTGCGCTACGCGGAAGGCTGGTGGCTCGATTTCGAATCGCTCGAAACCCAACTCACCCCCAACACCCGCGCCATCCTCTTCGTCCATCCCAACAACCCCACCGGCGGCTATCTCAAACGAACCGAGCTCATCCGGCTCACGAAGATCTGCGCCCAGCGCAACATCGCCCTCATCTCCGACGAAGTCTTCGCCGATTACCCGCTAATCGATGACGAAAACCGCGCCATCACGCTCGGCGAAAATGGCGAATGCCTCACCTTCGTCCTCGGCGGTCTCTCCAAAACCGCCGGCCTCCCGCAAATGAAAGTCGCCTGGCTAACCGCCTCCGGCCCAAAAGCCGCCGACGCCGCAACACGCCTGGAACTCATCGCCGACACCTATCTCTCCGTCGCAACGCCGGTCCAACACGCCCTCCCCGCCTTGCTCCACCACGGTGCAAATATCCGCCAGCAAATCCGGAACCGAACCCAAACAAACCTAAAAATACTAAAACCGCTAAGGCCGCTAATCGTTGAGGGCGGCTGGTACGCCATTATCCCCACGCCCCGTACGCGCACCGAAGAAGAGTGGGCGCTCCATCTCCTCGAACGCGAGCAAACTCTCACCCAACCCGGCTACTTTTACGACTTCGAATCCGATGGTTGGCTGATACTCAGCCTCCTGACGCCGGAAGCGGATTTCGCTTCCGGTGTCGAGGCCATACAGCGCCAATTTACTGCTTGATAATCTGCCCGTCGGCCTTCCGAACTTCGCCCCAGCCGCCGTTCAACTTGCTGCGCTCGCCCCCGCGCTCATTCGCCCCAAACGGATACTTCGCCGCCGCCTTTTCATCTACTTCAATGCCCCAGCCCGGCTTCTCCGTAGCGTACAGATAACCGTCTTTGATCTCCGGCACGCCGCTAAACACTTCGCGCGTCGCCGCATTGAATGGCGAATACTCCTGCACGCCGAAGTTGTAGCTCACCAGGTCCAACGCCACGTTCGCCGCATGCCCCACCGGCGATACATCCCCCGGCCCGTGCCACGCCGTGCGCACGCCGAAATGTTCGCCCATAATCGCCATCTTCCGGCACGGAGTCAGCCCGCCCGCCTGCGACACATGCACCCGGATATAGTCGATCAACCGCTCCGCGATCAGCGGTGACCATTCATGCGGCGAGTTAAACAATTCACCCATTGCGATCGGCGTCGTGCAAGCCTGCCGGATCAACCGGAACCAGGCGATATCTTCCGGCGAGAGCGGATCTTCCAGGAAGTACAGTTTGAACTTCTCGCAATCCTTCGACATCTGCAGCGCCTGCGTCGGCGTGATTCGCTCATGCACATCGTGCAGCAGCTCAATCTCTTCCGGCAGTTCCTTCCGGCATACCTCAAACATGTTCAACGCGCGTCGAATATAAGCCGCCGGCTCAAACACAGGCTTCGTATGAAGCGCCTTCACCCGCGCCGCCGCCCCGCCCGACCCATACCCCGCCATCCCGGGCACGCCCACCTGCACTCGGATATGCCGGAAGCCCTGGGCGATATACTTCTTCGCGCTCTCCACCACCTGCGCAGCATCCTGCCCCGAAGCATGACCATAACAGTCCGCCGCCTCGCGAACCTTTCCACCCAAAAGCTGATAAACGGGCATCCCCGCCATCCGCCCCTTAATATCCCACAGCGCCTGGTCCACGCCGCTGATGCCGTTGTTCAACACCGGCCCGTTTCGCCAGTAGCTGGAGTTATACATCGCCTGCCACAGGTCGTCGATCCGGTCCGCCTTCTGACCGATCAAAAACGGCTTCAAGTACTTCTCAACCGCCGGCACCACCAGGTCGGCCCGCTGCGTAAACGTCCCGCACCCATAGCCGTACAGTCCGTCTTGATCCGTGATGACCTTTACCACCACCAACCGCAGCCCGGCCGGCGCCGTCGCGATCACCTGCACGTCTTTAATCAATGGCGACGATAGCCCCCGCATCGCCCGGTCCGCCTGTTGTTGCGCGGCCACATGCCTTTCGGTAAGCATCGTCGCGGGCAAGGCCCCCATGGCCATCTGCATCAGTTTCCGGCGATTCATTTTTTCTCCTCTACCATGCGCTTCAACGTGTCCAGTTGTTTGGTCAGGTTCCGCTCGCGAAGCCCTAGCAGCACAGCATATACCGCCAGCAGGCCCCACGCCACCGCCAAGCCATAAAACATGAATGTTATATTGCGTTCGTCCATCGGTATCCCGTTCTAATTCAGCGCGTGCGCGTAGCGCCGCAACGCGTCGATTTCCCGCTGCACTTCTTCCTGCCGCAGCCGCACCAGCACGAAAATCGCCGCTAACAGCAGCAGTGCGAACGTGTTCACATACAACATGTTCTCCATCGCCGGATCGATTCTCTGTACCCCGTCGGTGCGGAACGAAAGCACCGGCCCCGGATGCTGTGTCCGCCACCATTCAATAGCCTTCCAAGTCACCGCCACCGACGCCGCGGCGAATATCGACAGCACGGCCGTATTCTTCGCCCGCTCGGTCGGATCGTCAATCGCGTTCCGTAACATCAAGTAGCCGAAATATACCAGCCAACTGATCAGCGCCCATGTCAACCGCGCGTCCCACGCCCACCAAATCCCCCAACTGATCCGCCCCCAAATCATCCCCGTTATCAGATTCACCGCCGCGAAGGCCAGCCCCGTTTCCGTCGCCGATACCGCGATCGCGTCGTAACGCTGGTCTTTCTTCACTAGGTACAGAATACTCGTTACCATCGCCGTCAAATAGCAGCACATCGCCACCAGAAACGCCGGCAAATGGTAGTAGAAGATCCGGTACACCGGCCCCTGTTCGATGTCGTCCGGCACGCCGAACATAATGACGTACAAATTCCGCAGCAGCAGCGGCCCCGCCACCACGCCCAAGGCAAGAATCACTTTTGTGCGCATGTCATCTAACTCCTATCTCACCAAAATCGTTTCCGCCAGCGAAAGGGACAGCGTTGTGAATATGATATTGAATCCAATCAAAAGCCGCAGCCAAACTGCGAAATCGGAAGGTATCGGCTGCCCCGTCAGCAGCGTGTTCGTCAGCATCATCGCCGAGAGCAGCGCCGGAATCAGAATCGGGTAGACCAGCATCGGCAGCATCAACTCCCGGAGCCTCAAGTTCACCGTCAACGCGCTGAAAAAGGTCCCCGTGCACGCCAACGCCCACGTCCCCAACGCCAACACCCCCAGCAGCCCGCCCAGGCTTCGCCACCACGTAATGTTGTAGAAAATTCCAAACACCGGCAAACAGATACACTCAATCCCATATAGCAGAATGAACGACGCGACCGCTTTCCCCAGGAACAAGGACGCCCCGGAAGCCGGCGACGACACCAGCACGTCAATGCAGTCGTTCGGCAACTCCCGCGCGAACGAGCGGTTCACAATCAACGCCCCCGCAAACGCAAACACCATCCACAACAGGCCTCCGCCAAACTCCGCAATCATGTCCGGCGACGGATCGAACGCAAAACTGAACAACAGCAAAATCACCACGCTGAACGACAGCGTCGAATTGATCGATTCCTTCGTCCGGAACTCGCTCCGTAAATCCTTCGCCGCAATCGCCGCCGCATGAAGCAATAAGCTCACTCCGCGCTCCCATACGTCCGGTACAAATAACCCGGATCATTCAACATTTCCGCCGTCCGTTCTCCAAAATGAACCAGCTTCCCGCGGTCCAGCAGCGCCACTTCGCTCGCCAGCTCCATCGCCTCACGAATCTGGTGCGTCGACAAAATAATGGTCGCCCCCCCAGCCCGCGACGCCGTCAGCAAGGACTGCAACAGCGCCACGGCTTTATCGTCCAGCGAAGTAAACGGCTCATCCAGCAACAACAACCGCGGCCCGTGCAAAAACGCCCGCGCCACCGCCAGCCGCTGCCGCATCCCTCGCGAATATTCCCGCACCGGCGAATCCGCCACATGGGACAAATTCACCCGCCCCAGCCACTCCGAAATCGTCCCATCCGCCACGCCATACAGCGACCCGAACGTCCGCAAATTTTCGCGCGCCGTCAACTCATCGTACAGCCCGATCGAATGCCCCAACCACCCTATCCGCGCCCGCGTCCCCGACGCCCGCACATCGCCACCGTCAATGGAAACATCCCCCTTTGATGCCCCGCTTAACCCGCCCAATATCCGCAGCAGCGTCGTCTTCCCCGCTCCATTCCGCCCTAGCAACGCCAGGCATTCGCCCGCTTCCAGCGAAAAACGCACATCCTGCAAAGCCGGATAATCTCCGAAATACTTCCACACGCCCGCCGCGGCGACGGCAGGCGCGCTCATTTCCTCGCCTCGCTCCGGTACAGCAGCGCGAAGCCACACGCCAGAATCGCGAATGCCAGCCCCAGCACCACCGGCAGCTTGTCATACGGCCGCGCCTTGATCTGCTCAATCTCCGGTCCGCTCGATGGCGCCGCGTCCCCGGCTAGCTCGCCCGTACCCGTCATCGTCAGGTCCAGCGCCTGCGCGTCCACCCGGAATATGCTCGCCTGCGTCGTCGGCTCCTTGCCTTCCGATTTAATCCCCGCGCCCTTTAATTCCACGCCATCCGGCACCGCAATCATTGCCTGCGCCGCCGGTATCAAAAACTTGGTCTGAAACCGCGACGGGCTCGAATAAGGCAGCGTATACGCCAGATCGATCCGCGTCTCCCCAGGCTTAATCGGGAAGTCCACCTTCATCTCCCCCGCGCCCTTGCCCCTTTCCGCCGCGCGCCGGATCGGCATCCCCTGCGGCGCCGTCGCGTTTACTTCCACCGGCCCGAGCGGGTCGCGGCCCACCATGAATCGCAAAGTGCCGTTCCGCCCGTCGTTCCAAGTCGTCTTCCCCTCATTCGAAAAGAAGTACGATTCCCGCACCGAAAGCTTATCTCCTTGCGGCTCCAGCAGCAGCATATGATTGCTCACTTTGATATCGGCGCCCATCTTGTCCGTCGTGTCAAACACGGCCAGCGCAATGCCCGATAGCGGCGTCCCCGGTCGCAGCGTATGGTTGTACGTCACCCCGTCGTACGCCGACTGAATAAACCCCATCCCTTGAAACGGCTTATCGATCCTCCAAGCCCCGTCCGCGCCCGATTTCACGCTCTCCAGCGGCTCCGGTCCCGCCTGCGAAAACTGGTACAGCGTCACCGTCGCCCCGCCCTGTGGCTTTCCCGTCGTGCCGTTCGTCACCACGCCGTCCACCGCGGCCAATACCGGCAGCGCCAGCAACCACACAACCCGCCTCATCCCGCCGCCTCCATCGACTTCCCACACTCGCCGCAGAACTTCAGCTTCTCCTTGAAACTCGCCCCGCAATGCGGACAAACGTTGCCCTTCGGCTTAACCGCCTTCGAAGAAGCCGCCGCCGGTCCCGCCGCGTCGATCTGCTCCAGCACCCGCGCCAATTCCTTCTGCAACTCCTGCTTCGACGCCTGATAGTCCGCGTCCGACAGCTTTCCCACGCGATACTCAAACTGCAAGTCGCGCAGCCCTTCATAGATCCGGACCTTCGCCTCTTCCAACGGTTTAATCGGTGTTTCCGATTCCGCCGGCGGAAGATCTTTCTCCTTGATCCGTAGGGTGAGGAACAGGGCGCAGATCACTATCAGCGCCGCCAAAGCGATTATCATTCGTCGAAGCGCGAGAGCTCCCTTTCCGCCGCTTGCTGGTACTTGGCCGCCGCGCCCTCATCCAATACAGCCGCCGGCTTCCGGCCCCTCCGGATAAACCATGCGATAAAGCCAATCCCCGCCAGCGCCACGAACGGCGGAGCCAGCCACGCCAGCAATCCAAACCCCTCCGGCGCCGGAGCCGCCAACGCCTTCTTCCCTTCCCGCTTCACAAAATCCGCGACAATCGCATCGTCCGAAACGCCCGCCTTGTGCATCTCTGAAAGCCGCGTCCGCGCCGGCGCCGTATAGTGGCACCCCAGCATCTGGCACGTCGCCACGGTATTTTTGCACGATCCGCACAGGCACGCCAACCGGTCGCCCACCCGGCGCACCTCCGGCGGCACCATGTCTCCCGTCTGCGCCAGGCACAAACCCGCCATCATGAGCGCAAAGGCCGGTAGCGAGTTCGTTTTGCGTGAGTTCCCCGCCCTTACCGAGCCGCGACCGTCAGGGAGCGGTTTGCGCGCCAGCAATGCCCAAACTCGGTCGGCCAGCCGCAACTCCCTCATAACAGCGAAACTATTTCGCCACTTTTTCATGCTTACCCGCAATCCCCACCACTTCCGTCCGCGCGTAGGACAACTTTAACTTGCTCGGAATCAAACAAATCAAGCTGCCGAACAACAACACCCAATACCCAATCCAGATCCACGAAACCAGCGGAAATATGTAGCTCTGGATAATCGGCTTCTGCGCCTCGCTCGATAGCGCCGCGAAGTTAATATACAAGTCCTCGCTCAATCGGTGATGAATCGCCACCGCGCCCACCGGCTGCTGGCTCTGGCTGTAAATCCGCCGCTCCGGCCGCAGCGTAGTATACGGTTTCCCATCCACCTTCGCCTCAATCGTCGCGTTCTGCCAGACGTAGTTATCCGTCTTCCCGGAGTTGACTCCGGTCACCGTCAATTCATAACGGCCCAATCGAAACGACTTGCCCTGTTCCGCTTCCACCGTCGAGTCCTTGTTGAATGCCGCCCCCGCGAACCCAATGAACATCACCACAATTCCCATATGCACCAGATACCCGCCGTACCGCCGCGTATTGCGGTGCGTCAACTCAACCATCCCGCGGATAAACCCGATCGATTCCTTCTTCGCGATCGCCGCCGCGCCCTTGAAAAACTCCTGCGCGATCGTCCACGCCACAAACAAGCACAGCCCAAACGTCATCAGCGCGTAGATATGATGAATGCCCGCCAAAGCCAATCCCGCCATCAAAACTAGCATCCCCAAAAACGGCCACTGGAAGTTTCGCCGCAATCCCTCCGCCGACGCCCTCCGCCATGCCAGCAGCGGCCCCACTCCGGTCAGGAACAACAGGAACAGCCCGATCGGGATATTCACCCGGTTAAACCACGGTGCGTCCACCGACACCTTCTCCCCCATCACCGCCTCGCTGATCACCGGGAACAAAGTGCCCCACAGAATCGCGAAGCACGAAGCCAGCAAAATCAGGTTATTGAACAGGAAGCTCGACTCGCGCGAAACCACGCTCTCCAGTTCCGATTCCGACTTCAAATAATCCAACCGCCCCAGAATCATGTAAATCGTGAACGCGATCCCCAGCGTCAAAAACACCAAAAAGTAATTCCCAATATTCGACGACGCAAACGCATGCACGGAAGCCACTATCCCGCTCCGCGTCATGAACGTCCCAAAGATGCAAAGGAAGAACGTGCCGGACACCAGCACCATGTTCCACACCTTCATCATCCCTTTCTTCTCCTGCATCATCACCGAGTGCAGGAACGCCGTCGAAGTCAGCCACGGCAGGAAGCTCACGTTTTCCACCGGATCCCAACCCCAGTACCCGCCCCAGCCCAGCACTGCGTACGCCCATTTGGAGCCCAGCAAAACTCCGGTCGATTGGAATATCCACGTCACAATCGCCCAGCGCCGCGTCGTGAATATCCACTGGTCTCCCGGCTGCTTCGTAATCAGCGATCCCAGCGCAAACGCGAACGGCACCACGAATCCCACGTAGCCCATATATAAAATCGGCGGATGAATCAACATCGTCCAATACTGCAACAGCGGGTTTAGCCCTTGGCCGTCCTGCACTTCAACGATGTTCCGCCCCTGCGCCAGCATCTGGAATGGCGATGCGGGAAACACATTCAGCGTCAGGAAAAATACCTGCGTCGCCATCAGCGTCGCCACCACGTACGGCATCATCGCCCGGTGCTTCTTCTTGTTCTGCAGCACCACCACGAATCCGTACCAGATCAACACAAAATTCCACAGCAGCAGTGACCCTTCCTGCCCGCCCCACCACGACGAAAGTTTGTAATACCACGGCATGTCGCGGTTGGAATGCGCCGCTACATAGGCATACCGGAAGTCGCTCGTCACCAGCGCATACAGCAAAATGCCCGTCGCCAGCATGATCAGCGCCCACACCGCGATCACCGCCCGCTCGCCGCTGGCGATCAGAAACGGCTTCTTCTTCCATGCCCCAACCAGGGACGCGGCGACCGAGTAGATCGCCAGACAGAACGCCAGCAGAATCGCTAACGCGCCTATGTTCTCCATGAACGTTTACTCCTAAGAGAGCGGTCTATGATTTCTTCTCGTACGCGGCTGCGTTGCCCTTATAATTCTGGCCCGGCTTCGCCTCATACTTCGACGCGCACTTGGCCGCGATCTTCGTCGCATGAAACACGCCGTCGCCCATCCGGCCATCGATCATCGCCTGCGAACCGTCCTTAAAAGTATCCGGCAGCGGCTCGTTCCCGTTATAGGAGATCCTCATCTTCCAGTCGCCTTCCACCAGCACAAAATCGACTTGGCTCCCCGTCCGCTTAATCGACCCCGCCTCCACCAATCCGCTCACCCGCAGCTTCTTTGATTTCTCCGCCGGCGCCATCTTTTCCACTTCGCCAATGGTCTTAAAATAGGACGCCGATTCGCTCGTCCCCCCAATCGCCAGCCACGCGAGAGTCCCCACCACCAGCGCGATCACCATCCCGAACTTCATTGTGCGGTTCATACCGATACCTCTCATCCGTAATTATATACCTGAACACTCCTTCACTATTCCCCCCTCACGAATACGTTCAAGCCCGCCGGCGTCGTCGCTTCGCCGATCCTCAGTTGTAGCGGCGCCGTCCCGCGCACTCCCGCGGGAATCCGCATGTTAATCTGCAACACGCCGGCCACGAATCCCGGCGCCGCTCCCGCATAGAGAACTTCCGCGGTCTGCCCGCCGGCCTGCACCGATACCGGCAATATGGGTTTCGGAAACACCGACGTGGCTACACTGCCATCGATACCGCCCGGAGCCGTCTGCCCTTCGCCAGTGCCATACAGGATAAGGATCGAGCCCTGCGCCGCTGGATTTGAAACCGAATTCACCCCGCCATCCTCATTCGTGATCGCAAACACCCCCGGAGCCGAAGCCGCCACCGGTAACGTAATTGTGTTGGTGGCTCTGTTTTGGAAGATCACCTGCACCTTCGTCGACGTCGCCCCGGCAACCGCATATGGAACGATCGCATTTACCTGGCTGCTTGAAACATAGGTCAGCGGCGCCGCCGCGCCGTCAAACGTGACCTGGGTTCCCGCAAGCTGCGTCGCCACGCGTCCGGAAGCGTCAAGCTGTAAACTGGCCGCCACCGCCGGACCCACGCCGAATCCGAAGATGCTGATGACCTCGCCCGGCGCCACCGCCCCGGCCCGCAGCGTCCCGGCGTTGGCCACGCCTTCCGGCACAATCTGCGCCGGCGTCAGTTTGCGAACGCGCGAGTTCCGTTCGTCCGTAATATATACATTTCCTTGGCCGTCCACCGCCGCGCTGATCGCCCCGTCTATCGCGCCGCTGGTGCCAAGCCCTCCGTCGCCGCTAAAACCAAAAGTCCCAGTTCCCGCAATGGTCGAAATGATCCCCGTCCCGCCATCCACTTTCCGTATCCGCCCCGACCCCGCAATATAAAGATTCCCCGCGCTATCCACCGCGACCCCGTTCGCCGCCAGTTGCGCCATCGTCGCCGGCCCGCCATCTCCGCTAAAGGCATTCACCCCGGTCCCCGCCACCGTCGTGATCGCTCCCTGCGGCGCGATCCTTCGAATGCGATTGTTTCCCGTGTCCGTGATATATAGGTTGCCGCCGCCATCGATGGCGATCTGGCGCGGTTGAAACAACTGCGCCTGGGCACCCGGCCCATTGTCTCCGGAAAAGCCGGCGATTCCCGTGCCGGCGATCGTAGTGATAATCCGGGTCGTGGCATCCACGCGGCGGATGCGGTGGTTATTGGTGTCGGCTATGTATGTATTCCCCGCCGCGTCCACCGCCACCCCCAGCGGAATGTTCAATTGCGCCTCGGTCGCCGCCATGCCATCCCCCGAGTAGCCCGCCGAGCCAATCCCCGCCACCGTGCTCACCGTGCCATTCGCGGCGATCCGCCGAACTCCCGACATAGCGCCCGATACCAGGTGCAAGTTCCCCTGCGGATCCATAAACAGGCCCCGCGGCGAGCCGATCGCTGCCACCGTCGCTGGCCCGCCGTCGCCGTTCCAACCATACAGGCCCGTACCCCCAGCCGTCGTAATGATTCCCGCCGGAGAAATTTTCCGCACCCGGTTGTCCACCTGGTCGGAAACATAGACGTTACCGGCCGTATCCACGGCGACGCCAAACGGACTCAGCAGCGTCGCGGAGGTGGCCTGCGCGTTATCTCCGGCACCGGCAGTGGGTAAAGCCCCGGCGATGGTGGTCACGGTCTGCTGCGCCACACGCCGCACCTGCCGGGCAAAATTCACCGCGACAATCAAGCGTCCCGTGCTATCAATCGCCAGGCCCGTCGGCGCCGGCAGGCTCGCTTGCAGCGCCGGTCCGTTCTGCAAGGACCCGCCGCCCCCCGCCACCGTCGATATAACGCCCGCGGCATTCACCATCCGAACGCGTCCGTTCAGCAAGTCGGAAATATACAGGTTATTGTTCGAATCGATGGCCACATCGGCCGGTCCCGAAAGCGATGCCAATGTCGCCGCCGCCCCGTCGCCGGCAAATCGGATCGTTCCATTGCCCGCCACCGTCGAGATCGTTCCCTGTGGCGTGATTCTGCGAATCCGGTGGTTCTGATTATCGGCCACATACACGTTGCCGGCGCCATCCGCTTTCACTCCCTGCGGGTTGAATAGCATCGCGGCCGTCGCGGCGCCTCCATCGCCGGAGAAACCGGCCGCGCCAGTGCCCGCGAACCTGCTGATGGCGCCATCGGCTCCCACTCGCCGGACCACATGGTTGCCGGATTGGCTGATGTACAGGTTCCCGGCCGCGTCCACCGTTATTCCAAGCGGCCCTCCCACCGCCGCCGCCGTAGCCATCCCTCCATCGCCCTCCACGCCCGCCCGGCCATTCCCCGCAACGGTCGTGATGACGCCGTCCGCGGATACTTTTCTGATGCGCGAATTCGCGCTATCGGCGATGTACAGATTCCCGCCGTTGTCCACCGCCAAACCCGCCGGGCCATCCAGTTGCGCCGCCGTCGCCCGTCCACCGTCGCCGCTAAAGCCCTGCCGCCCAGTCCCCGCCGCCACCGTAATCGTGCCCCCCGCCGAGATCTGAAAGACCTGATGGTAATAGTTATCGCTGACGAATACATTGCCGGCGGCATCCGCGGCGGCGTACCTCGGTGTGATCAGCCGAGCGCTCGTAGCCGCCCCGCCCCCATCGCTGAATTGCACTTGCCCGTTGCCCGCCACGGTGGAGATGACGTAATACTGCGCCTGCGCCAATGGAAGCAGGCAAACCCAAGCGGCTAATACCTTCATGTGAAAAGGAGTATTGCACACGGCCCGGAAAACTGCACTTGTTACACTCGATACCAATGGCCGCAATCTCAGCATCGGCTTCCCGCAATCTCGACGCCCTCGCCTCCTCTCGCGGCCTGAAGGCGGCCCTGCAACAGTTAAGCCGCGATAAACAGTGGATCAACGAAAAACACCTCGAACTCTGCCGCATCCCCTCCCCCACTTTCCAGGAGCAACGCCGAGCCGAATGGATGCTCGCCGCCTTCCGCAACCTCGGCTGTGACGCCAAAATCGATCAAGCCGGCAACGTCGTCGCCTTCCTCCAGCCAAACGAACCCCCGCCCTACATCGCCGTCACCGCCCACCTCGATACCGTCCTCGCCCCCCGCTCGCCCGAAGACGTACGCATACAGCCGGACGGCGTCTTCACCGGCCCCGGCGTCAGTGACAACGGCGCCGGCCTCGCCGCCCTCCTCGCCATCGTTCGCGCCCTGAAATCCGCCCCCCCGCTCGGCGGCCTCTCCGCCTCCCCCGTCTTCATCGCCAACGTCGGCGAAGAAGGCGATGGCAACCTCTGCGGTATGCGCCACCTTTGCACCCTGTCCCCGCTCGCCCCGAAAATCCGCGCCTTCGTCGTCCTCGATGGCCCCGCCACCGAACACATCACCAACGAAGCCCTCGCCTGCCGCCGCTATGAAATATCTTTCCACGGTCCCGGCGGCCATAGCTGGATCGATTACGGCATCGCCAACCCCGTCCACGCCATCGCCCGCATGATCACCATCTTCGCCGAAAATCTTCCGCCCCCCGCCGCCCCCCTCTCCTTCAACTTCGGCATCATCGAAGGCGGCGTCAGCGTCAACTCCATTCCCCCGCTCGCCCGCACCCGCCTCGACATCCGCTCCGTCGACGAAGCCCTCCTCGAACGCATGACCGCCATCCTCGACGCCGCCGTCATCCGCGCCTGCGATTGGGAAAACGAAAAGTCCCCATTGGGCAAGGTCACCGGCAGAGTCCGCGAAGCCGGCTCCCGCCCCGGCGGCCGCCTCCCGCATGACTCCCCCCTCCTAGCCGCTATTAAGTCCGTCGACGCCTTTCTCGGCATCCACTCCGCCGCCGACTGCGCCTCCACCGACGCCAACATCCCCCTTAGCCTCAAAATACCCGCCATCTCCATCGGCGCCGGCGGAGCTGGCGGCGGCGCCCACACCACCGCCGAATGGTACAAATCCGGCGGCCGCGACACCGGCCTCACGCGCCTCCTGCTCTTAACCGCCATCCTGCTCTCCGAGTAATGCGCGCCGATCTCACCCTTGCCTTCCTCGCCCTCATCTGGGGGGCCACTTTTGTCCTCGTCAAACGCGCCCTCAGTGACGTTACCCCGTTCCTCTTCCTCGCCCTCCGCTTCAGCCTCGCCGCCGCCGTTCTTCTAATCTGGTTCCGCCGCCGCATCCGCCTCGGCTTCAACCGCCGGGACTACTATCTCGGCCTCCCCGTCGGAGCCGTCCTCATGCTCGGCTACGTCCTCCAAACGGTCGGCCTCCAGTCCACCACCCCCGCCAAAAGCGCCTTCCTCACCGGTTTGTACATAGTGCTGGTACCTTTCGTCGCCTCGCTCGTCTACCGCACTAGACCCCGGTTGTTGGAAGTCGCCGGCGTGCTTGTTGCCGCTATCGGTATGACATTGTTGGCGATGCAAGGCGCATCACTCTCAATCACGCGCGGCGACCTCCTCACCATCGCCTGCGCCGGCGTCTTCGCCGTGCACATCGTACTCCTCAGCCACTGGGTGCCAATCGTCGGATTCGAATCGCTCAGTCTGCTGCAAATCGCCGCCGCCGCGGCCGTCGCGTGTATCGCCGCGCCTCTCGTCGAAGTGCCCGCCATCCTTTGGTCGCCCACGGTTATCGCGGCCATC
>JBJXFL010000192.1:0-39067 GCA_046155405.1 Bryobacteraceae bacterium | reverse complement strand
TCTATCAGGGCGTGGCGCCCGGTTACTTCGAGATGATGCGGGTGCCGATCGTCGAAGGCCGGGCGCTGGACGCGCGCGACGGGAACAATGCGCCAGGCGCGGTTGTCGTCAACCAGACGATGGCGCGCGCGTTCTACGGGACGGAAAACCCGATCGGGCGACGCCTGCGGCGCGGTAGAACCGGCAATTGGAGCACCATTGTGGGCGTGGCGGCCGATGTGAAGAATGCCGGCGTGGATAAGCCAACGGGAACGGAAGTGTACTTCCCATACGCGCAGTCCGACGGAGTTCGCGGCATCTACCTGCTGGTGAAGACGCCGGGCGATCCGCGGACGATTGTCGGCGCGGTGCGGGCGCAGATCTTTCGATTGGACCCCACGCTTCCGGTGGCGCAAGTACGGTTGATGAGCGAGGTGATTGACGCGGCGACGACGCGGCCTCGCTTTCTGACGGTGCTGCTTAGCTTGTTTTCCCTTATCGCGCTGGCGCTGGCGGCTGTTGGGATTTATGGCGTGATGGCATATACGGTAGCGCAGCGGACGCAGGAGTTCGGCATCCGCATGGCGATCGGCGCGGGATCGTCCGACGTTCTGTGGATGGTCCTTAGTCAGGGGATGAGAATTGGGTTGATTGGGGTCGGATTCGGCGCGGCGGGCGCGTTCGCGCTTACGCGGCTGCTGCGGCAGCTACTGTTTGGCATCGACTCCTTCGATCCGGCTACGTTCGTGATTACGGCGGCACTTCTGACGGTGGTGATTCTGGCTGCGTGCTACGTTCCGGCGCGGAGAGCGACGCGGGTGGATCCGATTGTGGCGTTGCGGTATGAATGATGAAGGCCGCATCCGTCAGGCATCGTCGCATGCTCGGGTGCGGGCGGCCACTGTGGGCCTGCCCGATTACTGAATATCGCCCACGGTACGTCGCAACCAACCGGGATGGTTGCCGCCAACGCACGCTTGCGCGGCAGAGTTTGTCATCGCAGTATTAAAACGATCCGCTATCTGCCGCGCTGTAAGTGCTTATCGACGCGACCGGTCGCCCGTGAATGGATGTGGCCGGTCCCCTGGAAGTCCTGACGGGGCCTAAAGCGCCGCGCCCGTCGTCGCGGCGGCGAACTTCGGCCTCCAGCTCAACCGCACCCACTGCATGATGTCGTAGCTCAGCACGCCGAACAACGCTTCGGCCGCCGCCTTCGCCATTCCCCGCAGCACTGCGTCAGTTCCACGCCAATCACGATCTTGTTTTCGGCGCCGGTGGTCAGTTGCACGTTGTAGCTCGGCGCGAAGGCCTGATCGCAGTGTTTCATCACCCGCGCTTCCGGTTCGCTCAAACTGACCCGCGCCTCCGCTTTTTCTTTCTCCGTCCGCTTGTTCTCGCGAATCTTCTCCACCTCCGCCGCCGCCTGTTTCATTCGCTCAAGCCGTTCCACCGCCGCCCGCTTCCGCGCCTGTTCCCGCCGCGGGGACTCCCCTTGTTCGCCGGCCTCCTGCCGTTCCCGCTCCAACTCCTCCACGAACGGCTTGCCCGCTTCAGTCTCAACTTCCGGATTCGTCGCCGTGATGCGCCCGCAAAACCAGGTGCAGACAGAAAGCCGATTCCAAGCCGTTCAGCCGCAAGGCCGGTCCACTGGAAGGGGCGAGCGGAACAAACTACAGGTTCGCGCCGAAAGCCAACAGACGGCCGTCGCAATCCCGCACCACGAACTCGCGCGAATGCCATGGCATGTTGGCCAGCCCGCGAGTGAATTCCACGCCTTGGGCTGCGTACTCGGCATGAAGTGCGTCGGCATCTTCGACGAACAGGTACGCGTCAAGCAGTTCGTCCCGGTATTTGTTTGGATTGGCTGTGGGCGGCTCCGCGCAACGGAAGTGAATCGCCCGCCCGTCCCGCGCCACGATTGCATAGACCGGCGGATCATGCCACGTCCCCAGACATTCGAAGCCAAGCTTTTCCTTGTAATAGGCGAGCGTAGCGGGAATGTCCATGGTGAAGAACAGAGGCGCAATCTGACGGACCATGGGCCAAGTCTACTGCAGACGCCAGCCGGGCTGAGGACGTTTCGAACGGATCGCCGGCGATCGGGAGTGGACGCGAGGATCCAATGCAACGCCGCTACCTCAAGTACGGCGCAACGTTATCCTCTATCTGTTTAAGCTCTCGCTCACTCAGCGGCAATAGTCGAAAAGCTTTCCATGCCGCAAGCGGCGGAGAATCCGACGCGTAGAGTAGCCGGTCCATTCCCAGGGTTCGGAGTTGCCGCTGCGACGTTTCCCTCTTTGACTCCCCCCGAAACACGGATACATCGAAGTAAACGCGTTTCATCCGGGGATCCTTCGCCGCGATCGCATCCGCGAAAACGCCCAGTGCTTTGTCAACCCCCTCGTCCTCATATCGCCCGGCGCTCGCGAGATGTGCGATCTGGACTACAACATCCTTGGCTTCCGGCAGGACGCTTTCCAGAAATATGCGCGCCTGCCGTTCTCCCCACGGGCGGCCGTGGTCGATGTTCGGGCGAGCGTGCACCACGATCGCCATGCGATGGCCGTTCGCCGCAGCGAACACTCGCCGCAACCGCGCAACGTGGCCGGGCTTGTCCATCTCCACGTCCGAATTGCCGAAGTGGAGCTTTAGACCTCGCAGAAGCCGGGGATCCCGAGCGCAGCGGTCAATCTCTTGCAGCGCATAATCCGTCAGCGGATTGACCCCACAAAACGCCGCCAGGCGATCCGGGTAAAGCGCCGCTTGCGTCGCCGTCCAGTCATTCTCTTCCTTGACCCGCTCGTACTCATTCGCGACGGGGGGCCGAAATGGGTTGCCGAACTGGTACGCAATGGAAAGCACCACTCCGCGCCGGACTCCGGCCTCGTCCATCTGCCGGATCAAGTCCGCGGCGTTCAGGGGGAATCCTTGCGGAGGTGCGATGGCGGAACGCAGCAGATGTAAGTGATGATCCGCGGCAGGTTGCGCGGCCAAGCGCCCCGCTCCCACGAAGATCTGGAAAGCGAAGAGCATCGTTCGGTTCATGACTCATTGAGAATATCAACTGGGCTGCGCTTGGCCTGGCCGGCCATCCGAAAGTTATCCTCTTCACTCGCGACTTGGGCGGCTCCGCGACTCGGCCTCTTCGTTTTTCACGCAGCCTGCCGACGACGAATCCGACGCTGTTTTCGCGCCTCCTCCAACTTCCGATCGCTCTCGGCGTGGACACTCCGCCCGACGCCGGCGCCGTTTAAGCGGACATTGTTGTAACACTCGACGTAGCCCTCCAAATGCGGTTGCGGGTGTATCAGTGAGTGAGTCGCATGAACGTCACAGGGGAGCGTTCAGCAAGCGCCTGCTCCTCGGGGAGAATCCGGAATTGCAGCCCGCGCATACATCGGGGATGACGATGTTCCCCCTTAGCCAGGCTCTTCGGCACGGCATGCTCCTTCGACGGGGGCCGTTGCAGCTTGCAGTAGATGCATTTGATTAATCCAGCTCTCATCGGGGCGAACAATCATGATCGCATGCAGCTTTATGATGGGTGTGATTGCCGGGCAAGCGATGCCACGGATGTGATGCACGCACGCGAACTGCACGAACGACTGCGTGCACTTTTAACTTTGAGAGATCGATTGCCGCCGGCAATCCAGACAGAACACAACTTTGAACATCGCCGCTTCGACAATCTCAGCGATGGCGGCGGGCGGCTTCGCCAGTGGGAATGGGCATTTTGCCGTTTTGGCTCCTTCGCCGTTCGCCATTACTCCTTCGCCGCGGCCTCCAGCGTGGCGATGTCGAACTTCACCATATTCATCATCGCAGCCATCGCTTTGGGATGCTTCAGGATCTCGCCAATCTTTTCCGGCACGATCTGCCAGCACAGGCCGAACTTGTCCGTCAGCCAGCCGCAGGCCATAGGCTTGCCACCCTCAAGCAGCTTGTCCCAGTAGCGATCGATCTCGGCCTGGTCCTTGCACGCGATAGAGTACGAGAAAGCGGGCGTAAGCGCGTGCGCGGGGCCACCGTTGAGGAACGTCATTTGCTGACCCATAAGTTCGATGACGATGGTCGCGATCTTTCCGGCGGGCCAGGGCCCCACGCCGCTCGAACGCAGTTCGCCCACCTTCTTCGCTTCCGGAAATACCGAGAGATAAAACTCCGCGGCGTCTTCTGCGTTGTCGTTAAACCACAGAAAGGGTGTGATCTTGTTCATGTTCTAGCCTCCATTTCGATAGTATCCATCGTCGAAGCCATCGTCGAAGCCATCGTCGAAGCCGTAGAGAACGGCACCAAGTGGCCATTTGCGGGGCGTGTGGGTCAGTTCCATGATCATCGGCGACTGGGAGACTAGCAGCCAACTACTACGTAGCGTAATCCAGGCGTTGGAACCGTGCAACTTCCCGCAACGCTATGTATCAGACCGAATGGCGCAACGTACCGCGGCGGAGTCCACCGAGACACCGCCGCCAGGAAATGAACGCCATCCTCGACGACATGGCGTCGCCCCCGGTTGTGAAGGATAGTTAGAGCATGCATGCCTCCGAAGTTCACTCGTTTGAGACGCCGCACCAGCTCGAGAAATGGCTGAAACTGAATCATGAGAAGAAGCAAGAGCTTTGGGTGCGCATCTTCAATAAGAAATCGGGCACACGGACTGTTACGTGGGACGATTGTGTCGTCGCGGCCATCGCGTGGGGCTGGATCGACGGCCAGAGACGGTCGTTCGACGAAGTCTCCTTTCTGCAACGCTTGACGCCGCGTCGTGCCAGGTCGAACTGGTCCAAAAGGAACACCGAACACGCCGACCGTTTGATCGCCGAAGGGCGCATGCAGCCCTTTGGTTTGGCTCAAGTCGAAGCGGCCCGCCAGGACGGGCGCTGGGAGAAGGCTTATTCAGGGTCGGCCGAGATGGTCATGCCGGAGGACTTCCTCAAAGAATTGCGGAAGGTCCCCGCTGCAAAGCGGTTTTTCGAGACGCTCGATCGCAGAAATCTATACGCGATCTACCATCGCCTCCAGACCGCCAAACGCCCGGAAACTCGAAAGAAGCGAGTAATGGATATAGTTGCGTACTTGGCCCGTGGCAAAGCGTTTCACTAAGCGGCAACGGCCAATGGCGCATCCGAACGCCCATAAAACCCTCGGCCTGCACGGTCGCGCCCCGGATTTTAGTGGCGCAGTCAATTCTCACGTGGGACTCTACGAAATTCGCCTGGCCGAAACGAAGACGGGGAGTGAGACTAAGCGGTTACCGCGGTTGAAGCGCGTGTTAGCAAGCGCTTCCGCTTTGGCGCGTTGGATAAAGACCGTTACCGGGCGTGAACGAACACGGCGAGACCGCGGGCGTGTCGTTTGGCGGGTGCATCCGAGCGAGATCCTCGAATCGTCTTGAAAAATCGAATGCGCAAACGGCAAATGACTGGATAGCGGTATGATGGTGGTATGAAAGTCAAGACATCTGTAACGCTTTCGAGCACCCTTTTGGAGGAGATTGACAGCCGGGACAGCAACCGGTCGGCCTTCCTGGAACGGGCCGCGCGTCTGTATTTGGCGCAGGAAGCCAAGTCCGGCCGCGATGCCAAAGACGCCGCGCTGCTGGAACGAAACGCGGAGCGCCTGAACAAGGAAGCGGCGGACGTTTTGGAATACCAGGGGCTACCCGAGTAGATGCGTCGCGGCGACCTATATCGGGTGCGAAAGCCGGGGCGAGCCGATCCTCGCAAACAGCGGGCATTCGTTGTCGTCAGCCGTCAGATTCTAGTCGATTCGAAATTCTCAATCGTGATCTGCGCTCCGGTGTATTCCCGGCACGATGGATTGAGCACACAGGTACCGATCGGGACCGGGGAGGGGATGAAACATGAGAGCAGCGTCCACTGCGACGAACTTGTCAGTTTACCTAAGTCGATGCTGACACGATTCATTAGCCGCTTAGACGGGGAAAAGCTTGATCGCTTGGATCGAGCGCTGGCGATAGCACTGGAACTGGGGGCGTAGGCGCGGCGAGAGATCGAATGGAACCGAATCGGTCGTCATACGACGACATGCGCGGCGAGGCGGCGGGCGGTTAGTCACGCTGGCGGAGGCCGCGACGGCATCCAGTTCGTAATTTTGTTCAAACTGTGGAACCATCGCGGACGTTCTTTTCGAAGGTGGGCAAGACAATGCGCGGAAGGGACGAGACCCCGCTATGGTTGGATTTCACGGAAGCTAAACGTGAGGGCATGCCGGAAACGGCCAACAACCCCTTTGAAAAAGTGCGACAACTTCGCGGGCGGACCATGAATGCGGGCCAAGCGTTCATCTGGAATAGACTCGGGCGAAGGCTGGTACAGGCGGCGTGACAACCCGCCAGCCGGTCTGATTCCATTGCCGCGATGGCGTCACGCATGCGACTTCAAGAAGATCGTCTTCAAGCCGTGTGCCGGAAAACGGCAAGCGCGGTTTGAGAGGGGGTTCATGTAAACGGGCTGGCGCTTATCGCCGGGACCGCGCCATAATCTACCAATGCGACTGCTTTGGAGCCTCCTCGCCGCGACCCTTGCCCTGCAAGCCCAGGACGCCATCACCGGCGAGAAAATCCGCGCCCATATTCGCTTTCTGGCGAGCGATCTGCTGGAGGGGCGCGGCGTTGGCACGCGTGGCGGGGAACTGGCCACGAACTATATCGCATCCCAGCTTGCCGTCGCCGGGGCCAAGCCCGCCGGCGACAATGGAACCTATTTCCAGAAGGTGGAACTCCTTGGCGTGGAGCCGCAAGCGTCCGCACAGCTCGGCGCTATGAAGAACGGCCAGTCCGTCTCCTTCGCCTGGTCGACGGAGTTCATCGGCAATACGATGCAGCAAAAGACGCGCGCGGAGTTCGACGCGGAAGCCGTCTTTGTCGGCCACGGAATCGCCGCGCCGGAGTTCGAGTGGAACGACTACAACGGCGCCGGTCTGAAAGGCAAGGTCGCCGTGCTATTCACGAACGAACCGCCCAGCGAGGATGCAAAATTCTTCGGCGGCCGCGCGCTGACATATTACGGCCGCTGGACCTATAAATACGAAGAGGTCTTTCGCCAGGGCGCAATCGCCTGCGTGCTGATCCACACCACGCCCACCGCCGGTTACGGCTGGGAAGTGGTGAAAAGTTCGTGGGGCAAGGAAGATCCGCAGGTGAAGCTGGCGCCGGGCGCGAACGCGCTGGCCTTCGCGGGCTGGGTAACGCGCGCGGCCGGGGAAAAGCTGCTGGCGTTGGCGGGACACACGGTGGACGATTTGTTGGAGAAGGCGAACCGGAAGGGCTTCCAACCCATCCCGCTCGGCATCCGCATTCGGGGAGCGCTGCCGGCGAAGGTGCGTCAGATCCAAGCCGCCAACGTCGCCGCAATCATCACCGGCAGCGATCCGGCGTTAAGCAAGGAGGCCATCGTTTTCAGCGCGCATTGGGACCATTTGGGCATCGGCGATCCCGTTAACGGCGACACGATTTACAATGGCGCCGTCGACAATGCCTCCGGCTGCGCGCTGTTGATCGAGATAGCTCGCGCCTGGGCTGGACTGCGAAATCGGCCGAAACGCTCGGCGGTATTCGTCGCCGTAACGGCCGAAGAGAGCGGGCTACGCGGCGCGGAAGTCTACGCCGCGCGCCCCGTTATTCCAGTCGGGAAGACCGCGCTCAACCTGAACTTCGATTCCTTCTTCCCCTTTGGACGCGTGCGGGACGTAGTGGTTAACGGCGCCGAACGCACTTCCGTATTTCCCGTCGTGCAGCAGGTGGCGCGCCGCTTCAATCTAGCTATCAAGCCCGACCCGCGCCCCGAGCAGGGCCACTATTACCGATCCGACCACTTTGCCTTCGCCCGCGCCGGCGTGCCGGCTTTTTCCATCAACATGGGCGACGACTACGTCGGCAAGGAAGACAATGCCGGCGCGCAACTCGCCTTTGAGTACAACGCCAAGAATTATCATCAGCCGAGCGACGAATACAAGGAAAGCTGGGACATGGGCGGCCCGGAGCAGATGGCCCGCTTCGGTTTCGCCATTGGCCTCTACGTCGCCAACAACCCCGTCATGCCTACGTGGCGCCCCGGGGATGAGTTCCTGCCCGCGCGTCAAAAGAGTATTTTTTGAACCGGCGCAAATGTCGGTCGAGGCCGCACCGGCGACATACAATACGGCATCGCAAATTCGTGCTCCAACAAAGCTTCCGAGCCTGCCCCGCGGTTAGCGGTCAGTCCTTCCAATTCAGAATGATCTTGCCCGACTGGCCGCTCGCCATCAGTTCGAAACCCTCCTCAAATCGCGTGTACGGGAAGCGATGCGTGATCACCGGCGCGATGTCCAGACCCGATTGCAGCATCACCGTCATCTTGTACCACGTCTCGTACATCTCCCGGCCGTAAATGCCCTTGATCGTCAGCATATTGAAGATCACGGTGTTCCAGTCGATCGCCATTTCGCCGCCCGCTGGAATTCCCAGCATGGCCACTTTCGCGCCGTGCGCCAGATTGGCCAGCATGTCACGGAATGCCCGCGGATTGCCGGACATCTCCAGCCCGACGTCGAAGCCCTCCTTCATTCCCAACTCTTTCTGCACATCGCCTAGCGACCGCCGGCCAGCGTCAACGGCCAGCGTCACGCCCAACTTTCGAGCCAGTTCCAAACGATAGGGATTCACGTCGGTGATCACGGTGTAGCGCGCGCCGGCATGAACGGCCACCGCCGCGCCCATGATGCCAATCGGCCCCGCGCCGGTCACCAGCACATCCTCGCCCAGCACCGGGAACGATAGCGCCGTGTGCACCGCGTTGCCGAACGGATCGAAGATGCAGGCGACGTCCCGGTCAATCGCCTCGTCGTGATGCCAGACGTTGGTCATGGGCAGAACGATGTAGTCCGCGAAACAGCCGGTGCGGTTCACGCCCACGCCGCTGGTATGGGCACACAGGTGGCGCCGCCCGGCCAGGCAGTTCCGGCAGAGGCCGCAGGTCACGTGCCCCTCGCCGCTCACCAACATTCCAGGGGCGAAGTCGCGGACGTTGCCGCCCACATCCACGATTTCGCCGGCAAATTCATGTCCGATCACCATCGGAACCGGGATGGTTTTCGCGGCCCACTCGTCCCACCTATAGATATGAACGTCCGTGCCGCAGATCGACGCCCGATCCACGCGGATTTTCACGTCGTTAATCCCCATATTGGGAACGGGGACCTCTTCGAGCCAAAGTCCGGGCTTGGCCTCGCGCTTGACCAACGCTTGCATTTGCGCCATTTGCCTATGGTAGCTTGCGTTACTTCACAAACCGCATATCGCCCAGATGAGGCAGCGGCGGCGTATGCTGCGCGCGCATCGCTTGCGCCAGCCGCGCCGTCATCGGCGACGTTGCGCTCACATCCGTCGTCTCGCCCGGATCGTCCCGCAAATTGAACACCCGCGGCGCCGCGCCGGGCCGGTCGCGAACGCCTTTCCAGTCGCCGATCCGCACCGCGACGCCATAATCCGGCCGCAGTTCCTTCGTTGCGGCGATCCAGCTATGATCTTCCCAAACCATCGTCCGCTCGACCGGCTTGCGCAGAATCTCCAGCAGCGACACGCCATCCCCATACGTCTTCGTCTTCCCATCCACGGCGTGCATCACGGTCGCGAAAACATCGGCGAAATACACCGGCGCGTTCGACACGGCTCCCGCCTTCACCCGCTCCGGCCAGCGCAGGACGAACGGCACGCGCAGCCCGCCTTCATGGAGCGTCCCTTTCTGCCCGCGCAGCGTAGCGCCGGAAGACAGTTTCATTGTGTCGAACGTCGTCAACTCATGCCCTTCGCCGCGCGTGCCGCCGTTGTCGCTGGCAAAAAACACCAGCGTGTTTTTCTCCAAGCCGAATTCGCGCAACATCGCCAGGATCCGGCCGGCGTAACTATCTCCCTGTGTAACCATGGCCGCATATTTTTTCTCGCCCCGCGGCCAGTCGCGATCTTCATATGGCCGGACGTTCGGCGTTTCAAACCGCCCGTGCGGCACCGTGTAGGCGGCGTAGAGAAAGAACGGTTTGTCTTTGTTAGCCCGCAGGAATTCGAATGACTTTTCCGCAATCGCATCGGCGCTATATTGGTTCCCGCCAAACGGAATTTTCCTGTCGTTCTCCCATAGAAACTCCGGAAAATACGCGTGGGCATGCACCTGGTGCAGATAGCCGAAGAACGTATCGAACCCATGTTTCGACGGCACGCCCGCGGACCCCGCGTCGCCCAGCCCCCACTTGCCAAAACCGCCGCAGACGTAGCCCCGCGCCTGCAGCCACGCCGCGAAAGTCCTGTCCTCCGGGCCGATAGGCGCCGTGCCCGCATTGGCCCGGATCCGCGCGTGGCCGCCGTGCAGACCCGTCATCAGAACGCACCGCGATGGCGCACACACCGGCGCGCCGGCATAGGCATCGGTCATGCGCGTACCCTCGCGCGCCAACGAATCTATGTTCGGCGTCAAAATCTTCTTCTGGCCGTAGCAGCCCACATCGCCATAGCCTAGGTCATCCAGCAGAATGAAGACGATGTTCGGCTTCTTCCCTTGCCCCCACGCCGCGCCCGCCGCGCCGGCGCCAAGAAACTCTCTTCGTAGCATCCCCACCAGCGTATCGAAAAGAAGAAAGACGCCCCGACTCCCGGCGCCTTTCCATCCCCATCACGACAGGCGGCGCAGAAAAATGTAGGCCGCGAATATCGTTATTCTGGCAGGTCGTTCCGGTGCGTGCAACCGGCTCCGGCATGCGGCTCGCCCCGCCATTCTCCATTTCGCCCCATTCCCGTAGCCCCCGCGGCGGAGCCTGCCACAAACTGGGGCTAATTGTACCCCAACGCTCCCTGCAGAGACCCTTTCCCCAACAGACAACCTTTGTAGGGAGCGTTTCCAAGAAACTGCCTTTCCATGAATTGCCCTTCCGTTCGTGCCACCATTGCGAATAGACACTTTCATGGATTCAGGAAAGCATTCTTGGTGGCGGAGAGATAGGGTGGGCCAGCGATTCTGGACCATCTTCTCGCTTTGGTCCATCTACGGGCTATTTAATACCGTGGTTGTGCACTACCGCTCCATGCTCTACGGCAAGCCCATGAGTTGGGCGGAAAGCGCGATGTATGAGATGTCCTACGTCTGGATCTGGGCCGCCGTAACGCCGCTGGCGCTCGCCCTCAGCCGGCGCTTCCCGCTTGGCCGGGGCCATTCGCGCCGCAACGGTTTCGTGCATTTGCTCGGCGCATTCGTCGCCGCCGTCCTCACTAAATCTGTCTGGGACTTTACGGCGCTGCCATTCGTCGCGCCGACACTCGTTCCAGTCGATCTCCAATCGTTCCAGAAATCGGTTATCCGGGCGTTGGATTTCGGCGTGTTGCATTACCTCATCCTCATCGTCTGCCACCATGCCGTGGAATACTACCGGAAATATGAAGACGGGCGCCTGCGCGCCTCGCAGTTGGAGGCGAAACTTGCCACCGCCCAACTGCACGCCTTGAAAATGCAACTGCACCCGCATTTCCTCTTCAATACGCTTCACTCCATCTCCGAGCTCGTTCACGATAACCCATCCCGCGCCGAATCCATGATCGTGCGCCTCAGCGACTTCCTGCGCCTGACGCTCGATCACGTCGGCGTACCCGAAGTCCCGGTCTCGGAAGAAGTCGATTTTCTGCGCCGCTACCTGGAAATCGAACAGATGCGTTTCGAGGATCGTCTGACGGTCGAATGGGACATCGACCCCGCGACGCTTGCCGTACGCGTTCCCAACCTCATCCTCCAACCCATTGTCGAAAACGCCCTGAAACACGGTCTTTCCCGGAGCGCCACTCCCGGCCTTTTGCGGATCACCTGCAAACGGGAAGACGGCAAACTCGCCATGACGGTGTTCGACAACGGGCCGGGGCCCAAACGCGCCTCGGGCAACATCCTGGAACCGGTGCGCGAGGGGGTGGGCCTCAACAACACCCGCAGCCGCTTGGAACGGCTCTATGGCGGGGATCACCGCATCGATTTCCGGCATGGCGCCGAAGGCGGCTTTGAAGTGACCATTCGCCTTCCCATGCGGCCGTCGCCCGTTTACCCAGCGGTCCCACAGGACACGCCCGTGCCGGCCTCGACCGCCGGAGTTTAATCAGCCATGCCGAACATTCGAACTGTCATCATCGACGACGAACGCCTCGCCCGCCAACGCATCCGGCGCATGCTCTCCGACGTTCCGGATTTCGAAGTGGCCGCCGAGTTTGAAAACTCCGAGCACGGCTTGGCCTATCTGGAATCGAACCCGGCCGAGCTACTTTTCCTGGACGTGCAGATGCCCGGGCTGGACGGATTCGCCCTTCTGGAGGCGCTCTCCCCCGAACGGACCCCGATGGTCATCTTCGTCACCGCCTACGACGAATACGCCCTCCGCGCTTTTGACGTCCATGCGTTCGACTATCTCCTGAAGCCCTTCGACCAGGCGCGCTTCGAAAAGACCATCGACCGCGCCCGTAAACAACTCGCCAGCGAGGAACGCAACAGCGAAAAGCTGATCCACCTGCTCAACGAGTTCCGCCAGCGCAACCAGGAACCCGCCCGTTTCGCCATCAAAACGCCGGGCCGCCTCTACTTCGTGCGGCAGGAAGACATCGACTGGATGGAGGCCGCCGACAACTATGTGAACCTCCACGTGGGCGCCGAGACACACCTGATCCGCGAAACCATGAACGCCCTGGAGCAGCGGATGGACTCGCATCGCTTTCTCCGCATCCATCGTTCCACCATCGTCAACGCCGATCGCATTAAAGAACTTCGCCCGTGGTTTCACGGTGAATACGTGGTACTGCTGAAGGACGGCACGGAACTCACGCTCAGCCGCACGTATCGCGAGAAGATTCTCAGCCTGCTGGGGAATTAAGTAGGCTTTGTGCCGCGAAACGTGGCCGCTTCCGGGCTTGTTGTTCGGGCGGACCGAGTGTCCTGCATAGGCGTTAAAGTAAGGCCGCCACCAAAATGTCCTCGACTGCATACGATCAGTCTCGAACCCGCGTTTTGTTGCAACTTCCCAGAACCGGACTTCTGGACAATTACAGGCGACAAGCCGACTTGTCGGGAGTAATCCGGACAGTTCCCACAACCCCGTTTCGGGCGAACTTCGGAGGTGGTGTAGGATCGGTTGACCCGAGACCGTCAAGTCGATGACCGCGCCTAAATACGAGCGGCGAATCACACGGTTGGATATCATGAGGTATCCGTTCCGACGTATCGGGCTGCTCTTAGCCCTTCAGTAGAGAGTCCTCGTCCCTTACCCATTCCTGAACCGAGACGACGACCGAAACCTGAACGAGACTCCAAGAACAAGACTGGGGTAGAATGAGCAACTTGGCAGCCTTGTCGTTTGCGGGGTGAAAACCCGACATGCAGCACTTTTCCAGGCCCATAAAATTACGATGGCAAGCAGCCCTACAATCCCGATCACCCCGGCTCCCGCGCACCTGACGTGCAACTGGACGGGCAGCGCACTCAAGGCCGAAAGCACCCTTCATCAACTTTCGCCTTACATCGGAAAACTGAAATCCTCAATCGCCGGGTCGCTCATAGCCCAGTTCACCGACGAGGACGACGTGATTTACGACCCGTTTTCGGGTTCGGGGACCGTGGCTCTGGAAGCCTGGGTAGCAGGAAGAAACATCGTCGCGAACGATCTCAGCCCCTATGCTGCGTTGCTCACGCGTGCAAAACTTTTTCCGTATACGTCGCTAAAGGCCGCAGCGAGGGACATCGAGAATCTTGCGCCAGAGGCTGAGGAAGCACGGCAGGCGGTCGATCTTCGCAGCGTTCCCGCGTGGGTGCGTGAATTCTTCCACCCGGAGACGTTGCGGGAGACACTTGGCTGGACATTGACGCTACGCGAACGTCGTCGCTGGTTCTTGTTGGCGTCGTTACTGGGAATCCTGCACCACCAGAGGCCGGGATTCTTGTCGTTCCCCAGCAGCCACACCGTTCCGTACCTGCGGAAGAAAGCGTTCCCTCCACCAGAATTCCCGGAGCTGTACGCGTACCGCTCCTTGCGCGACCGGCTGGACGCTAAAGTTAAGCGCGCCTTCCGTCGAGTACCGGAATTGAATCGCTCCCTCGTGCGGAACTGTTTTGCAAAGTCGGCTCACTCGCTCACGCCCAAGCAGAAAGTGGACGCCATCATCACGAGTCCACCCTACATGCGCCAGCTCGACTACGCACGCGACAACCGCTTGCGACTGTGGTTCCTTGGCGTCGCAGATTCGCGCGCTCTGGACGGAGAGATTTCGCCGCGCAAGGATGCGTTCCTGAAGCTCATGGGGCAGTGCTTCAAGAAGTGGAAGACGATTCTGGAGCCGGAGAAGTACTGCATCCTCGTCGTCGGCGACGGCAGCAGCGAAGTTGAGGACGCCAACCTTCCGGCGCTCATTTCCGGAATCGCGACGAAGGCCGGCTACACCCACGTGTTAGATCACACCGAGGCAATCCCCAATGATCGGCGCGTCCGCCGCGGACTGACAGGAAGCACTTCCGAAACCATCCTTGTGCTACGAAACGGGAGGGATCGTGCAACAAGCCTTTCACACGCGTAATTACAGCATTCGCGATTTCGACGAATGGAACTCACGGGGCGAACTCATTTTGCAACCGAAGTTTCAGCGCCGCGATGTGTGGAGCGACAAGGCGCGCTCGTATCTCATGGATACGATCATCAGGGGAAAGCCGATCCCGAAGATTTACATGCGCCAAGACGTAAATCCTAAGAACCGCCGCACGGTCCGCGAGATCGTCGATGGTCAGCAGCGGTTGAGCAGCGTCCTGAATTTCCTGAAAGACGGCTTCAAAATCAGCAAGTCGCATCACGAGACGCTCGGCGGTCTCACGTTCAGCGGTCTCGATGAAGACACGCAGAAAGACATTCTCAAGTACGAATTCGCTGTTGATCTCCTTCAGGACATGCCCGACCCTGAAGTGTTCAACATTTTCGCGCGGATCAACATGTACTCGGAGAAGCTGAAGCCGCAAGAGCTTCGCAATTCGAGCTGGTATGGCGACTTCAAATCGTGCGTGTATCAACTCGCTGAAGAGTTCACAACGTTTTTCATCGTCAACAAGATATTTACGGATAAGCAGGTATTACGAATGGCCGAGGCCGAGTTCATCACCGACCTCCTACAGACAATGCAGGACGGCATTGTCGCTGGCTCCAAAAGCGTTCGCGACAACGTTTACAAGACCTACGACAACACCTATCCCAATCGCAGAACTCACGAGAAACGTTTCCGCGAGACGATGGACACTATCAAGGGTATCTTCGGCCCCGATTTCCCTCAGTCGCAGTTTCGAGCCATTCGACTGCTTTATCCGCTCTTCTGTGCGATTCATCATATGAAGTTCGGTCTTCCTAAATTACAGGGACCGCGAACCGCCTTCAAGGTTGCTGATTATCCCAAGATGAAAACAGCATTGGAGGCCATCGACGAATTGATCGAAAACACGAAGCCGACAACCCCGAAAATATCGGCGGACGACAAAAATTTCCTGAGCGCGTACACGGTTCACTGGGTCCATGCAGACAAGCGGACCACGATGACGAATTATATCTGTCGGCAGCTCGCAAAGGCGCTTAACGGCTAATGCCATGCCTGCACCGAGACTTCGTAGCGCACTTACATCCTTCTCACGATCAGTTGCGGACGCGCGCGACCTTGCAGACGAGGCGCACAAATGGTCAATCCCGCCGCAACCAGGTGCCCGACCACAGATCACTCTCCACCGGCGTGACATTCTCACCGAAATGGCGTTCCTGCGCGCCTACACGAGCTGGGAGAATTTTCTAGAGGACACGTTTCTACTCTATCTCTTAGGACATAAACCGCCCAAAGGCGCGCCCCCAAGGCGGTTTGGATTCCCGCCTGACTCGACGGCGGCAGACGAATGGTGTCGGGACGGAAAGCCTTATTCCAAATGGAACATTAGCGATGTGCAGCGACGAGCGGACCGTTGGTTCAAGGACGGAAAGCCCTTCACGCCAGCCTTGAAAAGCCAGAGATCACGCTTGGAGCAGCTCGTCACGATCCGAAACGCGATAGCTCACAAATCCACGAGCGCACGTGATAAGTTCGAAAATCTAGTCCGGCTTGAGCTCGGGAACGTTCCACCCAACACGAGCGTCGGCAGTTTTCTAATGACGCTGAAACCCAACGCACCCACGCCGATTTCATTCCTTGAGTTTTACGTCGGCGAGATGCAACGCGCCGCACAGGCAATCGTTCCGAAGTAAAGAGACGGCGGCAGGATTCGAACCTGCGGTTCACCTAGGATTGGTTATCCATGGTCACAAGACCTAGCCTCAGAACGCGGATCGCGCGGGGAGAATCCGGAAGTTAGTGCTTTTACGACTTTCCACATGGCAAAAGGCAGGCTCCCCGGCGAAGTGCGGCGCGACGCTCCCAAGATACGGCTTTTCTGGGAAGTTGCAATCAATGGGGGGCCCGACACTGGATCGCTGGCAGCCGACGTCACTTTGGCCACGCTTACTTTAGCGCCTATGCGAGTGTCCTGCCACCACCCCCAGGGCGGTCACGTCGGCGGCGTGCGCCATCCGGCCGGCCAATGGAGCGCAAGCGCGATCTACCAAACGATCTTGGCGCTAATCTGAATCAGGCGAGGCGCTCGAGTGGAAGTGATTCGCCCGAAATTTATGCCTGCGCTCAAATCTCCGTTCGGCGAACTGAACTGCGTATGATTTAAGGCATTGAACGCCTCGCCCCGCAGGATCAATCGCGCCGAACTCCTCTCGTGCGGTACGAAAGATTTCTGGACGCCAATGTCCCAGTTATTGAGTCCAGGGGCGTTCAGCACAGTGCGCCCGCTGTTCCCGAAATAACCCACCGGCGGCGTGGAGAAACAAGCGGTCTCGAACCACAGAAATCCGTTGTTGCGGACGTTTCCGGATATGTCGCTGTTGCGCCCGTCGCAAACACGGTCCGGCAGGTGAATGATCACTGGGCTGCCGGTGCGATTCGGTCCTCTCAAAATAACCGGCTGTCCGGTGGCAATGGTGGCGATGCCGCTGATGCCCCACCCGCCGATCAGCAAGTCGGCGGCGCGGGACACGTTTGAGGCCCTCGCACGCCCGCGGCCGAATGGCAATTCCCATACCGCGCTGGCAACGGCGCGGTGCCGGACATCGAAACTGGCCGGGCCCTTTTCGCACCTCCTGCATACGGTTATCTGGCTATTCGGCTCCGCATTCGATTGCCACGTGTCGGCCAGCGCTTTGCTCCAGGTGTACTCGATTCTCAGGTTGAGGCCCCGCTCCGTCCGGAGCTGGTACTTGGCCATCAGTGCGTGATAGGAAGAGTTGCCGCTGCTGTCGATCCCAATGACCGCGCCGTATCGCGGCCATGGCTTGCTCGCTGGATTGCAAAGAAGATTGCCGGACGGACGGCACTGTCCGAAATCCAAATAGTTCGCCAATTGATGCGCGCTTGAGCCCAAATAGACTAATTCCATCGAATTGTTTCGCCCCCAGCCTTGCTGCAAGGAAACATTCCATTGGGACGCGTAGGCGGTCCGCATTCCTGGGTCGAGCGCGGAGATGATCGTTCCCGCTGGCAGACTCGCGGCGTAATTCAAGTCCAAGGGAGGATAGGTCAACGATGGGAAAACGTTAGCTCCCAAGGAATAAACCGGCACCGGATTCGTTCGAGGATTGGTGAAACCCTGACCTGTCCCGATGGGAGAACCAAAGGCAAGCGGAAACTGGGAAATAATCAGGGGAAATTCCGAATAGTAGACGCCCGCGCCGGCCCGCACTACGGTACTGCCGAGAAACCCCGGTTTCCAGGCAATGCCCAGACGCGGCGCCCAATTGTTCAAGTCGATCGCCACCGCCCGGGGCGGCAATTGGCCCAAAGCCGCAAACGTGAGTAATCCGGAAGCCTTGTCGAAACCGTGGACCAGATCACGAGCCCAACCCCGCGGATCGGGCGGCGTTTCCAAATTCCAGGAGATGCCGTAGTTCAGCGTGATATTAGGGGTTACTTTCCAGGTGTCCTGAATGAAGGGGAATGCCTTTGTGCCGCTGTGCCGCGCTTCGGGTAAGCCGCCCAACACTCCAATCGTGGGCGTTCCCAGCAGGAAGTCGGCCCACGCGTCTCCGCTGTTGTTCTGCGGCAGCAGTTGGCCGGCCGCATTGCGGGCCAGTTGCGCGGAGTACACCGGCTCGAAGGAGAGCACGCCATGCGCGTTCGCGTTGGCATTGGTATGCCATCCGCGCCGGAAACTCGCGCTAGTCCCCAGCTTGATCGTGTGGCCGGTGCGGCTGTAGTTCAGCTCTCCGGCAAGGTGCCAGGCCTGGTCCCGATTGCCGACGTCCCCGTTCGAGCGGCCAAACGGGGTGTAGCCCAGCAGGTTAATGGTGCTCACTCCCCGGTTGTCAAACGTGTTGCCGATTCCAATGGACTTCAGGATCGGCCCCCCATCCTGGGCTTCGTTCCCGCCCACGGCGACGTTGCGAAGAAAGCCCGCGCGAAACACGCTCACGGCGCGTGGACCGATCGTCCAGGTATGCTGCAACATCGCCAGGTCCGCGGAGTTTTTATAAAGCAGGCCGCTCAACGGATACAAATTTTGCCGGTCGGCGGGAGAATCCTGCTTGAACAGTTGTCCGAATAGTTGTTGACGGTCGCTGATGGCGGCATCGATTCGAAGGCCGCCTTGGTTGTCGTCGAACGTGTTTAGCGGGCTTCTCAGGACGTTGCCGGGCCTGCTGGACAAGCTGCTGCCGGGCAGGTAATATTCGGCCAGCCGCCGCGCCACCGGGTTGATTTGGCCGCTGGGAATTACGTTATCCGGAAACGGCGTGCGCGTGCCGGAAGCGGGGGAATAGGTGGCGGGATCGTAAATGGTTCGCTCTGTCTCCGCGAATCGCCCCGCGAACATCGCCGCGGTGGGGCTATAGCCGAATCGGGAGAACGCGGTGGCCTCCCGCAGTCCTTCGTAAAAACCGTGAAACCAGATTTTGTTCTTGAGAACCGGACCGCCCGCGGCGATGCCGAACTGATTCCGTTTCAGATCCTCCGGGGCGCTCGCGAAAAAGCTCCTGGCATCCAGGCGGCGGTTACGAAAGAACTCGAATAGCTCGCCATGGAGCGAATTGCTTCCGCTCTTGGTGACGATGTTAACGACACCCGCGTTCGGGCCGCGGTCCGGAGGGAGGAAGCCGGTTTCCACTTTGAACTGATCGAGCGCCGCGACCGAAGGGCTGAGCGCTAATTCGCCATCCCGGGAACTGCGAATCGGAATGCCGTTCAGCGAGTAGTTTACGGAAGACGGCATGCTCCCGGGCAGCACCACGACCCGTCCCGGCGGACCGACATTGATAGTGAAACTGGCACTGAAGCTGGAAGTTTCGGTTACGCCTCCAGCGAGCAGCCCCAACTGCAAAAAGTTCCGCCCATTTAACGGAAGGTTCGCGATTCGCCCGGAATCCACCACGGTGCCCACGACATTCGTTTCCGTGTCGAGAATCGTGGCCGCGCCGCTCACCACAATTTCGGTGCGCGTCTCACCCAGGTGGAGAGAAACCTCCAGCACCAGACGGCCGCCGATTTCCACATGCAAATCGTCCATGGCGGTGGTCGTAAACCCCGCCTTCGACACCTCCATTTTGTAGCCGCCCGCGGTCACGGATGGAAACAGGAATTCTCCGCTGTCGTCGGAGACCGCCTCACGAACTAGGTTTTTCAGCTTTTCCGTCAGCAGAATGCGCGCGCCTGGAACTCTCAACTTCTGCTCGTCGCGAACGGTGCCGGCGACGGCGGCGGCGCCCAGCGTAGCCTGAGCTTCCAGTGGCGGAACCCACCCGATGAAAACGAGTGCAAGTAAAGTTACTCGTGAGGGTTTCATCACTCAACTCCATATTCAAAATTCAACGCATCTAAAGCTCGCTAGAATATCAGATTTGACCCTAAAAGGGCTCTCCGTAGGGCTCCCGCCGCGAGCGGAGCCGCGGGGCCCACCCCCTCCGCCGCGACCGAGTCCGTCTTGCGCGAGTTCAGCGGCGCCTGCCATAGACCCGGTAGCTAAGCGCTCCATCAAGGCATGGATCCGATAGTTTTCACTATCAGCGTCTCAAAAAGGGTCTCTGATTTGGTAAGCGGACACAACAGACGTTTTGCGACAAAGTCCAAAAGATATTCCGCTCGCCGTGGATGAAGAACGGATCTTCCTCAACGCTATCGTTTGCTCGCCAATGATCTCGGAATCCCGCCGGTCCGTTCGGCGGCCTGAGCCTGTGAAGCTGTTGTTTTGCCTCAACTGAAAGCGGAGGAATCGATTAAGACGAAGTGAAATATGGTCGAAGAGGTTTTTGGAGCGAGTCCTTGAAAAAAGAAAGACGGCATTGGAGCGCGGACGACAAGATTAAACTGTTGCGGCTCCATCTGATCGAGAAGCAGGCCATCTCGAAGATTTGTGACGAGGCCAGTCTGTCGCCGACCCAGTTTTACGCCTGGTAGGAGCAGTTGTTCAACAACGGTAGCCTGGCGTTGGTGTCCAAGCGGGTTCCGGAGCGGAACAAAGACAGCGAGCGCATCGAGAAGTTGGGGGAAATGCTATTTCTGCGGTTCGCGCCAATGGTCGCTTTGCGATAACACGAATCCGAATGCCTCCATTCTGAACAAGTTGTATGGGGCGTCGGGGGCCGGGCTTTTCGGGTATTCCCATCTTTATGGCGGATACGCCGGCGGTCAGGCGCAATTTGTCCGCGTGCCATTCGCGGATGTCGGCCCCCTCGTCGTCGAAAGCGATCTTTCCGACGAGCAAGTGCTCTTTCTATCCGACATTTTCCCGACGGGATATATGGCCGCGGAGAACTGCAACATCCAACCCGGCGACGTGGTTGCCGTCTGGGGGTGCGGCCCGGTGGGTCAGTTTGCGATTCGAAGCGCGTATCTCTTGGGCGCCGAACGTGTGATTGCCATCGACAATATCCCTCAGCGCCTCAAAATGGCCCGGGAAAACTCCGGGGCGGAGGTCATCGACTTCGCAGCAACGGATCTGCTGGCGGAGTTGAACGACAGGACCGGCGGCCGCGGCCCCGATGCGTGTATCGATGCCGTCGGCATGGAGGCGCATAGCAGCGGACTGGAACATGCCTATGATCGTGCCAAGCAAGCGCTGTTTCTGGAAAGCGATCGGCCCGGCGTGCTCCGAAAGGCGATCATGGCTTGCCGGAAGGGCGGCACCGTCTCCATTCCCGGCGTGTACGGCGGCTTCATCGACAAGGTGCCGATGGGGGCCGCCTTCGCCAAAGGACTGACGCTGAAAATGGGCCAAACCCATACGCCCCGCTATATGCGTCCACTCATGGAGCGCGTGCGGCACGGCGATCTCGATCCGTCGTTTGTCATTTCCCATCGCACCACCCTTGAAGACGCTCCCGCGGCCTATGATCTCTTTAACCGCCGCGAGGCGGGCTGCACGAAAGTTGTGATGCGCCCTTCGTAAGGAAGACGCCGACGGCGGCGAGTTCGGGATATTCGATCAGGTCGCGAAAGGACTTGAAGGCGGTGTTGCGGCGATAGACTTCCGATAGCCGCCGCAAGGCGTCCGGGCGAATGTCGCAGACGGCGGTCACCTTGGCGCTGGGGTGGAGGTGCCACTGGAAGGCGGCGCCAAAGCGGCCGCCGCCGATTTCGATGCGGACGGGCGATGGAGGTGCGGGTCCATTGGGCGAGCGGGCGTCGCTTCATTTACGGACGCCTCTCTCCGCGGGACTCCGTCCAACAGTATGGACGACGCGGAGATTATACCCTTCTAATTTTCGGATATTAGACGCATACTCATCGGTAACCTAGGAGGTTTACATGCTGAAGCGCTTCAAAATCAGTTCCCTTTTGCTCTTCTCGGTGTGGCTGTTTGCCCAGGCGAACGGCACCATCCACGGCACCGTGTACGATTCCACCGGCGCCGTTATTCCGGGCGTATCGGTAACCGTTACCAACACGGGCACGAATTTGGCGAGGATCGTCGCCGCCGACGAGTCGGGCCGCTACGTAGCCCCGCTGCTGCCTGTCGGCGCGTACAGCGTCCGCGTGGAGAAAGTGGGATTTACCACATTCATTCAAACCGGAATCACCCTTCAAGTCAACACGAACGTGCAGGCCAATGCCGTGCTCACTCCGCGCGCCTCCACTGAACAGGTGACTGTGAGCGCCGATGCGGCGATGGTACAGGCCACCACGACGAATCTCATGCAAGTAGTGGACGCACGCCGGATAGAGGACCTGCCGTTGAATGGCCGTAACATTCTGCAACTGATGTCGCTCAGCGCCGGCGTGTCGGACAGAGGCGCGCAGGGCGGAACGCTCCAAATCAACACCATCGGCGGCGGTCAGTATCACGCTCCGGTATCGATCAACGGCGCACGCGGCAACGCAACCAATTTCCTGCTTGATAACGCGGACAACAACGACGGCTATACCAACATCGCCGAGCCCTACCCGAACCCGGACGCCATCCAGGAATTCAGCATTCAGACCAGCACCTTCGACGCGCAATACGGGCGTCAGGTCGGCGGCGTCGTCAATGCGGTGACCCGCTCGGGAACCAACCAGTTTCACGGTACCGCGTTCGATTTCCTGCGCAATTACAAGATGAACGCGCGGAACTACTTCTCAGGCCGGGACGCTCTGAAACGCAACCAGTACGGCGGCACGATCGGCGGCCCGGTCCTTCTGCCCCAACTCTATAACGGCAAGGACCGCACGTTCTTTTTCTTCTCGTATCAGGGCACCAAGCAGCGGGTGGCATCGCCCGGGGCGCTTCGCACCGCGCCCAGCGACGCCATGAAGCGCGGCGACTTCTCCTCCTGGCTCAACGCGAACGGAAGCGGCGCGATTCACGACCCACTCGCCCCCACTCAATATTTCCCCGGCAACCTCATCCCGCAGACTCGCTTCGACCCCGTTTCGCGAGGCTTGCTCAACTACATCCCTTCGACCTCCGACCCCGCCTACCAACTGCGCCTGAGCACGCCGGTGAATCCCACCGACGACTTTCAGTACGTTGGCCGCCTCGATCAGGTGATCTCCGCGAAGCAGCGCTTCTCGGCCCGCGTCTTTTACCTGTTCTATGACCGTCCATGGGTCTCGATTCCGAACAACCTTCTTTATGTAGTTACGGGCCAATTCGGCGGTTCCACGAGTATCACCACGAATCACAGTTACACCTTCACGCCGCGGCTACTGAATGACTTCACGGCCACCTTCCACCAGACCACGCCCACCTCGCAGCCTTCCTCCGACCTGGACATTTCCTTCACCTCGCTGGGAGCGCGGACCCGCTACATCCCCGGTTTCGCCACCATGGACGTCGGCATCAGTAACTGGTCCGGCATCAGTCTGGGGCTGGGCTATTATGGCCCGCAGGCAACCTACCAGGCGGGCAATACGATCAGTTACGGCACCGGCAAGCATAACCTTCGCGTGGGCGGGGAAGTGAAGCGTTACCGGTTGGACATAGCGTCTTATTGGATGAGCGGCGGCACCGCCACCTTTAACGGTCAGATGCTGAGCGACCCCGGACGTTCGAACGCCGGAAACTCGTTTGCGGAGTTCGTGCTCGGCGTTGGCTCGGCGTGGCGTCAGCAGTCCTTCTGGAGCAGCCGCATCTATAACTGGAGCACGGGACTTTTCGTGCAAGACGACATACGGCTCACGCAAAAGCTAACCGTCAACGTCGGGCTTCGCTGGGATCCGCGCTACGACATTAACGAGGTGTACCGAAAGCGCATGACATTCATCCCGGGCCGCCAATCGGAGACCTATCCGAACGCACCGCTCGGCCTGCTCTTCCAGCGGGACCGCGGTTTCGAAAACGGAATCATTCCGACGCAATGGAATCTGTTCGCGCCGCGGTTCGGCATCGCCTATCAGTTGCGGCCGCGCACCGTAATCCGTTCGGCGTACGGCATCTTCTATGACACTTACATGAGTATCTTCAACAACCGTACGGCCGCCGGTCAACCATTCGTCGCGCAGTCGGTGGTCAACGGCCCGGTCCAGGTATCCAATCCGTACGGCAGCCGCCCGACCCTCGACCCCTCTCCCGTGGTTCCGGGCAAGGACTTCCAGTTCACGCCTTATGGGACCTGGGGCCTACAGGGGCCGAACCTAAAGGTCGGCTACATGCAGAACTGGAATTTCGTCATTGAGCAGCAACTTCCCGGCGACTGGCTGGTCCGCGCGGCTTACGTCGGCTCGAAGGGCACCCGCCTGTTGAATTCACCCGAGATCAACCCCGCGATCTACGGCGCCGGCGCGACGGCCGCCAATATCAATCAGCGCCGCATCTACCAGCCGATCGGCGGCTTGCAGGTGGCGTCGGGGAGCGGCTGGTCAAAATACCAATCGGCGCAATTCACCGTGCAGAAGCGCTTTAGCCATGGATTCAGCCTGTTGGCCAACTATACGATTTCGAAGTCGATCGACATTTCGTCCTATGCGACGGCCGAAGGGAACAGCACGGGGCCCGACCCCTTCAACTTCAATAACAACCGCGGGCCGTCCGATTTCGATATTCCGCAGCGACTGGTGATGTCCGGCATTGTGGAACATCCGCGTCTTTTGACGGCGCATCCGTTCGTGCGCAGCGCGCTCGGCGGGTGGCAAAGCAACTTCATCTTCACCGGGCAGGCGGGAACGCCGTTCACGGTTCTCAGCGGCGTTGACAACGCGCTCTTCGGAGTAGGTGGCAACCGCGCGGATCTGACGGGGGCCGCGATCGATCTGGGTGACGACCGGTCCAGGGCGGATCAAATCAACGCCTGGTTTAATCCGCTGGCCTTCCGGCAGAACGCCATCGGGACGATAGGCCAGATCGGGCGCAATCGCCTGCGCGTTCCCGGAGGCTGGAATGCCGATTACTCGGTGTTCAAGGAGTTCACGATGGCGGAGAGGGCGCGCCTCCAGTTCCGCGGCGAGATGTTCAACTTCTTCAACCATACGAGACTTGGCGGGCCAACGGCGACGGTGACGAGTCCGGTATTCGGGCGGATTACCGGGGCGCTCGATCCGCGCATCGTACAACTTGGGCTGAAGTTGATTTTCTGAGCCGCTAACCGCGGGGCAGACTCGCGGTCAAGAGCGTCAACAACTTGGGCGGTACCGCTCGCAGGTCGACGGCCGGCGGATTCAGACACATAATCGCGATCAGTGTGCCGGTCACGCGCTCGGGCATCGACTCGCACCACAATTTGAGCATCGAACTTCGATTCTACGCAAGGATCTCGCGGATCAATTGGCCGTGTACATCCGTCAGCCGGAAGTCACGCCCGCTGTAGGAATACGTCAGTCGTGTATGGTCGATGCCCAATAGGTGCAACACGGTGGCGTGGAGGTCGTGAACGTGGACTCGATTCTGTTCCGCCTTGAAGCCGAATTCGTCGGTTGCGCCGTAAGTCATTCCGCCCTTCACTCCGCCGCCGGCCAGCCACATCGAAAATCCGTGCGGGTTGTGATCGCGGCCATTTTGCACCTTCACGCGCGAACTGGTTTCAACCGACGGCGTGCGTCCGAACTCGCCGCTGAAGATGACCAGGGTGTCGTCGAACAGGCCCCGCGACTTCAGATCGTCCAGCAGGGCGGCCACGGGGCCGTCCACCTGGTTGGCCAGCTTTTTGTGGATCATGATGTCGTCGTGGTTATCCCACGGTTGGCCGTTGCCGAAGTAGAGTTGCACCATGCGCACGCCGCGCTCGGCCAGCCGGAGCGCGTGCAGACAACCGCGGCCGAAATCGGAATCCCCGTACCGGCTCCGGACGGACTCGGGCTCGCGAGCGATGTCGAATGCCTCGGGAGCTTCCGTCTGCATGCGGAAGGCGACCTCCATGGACTGCATCGCCGCCTCAAGCTGCGTGTCGTCGCCGCGCTTATCGGCGTGCCAACGGTTCAGCTCGTTGAGAAGGTCCAACTGGCGGCGCTTCGAGTCCGGTGGGCGATCGGCGTCGCGCAGATACTGGATCATCTCCCGCGGATCCTTCACGTTATTCGGGATGTGAACACCCTGAAAGACGGCGGGCAGAAAACTGGAGTTCCACAGCGGCGTACCGACTACGGGCATCCCCGGACACATGACGACATAGCCGGGCAAATTCTGATTCCCGGTGCCGAGGCCATATAGCAGCCACGATCCCATGGAGGGACGGCTTTGCAGATTCTCGCCGCAGTTCATCATCTGCAGCGATGGTTCATGGTTAGGGATATCGGTGTACATCGACCGGATGACACAGAGGTCGTCGATGCGCTCGCCGATTTTGGGAAAGATCTCGCTGACCTCGATGCCACTCTTTCCGCAGCGGCGAAACTCAAACGGCGAGCGCATTAAACTGCCTGTTTTGCGTTCGGTTTTTGGCGCTCCGCCCGGCACGGGATGGCCGTGGTAACGCGCCAGCATCGGCTTGGGATCGAAAGTATCCACCTGCGACATGCCGCCATTCATGAACAGAAAGATGACGCGTTTAGCCTTTGGCGCGAAGTGCGGTCGCTTGGGCGCAAAAGGGCTCTCCGCGGCGTCGCACAGACTTCGCAGGCCGAGCAGGCCGAAGCCGCCTCCCATACTGGCAAGCATGGTGCGGCGCGAAAGAGGAGGCAAGAATTTCATATTCGTCAATCCACAAAACTGAACTCACTCGAACTCAGGAGCACTTGCGCGAACTCGGTTAACGCTTCGTCGCCAGCCGTCCGGTCGAGGAAACGCAGGGCCGCGGCCTGTTCACGAGGCTCCGGCGCGCGGCCAAACAACACGTTGTAGAAAGCGCGAACCTGCGCTTGCGCGTCCGAAGGGGCGGCGGCGCGGACACGGGCGAGCAAGCCTGCCGCCTGTCGCTTGATGAACTCGCTGTTGAGAAAAAACAGGCGCTGGACCGACGTATTGGTGGCAACGCGCCTCTCCGCATGAATGGACGGATCCGGAAAATCGAACAGCGTCAACAAGCGCTCCGTGCGAAAGCGGCTCACTTCCCCATAGAGGGTGCGCCGGCGGAATTCCTTGTCCCATTTCACCGCGGGTCCGCCCGCCGCCAGTTGTAGATTGCCGGATACAAACAGCATCGAATCGCGAAGAGCCTCAACATCGAGGCGGCGGCGATGGAAGCGCGACAGCAGCCGGTTGTCGGCATCCGCGGCGAGCGCCCGCTTGGAACCTTGGCTGCTTATCGCATAGGTCGACGACAGCAAAATCTGCCGGTGCAGCTTCTTCATGGACCAGCCGTTCTCCATAAACCCGACGGCCAGGTAGTCCAGCAATTCCGGGTGGCTGGGACGATCCCCGGCGGCTCCGAAGTTACTCAAAGTCCGAACCAGGCCCGCGCCGAAGTGGTGGTGCCAAATGCGATTCACGATTACGCGCGCAGTCAGCGGATTGTCCCGGCTTGCAATCTGATTGGCCAAGTCCAATCGGCCGCTGCCGGTAGTGAGAGCCGCTGGCTCCGGCTTCCCGAGCACCGAAAGGAAATGGCGGGGCACCATCTCTCCCAGGCTGTACGGATCGCCGCGCCGATGAAGCGGCATGTCGCGCGGCTCTTTTGTATCGGCCAACACGTGAAGGAACGGATAGCGTTCCGGCAAGGCTTTCTTCGCGGCCGCCAGTTCCGCCCGGAGTTCATAGAGGCGCGCCTTGGCGGCGGCCCCCAGGTAATCTTCGAGTTCCTTGTCGTCCAGATACAGGACGCCAGCCGCGCGCTCCTCCCCTTCCGTCTTGCGCTTGGGATCGAACAGGTCGCCGAGAAAGACATACTTGTCGCGCGGGAGCGCTTTGGTTTCGGCGCGGCACCCCTTGCAGTAAATATCGTAAGGGTCGGTGGACTTCTTCGAGGCTTCAATGATGCGCTCGTTGTACTTCGTTAGCTCACGATGCTCGGTGAGGAGGGCGTCCACCATCGCCTGGAAATCACGGGCCGCCGCTTCCGCCCGCTGGCGGCCGCCGTTCGTTGCCAGAGCGGGCCAGAAGGACAACAAAGAATGATCGTGCGTTTGGTCAAGATAAGCGATCCAGCGGTCCAGCACCTTCGGATCGAGGCCGGTAATGGGCTCACTGGATTTACGCCGTCGTCCCCAGGCAGCCAAAAGGTAGCGCCCGGAATCGTTCGCCTGGCGTTCGCGAAACTGCTTTCGCTCACCGTCCAAAAAGTCTTTAATCCGCTGATCGATAGCTTTAACGTGCTTGTCCGCGTTATCGTAGGCGGCCACCGTCGCCGCCGGAGCGAGCGGTTCCTCCTTGTACTCGGTGGAAGTGAGTACGCCCCCAAGGGCGTAGTAGTCGCGGGTGGGAATGGGATCGTACTTGTGATCGTGGCAGCGGGCGCACGCAACGGTAAGGCCGAGAAAACCTCGAGAGACGACATCGATCCTGTCCTGAAGCTCGTCGGCCCGCGCCTTCACCGGCTCCACCACCGTGTGGAACCAGGGACCAAGGGCCAGATAGCCAACCCCGGGTGTCATTCGCCGCTCCCCCGGTTTCTCGATCAGGTCGCCGGCGATCTGCGCTTTCGCGAACAGATCGAACGGCATGTCGTTATTGAAGGCCTCGACCACCCAATCCCGGTATCGCCAGGCATTGGCGAATGGCATCGGCGCGACGCTAATCCCGTCGGCGTCGGCATAGCGGGCAACGTCAAGCCAATGGCGGCCCCAGCGCTCGCCGTAGCGCTCGGACGCCAGCAGCCGGTCGACAACCCGGGCGAAGGCTTCCGGCGAAGAATCATCCTGGAAGGCTCGGTACTCGTCCGGCGTGGGCGGGAGTCCGGTAAGATCCAGCGTCACCCGACGAAGTAGTGTCGCGCGATCGGCGGGCGCAGCCGGAGTAAGTCCCTTCGCTTCCAAGGCGGCGAGGATGAACCGGTCAATCGGCGAGCGTACCCACGCTTCGTTCCTGACCGTTGGGAGCGCGGCTTTCCGCGGAGGTTGCAACGACCAGAAATTGCGCCGGCGCTCGATATCGGACGCAAGTACAGCGGGCGTGTCCACGCTATCGAAATGGGCGCCGGATTCTACCCATCGCTTGAGATCGGCTATCTCGGCGTCGCTTAGCCGTCCCGCAGGCGGCATCTTGATCCGGTCGTGAGTATGTGTGACCACTTGAATCAGCAGGCTATCGGCGGGATGTCCGGGTGACACCGCCGGTCCTGAGTTGCCGCCTTTCGCGACCGACTGCCGCGAGTCCAGCCGTAGCCCTCCCAAAGCGGACTGCGTGTGGCAGGCATAACATTTGGAGGCAAGCAGGGGCTGTATCCGGGTCTTGTAGAACTCCGCCGGATCGGCTGCAGTTTGCGCGTAGACGGACCGGGCAAGGAGCAGCACCAGCGTTAGTCGCCCGCAGCTACGCATGGCGCATGCCCGCTCGAGAAGCGATCTGAATGACGGTGGATCCGAAGAGTCGAATTACCGGGAGCAGCATGGGCGCCAGTACCTCACCGCCTGACAAGGACCAGACCGCCTAGTCTGCACTTTCACGGGTGCCATTGGCATGATTTCGTTTTTATGATATATCATCTGTCATCACGGCGACTCGAATAAAGGGGGTTCCCAATATGAATCTTCACCAGTCCGGTTGGCACCGCTTTTCGATCTGTCTCTCACTGCTCTCATCTCCCCTCTTCCTGTGGGCTCAAGGGAGTTCGGTGGGGAGCGTCACCGGTGTTATTAACGACCCCAGCGGATCGGCCATTCCCAACGCCGCCGTGGGGGTCCGCAACCTCGATACCAACCAGAGCCGCCGGACGAGCACGAATTCGTCGGGCGCCTATTCCGTGACAAGCCTGCCCGTGGGCACCTATGAGTTGACGGTGACCGTGCCGGGGTTCCAAACGTTAGAAGTGCGGGACGTGAAGGTGGACGTCGGCGCCACGCTCCGCCAGGATCTAACCATGAAGGTGGGACAGGTGTCGGAGACCGTTGAGGTGGCCGCCCAGGCACCCCTGCTTAACACCGAGAACGCAAGCACCGGACAGATTATTGAAGCCAAGCGCGTGACGGAACTACCTCTAAACGGGCGCGATTTCCAGCAGTTGCAGCTACTGAGTCCGGGAACCGTATCCGGCACCGATTTCCAGAACGGCCAAGGGTTAAGCGGCGGGGCGAGTTCGCTCACCACCACCAGCACGATGAATGTGTCAAATGGCGGACGCCCCGGGCAGGTGTTGTTCACCATCGACGGTTCCAACGCGTCGAACCAGAACGGCCGGGGCATTATTCTGACACCGTCGATCGATGAGATTCAGGAGTTCAAGACCGAAACGTCGAACATGTCGGCGGAGTTTGGCTACGGCAGCACGACCGTGAACGTGTCGATCAAGTCCGGCACCAACAAACTCCATGGCGCGGCATGGGAATTTCTGCGTAACGACAAGATGGATGCGCGGCCTTTCTTCGCCGCCCGGAAGCCCCCGCTGCGACGCAACCAATTCGGCGCAAACGCCGGCGGCCCGGTGGTGATACCCAAGCTCTACGATGGACGGGACCGGACTTTCTGGTTCTTCAACTATGAAGGCCTGCGCTTGCGCCGGGGGCAAACCTTCGCTCCCTCCGTGCCAACCGCGAGGATGCGCACCGGGGATTTATCCGAATTGACCAATACCTTGTTCGACCCCGCCACCACGATTCCCGATCCAAGCCGGCCGAACGCCTTCCTGCGCCAGCCGTTTCCCGGCAATGTCATTCCGGCGAACCGCATCGATCCGATTGCCCGTTTTTTCATGCAGCCGGAATGGATCCCGCTTCCGATCCAGCCGGGAATCGCCGCCAATCTGCGCCGCGAGTTCAGCATCCCCAGCCACTACAATCAGGAAACGGTCAAGCTAGACCACCGCTTCGGCACAAACGACACGCTGAGCGGGCGGTTTTCGTTGAAGCGGGCCGTGGAAGGGAGTTACGGTAATTATCACGGGCTGAATCCCTTCGATCCAGGAGCCAATCCGAAGCGTCCCAACGGCTATAACAGCGTCTTGAACTGGACCCATATTTTCAGTCCGACCACGTTGCTGGAAGCGCGCGCTTCATTCAGCCGTTCGAAGGTGCTGTTCGATACGCCGAATTTCGGCACCACCGACTTCACCACGCAGCTTGGCATCCAGGGCTTCGGCCCCGGCGTGTCGGACGTCTACCCCAGCTATCCGGTCATGAATATCACGGGGTTCACGGGGCTCCCGCAAGGTTTCCTGCTCAACTATACTTCGAACAATTTCGAATACACGGCTAACTATACGATGGTCCGCGGGCGGCATACGTTCAAGATGGGAGAGACGTACCGGTCGTGGCAGCAGAACCTGACGACAAGCGGCCAGGGCAGCGGGACCTTTGGCTACACGGGAACTTACACTAACAATCCAGCCAATCTGGCGAATACCGGCGCCGGGTTGGCTGACTTCCTTCTGGGAATTCCCTTTACCGCCAGCCGCTACGTGCCGCCGGGCTGGTATTATCAGCGCCTCCGCAATAATTGGGCGTACTTCACGGACGATTGGAAGGCGTCGTCGCGACTCACGGTCAACCTCGGCATTCGGTATGAACTGAACCTGCCCACCACCGAGAAGCGGGCTCAATTCAGCAGCTTCCTGCCCAGTGCCCGGAATGGACGCGGCGCCATTCTGGTGCCGAACGAAAAGTCGGTGTCTCCGCCTTACCTTCAGAGTTCCGTCGAACGGGCGTGGCCTTTTTACAGTCAATTTTCCGTCTACGCAAAAGACGTCGGGATCAGCGAGAAGTATCTACGCGCCATCGGTCATTACGGATGGGCGCCGCGCATCGGCCTCGCTTACCGTTTAAACAACAACACGGTGATCCGGGCCGGCTATGGACTCTTTTGGGTACAGTTGGATGGCAACCGTGAGAGCGAGTTCGAATCGGTGCCGTTCCTGATTCGCGAATCCGGCATATTGAACGATTCGTTCATTCCCACGCGAACTACGCGAAACTTCCTGCCGGCCGGTTCCTCGTTCAGCCAATTTGCCACGCTGCTGGCGCATGATCCGGAGGCTACGGACTTCGGGTACTCGCAACAATGGAACTTCGCCATCCAACGCCAGTTGCCCGGGCAGTTTTCAGTTGATCTTGCCTACGTCGGCACAAAAGGAACGCGGCTTCAAAGTAGCCGGGGCATCAATGTGCCGAGAGAAGGTCCGGGTGCCGTGCAAGCTCGCCGTCCTTACCCGGACTTCGGGGTCATTACCTGGAACGATCAATCGGCGTCATCAAGTTATCACTCGATGCAATTCAAGTTGGAACGCCGCTTTTCCAAGGGGCTTTCGTTGCTGACTGCGTTCACCTGGTCAAAGAGCATCGATCAGGATTCGACGAATGGCGAAGGTTTGTATGATCCTTACAATGGACGGCTAAACCGCGGAGTTTCCTTGTTCGATGTGCCGCGCGTTTTTACCACTGGCCTGGTTTGGGAAGTGCCGTGGCTGCGTCAGACCAGCGGCGCCAAGCGGTTGCTGCTGGGCGGTTGGACACTGGGCTCCCTGGTGACGATGCAAGACGGCTTCCCCTTTACGCCGGGGTTTGCCGGAGATCCCTCTAATACCGGGACCGGCAGCCGCGCGGACGTGGTGGCCGGATGTGACTTCAAGGGAGGCGGCGGCACACCCGAACGATGGTTCAATACGTCCTGCTTCACCGCGCCGCCGGGCGCGCCCGCGTATCGCCGCGGCAATGCCGGACGCAACATTCTCCGGGGAGACGGCTTCCAGAATGTGGACCTTTCCCTGTACAAGGAATTCCTGCTGAGCGAGCGGCGGAAGTTCCAGATACGCTTTGAAGGGTTCAACGCCTTCAATTTTCATTCGTTCACATTCCCCACTGCGACGGTCAACGATCCAAACTTCGGACGTATTTTCGGATCATCCCCGGCGCGTGTGATGCAGGTGGCCGCGAAGTTTGTGTTTTAACGTGAAATTTGCCGGGACGATCGGCTTGCTCTTGTTCCTCCAAACGGTGCTCTTGGCTCAGGCGTCTCCGGGACTCACCGTTTATCAAAAGCTGGACAATGCCCAGAGGCTCAATCCTCGTGACGCAGCGGGAACCAAGGCTTGGCTTGATGAAGCGGCGCGGCTGGCCACATTGGCCGCCGACCACATTGAACGCCGCCGCTACGCCGAGGCCGCGGTTCTGCTTCGCGCCACCGAGCGACCGCTAGTCCACGCGCCCTCCTGGAACAATCTGCGCGGCTACGCCGAGTTCAAGCTGGGGAATCCGAAATCCGCGCTCCACTATCTGCAGCGGGCGGTTCATCTCGATCCGCAGAATGAAGATTACCTGCTCGACATCGGCGAGTTTCTGGGAAGCTATCGAGCCCATCAGGAGGCGGCGAGTTTCTTCGAGGTGGCGGCGAAACGGATGCCGCACTCGCCGCGGGTCACTTTTGGACTCGCAGTCGCCTACATCCTCCAGAACCGCCGTGATGAGGCGCAACGTATGCTCGAAGCGCTGATTGGCGCACATCCTCGTTTTGAAGCAACCTACAAGGCTCTCGGCGAATGTTACGAAGACGCCGGAAACGCCAGCCGCATGGTCGAACTCGGGAAGTCTTTGCAGACTATCAATCCCCTGAACGCGCTGGGCTGGTATCTGGAAGGCGCCGGGATCCTGCACGACGCAAGAATCGGAGAAGCCTCGCTCGATGCCGCGAGAAAGGCCCTGCGCACGGCAGTTCGCCTTCAACCGATGTACGTGCGCGCTCATTTTGTGCTGGCGCGGGCGCTGGAAGAGGGCGGCGCGGAACAGGACGCGATCGCCGAGTTGGAGCAGACGTTGCGAATCGATCCCGATCACGAACGCGCTCACTACGTGTTGGCGCGCCTGTATCAAAAAACCGGCAACCCGGAGGCTGCGCGGCGCGAGTTCGGAAAGCACGCGCAAATCAAGACGCGCGACAGAGACGCGCAGTATCGCCGCTTGCTGATATCGATTCGGGAGTAAGACTCTTGGGGATTGGATTTATGAGGCTCATTGCATGACCGCGGCCCGCGCTTCGACGCAACTCGAGACAATCTCGACACCAAAACCGTCCGATAATTACCTCATGAAACAATTCCTCGTCGCATTGTCGCTCGTGCTCCCACTCTTCGCCGAACGCAAAACCGGCAGCCCTCTCGACCACCTCCCGAAATCCATGCAGGCGCTCACCCACTTCGGAGAACGCGCCGACTTCTCTCCCGATAGCGCCCGCATCGCCTTCATGGCCAAAAGCTTCGGCGACGCCTTTGTCATCGATCTCAAGACCCGCGTCATCCGCTGCCTCACCTGCGGCGTTCCCGGCGCCGCCTTCCTCCGCATCATGCACTTGAGCGATGGCAACTTCATCCTCATCGGCGCCGAACGCTTCAGCGACATCCGCACGAGCCGCCGCCGCGATAACGAACTCTGGTTCCTTAGCAAGGAACCCGGTTCCAAGCCCGTCAAGCTCGGCCAGAAAATGAGCGAAGGCTCGGCGATATCCAAGAAACAACTCAAAATGTCCTGGTCCGAAACATCCGCCCAGTTCCCCGATCTCGCCGCCGGCTACTCCCGCATTGTCGTCGCCGATCTTCAATACGCCGGCGGCAAACTCACCATCGCCAACAAGAAAACCGTCTTCGAAAGCAAGGATCCAAGCTGTGTTGCCGAGTCGCAGGACTTCTACGACAACGACGAAAAGCTAACCTTTACTTGCTACCGTCCGAAGGGTCTCGGCACCGTGATGGGCGTCGATCTTAAAACTGGTAAGGCGACCGATTTCTGCCAGGCCAATACCATTTATAACGAGGTAGAAGGTATCTTTCCGGACGGCAAATACACTCTCGTCGAATCCTCGAAGCAGGTTGAATCTCTCGGCGGACTGCATGGTTCCCATGAAATCGATATCTGGAAACTCCGGATGGACGGCAGCGGCAAGGACTTCGTGCCTGTGACCAATTTCAACGATTATGAAGGCTGGAAAGCGTCTAACCCGGTTGTCTCTACCGATGGCCGCTACATGGCGTTCCAGGTCGCCCGCACCACCGATGAGGCCGGAGTCGGATACGGGCTTGTTCTTATGTCGCTGCCCTAATGAGGGACGGCTCCGGCACTTAGCCTGGATTTGTACGGAAACTCCTTGCCCAATCTTCACGAGCGGGCGAGGAGGATAAGACCAAAAACCGTGAGATGAGGCTATCCAGCTTTGGGCCATTGTCCATACGAGAAGCTTCGCTTCTGGATGCCGTCAGCGACGCACCCTTGGTCGCCCGGAGTTTCGAACTGCTCGAAGGTACCGTGGGCCTGGACCACGACGCAACGCCATACGATACCTTTAGAGTATGGCGCACCAGATCACAATCACGGTCAGCGATGAGGTGTATCAAGGCCTGCAAACCGCGGCTGGCAGGCGAACGATCAGCGAGGTGATCGAGGAGTTGGCGCGTCCGATTGTAGCCGAGTCCCATTTGGAAGCCGCATACCGGGAGATGAGCCTCGATGGGGATCGAGAGCGCGAAGCCTCCGAGTGGATAGAAGGCTTGATCCACGATCCATTTCCAGGCGGCCAGTTTGGTCGGCGGTGAAGTGTGGTGGGTCAACTTCGATCCATCACTCGGCGGAGAAGTGCAGAAAACTCGGCCCGCCGTGATCGTGAGCAACAACGCTTCAAACCGGACTGTGAACCGTTTGCAGGTAGTACCCATTACGAGCCGAACGGACCGCGTTTATCCGTGCGAGGCCATCGTCGTTCTGAACAGCGAATTGCGAAAAGCGATGGCGGACCAGATCGCCACGGTTAGCAAGCTCCGCCTCAGTGGAAGGCTTGGAGTATTGTCCGAAGCTGATCTGCGGCTCGTTGACGGCGCGATTCGAATTCAACTCGGGCTAAGCGCCGCAGGGACGTAACCGAATTGCCCGGGATTTGAGCGGGCCGTCCAGGGTCAGCAGAATGCCCTCGCCCGGCCGCAGGAGCGACGGCACCTTGGCAGAAGTACGAAACACGAGTTTCGATATCCGCTAAGGTAATAGAAAAAGGAACAGAATCCTGTGAACCTGACCATCACTCTTCCCGACGGGGACGCGCAGGCGTTGAAAGCCACAGCGCGTGGCGTCTCGGCCGAGGAGTATGTGCTCCAGGTTCTTGAGCGGGACTTGGCTCCGGCTTGGGTCCGCGAATCCTGGTCCAGCGCCATTGAAACCGGGCTCGAGCAGTTATCCATGGATGAGATTGAGGCGGAAATCTCGGCGGCGCGACGAGCGAGACGCCAAGCCGAGCCACAACCCAGCTCATGATCCGCGGTGGTCCTGGACACGAATATTATCGTCTCGGCGCTTTTGCAACCTCTCGGCCCTCCCGCCAAGGTCTTTCTTCTTGCTCTCGCCGGTTTCGTCCGACTTTTGCGTTAGCGGCAGCGTGTACGCCGAATACGAAGAGGTAATTCGACGGCCCCGATTTCGCCGAACGGAAGAAACAATCTTCTCAACGTTGCAGGCGATTCGCGACCAGGGTCTCTGGGTTAAGGCCGACGGACGCCGTTCGGGTTTGTTCCGATCCAGACGATGACATCTTTCTCGAATGCGCACAAGCGGCCCGAGCGGCCTACTGGTTACAAAGGACGGCGGTTTAGGCGCGGGTGTACCGGTAACCGGACTCTACTGGCGGAACAACTCGCGGGTCTGGCTCAAGTTCCGAGTAGAGCGTCATCTATCCGCGATACCGAACGAAGAACGACCAGACCCTTGAATTCCAATTCCGGCGGTTCCTGGTGCGAAGGGGATTTCGGGAAAGCTACGTGCAGGCACCTCAAGGCCCATTCCAGTATGCAAGTAGAACCAACCGCTGACGCCGACCATCGCGAATGATCCGGGCGCAGCGCGCGGACGACGATGAGATCGTGATGCCGTTGACCCGTACTACGAGAATTGTCATTCCACGCTCGCGGCGTTGCGCGAATGTTGGGCAGGGATGTCGTGGCGATAGCCGTCCGTCGGTTCAGGGTTTCTGAACGGTGCGTTGGGATCCGTGATATACCATATTCTCGGAGCCTGAACTTGGCAGTGCAGGAGAGACCCACGAGCTTTGCGTTCCCGTTCGACGTCTTCCTAAGCCACAGTACCGGCGACAAAAGTGTCGTGCGCGCGGTCGCAGAACGGTTGCGGCAAGATGGCCTGAAAGTGTGGTTCGATGAGTGGGAGCTTAAGCCCGGCGACAGCATACCGGCGAGGATTGAGGAGGGTTTGGAGAGCTCGCGCGTGTTGGTGCTGTGCATGTCGGCGAACGCGTTTGGTTCGGACTGGGCGCAGTTGGAAGCCGGAACGTTCCGCTTTCGCGATCCACTGAACAAGGCGCGCCGCTTCATTCCCCTGAGGCTCGACGACGCTCCCATCAAAGGCTCCTTGGCGCAGTTCCTTTACATCAACTGGCTCTCGGACGACCGCGGGGGGAGTATGCGAGGCTCTTCGAAGCCTGCCGGCAGCCAGAAACATCGCCTTTATCAGACAGTCTCTATCGCGCGCATTGCTGCGACGTAGCGGAACAACAAGACGACGATAGCGGACGGACGTCGCAGCATGTCTCGATTTCAGCGGGCGACATGCTCCAGTCGCTTGCGGCCCTGTTTCGAGTCGGCACGGGCAGGAGAATGGCAGAAAGCAGGGCCAGTCGAAATCGATGTCCGTCGTGTGGAGGGCTCGGCACATTTGCCGAAGACGCCAAGTGGCCAGCAATGCTTTCTTGCGGCGGCGAAACTGCTAGCGGGCGGTGCCAGTTTAGATATTCCAAGCGCTTGCACAAGCTCCCAAAATTCACGATCTCATTGTTTGGCCCGGGTGGGAGTGGGAAAACCACATACATCTATCAACTTTGGTCGCGTGCGCTGCGTGGAATTGAAGTGCCTGGCCTCTCGATCAGACCTATCAGTGACTCGGAAGCTGCCACCCGCCTCTCGGAGCTAGAGCGGCACCGCTCCGCACAAATGGAGCAGCTGCTAGTAGAACGCGAAGAATTTGTTGAAGCAATATCATCACTGCCTTTATTCATGTTTGAAGTGACAGTGAAGAAGCCAACGACGTGGTCGGTGTTGGTGTCCGTGCTAGACACCCCTGGTGGAGAGTATTTCGGCCATGATCCCTATACCGATTTGCGCCGCACGGCACTCTCTTCTGATAGGTATCTACTCTTGTACGATGTCACCCACATACTGCCTGACAGAGATGCGATCGCATTTAGTCAGATTGCCGCACATGTGCGCTATCTCGCAGGAAGGTATAGGGCGGTCGGCAAGCGTTCGTTAGCGATCGGCCTCACAAAAATTGACGCAGTGCAGGAACGACGGTTGCACAGCCTGGTAGAAGAATTGAAGAGTGAGGCTCCGATTTTCAGTCTTACAACGATCGAGAGGACCCACGCTAGGTGGGCTGCTGCGCTGGCGGCGTCCTCGGATATTCGCCCCATATCGTTCGACGACCTCTTCCCCGATTACCGGTTCTTCCCAATCACTTCAATTGGGCTGGATCCGTCACAGCCGTTTCGAGAGCCGCGTGGCCTGATAGAGCCTCTAGTGTGGCTTCTGCACGACGCGGGGCTGCTAAGACTAGGCAAATAGAGAATCACCTCGGGACACGACACTGCTGAAGCTTGTACATGCACTCTTATCCCAGATACCATGTGGGCCCGATTCTCAGTCCGCAGCCTAGTGTCGCAACCGTCGCGACGGCCCGCAGTCATCTTCGCGCCCGTTCGACAGCGGAGAAATCCGCCGACGGCGAAAGCTCTTAGCAAGTCCGCCGGAGACTTGACGCTCAAGATCGGACAAAACGCGTCCGATCCGAGATTATGCACTCGGTCATAGTTTCGTAGGGGCCGGGCAAGCGCTGGCTGGCCGCCCGGGATGTTTTGTGGCGATGTGGCCGACGCGCTGAAAGTGACGCGAATTCCTGTCGAGAACAGCCCTTCCCACCAGCAACTGGTCCTTCCGTCTTCGGCGCTAACGAAAACTTACCCACCGGTGCTCGGATAGAGTTGCCACCACTGGAAACAGTGTTGGGAGCGGCAGACACTGCGGAAGGCACATCATCGTCCGCGCCGACAGGCGCGTG
>JBJXFL010000173.1:0-128673 GCA_046155405.1 Bryobacteraceae bacterium | reverse complement strand
AAAAATGGAGGGCGAGGCGAAGGCAGCCGTGGCGGGCACTGGCGAGGATACGGCGCTCTTTGAGCCGTTGAACGAGGAGGGCGGGATCGATGTTCGGGAAGTGCGCGGCGGTGATGGGGGAGTGCTTATGGAGCACGGTCACCGCTCCAAGTTCGTGGAGACGTTCGTGAAGCGTCGTGGTTAACTCACGGACGCGATGCTCGATTACTTCCGGGCCGATTTCGAGGAACTCGGTGAGGGCGGCGTCCATGGCGTAGAGGCAGGGGAAAGCGGGCATGCCGCCTTCATATTTTTCCGCGGAGTGGTGGAAGACCGGGACGCCGTGGTGGAGACGGTTGACGTTCCTCCAGTCCTCATGGCTGCGCCAACCGATAATGTTGGGCTGGAGTTTGTGACGGAGTTCGGGGCTCACGTAGAAGAAAGCGGCGCCGTTGGGACATAGCAGCCACTTGTAACCATGGACGGCGAGCAGGGACGGCTGGACGCGTTGGACGTTGAGCGTGAGAGCGCCAAGAGCCTGCGTGGCATCGACGTAGAACAGAATGTCGCGCTGCTTGAGAAAGGGGCCGATTTGCTCGAGCGGCGGGCGGAATCCGGTGGTGTAGCTGACCTGGCTCATCAGGACGGCGCGGGTTTGGGGCGTGATGGCGTCGAAGAATTGGGGCCATTCGACTTCGACGAAATCAACGCCTTTTTCCTTGAGCAAAGCTGCGTAGTAGAGCTGGTTGGGGAACTCATTGGTAAGGGTGACAATGCGGTCGCCGGGTTTCCAATGGGTGCCGCCGAGGAGCAGGGAGAGAGGCGTGGAGGCGTTGATGGAGAAGGCGATGTCATCGGCCGCGGCGTGGATGAGTTGGGCGGCTTTGGCGCGCGTGCGGTCGATGTCGTCGAACCAGTTGAGGAAGTCGTCGCAGGCGAGTTCGTCGCGATGGTGGAAGTGGGTATTGACCGCTTCAGCGGTTTTTGTGGAGAGAAGACCGAAGGTGGCGGAGTTAAAGTAGGTCCAGTTTTGAAGGGCTGGGTAGCGGGAGCGGATGGACGGCCAGTTGGGGGTCATGGGGTTAAGGCGAAATCGGAACGCCAGATATGGACGGCGCGGGCGGCGAGTTGGTGCTGCCGGGCGGTGAGGGTGTCAGGCGTCCATTCCTGTTGCTGGATGGTTTGCGTGAGGGCGTAGGCGCTGCGGGCATAAAGAAGCAACTTCGTGGGGAAGGGGCTGGTCGCGGCCTGCCGGTTGAGGTTCGGTTCGAGGAGAGTGAGGTTGCCGAGGCGGTAGATGTAATTCCCGATGTGGACGGCGGGGAACGCATCGTTCCATTCTTCCCCCGGATTTTCAGGGAGAACGTGTTCGATGGAGGCGGGGTCGGCATCCATGTCACGGGTGGCGTGGCCGAGGTCCTGTTCGAGTTCGAAGAGAACATATCGCGCCAGACGTTTATCGCGGCCCTGCGTTTGGAACGACAGCCCCTCCAGGTCATGAAGGAATTGCCGATCAGGAACGTAGATGGTGGCGAGCGCGGCGGCGAGGCCGGCTAGCGTCGTGATTTCTCGGTTTCGAATTCCGATGGCGGCAGCCGCGCACGTGGATTCCAGAACGCTGGATTCCTGTCGGCCGACGACGTTTGCGCGGAATGTGAAGACGACGGCCAGTTTAACGACGCGACTGAAGTCTTCGCGGGAGAAGCGAGCGAACGCTTCAAAGAGAATGGGGTAGAACTGCGTAACGCGAAAGATCTGGAGCGCACGAACTCTTAGCCGATCGTCGAGATGCCCAAGCCAATATTGGTGCCCCACCTCGCGAAGGGCGGCGAACAGCTCAGCCGAGGCGTCGAGCGATTGCAACAAATACAACGCGGCGGCGCGATCCGGGGCTTGCTTGCGGATAATCCGGAAGAGGTGTTCACGGCGGATGCGTCCGTGTTGGCTGGCTAGGCAAAGGCGGAGGAATTCGGGAAATTGTTCGTGGCCGGTGAGGCCAGTGAGACGGATCCACGCGCGGTCCGTTTTTTCCAGGGCGGCGGGGGAATCGGCGGCGAGCGAGTAGAGGTAGTTTTTAATGAGGTCGGCGGGGCTGAGGCTGACGCCGCGAGCATTCAGGGTTTCGAAGAACCGGTAGGCGTCGCCGTCGTCCTCCACTGTGATGACGATGAATTGGAGCCGGCGAGCGACAGTTTCGTTGAGGAACCGGGCGAGTTCCTCGCCTGAGGGATTAGGGCCGAATGCCGTTGCTAGTTTTCCGCGGAATACGGCTTGGGCATCGAGCAGACGCCGATTGGATTCGGGGAGGCGCTGAGGGTTGGGCGGCTGTATGGAGGGTAAGATGAAGTCGCGGAAGAATCCATCGTCGTTGTGGCCAAGTGTTAGGCGGCCGATGTGGGTCACAGAGGTTGGGTCTTCGTCACCGAGAATTAGCCGACGAAGGATAGCGGCGCGGGCCGGGTTTTTGTCTTCGGCCTGGCGTTCAATAGCTTCTATGACGGCGAGGCCGAGGAGGGAGAGAGTCGTTAGGCGCTGCTGTCCGTCAATGACTACGAAAGTGGTATCTGACAACGATTGGAGAACGATGGCACCCATGAAATGAGTACGGTCCTTGCCGGTGTGCAAATCCCACAGGTCTTCCCATAAATCCTCCAACTCCTCTTTCCCCCAAGAATAATGGCGCTGGAATAGCGGAATGCGATAGGCGCGGGCATTGGAAAAGAGGGTTCCCAGGCTGGCTGTGCTTGTCTGCAGCGGACTAGAGGAAGGCATGAATCTGCCTCATCTTATTACCCCTTGCACCAGGAAAGACACCGCTTCGGCCAACGGCAGTTCGCGCGATTCGCGGGTGCGGCGGATGGATACTTCAACGATACCTTGCGGGAGTTTTTTCCCTATCGTTATGCGATAGGGAATGCCGATGAGATCGGCGTCCTTGAACTTCACGCCGGGCCGTTCGTCGCGGTCGTCGAAGAGTGGGTCGAGGCCGGCTTGTTTGCATTCTTCATAGAGCGTTTCGGCGGCTTGACGCATGGCGGGATCGGCGGCGTTAACCGGCGTAATGACGACAGTGAACGGGGCGATGGCCGGGGGGAGGCTGAAGCCGTTGGCGTCATTGTAGAGTTCAATGGCCGCGCACAGGACGCGTTCCACGCCGATGCCGTAAGAGCCCATGATGACCGGCGTTTCCTTGCCGGTTTCGTCGAGTACCTTGAGGCCGAAGGCGTCTGAGTATTTGTAACCGAGCTTGAAAATGTGGCCGATTTCGACGGTTTTTACGATTTCGAGCGGGTCGCCGGTATCGATGCTGGTGTCGCCCTGGGCGACTTGACGAAGGTCGTGCCACTGGGGCGTGAAGTCCTCGCCGGGGGTGACGTTTTTGAGATGGTAATCGTCCTTGTTAGCGCCGGCGATCATGTTGCGGCGGCCTTGGATCGCCGTGTCGGCGAGGATCGGCATGTTCGACACGCCAACGGGGCCAAGCGAGCCGGCGGCGGCGCCGAACCAGCCCTGGATCTCCGCGAGATCCGCGGGGCGGATTTCGGCGGCGCCAGTCGCGGCTTGGAACTTCGTTTCGCTCATTTGATGATCGCCGCGGAGCATCGCCAGATAGGGATTGCCATCCCCGACCAGAACCAACGACTTCATCTGCGACGTCTCGGGCAGGCCGGTGAACTGGGCGATGTCGGCGATCGTTTTCATGCCCGGTGTGTGAAGGAGCTCCGGTGGGAGGTCGCTATCGGGGTCCGCGATTGGCGGGAGCGTCGGGCGGGACACCGCTTTTTCGAGATTGGCGGCGTAACCGGTGTTTTTGCAAACAACAACCAGATCTTCGCCGGCATTGGAGGCCACCATGAACTCTTGCGATTGGCTGCCGCCCATGGCGCCGGAGTGGGCTTCGACGATCAGGAATTCAAGGCCGCAGCGAGTGAAAATTCGCTTATAGGCGGCGTGGTGTTTGCCGTAGCTCAAGTCGAGACCTTTCGCGTCGATGTCGAACGAGTAGCTATCCTTCATCAGGAATTGACGGACGCGCAGGAGGCCGGATTTGGGCCGGGGTTCATCGCGGAACTTCGTTTGGATCTGATACCAGATCTGCGGAAGTTGCTTGTAGGACCGGAGCTCGCCGCGGGCGAGCGCGGTGATGTTCTCCTCGTGGGTCATGCCGAGGCAGAGGTCGCGGCCGTTGCGGTCGCGGAGGCGGAACAAGTTGTCGCCCATGGCGTCCCAGCGGCCGGATTCTTTCCAGAGTTCGGCGGGCTGCAAGGCGGGGAGCAGAATCTCCTGGGCGCCAATCGCGTCCATCTCTTCGCGAATGATGCGTTGGATTTTTTGAAGCGAGCGCTGGGCGAGATAGAGATAGTTATAGATGCCGGCGGAGAGTTGGCGAATGTAGCCGGCGCGCAGCAGAAGCCGGTGGCTGACGACTTCGGTGTTCAATGAACTCGCGCAAAACGGACTCGGCCGCGGCTGCGGTTCAGCGAGAGTTCGTGAACGGTTGGGAGCCGCGACCGGCCTTTGCGTTACAGCGGGAGTTTCGCGGAGCGTGGGAATGAAGAGTTGGCTCCAATGCATAGAGCGGGAACAGTCAGATTAGCATGATAGGATTGAAAAAGAATCCATGAAAATAGCCGTAGGAGCGGATCACGCGGGGTACGCCTTGAAGGAGCGCCTGTTAGGGAAGCTGAAAGCGGATGGTCACGACGTTGTCGATTACGGCACGCATTCGACGGACTCGACGGACTATCCGGACTACGCGGCGGCGGTGGGACGCGCGGTGGTAAAGAAAGAGGCGGAGGTGGGGCTGCTGGTATGTTCGAGCGGCGTGGGGATGTCGATTGCCGCGAACAAGATCCACGGCGTGCGCGCGGCGCTGGGGACGAACACGGACGAGGTCTCCTATACACGCCGGCACAACGATGCGAATGTGCTGGCGATTGGGGCGTTATATACGGACGAACCGGCGGCGGCGGCGCTGTTGGATACATTTTTGACGACCGCGTTTGAAGGCGGACGGCATGCGCGGCGCATTGAAAAGATCAATAAACTGGAGCGCGAAGAGCGGCAATGATGAAGTATCGTACGCTGGCGGAAGCTGATCCGCAGGTTTTTGAAGCGATTCAGAATGAGACGGCGCGGCAGAACACGCGGCTGGAATTGATTGCCAGCGAGAACTTCACGTCGGAGCCGATTTTGGAGGCGGCGGCGAGTATCTTCACCAATAAATACGCCGAGGGGTACCCCGGCAAGCGTTATTACGGCGGCTGCGAGTTTGCCGACGTGGTGGAGAACCTGGCGCGGGACCGCGCGAAAAAGCTATTCCGCGCGGAACACGTGAATGTGCAGCCGCACTCCGGTTCGCAGGCGAATGCGGCGGCCTACATGGCGGTGTTGAACCCCGGCGATACGATTCTGGGCATGGATCTGGCCCATGGCGGGCACCTGACGCACGGGCACAAGCTGAACTTTTCGGGCAAGCTGTACAACGTGGTGGGTTATGGAGTTAACAAGGACGATGAGCGCATCGACTACGATCAGGTGCGGGCGAAGGCGGAAGAGTCCAAGCCGAAGTTGATCATCGCCGGGGCGAGCGCCTATGCGCGCGTGATTGACTTCGCGAAGTTTCGCGAGATCGCCGACGAGGTGGGCGCGATCTTCCTGGTCGACATGGCGCATTTTTCGGGCTTGGTTGCGGCGGGGCTGTATCCGAACCCTTGCGATACCGCCGATATCGTAACGACGACGACCCACAAGACGTTACGGGGGCCGCGGTCAGGCATGATTCTGTGCCGCGAGAAGTATGCGGTGGCGATCGACCGCAGCGTGTTCCCTGGCCAGCAGGGCGGGCCGTTGGTGCATATTATCGCCGCGAAGGCGGTGTGTTTGCTGGAAGCGCTGCAGCCGTCGTTTGTCGACTATCAGAAGCAGGTGATCAAGAACGCGCAGGCGTTGTCGGCGTCAATGACCGACTCGGGGTATCGCGTGGTTAGCGGGGGCACGGATTCGCATCTGGTGCTGGTGGATGTGTTTGCCAAGGGAGTGCGCGGGAAAGACGCCGAGGGCGCGTTGGACGAAGCCTACATGACCGTCAACAAGAACGGCATTCCATTCGACGTGAACCCGCCGTTGAACCCGAGCGGCGTACGGCTGGGCAGTCCGGCGGTGACGACACGCGGATTCGGCGAGGCCGAGATGACGACTGTCGGCTCATTGATCGCCGAGGTGCTGGACGCGGTGGCCGCGAAGGGCCCAGACGACGCGGGGTCGACGTTAGAGGCCGTGCGGGGCAAGGTGGGGCAATTGACGGACCGGTTCCCGCTGTACGAGTGGAAACAGGCCGCCGCGGCGCGGGGCTGAAAGTGGCGACAGTCGCGATTGACGCCCGTCATTTGGATGATTTCGGTTACGGAACTTATATCCGGAACCTCATTCGCGCCATGGCGGAATTGGAACGCGAACTGCAATTCATATTGATAACGAAGCCTGGCGGCGCGGCGGAGCTGGGTGAACTTCCGGCGAACTTCCGGCTGGTCGAGTATAGCGGGGAGGATTCGTCGTGGCTGGAGAATATCGCGTTTCCGTGGTTTGTGCGGAAACTGCATGCCGAGTTGGTGCACATACCTCTCAATAATGTTCCTGTATTCATGCCGAAGCCTTATATCGTAACGATTCACGACATGAGCAGCCTGATGTTTGAATATGGGCACGACAAGAAGGACCGGATGCATTTGTGGCGGTTTCGGCGCGGCTTGTTGCGCGCCGATCATGTGATCGCGGTGAGCGGGGCGACGCGGCGGGACGTGTTGAACCTGATGAGTATTCCCGCCGGACGGGTGCGGAAGATCTATAACGCGATAGACCCCGGTTTCCTCGCCATTGAAACGGATGCGAGGAAACGGCAGGAGGTCCTGGACCGGTATCAGATCGCTTATCCGTATCTGCTGTACGCGGGATCGGTGAACCCTCGAAAAAACGTGGCGCGGATTGTGGAGGCGCTCGCGCTGTTGCGGCAGGATCTGGTGGATCATCCCAAGTACAAAGATCTACGGCTGGTGATTATTGGGGATCAGATATCGAAGTATCCGGCGCTGCGGCGGGCGGTGCACCAGTCGCGGGTCAACGACGTGGTGCGGTTTTTGGGGTTTGTGAAGCGGGAGGAATTAAAAGTCTTTTATCAGGGAGCGGAGGCGTTTGTGTTTCCGTCTTTGTATGAGGGGTTTGGGTTGCCGCCGCTGGAAGCGATGGCGCTCGGTACGCCCGTGGTGACAAGCGGCGTGAGCGCGTTGCCGGAGGTGGTGGGGGATGCGGCGATGATCGTAAAACCGGAGAATGTGTTCGATATTGCGCGCGGGGTGCGGGAGGTATTGCTCGACGACGGTCTACGGGCGGACCTGGTGGCCAAGGGGCATGAACAGGTGAAACGCTTCAGTTGGTACGATACGGCGCGGCAGGTTTTGGAAACGTATCGGGATGTGCTGGCGAAACGCTAGGCGACGTGGTCTTCCCAGCGCCGCCGGCGGTTCAGCCAGATGACGCGGGCGAACACGATGTCGAGTATGTTGCGGTTGGTCAAAGTGAGTTGGGGCCAGGATTCGTGGTCCGAGCGGTTTTTTTCCGAGATTAGGTAGAGAGTATCGTCGACCCGCTTCAGCGCTCGAATACAGGGACCGTCGGAAGTGCGAACCACGTAGTAGCCTTCGGACTGAACGAGGGTGCGGGCGATCTCGGATTGGTCGAGGAGCACCAGGTCGCGGTGGGCGAAAAGCGGTTCCATCTCCGGGTCGGCGGCGAGACTGGCGACAAGGGGTTCGGTGGCGGACTCGGTGAGGTGGTAGGGAACGGTGTGGACTTCCCGGTTGGGGCCCTTGCGGGGAATGGGCTGGTGGAGCCCGAGGAGACCGCTCAGGACCGGGACGGGATGGAGGCGCGATTCCCGGTACGCGCTGGTACGGCTTAGATAGTGGGTGATTTCCTCGCGGGAGAGCAGATCGAGGGGAGATAGACGGAAGTGTACGAGAATGACGTCGGCGAATTCCGGCGAGAGCGCGCGGGCGCCCTTCAGTACATTGTGGACATGGGGCTGGGAAATGCCCGTTAGACGCGCGAGACCCCGCTCGGAGATCTCGCCGTTTCGGATGCGGCCGCGAAGCTGATCGAGGAGCCGATGCTGCAGGCCGGCGAAGGTGAGGGGGGGGATTTCCATTAGAAATAGGGGGATAGGGAAATTGATTAATGGTACCCAGATTATTACCTATGGGGTAGGGAAATGCAACTAGGGGGACTGGAGATGTCCATTGTTTTCAACATTTTGCTTTTGATATCGGCCCTGTGAGAAATATATATGAGAAAAAATCTGAAATTTATATTGACGAATTTTTGGATAGGAATAGATTAATAGAGGAATTGGAATTGAAGTGCCTTTGATTAGAGACAAAGGACACTCAAGGGAGATCACAATCAAATGGAATGGACTCGGTCAGAGACCCTGGGATTGGCGTCCGTGCAATGCACAACCTGTCATGGATTGGGCTTGCGGCCGGTTAAACGGGGCATCGACGCGCCGTGTAACTGTGTACTTCGTTCGATATTTCGTGCCTGCTTCCGGCGCTTCCGGAAATGCGTTGAAAAAGAAAAGCACTTGTCGCAGTGCACTTTTCAGTTCACGGGAGGCCGTGAGCGGAGTATGGCGTGGGGACGTAAGGACGAAGAGTACGCCGCCGATTTCTTGTTGATGGTACGGCGTCTGCTGGCTGAGGACGAATACCGCATTTTTCGATTTCATTATTTGTTGGGAGCCGACTGGCGCCTGTGCTGCCTCCGGCTGAAAATGGACCGGGGCGACTTTTTCTACTACATCTACAAATTGGAGGCGCGTCTGGGCAAAGCGTTCCGTGAGGTGGAGCCTTACGGACTGTTCCCGCTGGATGAGTATTTCAACGGGGCGACCCGGGACGTCGGGGCGTCGGTGCCGCCGCGCGTTGGACCCTTTCCACTACGGCCGCCAATGGCGGCGTAGCGGTCGGATTGGGTTATCGAAAAAGGGGGGCGGCAGGGATGCCGGCCCCCTTTTTCTATTGGCGGCGTCCCCGAAAAAAGTCCTGCAGGAGCGCGGTGGCCTCAGGCGCGAGAACCCCTTCCACGATTTCGATGCGGTGATTGAGAATATCGGAATCGGCCAGTTGGAATTTGGAGCGGACGCCGCCGAAGCGGAGGTCCCTGGCGCCGAAGACGAGAGTGCGGATACGGGCGTGGACCAGGGCGCCGGCGCACATGACACAAGGTTCGACGGTCACGTAGACGGCGGCGTGTTCAAGACGGTAGTTTTGCAGGCTTTGGGCGGCGGAACGAAGGAGGTTGATCTCGGCGTGGGCGGTGGGGTCGCGGGTGAGAATTGGGGTGTTGTGAGCGCGCGCGACTATCCGTCCGTCGATGACGAGGACGGCGCCGACGGGGACTTCGCCGGCGGCCTCGGCGAGGCGGGCTTCGGCAATGGCGGCGCGCATGAAGAGATCGTGTTCCAAGTACATTCAGTTTAGAAGCGTCGGGGAAGCGCCGAATCTGATATTTTAAAGGCACGAGGCGGAATGTGAAACAAGTCTTAATGTCACTGTGCGCATGGGGCTCGCTGGCTGCTTTTGGGCAGACGGCGGAGCAAACGGAGTACTTCGAAAAGAACGTACGGCCGGTGCTGGCGACGAAGTGCCAGATGTGTCACAACCCCAAGGCGAAGACATCGGGGCTGGATATGTCGACGGGCGCGGACTTTTTCGCGGGCGGCGCGAGCGGATCGTTGATCAACGTCGAGACCCCTGAGCAAAGCTTGTTGTTGATGGCGCTGAGTTATGAAGGCACATTGAAGATGCCGCCGATGGGAAAGTTGAAAGACGACGAGATCGCCAAGATTCGCGAATGGGTGAAGATGGGCGCGCCATGGCCAGGGGTGGACAAGAAGGCCGGAGCGGCGACGTTATCGAGTACGGGGACGCGGAAACATGGGTCGACGTTTACGGATGACGAACGGAAATTCTGGGCGTTTCAACCGGTGAAGAAACCGGTGGCGCCATCGGTGAGGAATACGGGGTGGGTGACGTCGCCAATGGACGCGTTCGTGCTGCGGAAACTGGAAGATAAGGGCTTGCAGCCGGCCGCGAAAGCGGACAAATATGCGCTATTGCGGCGGGTGACGTATGACCTGCATGGCCTGCCGCCGACGGAACGGGAGATACGGGATTTTGTCGCGGATCAATCGCCCGATTCGTTCCGGAAAGTCGTTGACCGGCTGCTGGCTTCGCCGCGGTATGGCGAGAAGTGGGGCCGGCATTGGCTGGACGTGGCGCGGTATGCCGATTCGACCGGGAACGACGAGGATCACCGCTATCCGTATGCTTACAAATACAGGGATTATGTGGTGGACGCGTTCAATAACGACCTGCCGTACAACCGGTTCGTGAAAGAACAAATCGCGGGTGATTTGTTGCCGCCGGAAAAGGGGCAAGGGATCAATAGGCGCGGCGTGATTGCGACGGGATTCCTGGCATTGGGTGCAAAGGCGATTGCGCAGCAGGATAAGAAAAAGATGCTCTATGACGTTTGGGACGAACAATTGGACGTTACGTCGAGAGCGTTTTTGGGCGTGACGCTATCGTGCGCGCGGTGCCACGATCATAAGTTCGATCCGCTGACGCAGAAGGATTATTACGGGATTGTGGGCATGTTTGCGTCAACGAAGAGTTTCAGGGACGCGGAGACGCATGTCGCGAAGCTACTGTTCACGCCGCTGGTTTCGAAGGCTGAATATGAGGTCTATGAGAAGGCGCAAGCGGTGGTGGCGAACAAGGGCGTCGATATCGACATCGTGATCGATCGGGAGCGGCATAAGGCGCAGGAGCGGATGGTGGCGCAGCTCCCGGCGTATATGATGGCGGCGCGGAAAAAGGCCGAGACGCAGGACGGTCTGGACCCTAAGATTATCAAGCGATGGGTGAAGCACTTTGACGAGAGCGAGGTGCCCCGGCCGTGGTTGGACGAGTTCCACAAGGCCGATGACGCGGGCGCGAGGGCCATTGCGGCGAAGTTTCAGGAGTCGTCAATGGCCAACTTGGCAATGTGGGCGAAGAAAATGGAGAACTACCGGAAGCGGGCGCGGCAGCAGATTGAAGAGAAGAATATGCTGTCCGAGCAGCCGAAGCTGATCAATGAGAAAGACGGCTTTTTTCGGGATGTTTTTGCGGATAGCGGGCCTTTTGGGGTGAATCCGCGGATGGTGGATAGCGTGGCCACGGTGGAGGGGAAAGCGGAGCTTGCGGCGCTGCGGGCGGAGCAGAAGAAATTGAAGGACGCGCTGCCGCCGGAGCCGGAAATGGCCTGTGCGGTGGAAGACGATAAGCCTGTGATTCAAAAGGTTTTAGTGCGCGGCGACTACACCTCTTTAGGCGAAGATGCACCGAAGACTTTCCCCCTGGTAATCGCCGGAAAAGACCGGTTTGTGGTGAAAGAGGGGAGCGGGCGGCGGGAATTGGCGGAATGGCTGGCCAGCGAGGCAAATCCGTTGACGGCACGAGTGATGGTGAACCGGATTTGGCAGGGCCATTTCGGGGAGGGGATTGTCCGGACGCCGGACAATTTCGGCAAGATGGGCGAACGGCCGACGCATCCCGAACTGCTGGACTATCTGGCGGTCGATTTTGTGGCTAAGGGCTGGAGTATCAAGGAGATGCATCGGACGATGCTGAATTCGAGCACGTACCGGATGGCCAGCGCGCCGACGGCGGAACAGGTAAAAACGGACGGGGAAAACCGGTTGTTCTCGCGATTCCCGCGGCGGCGGTTGGCGGTTGAGGAAATGCGCGATGGAATGCTGGCGATCAGCGGAAGATTGGACTCGAAAATGGGCGGCACGCTGCAGACGGGATTTGGGACGGATGGGGAGAATTCAAACGGGCGTTTAAGTCTTAGCCCCGAAGAACAGGTGCGTAGAACGGTGTATTTGCCCCTTCGCCGCGCCAATCTGCCGGCATTATTCAACCTTTTCGACTTCGGTGACGCGACGACGCCTAACGGGAAGCGGGTGGTGACGAATGTGGCTCCCCAAGCGCTCTTTTTGATGAACTCGAAGTTCGTTTCCGACCAGGCGGACGCGGTGGCGAAGAGCGTGCTGGCGGATGGCGATTTGGACACGAAACAGAAAGTGGAGCGGGTGTTCCTGCGGGTGTTGAACCGGGTGCCGACGGCGGGGGAAGTGGACCATGCTTTGAGCTACGCGGCCAGTTTCCGCGAGCGGTTTCCGAAGATGCAGGAATCCGACGCGTGGCAGAGCATGACGCGAGTGTTGATGGCTTCGAACGAATTCATTTACGTGGACTAAGACGATGAAGACTCCAACGAACGAACCGATACGGCAATTATTTGCGCGGCGGGAAAAGCCGATGTCGCGGCGCGGGGCGTTGCGGGCGGCGGGGTGCGGAATGGGCGCGTTGGGATTAGCCCAGCTGCTCCAGGCGGCGACCTCCGCGGATAACCCGCTGGCGCCGAAGATGCCGCACTACGCGGCGCGGGCGAAGCGTGTCATCTTCCTGTTTATGCACGGCGGGCCTTCGTCGATCGACACGTTCGATCCGAAGGAACGGCTGGTGCGGGACCACGGGAAGCCGCTGCCGATCAAACGTCCGCTGGCGTTTGCGGATGAGGCGCCGGGGCCGCTGATGAAGTCGCCGTGGGCGTTTAAGAATAGCGGCCAGAGCGGCATTCCGGTGAGCGATCTGTTCCCATATACCCGAGAAATGGTGGACGAACTTTGCGTGATCCGTTCTCTGGTGGGCGAAGGCGTGGACCATGGCGCGGCGCTATTGCAGACCTTCACGGGATCGTCGACGTTTGTGCGGCCGAGCCTCGGCGCGTGGACGGTGTATGGGCTGGGTACGGAGAATCAGGACCTGCCCGGATACATCATGATCAAGCCGACGCTATCGCACGGCGGGGCGAAGAATTTTGGCTCGGCGTTCCTGCCCGGCGCGTTTCAGGGGACGCCGATCGGCCACAGTGGCATGAAGGTGGACGAGATCAAGGCGGAGCCGATTCAGTATTTGGTGAATAAGGGGCTTACGCCGGAGCAGCAGCGGTTTGAACTGGACATGATCCAGAACATCAACCGGAAGCACCAGGAGGTGCGCTCCGTGGATGCGAATTTGGAGGCGCGCATTCAGGCGTTTGAACTGGCGTTCCGGATGCAGACGCAGGCGCCGGAGATCTTCGCGGTGGACAAGGAAAGCGAAGCGACAAAGAAAATGTACGGGTTGGACGACCCAAAGACAGCGGACTTCGGTTGGCAGTGCCTGCTGGCGCGGCGGCTTTGCGAAAAGGGCGTGCGGTTTGTGCAGTGCACCCACAGCTACAAGTGGGATCAGCACGGCGACCTGTTCGCGAAGCACACGGAGAACGCGTTCGAAGTGGACAAGCCGATCGCGGGATTGTTGAAGGATTTGAAGACGCGGGGGCTATTGAAAGACACGTTGGTGATTTGGGCCGGGGAGTTTGGACGGACGCCGATCAGCCAGGGCGGCAACGGACGCGACCACAATCCGTACGGCTACACGGTGTGGATGGCGGGCGGGGGCGTGAAGCCCGGCTTTGTTTACGGGGCGACCGATGACATCGGCTATCACGCGACGGAAGACCGGATGCACATTCACGACTGGCACGCCACGATTCTCCACCTGCTGGGAATGCAGCACGAGAAGTTGACCTATCGGTACAGCGGCCGCGATTTCCGGCTGACGGATGTGGCGGGCGTGATTCACGAGAAGATACTGGTTTGACGGGTTTGCAACGGGACACTTTTTCGCGATTGGCGTGGTGGTTCGTTGGATATTTGATCGCCGTAATTCTTTTTGGGGCTTGGGTGAGGATTGCGGGAGCTGGGGCGGGGTGCGGGAATCACTGGCCGCTCTGTAACGGCGATGTGCTCCCGGCGGCGCCGCAGACGAAGACGATTATTGAGTTCACCCACCGTATTACCAGCGCGTTGTGCGGGCTGTTTGGGATTGGGTTCATTTTCGCGGCGTGGCGAATGGGAGACCGGCGGTTACTGCGGGCGGCGTTGGCGACGCTGTTCTTTGTTCTTGTTGAGGGGTTCGTCGGCGCGGTGCTGGTGAAGAAGGAATTGGTGGCGAATGACGCTTCGTTGAGCCGGGCGGTGGTGATTGGAATTCACTTGGCCAATACTTTGCTGTTGATGGCGGCGGCGACTTCCATGGCTTGGTGGGCATCGCCTCCAGTGGTGGCGTCGCGGGCCGCGGCGAGGGGGATGCTGCTAACGGCGATGATCTTTTTGGTGGCGACCAACATTACGGGCGCGGTGACGGCGCTGGGGGATACGCTGTTTCCGCTACAGCCGACTTTGGACGGTTCGTTGTTGGCGAAGGTGCGGGAGGACTTGACGGCGGGGCAGCATTTTCTGGTGCGGCTGCGGGTGATTCATCCGTTTGTAGCGGTGCTCTCCGCGTTGTTTTTGAGTGGGGTGGCGGCGGCGATCCGGCGAGGCTATTTGGGCGATGCGGGGATGCGGAAGCTACTTCTTTGGCCGTTGATGCTGGTGGGAGTGCAGGTGGCGGCGGGCGCTTTGAACATTGTGCTTGCGGCGCCCGGGTGGATGCAGATTGCGCACTTGTTGGGCGCGCAGGTTTTGTGGGTGGCGGTTTGCGCGGTTTATTTGGCGATGGGGCGGCGGGTTAGTTGACGCGGTAGATGTAGGCGTCGTCGACATAGCGGCCGCGGATCGCGCCTCTTCCCCACCGCATGGGTGTGGTGGCGGGCCCCTCTTTGAATTCGGCCTGGAGAGCGAGGACTAGTTTGTCTTTCGAGTCGATGAGGCCGACATTCCTCAGCGGGAACTTCGGTTGGGACAGGCCAATGGCCTTTATGGCTTCGTCGATTTTTTTATAAACGGCTAGCGGGCCTCCCGCTTGGTGTTCACGACTAGCGATTCTGAGCCGCCAATCATTCGCTTCCGATTCGAACAACCAGAATGAGGCGATGATAGGCAGACCCATTCGATCCAATTCTTCGGTAAGCCTGGATCCAATGTCGACCATCTCCGGAGTTAATGGTTCCTTCAGCAGCGTGGTTTCAGCCATGTAAATATTCCCGATTTCTCGTCAGTAACGTCTATGTGTAGTGCGCGCGCTTTATCCTCGCCAATTTCGGGATCGTATCGCGACGCTTCGCTCCAATCCGAGACCAAGTTCCAACTGTACAAGAATGCGCCATCGGCCTTCATTCTTGATTCTAGTGTAGAACCTATGGGGGAGATCTTCAACAACCCGTCGAGGCGATGCGTGTAGAAGTCGTTGACCAATTTCTTGTCCGGAATTTCCTCCGGCCCGAAGCGGGCGACGATGGACGCCTTGAGCGCGCACTCAATGACATAACCGAGCAGGTAGTACGCCCCAGCCCACCGGCCGGCCGCCAATAGTGCCTCAGCATCCGCCAGACGGATTTCGGCGATTTGTTGCAGCTCGCTCCGAGTCATGTATATCAGAGCTTGTAAGCTTCGATGGCGTTCCGGGAGAGAATACGCCCCTGCTCGGCGGGAGTGTAGCGGCTAACTACTTTCTTCACCATGTCGATCCACGCCTTGTAGCTACCCGCGACCAGCATGACGGGCCAATCGCTGCCGAGCATCAGGCGTTTGGGGCCGAAGGCTTCGAGCGTCGTGTCGAAGTAGGGCGCCAGATCGGCGGCGGACCATTTCTTCCAGTCGGCTTCGGTTAGCATGCCGGAAATTTTGCAGTAGACGTTGGGCCGCTTGGCCAACTCCAGCATGTTCTCGCGCCATGGGGACAGGATCCGTTCCTTGATGCGCGGTTTGGCGATGTGGTCGAGGATAAAGACCTGCTTCGGGTGTTTGTCGACGAAGGCGATCGATGGCTTCAGGTGCTTTTCGTAGATCAGGATGTCGTAGCGGAGATCGAATTTCAGGAGCTTCTTAATGCCTTCGTTGAAGGCGGCGCCGAGGATGAAATTGTCGTCGGGCTCGCCCTGGACGACGTGGCGGACGCCTTTGAATTTCTTGTGTTTTGCCAGGCGTTCGAGGTCTTCTTCGACGGCGGTATTGCGGAGATCGACCCAACCGACGACGCCTTTCAGGAAGTCATTCTTTTCGGCCATGCCGAGGAGCCAGTCCGACTCTTCGACGGTTTGGCGGGCTTGGACGGAGACGGCACCGTCGACCCCGGCGGCTTTGATTTCCTTAGCAAGATCGGGCGGGAGAAAGTCACGCCGGATCACCTTCATGCCGTCGTTGATCCAATCGTATTCCTTCGCCGAATACTTCCAGAAATGATGGTGGGTATCGATGATGGGCATGGGTTAAGGCAGTTTGTCGACTTTAGTCGTTTGATGGGCGGCCAGACGCCAGGCATTATTTTGCTTCACCCAGAAATGAATGAGCATGATCTTGTCGTCGAAAGGACCGCCTTGGTTGGTGCCGGTGACGCGGACCCACGAGAAAGTCACGGCGGAATCCTTGTAGATGTTGACTTGGGCGTTGCGCTGTTCGAAGCTCTTGTACACCTGCCTGCGTTCCTTGATTTTGGCGATGTAGGAGGCCTTCGTGTCGACGATGCCGGTGGCGTGGGCGTAGACGAGATCGTCGGCAAGTAGTTTTTCAAGGGTTGCCGTGTCGCTCTTTACGATGGCGTCGCTCCATTGCTTGTCGAGGGCCAGAATGGAGGCTTTGTCTTGAGCGGCGCACACGGCGGCGCTCAGAATCAGCAGGCGAAACAGAAACATGGAAGGGAGTATATCAACTCACTGTACGTGGAAGATGTAGAGGGAGTTGCCGAGCGTGATGGCCAGATACTGTTTGCCCTCGCTCATATAGCTCATGGGGTTTGAGCGGGCCGTGCCGCCGCCGTGGAAGCGCCATAGCGGTTTGCCGGTGGAGGCTTGCAGGGCGAAAACCTGCCCTTCATTGGTGGCGCTGAAGACGAGATTACCGGCAGTGGCGAGGACTCCGGACCAGGGCGGAGAGAAAAGTTTATACTCCCAGGCGACATCGCCAGTGGCGGGTTTGAGGGCGCGAATGGCGCCCCATTCCACTTCGCCGGGGATGTTGCGGAAGCCGCCGCCGTTGAACTGCTCGCCGGGTTTGAACTCGGCTTGGCCAAAATAGTAGATGGCGCCGGATTCCCGGACGGCGACATAGAGGAAGCCGGTATCGGGACTGTAGCTGGGGCTGTACCAGTTGTTGGCGCCGCCGACGGAGGGCCAGACCGGCGTGCCTTCAACGGTGGGGGATGTGCCAGGAATGCGGATGGGCCGGCCGCTGTCATCAAGGCCTTTGGCCCAGGTTTGTTTGGCGTACGGCTTGCCGAGAAGAAATTGGCCGTTGGTGCGGTCGAGCACGTAGTAGAACGCATTGCGGTTGGGGAACAGGAGGAGCTTCCGCTTCTGGCCGCGGAACTCGGCGTCGATGAGGACGGGAACCTCGGTGGCGTCCCAATCGTGGACGTCGTGGGGGGTGAACTGAAAGTGCCATTTCAGCTTGCCGGTGTCGAGGTCGAGGGCGATAAGGCAATCGGAATAGAGGTTGTCGCCGGCGCGGACTTCGCCGTTCCAATCGGGCCCGGGGTTGCCGGTACCCCAGTACAGGAGGTTGGTGTCGGGGTCGTAAGCGCCGGTGACCCAGGTGGCGGCGGAGCCTCTTTCATAGCTCGTTCCGGCCCAGGTTTTGGCTTCGGGCTCGCCGGCGGCGGGGACGGTCCAGAAGCGCCAGGCGAGCTTGCCGGTTTTGGCGTCGTAGGCATCGAGAAAGCCGCGGATGCCATATTCGCCGCCGGCGATGCCGACGATGATTTTGTCCTTGACGGCGAGCGGGGCGACGGTGATGGAGTGGCCGGTTTTGTTGTCGGCTACGACGACATCCCAGCGGACGGCGCCGGTCTTGGCGTCGAGGGCGACCAAGTGGGCGTCAATCGTTCCAACGTAGACCAGGTCGCCGAGGATGGCGACCCCGCGGTTGACCTGGCCGCAGCAGACGTTGACGTCATCCGGCATTGTCCGGCGATAGCGCCAGAGCGGGCGGCCGGTACGGGTGTCTAGAGCGGTGACGTTGCTGGGGGCCTCAGTGATGTACATGACGCCATCAACGACGAGGGGCGTGGTTTCGAACTTCTGCAGCGAGTTGGACTGATACACCCAGGCGGGTTGGAGCTTGGCGACGTTCTGATCGTTGATCTGCTTCAATGGCGAGAAGCGATGGCCGGCGAAGTTGCCGGAGTAGGTGAGCCAGTTGGCGGGCTCCTTGGCGGCGTCCAGGATGCGCTGATGGGTGACTTGGCCTATTAAAGGGATTGTGGTCAGGAGTACGAGAAGCTTCATTGGTCACCTCGTTGGGCGGAGAGGAAGGCGACGAGGTCGGTTAGTTCCCCGTCGCTGAGGCGGCCACGATAGCCGGGCATGTTGGATTTCTTTTCGCTGGTGATTTGAGCGATTTCTTCTTTCCAGACGGAATGAAGCCCGCCGGAGAAATCGCGGAATTGGATGGAGAATGTGTCTTCGTTGAGGCGGATGCCCTGGAGGGATTTGCCCGCCTTGGTGGTGAGTTTTACGACGCGGAAGTTATCGGGAACGTCGTTGGCGGGGTCGAGGATTTTAGCCCTGAGATGAGCGGCGCTGCGGCGGACGCCGATACCGGTGAGGGAGGGGCCGGTGCGGCCGCCCTCGTTGCCCAGAGCGTGGCACGTGAGGCAGGTGCCTTTGTTTTTGAAGACCTGTTCGCCGGCTTGGGCGTTGCCGGCGATTGGCGCCGACGCTATTCGGCCCAGAGATCGGACGAAGGCCGCGGTTTGCCAGAGTTCGTGCGTGTCCATGAGGGAGCCGGGCATTTCGGTGTCGGGGATGCCGGAGCGGATGATTCGGTATAGGGCGCGATCTTCGGAAGCGCGGGTGAGTCTGGAAACCGCCAGGTTGGAGCCTTTCCCGCCGTCGCCGGTGGGGCCGTGGCAGCCGGCGCAGCGGCCCATGTAAAGGCGCTTACCTTGTTCCAGGTCGGCGGCGGTAGTGTACGGATTTTTGGCGGGGATGTCGAGTGTTTGGAGTTGGAAGAGTAGGAGTGGGGTCCACCACAGCATTTTGGAACTCCTTTCGTTGGGAGGTGAGGGTTAGTATATAGGTTTTTTGGGGTGGTCGAGTCGTCCGATCCAGACGGCTTCGCATTGGCTTATTGGCGGGCGTCACGCTGCGAGAGTGCGGAACCGATTCTGCCGCTTGCGGGAAGCGATGAAGACTGGCTGGCAACTTCGTGGATAGCGATCGGCCGAGGACTGGACGTGAAGGGGTGGCATTTCTCACGCCTTACTAAGCACGCCGTTTCAGACATTCTACAAAGTAATTTATCGCGACCCCACTGGACTGCACGGAGTGCTCCATCGCGGTGTGAGGCGACCCGGCGGGCCGCTAAGTTCATACCGTCTTCCGGACGCGCTTTCGACCCGGACGGAATCGGCCCAGTAAGAGGGAGAGTACGGGTTCTCCTTCGCCGCGCAGGTGGATCGCGGCTTCTTGAACCGAATTCCGTGTTCTGTTCAAAAATTCATTGATTAACAAACCAGTACTGCGAGACCCAAAAGCACGTCCCCACCCCGGAGACCAATTTCGCTGCAAGAACGGCACTGAGTTGGAAGCCACCGGAACGGTATTCTCCATAACGAAAACCGGCAAGGCAACTCCCTGTCTGTACGTTGATCGGATTGTCGGCCGCAAAGTGGTTGGCAGAAGGAGTATCGACAATAGGCGTCTTCAAGTACGGAATTAAATCTGCCGAAGTGATTTCGACTGGCAGCGATACCGACCCGTGGACCAAAGCTGAACGCCGATTGCACAGTGAGTTCTGAGGTATGGCAACGATTTTTGCTCGCCGGAAAAGGGGCCACAACGTCGCCATCAGACCGGATTCGTAAACGCTGCGGCGTCAGGCTGGATCCATCAGCGGGAAAATCCGCCGAAGGGCTCATCGGGCGAGGAAGCCTCCATCGACGGCCATCGCATGACCCACCATGAAGCTCGCAGCCGGACTGCAAAGCCACACCACGGCGGCTGCGATCTCTTCCGGCTTCCCGAAACGTCCGATGGGTTCCTGCGCCACCATCTGTTTGACGATCTCAGGGTCGTAATTCTTTGTAACCTGGACCGCCATCGGGGTGTGGATCATCCCGGGGCAGATCGCATTGATGAGGATGCCCTTCGTGGCATATTCAAGGGCAGCGCTCCGCGTCAGGCCTATCACAGCGTGCTTACTCGCAGAATACGCGCTGCGCCCTGGACTGCCTACCATGCCTCCGATCGAGGAACAGTTCACGATAGCCCCGCTTCCCTGCGCCATCATCTGGCGAAGTTCGCCCTTCATGCAGTTCCACACGCCGCGCAAGTTGACGTTCATCACGCGCTCGAATTCATCGTCACTGGTTTCCAGCATTGCGGCATTCTCGCTGTTGATACCAGCATTGTTGAAGGCAGCATCGAGCCGTCCATAGGTGCTGACGCCGCGCTCTATCATCGCTTTGACCTGGACTGTGTCGGTCACATCACATGTCACGCCTATGGCGTTGTGACCCGCCGAGCGCAGCGCCTCGGCTGCCTTGCCGATCATCTCCTCGTCGCAATCGGCAACGATGACCGAGGCGCCAGCCTCAGCGAAGGCCTTCGCTGAGGCCAGGCCGATGCCACCGCCAGCTCCAGTAACGAGCGCGACTTTCCCTTCGAATACTGCATTCATGCTGTTCCTCCATTCGCATTCCGCTCACCGATCAGGCAATTGCATTCCGGGCGCGAGGCCTCAAGGCGGCCTTTACCGGCCGTGCGTTTTTCCTTGCTCAAGACTTCTGCTTAACGATAACTACCTCGCCATCGGCCACGTGATGCAAGCCACCTGTGTCAAGGCAGGCGCATCGCGATAAGTTCCGGCGGCAGATTGGCGCCCCCGGTCGGTACGATGATGAATTGCTTGCCATTCAGCATGTAGGTCATCGGTGCCCCCGTCGCGTTGCGTGGCGACGCCACTTCGCCGACCAGCTTGCCGGTCGCCTTGTCGTAGGCTGAGAGTTTCGGCTCGTTGATCTCGAAGTTCATCCCCGCCGTGGCTCCCCGTTCGCTACCGGAGGCGGGCTGAATGTTTTCCTCGCGCCGGGTGGTGCCTTCTTGCGCCACGATGAGCAGCGTCTTGGTTATGAGCACGTGGCTTCGCGCGGCTCGCCCGAGAGGTGGGAGGTCAAGCTGTTTCAAGATGGGGTTGCGTTGGGCGAGGTCGCCCACTGGCGCCATCCACTGGTGGTCACCGGTGTTCAGGTTCATGGCGGTGATGCGCCCGTAAGGCGGTTTCCAAAGGGGGACGCCTTGCACCGTCTCAACCGGAGCGACCGTGCCGACGTAATCGGCACCCGGTAACGGCGACTTCGCCATCGTGACCGCATACGGGAGCGTGATCGACGTTACGTACAAGATCCCAGTCTCCGGGTCCCACGCCGCGCCAGCCCAAATTGCGCCGCCGGCTATGCCGGGCATCAGAATCGTCGGCTTCTGCAGGGAAGGGGGCGTGAATACCGGACCGTAGTTGTACTTTTTCAAAACTGCCAGCGCCTCCTTGCGCAACTCGGGCGTGAAGTCGATTACGTCGTTTTCCGTGATCCCTTGCCGGTCGAAAGGCGCGGGCTTGGCCGGGAAGGGCTGTGTCGGCGACGATCTTTCGCCGGGCACCGTTGACTGCGGAACTGGTCTCTCTTCAATGGGCCAGATCGGTTTGCCGGTCATACGGTCGAGGACGTAGACGAAGCCCTGCTTGCTCACCTGCGCGACAGCCTTGACTGGCTTTCCGTCCACCCGGATGTCTATCAAATTGGGTGCCGCGGGAGGGTCATAGTCCCATAGCCCGTGGTGAACTATCTGAAAGTGCCAGATGCGCTTGCCGGTACGGGCGTCCAGACAGACCAGACTCTCTCCAAAGAGTCCATCGCCGGGGCGCTTGCCGCCATAGTTGTCGTTGGAGGGGGTGCTGAAGGGCAGATAGACGTAGCCCAGCGACTCGTCCGCGCTCATCAGCGTCCAGACATTGGCGCTACCCGTCGTTTTCCAGGAACCCTGCTTCCACGTCTCGTTGCCGAACTCTCCTTCTCTGGGGATGGAACGGAATAGCCACTTTTGCTTGCCGGTACGGACATCGAAGCCGCGCACGTGGCCGGGCGGCATCTCCTTCGCAAGGGGAACATCGTGAACCTTTGATCCCATCACCACGACGTCGCGAATGATGACGGGTGGAGAGGATACTCCGTATAGACGCCGGTCGACGGGACGACCCAAGCCCTGCGTCAGGTCAATCCGTCCCTGTTGACCGAAGGTGGAAATGGGCTTGCCCGTCTTCGCGTTCAGACAGATCAGGTAACCGTCGCCCGTGCCGAACAGAATGCGTTGATCGTCGCGATCCGCCCAGTAAGCGACGCCGCGGTGCACGAAACCATTGTTGGACGGCGTTCCGTTCTTCCACGTCTCCGGGTCATATACCCACTTGGTCTTGCCTGTTGCAGCCTCAATGGCCGCGACCTGCGAGAGCGACGTGCTGACATACAGGACGCCGCCAGCCATCAACGGGGTCGATTCCCACACCCAGGTTTTCAGAGCGGGATTCGCTTTTGTGATCGCTTCCTCGACGGAGCGCCAGGTCCACGCGACCCTCAGCCGATTGAAGTTGTCTCCGCCTATCTGAGCGAGCGGCGAATATTTCGAACCGGCCTTGTCGCCGCCGTAACTCAACCACTCCGTTGACGTGCCCTGGACCTTCCCCGCCTGAGCCCCCAGCATGGTGGAGGTCGCTCCTCCCAAAAAAGGCGCCGCGACCGGGGCACTCGCGGCTATCAGCGCTTCACGCCGGCTCGGCAAAGCATGGGCATGCTCTTGATTGGAATCGTTATATTGATTGCCCATGAAGGTTTCCTTTAACGTGAATTACGCGATTCCCGCCCGGCGCGGGACCGCGTGGTGCCAGCGTGCCAATCATCTTTAGGGTACACACACCACTATCTGCATCGCGTCGCGCGACCACCATGAACGCCGAAGAGGCTCGGCTCAGCGCTTCACGTATGAATTGGCCGGATGGCCCGACTTATATTCAGGAACAGAGGTTTCGCCGTGCTGATGATCCTCCTGCTTGGATCTCAACTAACGATCAACGGCAGGAGTCTCGGAATTGGATGGAGTACGTGTCTTCGTTTAGGCGGATGTCCTGGAGGGATTTGCCGGTTTGGGCGGTGAGTTTGACGACGCCGGGTCAAGGATTTTGGCCTTGATATGGGCCGCGCCGCGGCGGGTGTCGATACCGGTGATGAGGCCTGGCGCGGTGCCGGCGCAGAGGACTTCGGCGACGCCGTCGCCGAGAAGGACAAACATTGAGGATGGAGGCTGAGGAGGCCTTGGTTGCCACTTCGCCAAATGGAGCGATTGGCTGGGACGGGCCGGTTCCGGGTGACGTATTAGACAAGTATCCCGTCCTTGGTGGCGGGGGTGGCGGGCGTTTGGTCGGAATTGAGCGTGAAATCGTCCTTCACGGGGTCTACTTGGAAGTCGGCGGCGTTACTGGCGCCAGCGTCGCCAGATCCTCAAGCTTCTCGTCCATGTGAGGGAAGAATACGAGATCGCATAAAGCCTCCGGCCACATTTGGCCTGGCATGCGGGGCGACTCCGTGACCCAGTGGTAACTTTCCTACGGCCATTGCTGGGTGCCGTGCAGAATGCGCGCGATGTAAATCCCGTCGCCGCGTACGCACGACGTAGGGCAGCGGCGACAGCACGAGTTCGCGAGTTCCGTCTTTTTTTCCGGGGCGGCTACGGTGGGGAAATGTCACCAGCGCGGAGGGCGCATCGAAAACCGAGAGTGCCAATTCCACGGCACGATCCGGCGTGTGCTCAAAGAGGTAATCGGCGATATGTTCGAGATCGGCTGCGGCTTCTTCCGTCCAGCGAAGTTGCATTAGGGGTGGAGGAGTTTTTCGAGCAGGCGTTTTTCGAGACGCGCGCCACCGCCTTCATGCGTGAGGACGAGGCCCCGGTCGATTTGTCGCAGTCCCTTTTCGACTTCCCTGATGAACCAGTCGTCATAATCGACAAAACGCTCAATCGCGGCACGGGCTAAAGCTTGCGTATCGGTGCCGCGCCGGTCAGCGAGGCTCGCGAGCTTGTTTTCCACATCGGGCGAGAGATGCACTTCCATGTTGCCAGTGTAACCGACGGGCGCAGCCTATCAACTTCCCGCCCGATGGCTCCGGGGCTGGCTTCAATTTGTCGCAAAAGGTTGGAAAAACAACTCTATGGATAATTTTCCCGTGCTTTTAATCTCGCCCATGCAAAAGAATCCCAGTCATCGAAGTTCTTGACCGTATAAGTTTTCATCGGCGGAAAGACGGGAAATAGCCGTTTACCGACTCGTACGACCCGCTGAAAACCGGTGAGCCGCTAGCTGCGGGGCAGGTCGCCGCCAGCAGCTTAAGCTCCCGATTGGCGGGCCGACGGACGAGCGAATTGGATAACGATCTGGCGCGGGTTGGCTCGGTCCCTATTCGCGGGGGAGTTTTGCAAAAGGTCTTTGGGACCGGCATTTTGGGGGTGGCGGGAAATCGATGTTTTGAGGTTCTACTCCGTCTTCAACAATTCAACAAATTCCAGTTCGTCCAAGCCCTCGATTCCCGGCGCGAGCGCTCTTACTCCAGCGCCCCGCAAAGGCCGGCGATGGACAACGCTCCGGCGTAGATCACCCTCAACCGATCGACCGAGGGCCGCGAGCGGCGCTGTCATCCCGGGATGCAGCGTCTTGGCCGCCTTGCATTCGACCATCCATAATCCCCGCCTCGATGGGAAGAGGAAATCCACTTCGAGCCCCTGCTGGTCCCGAAAATGATAGATCTCCTTTCGGCGCCCGGCATTCCATTGGGCTTTGACGATTTCGGCGCCTATAAACCCTTCAAACAGGGCGCCCAGGAACGGCGACCGTTCTAATTCCGCCTGGGTCCGGATGCCCAAAAGATAGCAGGCAAGCCCGGAGTCCGCCAGATAGACCTTGGGTGATTTGAGCAGACGTCTGCCGAAGTTCCGGAAATATGGCGGCACTATAAGAATTTGGCCCGTCACTTCCAAGATATCGAGCCATTCCCCAACGGTCGGCACCGATACGCACAACGGAGCCGCAAGATCGGTTTTGTTCAAGATCTGTCCATGGCGGCTGGCCACCAGCGCCAGGAAGCGACGGAACTGGCTGAGGTCCCGCACCTGAGTCACTGCGCGGACGTCCCGTTCCAGATAGGTTTGCACGTAGGATGCAAACCAGAGTTCTCGTCCCGATGGCCGGCCGACGGCGCCCGGATAGCCGCCAACTAGCAGGCCGGCGCGGGGCGTCTCGGCGAGGCTGAAGGGAGAGAGTTGGAAGATGGCGGCGCGGCCGGCCATCGACTCGGCCACTCCGAGCATTAAGGGCGCCTCCTGGGATCCCGTGAACAACCATTGTCCTTTGGCCCGCGGCCGTGCATCGATTCGTTCGCGGATATAGCCGAATAGCTCGGGCGCATTTTGGATCTCATCGAAGAGTACCGGCGGACGGATGGCGTCCAAAAGGCCGCGGGGGTCCGACTTTGCGCGCGCCTGGACGTCGGGCGCTTCCAGCAGGACGTATTCAGCACGGGAGAACAGGCGCCGGAGGAGGGTGGTCTTGCCCGATTGCCGAGGCCCGGTGAGGACGAGGGCTGGGAATTGTTTGGCGGCTGTCAGGACGGTGGGAGCAATGGCTCTGTCGACGAACTGCATTGTGAGAAGTATAAAGTTAGACTTTAGAAAACTCAAACCGTAAACGAAGATTCGCGTTTGGAAGTCCGGAGGGGCGGGGGGCGATTCCCGCGCGGGCCGACGTCAAGCCCAACTGCCGCGTTTCGGTTCGCTGGCCCCGTCGGGGACAGGCGTGTCAAGGCCGCGGGCGGCAAACTCCGTGACGGTCACGATCTCCTCCGCAGTCAAATCGAACTATCCCGAGACTTCCCCGGCGGCGGCCCCGGCTTCAAGGTTGTGAGACCGGCTGTCCGTTATCGCGCGGCCGGGAATAGTTAGACTTTCGGCTTGGGCGGGGGCAGTTCGCGGGCTTCGCAGACGCTCTGAAAGCCGGCGCGGCCATGCGCGCCGTCGCAGAACGGCTTATTCTCGGATAAGCCGCAACGGCACAGCGAGATCACGGTGCGTCCGGCGAGACCGAACTCCTTGCCGATCGGATCGTTGATAGAGAAGTCCCCTTCAAGGCGAAGAGGGCCATTGTTGTTAACGGTTACTTTTGTTGCCATCGAGACGATGGTAGCAGGTACGCCGCGGCTACAATCAATCATATGCCTCGCTTGTGGGCGTGCGTGCTGTTTATTCCGCTTTGCTCCGGCGCGCAGGAATTGGCGCCGGAGGTTCTGCTGCTTTCGCGCATCAAGCGGCATATGGAGCAGGTACTGAGCCGGCAACCGAATTACACGTGCCTGGAGACGATTGAACGGTCGCGGCGGCAGGGGCGGAACAAACGGTTTCAACTGGTTGACGCGCTGAATCTGGAAGTCGCCGTGGTGGAGGGAAAGGAACTGTTCGCCTGGCCCGGAGAGCGCGAGTTCAAAGACCGGGACTTGCGCGATCTGGCGCCGACGGGAGCGATCGGCAATGGCAGCTTCGCGCTCCACGCGCGATCCGTTTTCCTTTCCAACACGCCCCGGATTACCTATGGCGGCGAGGAGGCGATCGACGGGCGCGCGGCGGTCCGGTACGACTATCACGTCCCGCAATTTCGCAGCGGATACCGCATACGGGTTGGGCATCTGGAAGGGATTACGGGATACCGCGGCTCGTTCTGGAGCGACTTGGCGACGCTGGACCTGCTGCAATTAGACGTGGAGGCAATCGAGATTCCGCCGCACCTGCCGCTGCGCGGGACGAGGGACTCGATGCACTATGAGCGCGTCCCGATCGGCGGATCGACCTTTCTGCTGCCAAAGTCCTCGGAGATGATCCTGGAGGACTTTGACGGCACGCAGAGCCGGAACGTCATCAACTTCTCGCGCTGCCGGCAGTATGCGGGAGAATCGACGCTTTCCTTCGACGAAGCGCCCGCCGCCGATGCGGCCCCGATGACGCCGCGGGAGGCGATCACGCTGCCGCCCGGCCTGTCAATCGAGCTTGAGCTAATCACGCCGGTGAAGTTTCCCGGCAATGCGATGGGCGATGAAATTGAGGCCCGGGTACGGCGGGACGTGAAGCGCAAGGGAGCGGTGCTGGTGCCCAAGGGAGCGGTGTTAAAAGGCAACGTGGCGCTGCTGGAACGGCGCAAGGATACACGGGGCCAGGACCGCATGCTGGTGGCGTTGCAATGGCGTGAAATCTCCTTCGATGGCAAAGTGGGCCCATTCGAGGGACAATTAGAAGACGGCGGCGCGATTCCGGTAAGCGAGTCCAGCAGTCGCGGCATTTACCAGCGGCCCACGTTTCGGGAACTGGGGATGCTCCCGCACCGCGATGTTTTTTACGTTAGAAAGGATACCCTTGATCTTCCGCGCGGGCTGCCGCTTAATTGGCGGACAGTAGACGGCGGAAGCTCCGGAGCAAAAAAGCCGTGATCCAGTTCACCCTTGAGACCGACAAAGCCCTGTTCGAGAAGGCAATGCGCTTTTCCCAGAAACAGGTAAAACGCCTGATCGATACGGACCCGGGCTTTTATCCGATGTACACGCAAGACGGCAAGTGGAAACACGATGGGCCGGCGTGGACGCGTTGGTGCGACGGCTTTCTGCCGGGAATGATGTGGCTGTTCCGCCGCTTTGAAGTGGAGACCGGCGGGAAGGATCCGGAGTATTGGTACAAGAAGGCGATCGACTATACCAAGCCGCTGGAGAAGCGGAAGAGCGACCGGGATGTGCACGACCTTGGTTTCGTTTTTCAGCATTCCTACTACCGCTGGTTTCAGGTGGACCGCGACCCGAAATTGGAAGAGATAGTGATTGAAGCCGGGAAGACGCTGGCGTTGCGCTACCGCGACAAGGGCAACTATCTGCGTTCCTTCGTCGCGGAGAATTCGCTATTCATCGACATCATGATGAACGTGGGCCTGGTGTTCTACGCCGCCCGCGCCACCGGCGACAAGAACCTCCGCGAGATCGCGACACGCCATTCGCTGACCACGCGGCGGTTCCTGGTGCGCGGCGACGGATCGACGGCGCATGAAGGTTTGTTCGACATTGAGACGGGCGAGTTCCTGCGCGAAGCCACGCAGCAGGGATACCGCGCGGACTCCTGCTGGGCGCGCGGCCTGGCGTGGGCTATTTACGGCTTCTCCACCGCGTACGAATACAGCCGCGACCCGCACTTTCTGGAAACGGCCGAGGACTGCGCCGACTACTACATCACGCATGCCAACGCCGATGGCATGGCGCCGTGGGACTTTAATGCGCCGGCGGAGCAGCGGAAGCAAATCGACACTTCCGCCGCCGCCATCGCCGCCAGCGCCATGTTACGGCTGGGCCGTCTGCTGCACGATCCGGTGAAGGGCCATTTTTATTGGAATACGGGCATCCGGATTCTGCGCACGCTCAGCCAGAACCACCTGGCCGACAAGGACAAGGACTGGGAAGGCGTGCTGAAAGGCGGCGTCTACCATTTGCACAAAGATCTCGGCGTGAATGAATCGGTTATGTGGGGGGACCACTTTTTCGTGGAAGCCTTGGAGCACGCGCTGCGGCGGATTTAGCGAAGTGGACCGGCCGGGGAGGCCGGTCCTACCGTTATGTGGGGCGACCACTTTTTCGCGGACACTTTGGAGCACGCGCTGCGGCGGAATTCATTTGCGGGCGGCACCCAGGGCGCCATTTGAGCGGCACCCCGGGGCGGCGCATTTAGTTCTACGGCTGGACCGCCGGCGAAACCGTTACGGTCAATTTGCTGCCGATGATGTCACCCGAGATCACCAATTCCACGCGGCGGTTTTTCTGCCGGTTGGCATTGGTGTCGTTGGGCGCGATGGGTTGTGTTTTTCCAAGACCGCGGGCGGTGACGGCGTCGCCGCTCAGGCCTTGGGCGACGAGGTATTCACGCACTGTGCCGGCGCGGTTCTCCGATAGTTTTTGGTTGAACTCTTCGCTGCCAATGGCGTCGGTGTGGCCCTCCACTTCCAGACGAAGACCGGGGTGGGCGAGGACGATACCGGAGACCTTGGCGAGCTTCTCGCGCGTTTCGGGACGGAGCGTGTACTTGCCGAAGTCGAAGAGAACATCGGCCATATTGACGATAAGGCCGCGGGCGGAGTCGCGCGTTTCAAGGATCAGATTGAATTGATCGAGGAGTTGTTTGCGGAGGGCGGTTTTCTCGTCCTCGGCGCGCTGGCGGAGCCGGTTGGCTTCGGCGGCGGCCTGGCGCGCATTCTCCGACTCGGCCAACGCGGAGGCGCGGGCGGCATCCGCTTCCGCCTTGGCCTTTTCGGCGGCCTGCCGCGCGAGGTTGGATTCGGCGGTCAGCGTACGCGCGGCCGCCGCGGCCGCTTCGGCTTCGCGTTTGGCTTTTTCCGAGAGCGCGCGATCGGCTTCGGCTTCGGCGCGGGCCTTTTCGGCGAGGGCGCGGCGTTCCTGTTCCATCCGGGCGCGATCGGCGGATTCGCGTGCGTTCCGCGCCTCCGCATCGGCCTTGGCCTTGGCGTCGGCTTCCCGTGCCGCGGCGGCGGCTCTTTCATTGTTCAAACGCTCTTCCTCGCGTCGCTTGACGGTTAGAACGCGGGCGTCCTCGGCCGTCTGCACGGATTCGCGAGCGATCATGGAAACGGGCTTATTGCCGGCCTTGCGGTCCATATAGCCTTGCGCCTGGGCGAGCAGATCGGCCGATTTTTTGAAGGTGTCGGCGGCGTATTTTTCCGCGCCGGTCGCGCGGGCGATGTGCAGAGCGCTACGGGCTTGGTAGAGTTCGAGCGGTACCTTGGCGTCGATGACCTGCTTCGGGCCGGCGAGCGTGGCGTACTGGCCGCGCTGGAGGAGTTCGAACTTAGCGTCGATTTCATCAACCTTGCCGACGGTGTCGGGGCGAACGATATTCTCCATAACGATCACGTCGCTGGGCTGCGTGACGGCGAAATAAGGCTCGGCGGTGACGATGAGGCCGAAAGCCTGGAGTTCGGAAGTTACGTTCAACTTGCCACTCGTGCCGTTGAGAAGTATCTCGCCCAGATTGGCGGCGCGGCCTTCCGGGGTGATGGCCCAAAGGACGTAGGTAAGATACTCGGGGCCGTGCATGCCGGCTGGCTGCAGGTTCCGAAATTCGACTTCTATTTCGATGTATCCCTGCTTGCTCTCGACCTTCGCTTCGCCCTTGGCGGCGGGCAGGTTCGACGTGCCCTTGAAATCGACTTTAGTGGCGCCGCTGCGGTGGCGATAGTTAATTGCCTTGGCGGTCTTGGCGACGACTTCGACCTTGAATACGGTCATGGGGAAATCGGGATCCGGCCGGCCAGGCTGCGGCGGCTGGGCGGACAGCGCGGCGGCGGCGCAAAAAAGAACGAAGTAAGTTCGATGGTTCATAAATTCTCCCTGCGGAAACTCAATTTCCGCTTTCCTATTGTGGACGCTTTTCCTGGGGGAAGTGTTGCAAACCCTGTCAACAGGAGTAACATAACAAGGTTCCCATGTGGCAGCAAAACTACACTCCCATCGGCGATAGTCTCGCCCTGTCGGCTTCGGTGGCCGCGATCCCGATCGCCGTTCTCCTTCTGATGCTCGGCGTCTTTCGCAAGCCCGCGTGGATTGCGGGATTGGCTGGACTGGGGGCGGCCGCGGTGGTGGCGCTCTTCGGATACGGGATGCCGGCGACGACGGTGTTGGGCGCGGCGACATTCGGCATGGCTTTTGGATTGCTGCCCATTGGATGGATCGTCTTTTCCGCGATCCTGCTCTACCGGCTGATGGTCGAGACCGGGAAGTTCGAAATTATCAAGGACTCGGTGGGGAGCCTAACGCCGGACCGGCGACTGCAAGCGCTGCTGATCGCCTTCGCCTTTGGGGCGTTTATCGAAGGCGCAGCGGGATTTGGAAGTCCGGTGGTGGTGGCGGCGGGCATGCTGATCGGGCTGGGCTTCTCGCCGTTTTATGCGGCCGCAATCTGCCTGCTGGCCAATACGGCTCCGGTGGCGTTCGGTTCGATTGGGATTCCAGTGACGACGCTGGCAGGGACGACGGGACTCCCGGTGAAGGAACTGAGCGCCATGGTGGGGCGCATCTGCGCGCCGATATCGTTCTTCGTGCCGTCGTACCTGATCCTGGTGATGGGCGGTTGGAAGGCGCTTCGCGGCGTGCTGCCGGCGGCGCTGATTTGCGGCGGCACGTTCGCCGGCTTGCAATTTCTAGTGTCGAACTATGTAGGCGCGGAGTTGGTGGACATTACCAGTTCGCTGGCCGCCATCGCCGCTCTGGTGATCCTTTTCAAGCTTTGGAAGCCATCGGATACGTTCCACCTGGAAGGGGAATCGACCGAGGCGCCCGTGCTGCGGAAGCACAACTGGAGTGAGCTGTTTTGGGCGTGGATGCCATATCTGCTGCTCGTCATTTTCGTGCTGATCTGGGGGCAGGAGGGAGTGAAGGCGACGCTAAATACGTTTACGAAAAACATCCCGTGGCCGGGCCTGCATAACATGGTGGAACGGGTACCGCCAACGGTGGGCAAGCCGGCGCCCTACGCGGCGATCTACGCATTCAATTGGCTCTCCGCGGCCGGGACCGCTTGCGTGTTCGCAACGATACTGGCGGCGGCGCTGCTGCGTGTTTCACCACGTCGTTTCGCCGGTATAGTGGTTCAAACATTTCAGCAACTGGCAAAGCCGCTGCTGACGATCGCCAGCGTGCTGGGGCTGGCGTTTCTGATGAACTATTGCGGGGCGACGGCCACGCTTGGACTGGCGTTCGCTTCCACGGGGTCGACGTTCCCCTTCTTCAGCGCGCTGCTGGGCTGGCTGGGCGTGTTCCTGACGGGCAGCGATACTTCGGCGAACGCTCTGTTTGGAAACCTGCAAGTGGTAACCGCGAACCGGCTGGGCTTAGATCCGGTATTGATGGCCTCCGCCAATTCGGCCGGGGGCGTGATGGGCAAGATGATCAGCCTGCAGAGCATTGCGGTGGCGGCGGCGGCAACGGGGATGAAGGCGGAGGAGGAGGCGAAGCTCTTCCGGCTCACGCTGCGCCACAGTATTTTTCTGGCGTCGATGATCGGCCTGTTGACGGTCTACTACGCATACGGGCGTTAGGTATCGGATACTTTTCATATATGGCTTCCGAAAAACGGCGCGCCTCGCGGGCGGGCGCGGTCGATAAAGTACGGATTTCCTATGTCGACGACCAGGGCCGGCAGCATTTCGAAATGGTGGCGGCGCAGGACATAAGCGCGCGCGGCTGCCAGGTCGTTCTGAAGTTTCGCTGCCCGGTAAGGACGGTGGTTGCACTGAATCTGTCGCCCGCCAATTCCGGCAACGCGAGCGTGCGCTACCAGAACCCGACACCGCGCGGGTACGTTACGGGGCTAGAGTTTCTGGGCGGGCTTGAACCGCGGACGGCCACCGGCGAGTAAAGACATTTCCTATTGTAAATGTTCTGAATCCCCTGTAATATCAAGCAGATGAATATGGAGTGCTCCACGCCGCAAGCGAAGGGATTCCGCCGGCAGTGGGGTACCGCTTACCTTAACTAAACTACTCTGGCCGGCGCTCCGTTTGCGGCGCCGGCGATGGAGAGCGATCTGGACGCCGCATCCGTTCCCGCGCGGCGTGCGGCGTCCAGAACCGATTTCTAAGGCTTAAGGGCGAGCAGCGAATTGCGGGGATCGAGCTGCACGCGGACCGGCGCGGCCGCCAGCGTCCATTCGACCGAGGCGCGCTCGCCGGCGGTCCGTATCCAACGCGTCTCGCTTCTCCCTCGCCCGAAGTCGAGTTCGACGGGCACGTCAACGGCGAAGTCCTCGCCGACGCCGGATTGCTCCAAATCGACTGTAACCATAACACCCTTCGCCGTGGGCTTCCGGCGCGACTGCATGCGGAGGGACGGGATGCCAACCCCCTCCACGTAGCTCGCGAAGAACTGCTCCAGGGCCGGGTCCGGGTTGCCCTTGGGTTGAAATCCGGCCGAGAGCCGACGCAGGTCCGCCGTGGTCACGCGGCCGCGCAGGAAGCGCGTGTGCAACTCGCGCAGCATGTTGAAGAAGGCGGCGTCACCGAGCCGGCGGCGCAGCATGTGAACGATCCACGTTCCCTTCTCATAGATCACGGCGCGAAAGGCCTCCGGCGTTTGGGAAGTCTCCAGGCGCGAGCCGAGTTGAATCGGCCCGGCCGAGTCGATGGACTGCCCATTGACGCCCTTCTCCAGAAGATGATCCCGATATTTTTCCAACACGTCTTCCAGCGCCCGGACGCCCCGCTTCCGCTCGAGCAACAACAGCGCGGAATAGTTCGCCAGCGCCTCCATCATCCACTCATCGCGATAGCCGGCCGTGGTAATGGTGTTGCCCCACCATTGGTGAGCGACTTCGTGGGCGACGAGGATATCGGAAAAAAAGACCTGATGCAGTCCGTGATTGGCGAACTGCGGCCGGTCGCGCGGAGTGAGATAGGCGAGCGTCGATAAATAAATGAGGCCGGGGAAGCCTTGCCCGAAGGTGCCGGGAATAGGGGAGACGGCGAGTGTTTTGAGCGGCGGAGGCCCGAAGCGGGCGGCGAGAAATTCAAACGCCTCGGCGACCTCCGCGGCCAGCAATTCGATCTGCGCCGCCGGATCCGGCGGCGCCGGCTGCACCAGCACCGGCTGCATGTTCGGCGGGCGCGACTGGCGTCCCAGGGTGGGGGCCGGAGGCGGTATCATCACCTCCTGCCGCCGCGGCGCGAGGGAGGCTTCAACGGCCCGGTTGGCATAGACATCGACGCGCAAGCCGCCACGCGAGGCGCTGGACCGTTTATATTCTCCGAGGTTGAATCCGGCGATGCGCAATGGGACCGCGCTGCGCCGCCGGGTGACGCGCATGTCGCCCTCCACTCGCTCATCGATCAAATCGCCGGTGGCGATCACGCTCAAGTTTTTCGGGCAGCGGAACGTCATCTCGTACGTCGCGAATTGCAGGCCGTGGTGGGGGTACCAGGTGCCGCGCGCGTTGACGAAATAGACGCCATTGCCGGCCGGTACAATCACCTCGCCTTCCTGCTGAAAAGCGACGGTGTGCTCACCGGGCGCGAGGCCATCGGCCATGGCCACCAGAAACACTTCGTTTTCACTGCCGCGCAACAGGCTGGAACGCAGATTCTCGCGCTGCAGCACCTGCGCGGGAGCGCCATCGACACTCGCCTCCCGCACCCGGACGCGTCGCGAAATATCGAAGGCCAGCGTGTTCCGGACCCGGCGCAAACCGGAGTCGGCCGGAACGCGAATGCGCAACGTGGTGGTTGCCGTCAGGCGAAGATCGAGGGCGAGACTCGCCTCGATTTTCACATGCTCAATTTGGAATTCCCGCAGCGGCGGCGCGAGCGCGGCGTCCTTGCGCACACGGCGCGACGGGAAGCTGGTCCAGACGTTATAGTAGGGGCGGTTCTCGCGGGAATGGATCTGCGCGACCACGATCTGGTCGGTCGCCTGGGGGTCGTGAATGGCGTCGAAATTACCATGCGCGGAACCGGCCAGCGCGGCGAAGAAAAGCCCATATTCCGGCCGGACTTTCCCGCCGACATCCTGCACAATGCGCGCTTCAAAACTGGCGGTGAGGTTGCGCAGCGTGGGACTGAATTGATCGGCGAGCAGCGCGCCCATCTCCGGCGCCGGACTGGCCTCACTGGCGCGCAGGAACGCTTCAATTTCAGCGGCCGTGCCGTCGGTGAAGATCAGCGCGGCCGACTTGAAATGTTCGGCGAGGTTGGGCGACTCGGTGAAGCGGGCCAACGATTGACGTTCTCCGGCCGACGGCGGCAGGAGGATAATCTCTCCGTCGCCGCCCTCCACTTCGGCCCAGAACAGAGCGGAAACGGGCGCTTCACCCAGCGGCTTGGAGAGCATTACAAAACCATCGGTCAAGTAGATCTTGATGTCCTCGCGCGCCAATGCCAGATCGCGCACGCGCCAACATTTCGCCGGGTCATAGGCGAGTTCCTTCAACGCCGCGGTGACCGCGGCGGCGGGGTTGACAGGCGCGGGCGGTTGGGCGGACGACTGGAGGGCGGCCACCGCCGGCAAGCTAAATAAACATCTCCTCGTCAGTAGTGACTTGTGCGACATTCGCCGGAGCGCCCTTCAATAGATGGCCGACGGCCGCCTTCACCCCGGCCGCGACGCCGGTGATTTCGCGGATCGGCCGCAAGATGGTGCCATGTACCGAATTCACGGTGTCGTTCACACGACTGAGGGTGTTTTCGATCACCGTTTCGGCGCGGTCCAATTGGACTCGCGCCCGCGCCGAAGCGTCGGCCACCAACTCATCCACGCGCACCAATTGGGTCTGGGTCATCGCCAGAATATCGGAAGCCCGCGTGGTGATATCGGCGATCTGCGCCCGGCTCTCCGCGAGGGTGGTTTCAGCGGAATGGATTAGTTTTTCCGCCTTGGGAAGGAAGGAGTCGACACGCTCCTTCATCTCCTTTGTAGTCTTGGCCAGACGCATCATGGCAGCGGCCTGCGCCGCGAATGAAACCGCGGTCATCGCAACGAAAAACGTCAGGAGAATGAGAGTCGTATTCGCGTCCATTCCAATCCCTTCTTGCAGGCGCCCTTAAACGCCCGCTTCCTCTCGAGTATCGGCGGTAACCGATTCCTTGTACGCTTGGCGGCCCGCATCCACGGCCGCGGCTAACTGCTCTTTCTGGCGCTGCAGGGCGAGCTTACTCTTGTCAGCCAACTCGCCGGCAGTGTCTTTCAACTCGTCCGTTTTGCGTTTCAAATAGTCCTTGCTCTCGTCGGCTTTGGAACGTATCATCTGGCGCGTCTCTTCGCCCGCCTTAGGCGCAAACAGTATGCCCACGGCCACTCCGATACCCAGGCCCAGGAAAAAATAGGAGATTCGTTTGTCTTCTTCCATCGTCAATATCCTCGCTTTCAGTGTACATCGCAATCCTTGCTACACCGTATAGATGTTGCCACCGGCCACAAGCGTTGCCACAATTAATGAATGCCCCCGCGCGTCCCCGAGAAACTTGATAACGACAAGCTTTGGAACTACGCTTCCCGGCTGCTAAGCGGGCGTGGGCTTACAATCGGAGAACTGAAAAAGAAGCTGGCGGCAAGGGCCGCCGTGGCCGCCGATGTCGATGATGTTCTATCGCGGCTGAAACAGGTGCATGTGGTCAATGACCGAGCGTTCGCCGACAGCTTTAGCGCCGTTCGCCGCGACGGCCCGGGATACGGAAAGGCGCGAGTTTTGAGGGAGCTAGCCAACCGGCAGGTGCCGCGATTGGTGGCGCAGGCGGCGGTGACGGAGGCGTACGGGGAAGTGGACGAAGTGGAGCACGCGGTCGCGTTCCTGAAACGTAGACTGCGCATCGCCGACCCGGCCGAATACTTCCGCGATCCGAAGCATTTGCAGTCGGCATTCCGGAAGCTGCGTTATAACGGATTTTCTTCGAATGCGACGGTGAAGGCGCTGCGGCAGTGGTCGAGCGAGGCGGATAAATTGGAGGATGCGCCGGAGGAATAGGGAGTTACGGAACAAGAGAGAAATTGCGATGGCGCCACTTATCCCAGTTAGCGATCCCTTAACCCGCCGCGCCATTCTCAGGCGAGTGCCGATCAACTTTCTTGGCGGGACTATTCTCGCCCAGCAATACAGAGCGCCGCCGCCGGCTATTGAGGCGGAAACGGGCCGGCTTCTGAAGACGCATTCCGTTCCCGGTGTTTCTCTGGCCTTCGTCGAGAATGGCGCCATCGCTTGGGTGGCCGCCAAGGGGGTGGCCGACTCCGACGCGCAACGGCCGATCACTCTGGAAACGCCGTTTGAGGCCGCTTCCCTTGCCAAGCCGGTGTTTGCATATCTCGTACTCACGCTGTGCCAGGACAAGAAGCTAACGCTTGACACACAACTGGGCCAGGTCCTTGACGCGGCGGAGTTGCCGGCGGGCGACCAATTCCAGCGCGTTACGGTCCAGCAGATTTTGACCCATAGCTCCGGGATTCAGGTGGAGCCGACCAAAGGGAAGTCGGTCAAGTTTGAATTTGCGCCGGGAAGCCGATTTTTGTATTCGCCGCATGCATTCGACTATCTCCAACGACTGGTGGAGAAACTAACTCGGCAACCGCTCCGCACACTCATTAAAGACATTGTTCTTCGGCCCCTGAACATGACCGGAAGCGATTTTGATTGGACACCATCGTTCGCGGAAAATCGGGCCGTAGGCTATGACGCGAAAGGCGGACGAGGACGCACGATCAACGAGCGATTTTGGCGCATGACCGCCAGTGAGCGAGAGACGGTGAAGACCCAATATCCATACATGAATTTTCCGAACGCCGCCTCCAGCCTGACTACCACCGCCAGTGATTATGCAAGGTTTTTGCTCGCGGCGCTCTCTCCGGTTGAACGCGTCCCTCTCTCGCAAGTTTGGATAAGCCAAATGCTCACGCCTCGGATTTCCGCCGGTCCTGGTGTGGACTGGGGACTTGGATTCGGCTTATTGAACAGCGCCGCGCACGGCAAGGGGTTTTGGCATTGGGGCGATTGGGGTATTTTTCAGAATTTTGCGGTTGGCTTCCCGCAAGCCGGTATTGGATTAGTTAGTCTGACCAATGGAGCGCGAGGCCAACGGATCAATAAGCGAGTTTCACAATTGGCATTCAGAGAAGATCTGCCGTGTTTTCGCTGGTTGCGTGTTTGACGCGTTCGACGGAGTGCGGCCGTGCGAAACCAATGGCCAATTCACCGCCACCTTCGTAGGCATAATGCCTATCTTCTGGTACCGTGAAACGAATGCGCTCACTGTTCTTCGCCACCCTCTTCGCCGCGGCCATCGCCGCCGCCCCGAACACTCTCACCAAGGAAGAAAAAGCCGCCGGCTGGAAACTCCTCTTCGACGGCAAAACCATGAGCGGCTGGGAAGCCGCCGGCCACGCCTGGATAATCGACGACGGCGCCCTCAAGTCCGTGCCGAACCCCAAGCTCCGCGAAGACCTCTTTACTAACGAGACCTTCGGAGACTTCGAGCTCGCCTGGGAATGGAAGCTCGAACCCAAGGGCAACAGCGGCCTTAAGTACCGCATCCAGGATCGCTTCTTCGTCGACGAGCGCCGCATCAAAGAGTACAAGAAATTCGAAGACCTGGCCAATGACGCCATTCGCTCCCGCAAAACCAAGCGCTCCGAAGCCACCCAGGAATACATCGTCGGCTTCGAGTATCAAATGATCGACGACGCCGGCCACGCCGACGCGAAACGCGGCGCGTACTATCAAGCCGGCGCTCTGTATTCAATGCTCCCCGCCGCCCGCGCAGCCGCGAAGACCGTCGGCGAGTACAACCAGTCGCGCGTAGTCGTTAAGGGCAACCATATCGAGCACTGGCTAAACGGAGTCAAGGTCGTCGAAGGCGAACTAGACGCTCCGGCCACGTTGGAAAAGTCCGCGGCCCGTTGGAGCGTCGACTCGCCAATTCACAAGGCGCTCGCCAGCCAACCAAAAAAGGAAAGTCCCATCGCCCTCCAAAACCACGGGGACTCCGCCTGGTTCCGCAGCATCAAAATTCGAAAGCTATAGCAATTTACCCAGAAGTTCCCCCGCGCTCGCGCCGAATCCGGGTGGAAACGCAGCACGCGCCGAAGTGTGACTGTAGCCCCGGCTTTGTCGCCGGCCTGCAACTGTGCTATCGCCAAGTTTAACCCCGGTTCAACCATCCCTGGGTTGCATTCAAATACGGTGGTCGGTAGCGCCAGCGCCTCCCGCACACGCCCCGCCTGCATCCGGTAAATGGCAAGATGCGCAGCCGCATGCTTAAGGCGCGCAAGGCTCGCTCCCAGTCTTGGCCCATGGCGCCAGGCATCACGCGGCCCCCTTTAGCATTACAACGCCGCCGTCACTTCAATCTCGATGAGAGCGCCGCCCCACAACGCCGACACGCCCACGCCCGTCTTCGCGGGCTTATGGTCGCGGAAAAACTCGGCGTACACTTCATTCGCCTCCGCCAATCGTCCATAGTCCGCCAAGTACAAATTGCACCGCGCCACCCGGTCCATGCTCGATCCGGCCTCCAACAGGATACGCTCAACATTCAACAAAGCCTGCCGGGTCTGAGACTTCATATCTTCGCCCGCCAGCCGGTTCGTCATCGGGTCGATGCCCAACTGCCCCGAAACAAATACAAGATCACCCAACACCGTCGCCTGCGAGTAAGTAGGATTCGCCGGCGGTAGGCCTGGGATGGTTAAGGGGACCGGCCGAAGCCGATCCCCTTTTGGCTGCTGTGACATTACCGTTAGAAGTTAAACCGCAATGCTATTTCAATGTTGCGCGGCCCCTGCTGCGGGCCCGTGTACTGGCCAAAGAACGGGCTGGTCAGATTGGTGTTCAATCCGCCCACCCCGGCCATGTTGAAAGCGTTCAGGAACGTGCCGCGCAGTTCAAAGTAGCGCTGCTCGGTGAACTTGAACATCTTCTGAATGCTCGCGTCGAAACTCGTAAGCCGCCGGTCGCGGATGTTGGGAAGATAAGGCCCAACGGTTCCCAACCGCTGCACTACGGTTTGCCCGCCGGCGAACACCGGCGGATTCGTAAACGCCGCCCGGTTCAGATAGGCCGTCCCGCCAGTGATACCGCGGAAGTTGATCGGCGCATCGGAATTCAGGACAATCGGCACACCGGCGACAAGATCCGGCCTTGCGGCGTTACCCGTCGGCAGTACGATTCCGCCAGTCGAAATGGAAACCGGATTCCCGCTCCGCCAGCCATGAATGCCCGTCAACTGCCAGCCCCCGATGAACTTATCGACCACCGAGTTTAGCTTTACCATTTTGTTCGCGCCAATCGGTAGTTCATAAATCCAACTCAGTTTCGCGACATGCGGATAGTGGTAGTTCGTGATGCTGCGCTCCAGGTTCCGGTTGAACACGTCGGCCACGCCCTCCGCGTCAATCGCGTTATCGGTAAAGCCGGTCGCCTTTGACCAGGTATAAGCCCCCAGTAAGGCCAGCCCCTTTGAGAAGTGCCGCGTCACCTGTACTTGCATGCTATTGTACGAGGAGTTCCCGATATTCGGGAATATGTCGTTAATGCCGGTGAACTGCGCGTACGGTCGCAGTGCTTGCAGGTTCGATCCCACGAATCCGGGATAAGGCGCCGGAATGGGGCTCGACGCGTTCCACGGCCGCGGCAGAAGGTCGCCATACTGCTGGGTCACCGAGAAGGGTAAGTTGTTCGGTTGCGAGAAGCCCTTGGCAATCAAACGAGTTCCCTTGTTGCCAACATAGTTGATTTCCATCACTGTGCTTGCCGGCAGTTGATACTGGAATCCGAAATTCCAGTTCTGCACATAAGGCATCACGTTGCCGTCCGCCGGATAGTAGTCGATGCTCTGCCCGTTGGCTTGCGTCGGGCTCTTGTTCGGCAGTGTGCCTTCAAAATCCGGATACCGGTCGGAGATATTGCCCAGCGGCGCTTCCGCGAACGGCACCTGCCGGTTTGCCGAATTCACATTGATATTGCCGTTATATCCCAACGTCCCGCCAAATCCGAAGCCGTTCGAAATCGGCGGTGTGTTGTTGATCCCGTACCCGCCGCGCATCACCAACTTGTTCGACAGCGCGTAAGCAAATCCAAACTTGGGCGAAATCTGCTTCCAGTTAGTATTCTGGAAGCCGAGGCGGTCCCGGTCATCGGCGAACACCAGGGCGCCTGGTTTGTTCCCCGCGGCGGAATTCGGCGCCGCGAAATCAATCGCCGACATCCGGCCCGCCACTTCGATCAGTCCCCCGACTACCTCCCATCGCAAGCCTACGTTTAGCGTCAGCTTCGGCGTAACCTTCCAGTCATCCTGGAAGTAGAAGCCGGCCACCCGCCACCGGTGCCCGAAGTTCGACGAGACAATACCACGGCTCGTCGAGTTATAGGTCCCCAGCAAAAAGCTCGCAAAGCTGTGTCCGGTCTGATTCAGGAATCCGGGAAGCGCCGTCTGATTGGGAGAAAATGCAAAATCGCCGGAGCCCGATTTGCTGCGAGTGTTGTAATAGTAGCGCCGGTTTTCAAAGCCGAACTTGAAATTGTGCTTCCCGCTGACTTTGGTCAAATCCACCTGGCCAATCGTCGAACCGTTAAAGCCAGCGCCGCGGCTACCCGAACTGAGCCGTCCGCCGGCGCCGATACCGCCGCCCTGGAACGGCTGCCCCGCAAACGTCAACACCGGGAAATGGACCCCAGGCACATTCTGCAACCCAATCTTCGCCGGCCAGTCCTGGTCGACGTAGACGCTCTCATTGATATTGCCGAACCGGTTGTAGCCCAAGTTAGCGCGCCCCAGAAACGTCGGCGTGACCATGAAGTCATAAGCAAGCCGCACCATGGTTCCCGGCGTGTCCTGGTTCTGATAGACGTTGGTTGGCGTTCCTGGAGGCGTTCCCCACCGTCCGCCCGGCGAGTTAAACCGCTTACGGAAATTGCGGTTCACCATCCCGCTCAACCGGTGGCTGGTCGTAAAATTATGGTCGCCCTTAAACGTCAACATTCGTTCGTTGAATTCCGGGCAGCACGCGCCAAGCGCCGGCATATTGTTCAGCATCGTGTCGAACAAGGGATCGTCGATCGGAGCTAGTTCCAGAATCTTCGACGATACCGGACTGAACCGGTTCCGCGGGATGACGTTCCCAGGGAAGATGTCCCGTACCCAGGTGGTTCCCACCTGCCGCGCGGTGTTGGGGTCGTAGATCGCGCCAAACTGGACGGGCCGGCCTAACGCATCCGTTCCCGCATTCGTGCCGGACCCGGCGTTGCCGGTGAATCCGGAGTTAAGCAGCCGCGCGAAATTGCCCTGCTTGAAGTCAGTCGTCGGCAGTTGTGTAAAAGTCGTCGAACTGTAGTTCTTCTGAGTCGTCTTCTCCATATTGTGGAACCAGAATGTCTTGTTCCGGCCATCGTAGAGTTTCGGAAGGAGCACCGGACCGCCGGCCGAATACCCGTAATTGTGCTGCTTATAAGGCTGGCGCTTAACTAACGCGGCATTGCTGCTGAACCCATTCGCCCGCAGAGCGTCGTTCTGCCCGTAGTAATACGCGCTGCCGTGTAGTTGGTTTGTTCCGGACTTCGTCGCGAAGTTCGCCACCGACGTCTGTCCGCCCGAATACTGCGCGCTCACGGTGCCCGTCTGCAGCTTGAATTCACTAATGGTTTCCGCCGACGGGCTGAACTCATTGTTCGCTCCGCCAGCCAGATCCATGCGGCCTACCGAGATCCCATCAATCAGAATTTCATGCGAAAAATTCTGACCGCCGTTGATCGATCCCTGCCACGTGCCGCCAACCGTTCCCGGCAGCGACGTGAATATGAACTGTTGAATCTGCCGCCGTCCATCGCCCACCGCGATCGGCCAGGCGTCGAATTCTTTCTTTGAGACATAGCTGCCAATTTCGGCCGTCCCGGTTTCCAACAGCGGAGCCTCGGTAGATACGGTGATCTGATCGGAAATGTTACCGACTTCCAGCTTGAAATCCACGGTGAGGGTCTGCGCGACACTCAGTACAACATTGTCGCGGATCGCTCCCTTGAACCCCGGCGAGCTCACCGAAATGCGGTACGTGCCCGCCGAGAGCGCCGGCATGCGGTACACGCCGGCATCCGTGGTCGTGCTTGTAATCTCCACGCCCGTAGCCGGATTGAGAACCCTGACAGTCGCGCCAACGACGGCCGCGCCCGAAGGGTCGAGGACAGTTCCGTTAAAAGTTCCGCGTTCGCCCTGTGCCCACAGGGACGCGCACATAAGCACGCCGACACCAATTCGTCGCAATAGCATTTCACAACCCCTTGTGTTGAATCATCACCTGCGAAGCACAGGTTTGCTCAGACTCTATCACAGCTACCACGCTTCCCGGTTCGCAATTTTTACCCGGAAGAGCGGTTTCGCCTTCTCCACTTCTTCCATTTCATATGTCTGGTCCGTCTTTGAAGGATCGTAATCCCGCCAGAGCCACGCGAGCGACTCCGGCAGATCCAGCGCCCCCTGGGCGATGGCATGCGCGCTTTCGCCGAACCGGAAATGAAAATCGTACCCCTTCAGCTTCAAGCTATTCGCCAATTGAATGTTGTTCAAGGGCCAACTGCCGGCCTGATTCTCGATATCGTCACTGCCGTCCGACAGCCACACCCGTAGATTCTTCCGCGCCTCCCGCCGCACGCGGTGCGACACGATGTATCCTTCCTGAATTCCCGTATAACTCCCGATATGCGACAACACACGGCTGAATTGACCGGGAAAGTACCATGCGGCATTCATCGCGCAAATCGCCCCCGATGAGGCGCCAGCTATCGCCCGTGAATAGGCATCCTTGCGGAGGCGGTAGGTTTTCTCGACCTCCGGCAGAATTTCGTCCATTAGATATCGACTATAACGTTCCGATACCGTATCGTATTGTATACTCCGCATTCGGCCTTCGCCCGGCGAAATCAGCACATGCGCCATCGGCGGAACCAACTTCTTCGCCACCAGATTGTCCGTCACGGTTTGCATCCGCAATCGCAGCATGTCCGCGTTGCCAACCAGCGTCTCCCCGTCCTGCCATATCATCAACGGCGCGCCATTCTTCAAGTCCACGCCGGCGTTGGCGTACACCCAGAAATTCGAAGCCAACCTATTATATATGCGGCTCCGCAGCGTCTTCTTGCTTGACAGAACTCCCCGCGCAACGTCCGCGCGCGGGTACGAATCCGGGTTGTACCCCGCGACATCGTAAGATCCCAGCGGCTTCCCGCCCGCCGAGTACGCATAGTGGTGCGTTGTCCCCAGCCGCAGCGTCCGCAACAGGTGCCAATACGGTGTGCCCGGCACCGCGCGCATCGCGAGCGGCGGGCCATGGTCTATCGATACGGAAGCGGGCGCCTCCGATTGCACGGCGAACAGAAAATCCTGGCCCCACACCGCCGCCCCATCCCGTCCCGCCAATCCGGGCAGTCCGCCGGCAAGCAACTCGCCCAACCGCGGCGAACTTTCGCGGGCGGCCGTAATCAGCGACTCCAATGGATGCGGTTGCGCCACTATTCGATCGTTAGCTTCACCGGTTGCTCGATGAACTGCTTGCCATCCGCCGTCAGTATCATCAGGCTGTAACGGCCTGGCTTGGTATTGCCCGGCACCTTAAATTTGATCGCCTCATTGGTCTGCTCCATCACTTGCATTTTGAGGTCGTCCTTGCCGTTGGTCAAGTAAAGTTCCTTGACCGCGTCTTTGCCTAGATTCTCTCCTGCCGCCGCGTACTCCACATCCGCTTTGCCCGTGTCCGGCGTTACGGTCGCCAGCCGCGGCGACTTGCTCTGCGCCATCAACGCCACGGAAAGCACAAAGAGAACGAGAACTTTCATTGGAAATCCTCCCCAACGATACTCTACCTCTTTGCGGCAAAGTGCAAGCGGCTCCCGTTAGGGCAGCGCGAACGCCAGAATATTGCCGCCCGCCGCGATCGCCACATACTGCCTGCCCCTCATCGTATACGTCATCGGCGACGCCTTCCAGGCCTGCCCGGTTGGGAAATGCCACAGGGTTTTCCCGGTCTTCGCGTCCGCCGCGGCGAACGTCCCGCCGGACTCGCCGTAGAATAACAGGCCGCCCGCCGTCGACAGCACGCCCGAATAGTTCGCCTCCGGCGCGCCAATCTGGGGTACCTCCCAGACGATTTTCCCCGTTTCAATATCCAATGCGCGCAGTACTTTCTCCGGCGGACTCGCCGGATCGCTGTACGGAACAAACCAGTTCCCCGACGCGCGATACAAATTGCAGTCTTCGACCGCCATCACATAGAACAGCTTCGTCGCCGGACTATACGCCGTGGAATACCAGTTGGTCGCACCGCGCACCGCCGGACAGACCTTGGTACCGCCCGCCGTCGGTTTGCTCGCCGGATTCACCATCGGCCGTCCCTTCGCGTCCAGTCCGGTCGACCACGTGAGCCGTTTGACGAATGGCGTCCCCAACAGGAATTCGCCAGTCGTTCGATCCAGCGCGTAGAAGTAGCCGTTCCGGTTCGCCTGCAGCAGCAACTTGCGAGGACGGCCCTTGAAGTTAGCATCCACTAACACGAGCGGCTCCGTGGCGTCCCAATCCCACAGGTCGTGCGGCGTGAACTGGAAATGCCATTTCAATTTGCCCGTCTTGGCATCCAGCGCCAACACGCAATTTGTGTATAGGTTGTCCCCGCCTCGGTCGGTCCCATCGGTATCCGGATAGGGATTCCCGGTCGGCCAAAAGAGCGTGCCGCTTTGCGGATCGTACGAACCCGTCAACCAAGTCGCTCCGCCGCCAAATTCAATGGCCTTCCCGCCCCACGTTTCCGCGCCCGGTTCGCCGCGCCGCGGAATGGTGCGGAACCGCCAAACCTCCTCGCCGGTCGCGGCCTTGTACGCCACAATGAATCCCAATAAGGGCGCATCTCCACCGGCGACGCCAGTCACTACAAGATCTCCGACCACCAATGGCGCCGCCGTGGACCCATAAGCGCCGATATCGCCAACGGGCGTGTAGACCTGCCACACCAGCGCGCCGGTCAACCGGTTCAAGGCAACCAGATGCGCGTCATCGGTGGCGAAGAAAACACGGTCGCCCCGCAACGCCGCTCCACGTTGCGCGCCCTTGGCCGCATCGCCCGAGATCTTCCTCGCATCGCCGCGCGAACGAACCCAGCACCAGATCTCCCGTCCCGTGCCGCTATCCAGCGCGCAGACTTGGTTCGGCGCCGTTACGTACATGACGCCATCGGCCACCAGCGGCGTCGTCTGCAAGTTCGGATGGGGCAGCGAATAACTCCAGGCCGGCTGCAAACGAACCACATTCGCCGTATTGATCTGCGCCAATGGACTATGCCGATTCCCGCTCGGCAAGCCGTGGTAACTGGGCCATTCGCCCTCCTTCGCCGCCGCAACCCGGCCGCCTTCCAAACCCGGCGATGGTCCTATCGGAACGCCACCCAGCGTACCTAAATAGGAAACTAAATTCTTCCGCTCAGCGTCCGTCCCCTTGAACGCCGGCATGTATGAATTCGGCTCGGGAGTAATCGCCGCATAATCGGTCTCGGTCAATAAATGCATCCGCCCATCGAAAGTCTGCAATTGCAAATCATGCGGCCCGCGGCTGCGCGCAAACCCGCGCAAACCGGCGCCCTTTTTCATCTGTACAGTCACCACCGCCCACGGATCATCCGGGCAAAACGCCCAGCCCGGACAAGCTGCGCCGCTACGCTTTCCTTTCCGTGAGTTCGGATCCAAAAGCGTCCGCTCCAATTCCCGAACCGTCAATTCGCGGCCGATGGACGACAAGTCGGGGCCATTCGAGGACCCACGCCCCTGGGCCATATGGCACGTCAAACACTGCCTCTCAAACAACGCCTTTCCCGCGGCGGCATCCCCCGCCGGATGCGCATCGAACGCCGAGGCGTTCCAGGAGCGCACCGCTCGCGCCAAAGTGTCCAACTCTGCGTCCGCCAATGGAAAACCCGGCATCCCGCCGCGCGTCCCGTTACGGATAACGCCCCGAATCTGCGACTCCGAACGAGATCGCAACGAGCGCGTATCGATCAACCCCGGCCCGCGATCCGTGCCCGTCGCGCTATCGGCATGACAGGCCGCGCAGTACTTCCCATAGATCGCGGGAATCTCTTGCGCCGCCGCGGCCGCGCCTAGCAGTAGCAACAAAATCCGAGGCATACTCACCTATACCGATTGCGTCGCCAGACGCAAATCGTCTTCCAACTCGTAAACGCGATCCTCCAGATTCTTTGTCGCCGCGCCCTTCGCCTTAGCGGCGTCGACCTTCTTACGCGCCGCCGCAAGCTGACGCTCCAGCGCCACCACTTTCGGGTCGGCGACCTTGACGGGCTCCGGTTTCGGGACAGCTTTCTTAACAGTCTTCTTCGCCCCGGCTTTGAACTTAAACGACGTTACCGCCGCCGGCGGCGCCAGCGCCACGCCGAAATCGGCGCGATACTCCTCGGCCAAATGCACCGCCTCCGTCAGTAACTCGCGAAACCGCGCTTCGATGGCCTGTTTCGCTTTCGCGCGCAGATCCCCGCCCTGCTTCTTCCATTGCTGGTATTCGGCGATTGGATCGTTCATTAGTCGCCGCGCACCATTTTCCGCAGGAAACGCGTGCCCCGCGGAATCGCCGTCAATTCATCCTCGGTCCCCTCGTACACCATACTGCAGAACCCATTGTAGTGAACGCCGCGCAAGATATCGAACACGCGCTTGTAGTCGATAAACTTCTCCACGCCCTGCTCGTTCACCTCATATAACTTGACGCGGACGAAGGGAGCGAGTGGCGCGACCTGCTCCAAGGACCGGTAGTAGTTGTCGTAGGTGTGTCCTTCAATCTTCGGCCCACGCGGCCCGCCACGGCCCGTAAAATGCCCCGTATCGAGCACCAGCGCGAAGTTCGGATGATCGACCGCTTTATGAAAGCGAAGCATGTCGTCGCCCGTGCTGGTCAGCCCGCTATGATTCTGCAGCGCGACCACCATCCCAATGTCCTCTCCAATCACGGCGCACCGCCGCAATGCATCCACGCCGCGCTTAAACGCCTCGTCCGCATTCCCACCGGCCGGCGTCGAGCCAACGAAGACGCGAGCCAATGGCGCGCCGAGAAATAGCCCCGTCTCCATCCCCACGCGGCACTTTTCAATCTCCGCGTTCACCCGTTCCGGGTACATTCCAAACTCCGTCGACACCGGGAAACTGGGCACCGACATGCCGTTGTCCAGACACATCCGCCGCAACTGCTTCAAGTAGATCCGGTCGAAGCTCTTAAGGTGCTGCATATGCAGGTCCACCCCGTCAAACCCCAATCCTCGCGCCGTCGTGATGAACTTTGGCAAGTCCATCTTTCCCGCTCTGAACTGGTTCTGATAGCTAAGCGAAAGACAACTGAGTCTCATCATGCGGCTAACCCAAGAGATCCTTTAAGACAGTGCCATGCACTTCCGTCAACCGCTCCCGCCGCCCCTGGTGCAGGTAGCTAAGCGAGTCCTGCTGCAAACCCAACTGATTGATGAGCGTTGCGTGCAAATCCCGGAAATGCACCGGGTTCACGGTGGCCTTCAATCCGATATCGTCGGTGGCGCCGTACGCCATTCCGCCCTTGAATCCGCCGCCCGCCGCCCACATGGTGAAGCCGGTGTTGTGATGATCGCGCCCGGATCCGCGCTCCGATTCCGGCGACCGCCCGAACTCTCCGCCCCACAGAACAATCGTCTCGTCTAATAGGCCGCGCCTCTTCAAGTCCTTTACGAGCGCGGCCGTCGGCTGATCCGTTAATCTCGCCATCCGCGCATGATTCTTCTCGATGTCGCTATGCGCGTCCCACTCCGTTTCCGCGCCTCCGCCGCCCGCGACCACGCACACAAACCGCACGCCCTTCTCGATCAATCTGCGAGCCAGCAAACACCGCCGCCCGTAGTCGTCCGTGTCCGGCTTGCCGACGCCGTACATATCCAGCGTCTCCTGCGGCTCGTTCGAAACATCGAAAATTCCGGGCGCTTCCGTCTGCATCTTGAAGGCTGTATCGTAGGCCGAAACGCGCGCGGAGAACTCGGGATCTTCGGCCAGCGCATTCGCTTCATTCAACTGGCGGATCAAGTCAATGGTCTTTCTCCGGCGATCCATTGTGATGCCCTTCGGCAGTTCCAAATTCAGCACCGGCCGCTTTCCCGCCCGGAACATCGCCGGCTGATACACGGCCGGCAGAAAGCCGTTCGTATACATCGGCTGCCCGGCCTCCGGCGCGCCATTCGGGTCCGGCATTACTACATAGGCCGGCAGCGAATCCGACACGGTTCCGAGTCCATATGTCACCCAACTGCCCATCGACGGAAAGCCCGGTATCACGCGTCCGGACATCAACTGATACTGCGCCGCCGAGTGCACCACCATGTCCCCATGCATCGAGCGGATGACACAAAGGTCGTCCGCAATTTGCGCCTGATGGGGCAGCAAATCGGAGACTTCCAATCCCGATTTTCCATGCCGCGCGAAGGTTCGCTTCGTCCCCAGAATCCGCGAGTTCGCGTTGACGTTTTGATATTCCACTTTCCCAAAGGTATCCGGGCGCTTCTCCCCATGGAGTTTGTTCAAAAGCGGCTTTGGGTCGAACGTTTCCAGGTGCGAAGGCCCGCCCGCCTGGAACAAAAAGATCATCGCCTTCGCCTTGGCCGGGAAGTGCGGGGGCTTGGGCGCCAGCGGGTTCCGGGCAGCCTCCGCGGCCATTAGCGAGCCAAATCCCATCGCCCCGAACCCGCAAAAACAGTCCGTCAGAAACTCACGGCGATTTCGTGCGTAGCGTATGTGTTCAAGCATGTTAGTTCACGTAAAGAAAAGCGTTTGAATTGAAGAGTGAGAGAGCAAATTCCGTAGCCGCCGCCGGGTCCGGGTCGTCCAGATACTTCATGGAAATCACTCGCTCGCGCTCATTTGGCGGTCGTCCCGACGCCAACCGCCAGGCGTAATCCACCCGCTCCCGCACCGTCCCCTGCAACCGCTTTGCCAGCGCCACCGCCAAATCATTCGACACGGTCCCGTTCAACAGCTCCAACGCCTGTGGCGCATGCGTCGATTGTTCCCGCCTTGCGCACGACAGCAGCGTATCCGGCGAATCGAAAACCTGCATAAACGGCAAGATCAAATTTCGTTTGTAGATCATGTAAATCGTCCGCCGGTCATGCTCCGAACGATCCCGCGTGGTCACCCAATACTGGGGCCGCTTCAAATCCTTGATTAACTCCGGGTCAATGGAAACCATCACGCTGGGCCCGCCGGCTTTCGGATTCAGCCGCCCAGATATTACCAGCATAGTATCGCGAATTTCCTCGGCTTCCAACCGCCGCCGATTGGCTTTCCAGAGCAGTTTATTCTCCGGATCCTTCGTCGCGAAAGTCTTCTCTATGGGCGATTGGCTCGCCTGCCGGTAGGCGCTCGAAAGCAGAATCATCCGGTGCAGCGGCTTCATTTTCCAGCCGTTCTTCACATATTCGTTCGCCAGCCAATCCAGCAGTTCCGGATGCGTCGGCCGCGTGCCCATCTTGCCAAAATCGTTCGGCGTCGAAACGATCGGGCGCCCGAAATGAAATCCCCAAATCCGATTCGCCATCACGCGCGACGTCAGCGGATTCGTTGGCTCCGTGATCCATTCCGCCAGTCGCAACCGCGGTTTCTCGGTATTCAATGCCAGTTCCGCAGTCGACTCCGGCAGCAGCACTCCCGGCGGCCGCATGCCTACTTTCGGCCCCTTGTTCCGGTAGTCTCCGCGATCTAACATGTGAATCTGCGTCATCGCATTCGGGTCGCTCTTCACGGCATACATCGCCGTCAATGGCGGCGGGATCTGCCCATCGATTTCCTCCAGCCGCACCAGAATCTTGCCTTTGTCTTCCTCCGACGCGCGCCGCATGGAGGACCGGAGCTTGCGCATTTCGCTTTCCAGCGGCTCCATGACAGCCTTGTGCTTTGCCTGCTGTTCCGGCGTCGCGACAACGACGTCATTTTCCTTCGTCTGGGCAAAATAGCCCTGCAGCCGGTAGTAGTCCGATTGGCGGATGGGATCGAACTTATGATCGTGGCAGCGCGCGCAGCCCATTGTCATCCCAAGAAATCCGGCACCCACAATGTTCGCCATCTCCGTCAAAACTTCGGTGCGCGAACTGGCCACGTCCTGGTTCCCCTGGTTCTTACGGAGCGGGCCAAGCCGGTTGAATCCGCTGGCGACGAGCAGCGTATCGTTCTTGGGGTCCATCTCATCGCCCGCAAGCTGTTCCTTCAAAAATACGTCGTACGGCTTGTCTTCATTCAGGCTCGCAATCACGTAGTCGCGGAACCGGTAGGCATCGGGCCGGTGCGTGTCGTATTCATACCCATCGGACTCGGCGAATCGCACAACGTCGAGCCAGTGCCGGGCCCATTGCTCGCCATACTTGGGTGACGCCAGCAGGCGGTCCACCAACCGTTCATAAGCGTTCGGCGCCTTGTCGTTCACGAAAGCGGCAATTTCCTCCGGCGTCGGAGGCAGTCCGTGCAGGTTGTAAGTGACCCGTCGAATCAGCGTCGCGCGGTCGGCTTCCGGCGCCGGCGTCAACTCCGCCTTCCGCAGCCCGGTCAGCACAAAAGCGTCGATCGGCGTACGAATCCACGTCTTCGCCGCCGCGTCTGCAAATGCCGGTGGCGTCACGGCCTTTCGCGGTTGGAATGCCCAGTGGCGGCGCTCGACGGCCGTGTAAGATCCCAGCGGGGCGACGTCGGAAACCTCCGCCGCGGCGAACATTACGGTCGCAATGCAGAACGTCGAAAACTTCCGTAGATTTGGATGCAGCATTTTTAATACGTCTTGAGTGTATCGAAATCGAAGGGGCCTTTGGCTACCATTCTAGATTTCCCGGCGCTGCGCGATTTGATCCGTCTCATCCTCGGTCGCCAGCCAATCGAGTAGCGCCCCTTTGAGCTTCCCCCGCCGCCCGGTTATGCGCGGCGTCGGCATACAGGTTGTGCCACTCCCCGGGATCGTTTTAAAGGTCGTACAATTCGCCGCGCACGCACACCGGCGCCTGCACAAAGGTATGCGTGAAGTTTGCCGACCGCGCGCCCAGCTTATCCAGATTCGGCGTCTTGATTAGCGCATTACCATTCGCGCCCAGGCAATCGTAACGCCACTGGTCGAACATGATGACCAACACATTCGGCCGCGCGAGGGGAGCCGCCTGAATGGCCGCGGAGGCCTGTAAGAACCCGCGCCGGGAGAAGTCTTCCATGACTGCCCCGCCATGATACCGTAGCCAAATGGCGGCAGGGGATATCAAAGCCTGCGTGTTCGCCGAGACAAACCGCGTGCTCTGACGCGCTACGGTGAATGAATGGAGCATTTGGAGAAGCAGATTTATCTCATTCGTCATGGCGAAACCGAATGGTCGCGGACAGGCCGCCACACCGGCCGGACCGACGCCCCGCTTACCGCAGAGGGCCGTCTTCGGGCCGAAGCCATCGGACGGACTTTGCAGGGTCGCAAGCTGTCCGTGTGGACCAGTCCGCTCGACCGGGCACGGGAAACCTGCCGGCTGGCCGGCTTCGGCGATTGCGCCGAAATCGACGACGACCTTCGCGAGTGGGACTACGGCGTCTACGAGGGCCGGACGACGCTGGAGATCCGGCAGGAGACGCCGGACTGGTCGGTCTGGCTGTCGCCGATCGTGAACGGCGAATCACTCGAAGATGTGGCCGGCCGCGCCCGGCGGGTGATCGACCGCGCGGTCGCGTCGGCTGACGGCAGCGTCGGCCTCTTTGCCCATGGGCATATCCTTCGCATACTGGCCGCTTGCTGGATCGGCTTACCGCCGTTGACGGGGCGTTTGCTGGCTCTCGATACGGCGAGCGTCAGCGTGCTGGGCTACGAGCGCAGGACTCGGGTGATCCGGCGTTGGAATGTTACGCCGGAGTGAGGGTTACTCGCGGCCAAGCCATCGAAGAAAACAAGTTCGAAGTCGTTGCCCTTGAGGGCGCCTAACTTTGACGGCGGCAGAGGTTGCCACCGCCTGCACCAAGAAGGCTCAAGGGTTTAGGAATGGAACATGCACGGCAATTTCCTGCCGGGAGCCACGAAGGCTCGTGGTGTGCGGGATGACAGTAACGAGAGCTCTGTCCTGATCGTCGAATCTACCGCTTACGATCAAGACGGGCCGGACCTTCGCTGCCATTCCAAGATCAAAGAGCCAGACCTCGCCTCGAACGGGCGTCATTCGATCCGGCTTCGAGCGCTTTCTTCGGCATCAAGCATTGCAAAGATATTATCCGCCGCGCGGGCAATCTCGTCGTCCTCCAACGGACCGGAATCGTACGAGGCCGCTCGCCGCAAGAACACCACGGTGAAGACTCGCTTTTCATCTTCCGGGAGCGCCTCAAATGTCTCGAGAAGGTCGACTGTCTGCCTGCTCATGCTTTAAGGCTAACGTTTTTGCGGCCGCCCTCACTTCGACCAATCGGCGTCCCTGCTATTCACTTAAGATCCTCAACTCCGAACTCAAGGATCTCCGGCGGATTCACGGCGAAGCTGCTGTAGCGGATCCACGTCGGCCTCACCCGCAGATAGATTATCCCCGGCCAGCTTTGACGGTCTTTACCGTCGGGGAATCGAGCGAAGTAGAGTTCCAAAAGCCTTTCCAGATCCGAGCCGGAGGGCTCGTCGGCAATGCCTTCAAGCTGCACTGTGCGGTCGGCGTTGGCGTCCGCGGGGCCTATCACCAATGCAGCACCAGGATTTCGGAGAAGGTTAGCCGATTTGCGGGAAGCGCTCAGCGTGTCGAAGAAAACTTCGAATTGGTCGCTGACGACGATACCGACGATGGAGGCCTGTGGGGCGCCGTTCGCGGATACCGACGCCTGCACCGCATAGCGTTCCTTACGCATGAAAGCGAGCAACTCGTCACGATTCATCCCGTCCCGCCCACTGCGACCGAAACTGCACCAGCCGGCCCTTCTCCACTTCCGTCACATAGCAGGTCTTCCCATCCGGCCCGCCAAACGTGATGTTCGTTGGACTTTTCCCTAATACGTCGACTTCACGCAGAACCTTCCCGCGCGGCGAGACGATCGCCACCACACCCTTCCCGTGACGAGTGATATATAGATTCCCCTTCACATCCGCCCGCATCCCATCCATGCCAAAGTCCGGGAATTCGATCAGCAGTTTCTTTTCCGCCAACGAACGGTCGCGAGTAATTCGGAACCGCCACACCTTCCGCGAGCCCGATTCGTTCACGTATAGATACTTCCCGTTCGGACTCACCTCGATCCCATTCGTCGTGCTCATCCCGGAGGCGACGCGCGTCACCTTCGCGTCACGATCAATCCGCCACACCTGCCCTGTCCCTTCTTTCCACGCCGGGTCCGATGCCCACAACGTTCCATCCGGCCCGAGCGCGATATCGTTCGGCTGGTTCATCTTCGGCTCATGCGCGAAGACACTGATTTTCCGGGAAACCGGATCGATCTTCAGAATGTTGTGCCCCTTATAGTCGGCGACAAACATTCGCCCGTCCGGCGTAAACCGGATGCCGTTCCCCAAGCTACCCGCCGGCATCGTCACCCAAACCTCACCCTTGCCTTCGGGCGTGATGCGGCCGATGGTGTCCGTCCGCGCATAGCTCACCGCGTACACGTTGCCCGCCCGATCCGTCGCCGGGCCTTCCACGCCGGAAGTGAAGCTGTGTTCCGGCGTGAACGGCGTCGCGGCGAAGAGCGCCTGGGCCAGTAAGAACAACATGGCTACGGCGCGGGAATGCGCGTGGTCTGGCGTTCCACCATCTGCCAGTCCTTGCCGTTCTTTTGCCACACCTGCAGAATTGTCAGTGGGATGTCGCCAGTCGCGCCGTGCGCGGTGACCTTGGCGCGAATGGTGGCAGTCTTCCCGTACACATGGATGGTCTGCGAGTGGACTTCGAAGTTGCCCTTCGATTTAACCAGCGCGGCAATCGCTTCCTGTTTCGTTTCCAGCTTCGTGTTCGAGTGGCTGTACTGCAAGCCATCGGCGAAGATCTTTTCAAGCGCGGCGCCATCGCCGGCCTTCGCGGCCTTCACGAAGTTTTCATGGGCCATGCGCACGGCGGCTTCATCGGCGGTCTCGGCAAGTCCGAGGGAGGAAAGCCCGAGGACGAGAGCGGTCAGGTACAGAGTTTTCATAGGCACTGATGATACTTGATTTAGCGGACGCATTCGAAGTTGGCCGCCTCATCGGTGGATCCCGTGCCCTTGTAGCGCGCCGTTTGCGGGTACGCGCACAGCGGCCTGGTCCGTCCGGTCCGCGCCGCCACTATCCGCTCCGGCGCTATGCCTTGCTCCACCCACCGTTCCAGAGCGGCGCCAATATTCGAAGCGGCTTCGCCCTTCGGCGCGCCGCCTTGTCCAAAGTTGTTCGGCCCCGCGCCGGCGCCGCAATGCTGCATCCCCGGCGCCATGAAGAGCCGCACAAACTCGCTCGCGGTCTCCGCGCCCACCTTCTTCACCACCGCGTCATAGTAATCGATCACGGCCTGCCCAGGAATGGCCGCGTCGCACCACCCGTGGTAGAGAATCAGCTTCCCGCCTCGAGCGTGAAACGCTTTCAAGTTGGGGTCGGTGGCACTCAGATGCACCGCCAATTTCCGCGCGGCCGGCAGATCCCGCTCGACGCGAAACGTCTTGTAATCCCACGCCGGATCGCTGTGAACCATGTACTTAAAGAAGTTGGTGCTGAACGCAAACAGCGCGCTTTTCTCCGGAGCCGGCCCGGTAATCCACGCGCCCCAGCCGCCGTTCTCCGCCTCGCCCGAGAGCGCATAACCGGGATAAACTCGCTTCCCGTTGGCGTCCCGCAAACCGCCATAAAGCTCGTTCAGCGCGGCCACCTGAGACGCCGTAAGGCAGGTCTTCGCGTCTTCACCCTTGCACAGTAGCGCCGCCGGATCGGGGCGGCACTGGCTCGGATTTTCAACTACGCTATCGGCCACCGCATCCTTAAGGTCGCATGCCGCCAACGCCGCCGCTTGAATGGCCGGCAACTTCTCCGCTGGAATATACGCGGCCGGATCGCGCAGCGTCGCCGCGGTATTCTTGGCCGCGTTGGTCATCAGGTGCACCCAGTCATTGGCGGGCGCGCCGGCGACGATGCCGTCGTAATCTTCCGGGTATCGCTGCGCCTCCATCAGCGCCTGGCGGCCGCCGTTCGAACACGAACTAAAGTACGAGCGCTTCGGCGCGGCGCCGTAGAACGCCGTCGTAATCGCCTTGCCCTGAACGGTCATCAGATGAATGGCGCGGTGGCCGAAGTCGATGATTTTCTCCGGATGGTTTAGCGCCCAACTTGCGTCCTGGCCGCCGCCCGCGTGCCCCGTGTCGGTCGACGCCGTCGCGTAGCCGTTGTGAATGGCTTCCGCGAGTCCGCCAAAACTGATCGACCCGGCGAAGCCGCCGTTGCCAATTCCCAGAAACTTGTTATTCCATCCGGCGGCTGGCATCCAGGCTTCGAATTTGATTTCGGAATCGGACGATGGCGCGATTACGCCCGCCACGCGGCAGAATGCGGGCATGTTCTTGAAGGTCTTGTAGTCGCCCGCGGGCACAGTCGCCGCCTCCGTGATCCGCGTCGCGGAGAGAGTCAATTTAGCCAGTCCTTCGCAGTTGGCGGCCGCGTCGGCGACCGCGCAAAACAGAATTATGAATAACAAGCGGTACATCTTACGTCTCCTTTCGTCAGCCAAGAGCTTCGCGTAACCGTTGCGCGAGCGGAGCCAGATCCGAGTCCGCGAGGCAACTGGGGTTGATAACCAGGATGCCGCCCGCCGCCTGCGACGGATCGACATGAATCGACGGCTGGCCATTCTGCAGCGCAATGCAGATCTCCATCGCCGTCTTCGAAAATCCGGGGTCGATAATCAGCGCCAACTTCGGCGTCATGCCGTCGCGCACCGAAACACTGGCGTTCCGCATGCGCGACAATCCGGACGCCAGTTTCTCCACCCGCTCCAAGTACACCGCCCGCCGTACCTCATCGCTTTCGGCCGCAAACCGGCGCAAGGCCACGAGCAGGCCCACAATCGTCTCTTTACCGACTTTGCAACTACGCCCAATGCCATGCGGAGGCAATCCCGCCAGCCGGTCCTTATCGATCAGCGAAGCGGGCGGCGTCCACTGCGCCCACTCGATATCCAAATCGAGATTCTGAAGAATCGCGGACATGATCAGATCCCGCCGTCCGCACAGAATCCCCGACCCCTGCGGCCCGCCGATCGCCTTTCCCCCGCTGTAAGCCACCAGGTCCGCGCCGGAAGTAATAAACCTTTTTAAGTTTGATGCCGGTGGCAGTTGCGCCGCCGCGTCCACCAGCACCGGCACGTTCCGCCCGTGCGCCACCCGGACCACTTCTTCGAGCGCGGGGCGCGCGCTGCCCGTCGCGACGTAAACCACGGCCGCTGTCGCGGGGCCAATCGCGTCGGCGATCTCCCACCCCTCGGCATCGCGCACGCCCGCGCCGGCCACGCGATCCGGCAGGCCGACCTCGACAATCCGGACGCCATTCGCGCGAACGGCGTGGTCATAGAAATTGCGCTGGCTGCGGACCATGATTACTTCGTTTTTCATGCCCGCCGTGTCCGGCAGACGCGCCATTCGCCCAGGGTCCAACCCAGCCACGCAAGCCGCCGTTCCGAGCAGCAGGCCGGCGGCCGCGCCCGACGTCACGATGCCCGCCTCCGCGCCCGTATGCTCTGAAATGATGCGGCTCGCCCCGGCCTGCAGTTCCGCCATATCGACGCACCGCGTAGCCGCCTCCGCCATCGCGGCCGTCACTTCCGGCGCCAGGAAGCCGCCTGAGACGCGCGTGGACGGCCCCTTGGCGTTGATGATGGTTCGCACTCCCAGGTCGTCGTAAATGCCCATGACTGTTTATAGTATCTACACTGGGGAGGCTGCTATGAATATCCTACTCGCCGTCGATGACACCCCAGCCAGCTTGCTGGCCGTTGAAGAAGTGGCCGGGAGACCCTGGCCGCACGATACGTCGGTCGAGGTCCTGACCGTCGTTGAGCAGGGCACGCTCTGGGGGATGTCGGAGACGCTCGAAGCGGCCTATCGGCATTCCTCGGAACTGGTTGATCGGACCTTGGCCCTGCTGGGCAATGGCGGACTGCAGGCTCGTAGCCACATGGCCACTGGCGACCCGAAGACTGTGATTCGGGAGCGCGCCGAGGATACGAAGCCGGATCTGATTATACTCGGATCCCATCGCGTGTCGGCGCTTACGCACTTCTTCCTGGGCAACGTGGCGGCGCACACCATTCGGCATGTGGCGTGTTCCGTCGCCATCGTGCGGGCCCGGATGGGAGAACGCCACGAAGCCCGAAAGATCCTGCTCGCCACGGATGGCTCCGTTTATGCCGAAGCAGCGGCTCGCGCCATCGCCGAACGCCCCTGGCCCGCGCGAACGGAAGTCCGCATCCTGAGCGTCGTGGAAGTGATTCTGCCCACGATGCACGCGCTCTTCGAACCGCCATTCGTTCATTCGGACGAGGTGCAAAAACTCCGGGAGGAAGCCATGGCGCGCGCGCTGAAGGCCGTAGCCACGGCCGAGGCCATCCTCGCTCCCAGCGGCCTCATAGTCTCCGAATCGATCTCGGTGCTGCTCGATGGCGCCAAAAACGTGATTCTCCATGACGCCAAGGACTGGGGCGCCGACTGGATCTTCGTCGGCTCGCATGGCCGCCACGGCGCTGAACGCTTCCTGATGGGAAGTGTCTCGGAAGCCATCGCGGCGCAGGCCGAGTGCTCGGTGGAAGTGGTGCGGAGCCGCGCGGCTTAGCCAAACAGCGCGTGGAACGACAGAATAAACGAGATGCCCACGAACGAGGTGATGACCTTCATCGTCGTCCAACTGCGGAGCGTTTGCGGAACGGTCATGCCGAAATATTCGTTGACGATCCAGAACCCGGCGTCGTTGACGTGCGAGAGAATCGTGCCGCCTGCGCACAGCGCGAGCACGATCATCTCCGGCGTGTAGCCCGGAATCCCCTTGACGAGAGGCGCCACAATACCGGCTGCGGTAATGATTGCCACCGTCGCCGAGCCTTGCGCCATGCGCATCCCGGCGGCCACGAGGTAGGCCACAATGAGCGGCGATATGGCGGAGGAGGCGAGTAGCTGGCCGGCGTACGGCCCGACGCCGGAATCGACGATGACCTGTTTGAAAGCGCCGCCGCCGCCCATGATCGCAAGCAGCGTACCGATGGGCATCAACGAGTCCGTGGCCATCTTGCCCAGTTGATCGCGATTGAGGCCGCGCCGGACGCCGAACGCGTACATCGCGATAAGCGCCGTGATCAACAACGCCGAAAACGGATGGCCCAGGAATCCGAGCGCGCCACCCGAAGACAACTTGGCGAGGTCGGCGATCGAGGAGGCGAAGATAAATAGCACTGGAAGCAGCAGGATCAGGACGACCAGTCCGACACTCGGCGGTGGCAGGTTCGACTTTTCTTCCTTCACGCGGGCGGCAATCTCCGGCACCGGAATGTAGAGCCGATTGGCGATCCAACGGCCGTAGATGATGCCGCCCGAAATGGCCATTGGAATCGAGAGCAGCGCCCCGTAGAGGATGGTTCGGCCGAGATCGGCGCCCAGCAGAGACGCGGCCGCCGATGGCGCCGGGTGCGGCGGAACCATGGCGTGGGTCACGGTGAGCGCCGCTGTCATCGGTAGGCCATAAAAGAGCAGCGATTTCTTGGATTCCCGCGCCAGATTCCATGCCAGCGGCACCATGATGATGAAACCCACTTCGAAGAAAATGGGCAGTCCGACCAGAAATGCGGAGACCAGTACTGCCCAGACTGCGTTGTCCTTCCCGAACTTGGTCAGCAGCCAATCGGCGAGCACGCGCCCGCCCCCGGAGTGTTCGAGAAAGCGGCCGATCATGGCGCCCAATGCGACGACGACGGCGATGAAACCCAGCGCCTCACCGAAGCCCAATTGAATGGACCTGATGACCTTCAGCGGCTCCATGCCTACACCGAGACCGAGGGCCATGGAACTGATGAGCAGCGCCAGGAAGGCGTGCAAGCGCACCGCGAGAATCAGGAAGAGCAAGAGCGCGATGGCGCCGAGGGTGATGGAGAGGAGGAAGGGATCGTTTTCTGGCACGAACCCGTAAGTTTACACTGTAGGCATGCAGCGTCGAAACTTCTTTGGAACGAGCCTGTCGGCAGGCCCGATGCAGGGGACGCCGGAACCATGAATCGACCGCCTGCATCGTCAAATGGAGTCTCCATTGGGGTTGGCCGTTAGCGCAGGCAAACAGTCTACGATCCGCTACCCTCCAGTATCATGTGAGCGTGCTTCCCGAGTTCACATCCGAAGGTGACTAACCGGCCGGAGTTCACTTAGCCGATTGGCCAACGTTCCCAGACCCGATTCGGCACGACAACACTGAGGCGGATGTGGCTCTTCGGTCGATTGCAGGCCCTGGTGGCGCTCGCCGTCAGAACCGGAAAGTTGAGCCGCGTTTTCATCTGGGGCAGTTTCGTTACAGCGAAAGCGTCGCCGAAGGATCTCGACATTCTCCTCATCATGGACGAAGATTTTGAGACGGATCGTGTCGACTCGCCAATCCAAGCCATTTTCAACTCCACTCGGGCCAAATTGCTATTCGAGGCGGACGTGTTCTGGGCCCGTGATTCCATTGGCGACGAAATCCTGCGAACGTGGCTGGAAACTTATCAGATTTCCAGAAGTTTCCGAAAACGCGGTATTGTGGAATTGGAGTTGCCTTGATAGCTACCGACGAGCAAATGCTGCTGGCGCAGCAGTCCGTTGCCAACCTCAAGAGGGTACTGCTGGAGGCGCGTAAGGTTCATTCGCCGCACGATTACTCGCTACTCGCGCAACCGGTCCTTCTTGAGTTGCAGCAACGGGAGCGGGAGATTTTCGAGTATTTAAGCGTCGGCGTCGAACAGCGGGGATCAAGCTAGCGGGTATCAAGTTAAGGAGAGGCCGTTCTTACGCGTGCGCTTCCCATCCCCGCGGCTGGTCATAGGACATAGGTTCTCCGGCGTCGGCCAGCTTAAGCCATCGACAGATCCAATGCGGTGCCGGCGACGGGCGCTTCCGGCCACGAGCGCCGGAAACGCTCTCGGATCCGTTTGAAATGAAGGTCCGGCTGGTTCTGGCCACCCGGTGCTCTGGACGCCATTCGACGGGGCCTCGCGGTGAACTGGCGGAAGGTATTGTTTAGGAGCGGGAGAAGGGGACGGCGTCGTTGCCGGGAAACCGGAGGAGAGCCTCTCCATTCATGCGATAGCGCTTACGCTTTCGCTGGGCGCGGCGCGGATGCCGGAGAGTAAGAGTGTTCGAGAAAGCGGCCGATCATAGCGCCCAATGCAAGGACGACGGCGATGAAACCCAGCGCCTCCCCGAAGCCCAATTGAATGGACCTGATGACCTTCAGCGGCTCCATGCCTACACCGAGACCGAAGGCCATGGAACTGATGAGCGGCGCCAGGAAAGCGTGCAAGCGCACCGCGAGAATCAGGAAGAGCAAGAGCGCGATGGCGCCGAGGGTGATGGAGAGAAGGAATGGACCGTTTTCTGGCACGAACCCGTAAGTTTACACTGTAGGCATGCAGCGTCGAAATTTCTTTGGAACGAGCCTGTCGGCGAGCCTCATGCAGGGGACGCCGGAACCTGAAATAGACCGTGAATATCAATCCGGCGGGACCGGCGGCGTGTCCTATCAGGAGCCGGTTATCATCGAGCGCAAGGCCACGGGCAAGCCGCACCAAGGGAAGGTGCTGGCCGCCATCCAGCCGCATTGCGACGATATTCCGATCTTCGCCGGCGGCACGGTGCTGAAGCTGATCGAGGAGGGCTACACCGGGTATCTGATCACGATGTCGAACGACTCGATGGCGGGGACCGGCCCTTCAATCGGCGACATTGTTTTGAAGAACGAGCGGGACACGGTTGAAGTCGGCAAGCGGCTGAACTGCAAGGAATCCATCTTTCTGAACTATCCGAACCACAACATGGACGCTTGGCCGCTGGTCGAAATACGGGCACGGCTGATTTTCCTGTTCCGTGTGTTGAAGGTCGACACAGTGATGGTCTACGACCCGTCCTCGCTTTACGAGCGGAACCCGGATCACACGGTGGGCGCGAAGGCGGTGGAATCGGCGTTTTGGATGGCGGGCAGCGAATGGGACTACCCGGAACACTTCCGCGCGGGGCTGACGCCGCATGGGCCGAAGGACGCTTACTACTTTGCGCGCGGGCCGCAGATCGTAAACCGGGTGGTGGACATCGGCGACTATATCGACGGCAAAGTCCACTCGAATCTCGCGAATGTGACGCAGGGGCCGGCGGGGAACAATGGGGCCAAGCTGCGGGCGCGATTGGCGGCGCAGGGCAAGCGGCTGCCGCTGTTAGGCAACGACGACGAGACGGCGAACCGGCAGTACGCGAAGTATTTTGCGCTGTCGCGCGACCGGGTGCGCGGCAAGCGCCACGGGCTGCGCTACGCGGAAGTGTTTCATTACGTATCGCGGGATGAGAGCCCGGTAGATGAGTACGTATCGCGGAATGCGGTGGCGCTTTAGGTCGAAGTCCTAACGGATTGCAAACGCTACTTAATAACGCCGCAAGCGATTCGCTCGCCGGCATTCCCGGCTGGGTCGGACCGATAGTCGTCGGCCTTCTCGTGGATCACCAAAGCTGTGCCCCCACTCGCCGTAAGGGCGTTGGTTCCCGCTTTTAGGGCCACTTTTGGCGCAGTTAATGTCTCTTTGGCCGTTCCGTCGGTCCGAACCGTAATGTTTTTCAGGTCGCCGGCGTGTGGCCCTAGTGAATTGTTTTCCCCGTGACTCTTCTTCTCGGGATTAAAGTGCGGCCCAGCCGATTCGAAGCTGGGGCCCTCGCACCGGCCCGTCGCATGAATGTGAACCGCATGTTCACCCGGCGGCATGTTCACAAGGTCCAGATCGAACCGCACGCCCATCTCGGGCGCTCCTTCGCTCGCGGGCGCGATCTTTGCCGTCCCGACACTCTCTCCCCTCGAGTTTTTCAGTTCAATCGTTTGCTCGGCCCAAAGGGCATTCGCGAACGCAAGAGTGCCGATAATGGCGGTCGTCAAAAACGGGCCTAGTCGTAACATGTGATTCTCCTATCGTTCCGGGAGCATTTTGGGGGCCACTTAAAAACGCAAAGGCCAGTCGCGCGACCGAGTCCGTTTTGCGCGTCTTTATGACTGTTAGAATGCCTGCCCAATACTGAAGAACGGCCGTCCCAGCGGTTCACCCGGACGGCGATCAAGCTTAATTCCGTAATCAAACCGGATAAGGAAATAGGGTGTTCTAATCCGAATTCCCAGCCCTCCGGCCTTCCTGACGGACCATGGCCGGAAGTCCCCAAGCTGGTCGTATACGTTACCGGCATCCACGAAGGCCACCCCATCGAAAATGCCGGCGATCGGGAATCGCATTTCGTTATTCAGAATGAAGAGAGCGTTACCTCCCGCCGGCGAGACGCCATCGAAAATTCTCGGTCCCACGCCGTCTTGAGCGAAACCGCGTATGGTAGTACCGCCGCCCGCGAAGAATCGCTCGCCCAAACTCACGCGGTTGGTGGCGCTCCGGCCAGGAATTAAATCTTGACCGTTCAAACCGCCGGCCATGCCAACTCGCACGCCCGTCGCGAAAATCAGCCGGCTCTTGCGAACCCCTTTCTGCAATGGGAGCAGTTGGGGCTTATCGAACGAAAAGTAACGAAAGTATTGACCGAAGTACTTTGCAAAATTGAGTTGGCTTCCACTGAACGTCGGAGCGTATTCAACCGCCTGGGAAAGCAGTGACCCGCGAGTGGCGTCCAGCAGGTCGTCGCGGGTATCGCGCGATAGCGATGCGGTGAACGGCGCTACCCGCAATGTGGCGTCGAAGATCGGATCCGGACCCCGGTCATAAGTACGGGTGCGTTCCAGCCGGTAGCCGTAGTTGAGAATCCATGCCTTTCCAAAACGGGCTTCCTGTAGTACGGAGAATCCAAGCCGGTCGGTGTTAAAGCCCTCACGCACTTCTCTCCGTACAAAAGTGGAGCCCGTGGTTCGCACTGGAAAACGACGCAGCAAAGGCTGCGTGAAATACAGCCTGCCTTCTTGCAGATCGGCGTCGTAGCGGGCGCGAACTCCAATCACTCGGGCCGATCCCAGTGAGTTGTGATTGGCGAAATCGACGATTCCGCCCGGTCCCCGCTCGGTATCGAAATAGCCTCCATAGTTCACTTGGAAGGGGCGGATTTCCCGCACATTCACGCCTAAATCGACGGCCTTTTTTCCATCCACCGGATCGAGCGCGGTCCGCTGAATGTCGATCAGCGAATAGGCGCCGGTCGAGTACAAGTTCCGCCGGGAGCGGCTCAGAATTTGACTATCCAATGGATCGCCCGGCCGCAGTTCCATTTGACTTCGAATCAAACCGGAGGACGTTTCGTCATTCCCATTCACGGTGACAGCCCGCACCACACTCTGGGGTCCTTCGGCGATATTGAAATTCACGTCGACCTTGCCGTCGGCCCGCCGGTCGAGTGAGTAAGTCAGATCGACATCGTTAAAGCCGCGGCGGCCATACAGTTCGCGCAAATTGGTCAGGCTCTCTTCGCGCAGTTCCGGGAGATAGTCGTAACCGGCTTCAAGCGTGACGGCCCGCAGTAGTTCGTCTTGCCGGTACGCCTGATTTCCCGAGAACGTCAAGCGGCCCACCTCATAGAGCGGCCCTTCCACAATCGGATAAATGATCGTTGCCGTTCTTGCCGGCGCATTCAGGACAATCTCCGGCTTTGCGACCTTGGCGTCCAGATAACCGCGATCCCGGTAGAACCGGACAATCAGATCAATCGCCGGCTCGGGCCGTGACAACGCGGCCAGCGAAAGCTTCTGGTCCCGCAGAAGCTTTCGAAGTTCGGCCTCTTCGATGTCCTTTGCGCCGGCAAATACCAGCTTCGGGGAATCGAACTTATCCCCGGTCCGCACATCGAAAACCACTTGCTTCCGGTTCGGCTCGGGCGACTTAATCGTATATTCGATCTCGTTTGCGAGATAGCCTTCCCGCGCCAGTTCCTCCCGCAGAGTCGATACGGCGTCGTCCGCGCGTTGAGCGTCGAAAACTCCGCTGAGCCACTGCTCCCGGATTTTCTTCCGCAGCCCGCCGGACGGCTGAAACCCTTCATAGACGAAATCGACCTTGGGTCCCGCTTCCACGCTCAAATCGAGATCCACCTGACCGTCTCGATTGGTGCGGTTCAGGCGAATTCGCGCCTCCAGATGCCCTTCGCCGGCGTGCTTGTTCGTGACTCGTTCCACGCCGCGCCGAACCTTGAAAAAGTCATAGGTCTTGCCTCGGCGCGCCGCCAGCCATTTCGCCAACTGTTCATCCGTGAATATTCGCTCGCCGCTGAATTGAACCTCGCCTACCTTCTTTTGCTCCCGTTCGGCGGTGCTGGAAGGCTCCGGCTTCACGCCGCCGAACTCCTGCTTTCGCGAAAAGTCGAAGCGGTACGTGTTATCGGACTGTTTTAGCGCTCGCGTCCGGAATCGTTTCGATAGATCGTATTGACCCACCAGAATCTGATCGCCGGAGTCCGTCAGATTCATGGAGTAGATCAAGCTCAGTTGGCGCGTGAAGTCCTGGCCGATGGTCAAACGCGCGGAGGGGTCGGACTCGTTGGCGATAAGGTTAGGTTCGATGCGCACCTGGGAAATGCCGGTCGCCTGTTCGATCCCGCGGCCCAGCGTTCCGCCCACCCGGCCGGTCAGGTACGACAGCACCTGCTCCTTGGCGACGTCGATTTCCTGACCGCTCAATTCATCCAACGTGCGACCGGTTAGCAGCACCGCCGCTATGTCCGGCTCCGGCAGCGGAGGGTCCGACGTCAGCGTTGTCTCGCGCTCCTTACCGGAACCCTGAACCGTAAGCGTCACGTCGTAACCGGACGCTTGCGTTCGCGCCACAATGTCGAAAGACGGATCGATCCTGTTCTCGTCCGTGAACGTCAACACACCGCGGTCAACCAGGTATTTTCGTTCGTTCAGGTTCAGCGATCCGCCCTCATCGATCGTCACGCGCCCGACCAATCCCGGCCGGTAATAAGTGCCGGTTAGCCGCGCGTCCATCTCGAGCTCCGCCTTGGCCAAGTTGTTGTCGACGACAACGGGATTCTCGGTCTTGATGGCGATCCCGAAGTCCAGTCGGTCCAATAGCGCGGATCGCTCTTCGCTCACCTCCGGAGTGCCCGAAGAATTCAGCGCGTTCAGCACGCCCTGGTCCAAATTGACCGGCTCCGTGTAACTGCCGTCGACCACCGCGACATTCCCGCCCAGCAAAAAACGGCCGCCCGCCGAGCGTAGAAAGATATTCGCATTCGACATCGACTTCAGGTTCGCCGGAAAGTCGAGATAAACGCCGGTCGAGGAAACCCGCAAATCGGCGCTTTCGATCTTCGCGCCGCGGAAGGACACGCCGCCCTCGCCCTGCAGCGTGCCGCCATTCAAAGTCCCCGTTAAACGGCTTACCGTCACCCGGTCCTTTGCCAGGTCCAAACGAAGATTCACCTTCTCCGCTTGTAAGCGGGGCGAGGTCACGCTGGCGTCGGCGTCCGTGACCTGGAGATATCCAGTCGCTTCCGGAGCGTTCAACGTCCCGCCGACATTCAGCGATACGGCCGTGGCTCCTTGGGCGCGAACAGCCGTTGTAAAGGCGGACATCAAAGCAAGATCCACATTCGATTCCAACCGAAGTTGCAACGCCTGCGCGCCCGTGAGTTGCGCGGTTCCCGCCAGCGTCACCTTCGACTCCGGCCCGGTTAGCGTAAACCGCTCGACCTGAATAGTACCCGCGTTGACTCGCAGCACGGACGGGACTTCCTGCGCCAGGTTGAACTTGCCGGCCTGCATTCGCAGCTCTTCAAACCGCACCTCTCCTCGCAGCGCGTCCAACTCCGGCCGGGCCGCGTCCACGGCGGCGGTGAAGGAAACCTGGCCGCCAAGGGTTTCCGGAACTCCTTTCAGTTGCGCAAAATTCAGCCCTTTTACCGAAAGCTCCGCGCTGGCCGGGCCGCCTTTCCTGGCGAAATCAATCGGCAATGTAGTGGACAACAGGCCGAGCGGAAGTTCTCCCTTGCCCGAGATTTTTGCGTTGGCCCACATCGCTTCCAGCGAGCCTAATTGCAAACTGCCGTCCGCAAGGCGCGCTTGTAACTGAGCGCCGGTGACCGGAGAGATAGAAGGATTAACGTACGATCCATTCGTTAACGCGATGGTCAGCCGCGGCTCCAGACTGTAGCGCCCCGCTTGGCGAGTGCTTTGCACGGTGCCTGATATCGTCAATTCTCCGGTGGCGGCTTCGGATGGCCGCAACGCCTTCTGAGCGATTTCGATGTTGACGGCGCCATCGATCCGAAGTTCACCGGGCACTTGTCCTTCCGCTGTGATGCGCGTGCCCGGCCCCACCAAAGTGACCGGCCGTAAATCCAGAGCGCCATTTTTGAACGTCGCCGTTAGAGGACCGTCCGTACGCACCGGCTGTCCCTCAAACGATAGCGAAATCTGTTCGGCCTGAATGGACGCCTCCGACCGTCGCCAATTTGAACCCTCGCCAGTGGCATTCACCGTTGCGGTTATCTTGCCCTCCAGGCCTTCCGGCATCCCGGCCGGAAGTGAAGCCAGATCCGTTTCCCGCGCCTCCATCCGCAGCGTAAATGGGTATGGAGCGAGCGTAGTTCCCCGTGCATCGGCCTTCAAGTTCTGCTTCGACGCCTCCGCCTCCACATGAAGACTCTTGCCGTTTAGTTCGGCCTTGATTTGCAGCGGACCGACGTCGTTCAACTCGCCCTTCAGGTTCGCCGTCACCGCGGGTTGCCGCACAGTGCCGCTGCCCTCGGCGTTTATGGCGACCGTTCCTTTCGTCAGCTTGAGAGTATCGCTCTGGAGCGAGGCGGTGAAGCGTTGGGTCTCGAATTCGTAAGTTCCCCGCCCTTTCACCTTTTCGTCTGGACTCTTCTCTATTAAAAGATCGGGGACAGTGGCGGAAATTCGGTCGAATCGCGCCGTGGCGGTCACGCGCCCCAATCTCTCGCCGTACGCCTCGACGTCCGTGATGTCGATCGCGGCGTCCCCTAGCGGGCGATCGATGGTGCCGCTAATGTTAGCGCGAAGATTGATCACGCCCGCCAGCGGCGTTTCCGCATTCCCCGATATGGCCAACAACTCGCGGATGCCGCCATTCGCAACTTCCGCCTGTATCGCTAGCGGCGCCGAAGCGCCGCTCAATCCAACCCACCCGCTCGCGGTAAGGCTTTGTCCGCCCAAATTGACCGTAGCCCGATCAAAGTCTACGCGATTCGCATTCAAGCTACCCGCCGCCGATACGGCAATTCCGGTAATCGTTTCGGCGCGCAGATTGGGCGCGTCGACAGTGAAATTAGCCGCTGGCTTTTGAACCGTTCCGCTCACAATCAAATTCAGTTTTGCGCCCCCGGAGACCGGCGATTCCGCATACGGTTGCGCGGCCACATTTGCCGTCGAAATAGTAAGCTGTCCGGACAATCGATCGCGCGAGTTCATCCGAATAGTGCCGGTGGCCTCCAGTCCGCTCAGAGCGGCCCGATCCACGCGCACCACCGTATCGCCCGCCGCTCGTTGAACCCGAATATTGCCCGTAACCGGATAGACGCCTTTCGCCGCCCTCCGAGTGGCGTTCAACCGGACGGCCGCCGTTCCCCCCGCCCCCGCGAAATCGAGCCCTTTCCATTGCGCCTGGACCGTCCCGCTCGCCGAACTGGCCAAACCCGGAACAAAGCGGTTCACCGCCAACCGTTGAACGGTTCCTTGAAAAGAACTGTCCCCTGTCGCGACCACGGAAACACGCCCGTCGCCTTTCAGACTGGCGAATGGCGAGGAGACCGATAGGCCTTTTGCCGTAACGGCTTCCGCTTGGGAGTCGTAAGCAAAATCACCCTCAAGGTTGATGTCCCGATACGTCTGCCAGCCCGCATTCCGCGCCTTCACCTGCCCAGTGACAATCGGCGCCTTCGCTGTTCCAGAGATCGCCAACTCCGCGTGCAAATCGCCCGATGCTTCGGTCATAAATTGCCCCGGTTGCGCGTCGACAAGCACCGTCCCCTTCAAACCTAACTGGTCGAAATCCAGAATCGCGAGATTTCCGCTCAAGGACGCGCCCGCCGTGCGAAGCGCCAATTTCTCGATCCGCGCATCCTTAGTTCCGGCGTCGATTACGGTTCCGAGAAATTCGACCGGATATGACTTGCCCGCGATAGTCGTCGATCCGGGGGCTTTGGTATCCAACTGAATCCGATGCCGGTTCGTCAACCGATTCCCGTCCACACGCAGATCCCAACGCGGCAATGTAATCTTCAACCCGGCTCGCCTATCGTCAATCTGTAATGAGCCATCAGCCGCTACCAGGCTCTCTACTAGATAGTCAAACGTTTCACCCGTGGCACTATCCGTCTTGGATTTCGGCAAGTTCGAAAGCCCATCGGCATTGATTACAATCCACACCTCCGGCCGCCTCAGAGTGGCGCCTGACACCACCAATCGTCCACGTACCAAGTCCAATATCGACAGCTTAACCGCCATCGAATCGAGCTTCGCCAGCGGAGGAAGCGCGGGCTCCGGTTGCACGACGATATCGCGCAAGCTTGCCCGCAGCGAGAAAAGATTAAAATCGAGCCCGGAAGCCTCCAGACGAATGCCTTGCGCCGCCAGGGCCGTTTGCAGATTAGCCAAGGCAAACCGCTTCATCGGCGGCGTATGCAGCAACGCCACGCCCGCTATAATCAGCCCTCCAATAGTCAAGCCGGCGATGCGAATGACTCTGATGCGCAAGTAGTCCTCTTCGCCCCTAGCGGCTGGCCTTTAGGAAAGACCGCACTTTCGCCGCCTCCGGCGCATTTGGCTCTAGACGAAGGAAATTGTTGAAAGCGCCGACCATCTTGTCCGGACGTTTGGAATTACTGTACGCGAGTCCCGCGTAGTAGTAGGCGTAGCCATTCTCCGGATCCTGTTCAATCGCCGACTCCAGGGAAGGAATCGCATCCCGGTACTGTTTTTTCAATACCGCCAACATGCCCCGATAGTAAGGTAGTTCACCATGGTCACCCTGTTGCGCGGCGGCGGCGCTCACCATCTCGTCCGCCTTGTCGTATTGCTTTTCAGCGGCCAATGCCGCGGCTAAAGCCAGCTTGGCGCCCGGAGAATCCGGCGCGGAGCTGGCAGCCTTTTCAAGTACTTGCAGCGCCTCCCCGTTCTTCCCTTGGCGAACGAGGGATAAACCCAAAACGCGAAGCGCCTCAACATTCTCGGGTTCCGTTTCCACCACTGCCCGCATCTCCTGCTCGGCCGCGGCATAGTTTCGCTCGCGAAACTTCTCAAGACCCCGGCCGACATCGGCGGCCGCGCAGATCGAGGCGACGCCTATCAACGTTACAACTCGCAATAGCATCTATCACTCCGTTCAATAGCTAGATGCCATTCCGCTGCCGAGGGTTTCCAGGCCGCGGGGCTTTCCAGATCCGCCAGTACGCGGCGCGGTTACAAATCCAGCTTGAAAAGCCGTCTACCGGCTAATGTTGAATGGAAGCCAAACAAGGCCAGCGCCCCAAGACCGCACAGCATGAGAATCGACGCTTGGGTGGCGGGGACGGAGAGATCCGATGAAACGGGAAGTGCGAGCAGGATGGTCGTAACGTAGATAGCGATCACCAGGGACAGCAGGCCGCTGCGCAGGACCAGATACACGAAGCCAGCCGCTATGGGAACGAAGAATATGCCGGCCGCCGCGGGTCTCAATGTTATCGCTGGTTCAAACACGAATGCCAGCGCTGCCGTCCCTATGACCGCGGGCCACTCCCTCCGAAAGAACACCTTGCATAAGAATGTGACAAACAGAACGAACAGAGCCTTAGGGACGGCGTTAACCGCGGTCCCCAGCGCGTATGCCAACGTGCCCCGGGTTCCCGACAACATCCAATAAGAAGGCAGATAGAGACCGTACACGTCGGCCACTGAAACGCCGATGGCAACCACCGCCCCAGTCACCGCTCCAAAGGTAGTACCAATCAGAATATGCCCTCCCACCACCGGGTCTCGGATCTTGCCGGAAAGGATTCGCGTCCATGAGACCAGCGCGTGCGGCCAACGCCGGCGGACATAAGGCTCAAACGCCATGTATAGGGTCCAGAAGCCAACCGCGAGGAATCCAGTCCACGATAATCCCATCGCCAACAATGTGAACTCCGTGATGTCCGCTACATGGCTGGCCTTGCACATCCATACAAAGAACGTCGCAAGGAAAATGAAGGCCGCAACACGGAATCCTCCCCGCCGGTCGCTCCGTCCCAGACGAACGTTGCGCCACGTCAGCAGCGCCGATGCCGCAAACAGGACGACGAATGCCGTCACCTCGGACGCGCCCGTCCGCTGCGCCGTGGCCACCAGTGGGTCGCCCTCCCCATGTCGCCACCCCGGCACAACATCGAAGTAAACCGGCCGTCCGTGCCACGCCGCCGCTTCTATGCGGATCGGGGTGCGTTTGGCATCCGGATATGTCCCCGTCCATGAAGCCCTTGCATCCCATGCCGGCCCTGGGATCCAGCCCGGTTCAGCCGGTTCAAATCGCCCCAGTTGCAACCCGGCGGCGGTGAATAGGCGCGTCCACAGCTCAGGAGCGGTCATCGCCGACGTACCTCTATCGGACGGCACGGCCTTCAGATAAAGCAGGCGTCCAGTTCCGTCCCATTTCGTCGTGAGCATCCCCGGCAATTCAACGGGCGGGTTCCCCGCCGTCATTACTCCGGTTAAGTCGTATGGAATCATCCAAGAGGGACTGGCGCGGTACCAAAAATACATCGCCGCCGAGTCGAAATGCCGGCGGACGGCTTCGATATCGTAGCCGAATCTGGACACATGATGCCTGACTGGGTCGTGAACGCCGAGGTTGGCGAGCGTATCACGGGCTACGCGTTCCAGAGCGTCGGAAGTCTCCACACGTATACGGCTGAGGAAGCCGGTCCGAGGCGCCAGGATGGCGAAGACGATCAATGACGCGATCGCTGTCGAAAAGCATGCGGCCGCGACACGCACCGGCAAGCCTTCGGGAGTGTCCGGCTCTGCGACCATCTCCGGTACGCGAGTGTCTCCCTCATCAATTGTCGCGGCGAGGGCATCGGTCGGAGCGCCGCCTCCCTTACTCGGGAATTCCAACACTGGCGAAGTCACCGGAGCCGTAAACACATAACCGCGCCGCGGAACGGTGCGGATCAGAATCTGCGAATCGTCAGCCAGCGCCCGGCGGATTTCGAGTAAACACTGCGCCAGCGAATTGTCGGTGATCGCCGCGTCCCGCCAGACGGCCTCGATCAGGCCGTCCTTGCTCACCAGCCGCCCGTGATGCTCCACCAGATAGGCCAGCACCTCGAATGCCTTCGGGCGCAACGTGACTTCCCCGGCGCCACGGCGCAGAAACCCGCCTTCCAAATCCAATGTGAAATCGCCGAACGAGTATTGGCGGCGCGGCCTATCTCTAGTGGTCTGTGGTTCCGGGGTTGCCATACAATTTCCCTGCCGAATGCCGCTATTGGCCGCCCTTGCGTTCAGTTTAATCAAACTATCACGGATCTTTCATCGATGCATCACGACTTCCGGCGCCGGTGAACGTAAGCTCCTCTCCAGCTAAGGATGACGAACCGGAAAAATCTTCGGTCCGCTGCATTCCTTAAGAAAACTAAGGAGGGTTTATGAAAAGAATAGTGATTTCCTTGGCCGGCGCCGGTCTGGCCGCCGCGGGCTTGGCGGGTATCGTGGTGGCCCAAAACGACAAGAAGTCCATCACGTTGGATGTAGCTTGCGACTGCCGCACGTTCAAATACAATCGCGATGTCCCGTTTGAGCAGGTCGTGCGGGGTGACGGCTTCATCACGAACGGTAAGATATTCCCCGGCGGCACGCTTCCTTCGGGCACTCAGAACAACGATCCTAACGACCCCGGCAGTATCGGCGCCTGGGTATGCCGGGGTACTGCGGCTGTGGGTGCCGCGGAAGCACAGACCCCGCCCATAGTCTTCTTCACGCAGTACCACATGATGGGTGACGGCAGAACGCTGATAAGCGAAGGCTTTGACGCTCCAGCGGGTCAGGTAACCAAAACGGCCTTGGTGGGAGGGATAAATTTGGGCGCCTTGGCGGGAATTGGCGGTGAACTCTCGGCTGAAATCATCGGCACAAACATCACCGGTTGTCCAAACATCCGCTTCACCGTCGATCCGGGAAGGGCCAACTAGAGGTAATTCACCGGCAGTTCGCGGCCCGGATAGTCGTTCCCGGGCCGCGCCGATATTGATTTGGATCTGGAGAAACCATGCCATTTTTCCGCCCACTTTTCCTTCTATCAGCCACCGCTCTGCTCGCCGCGGCGGCGGACGACAACTTGGTACTGCAGTGGAATAGCACGGCGCTGCAGGCGGTGCGAAACACGCGTATGGGTCCGCCGATGGTCGCCCGCGCGCTCGGTATCCTGCATGCCTCGATGTACGACGCATGGGCGGCCTACGATCCGATAGCGGTGGCGACGCGGTCCGGTGGATCGCTTCGCCGCCCGCCCGGCGAGCGCACAGAGGCGAACAAGAAAATCGCGATCAGCTTCGCCGCTTACCGCGCGTTGGTGGACCTATTCCCCACTCAGCGGGCACCGTTGTTCGACTCCCAGATGGCGGCGCTTGGTCAGAACCCGATGGACATGTCGATGGACGTGACAACTCCCATCGGTATCGGCAACACCGCGGCGCGCGCGCTGCTCGACTACCGCAATTACGATGGCGCTAACCAGTTGGGGAATCTGAACCCTGGAGCATACTCCGACTACACCGGGTATCAGCCCATTAACACGCCGGATACCGTAAACGATCCAAATCGGTGGCAACCGTTTCCCATCTACAATGGAACGGCGTTTGTGGTCCCGCCATTTCTCGCCGCTCACTGGAGCCATGTTATCCCCTTCGCGCTGACGGATGCCGCCGCTCTTCGCCCGCCCGCGCCTGCGGCTTGGCCTCATGACTCGTATCGCCAACAAGCCCGAGACGTCCGCCGTCTGAACGCTCGGCTTTCGGATCGAGAGAAGATGATTTCGGAGTACTGGTCGGACGGACCGAGTTCGGAAACGCCGCCGGGCCATTGGAATCTGTTTGCGCAGGTAGTCTCTCGCCGTGACGAGCACACGCTGGATCAAGACGTGAAGCTGTTTTTCGCGCTGAACAATGCCCTGTTCGATGCCGGCATCGCAGTATGGGACTGTAAACGAGTTTTCGATTATGCGCGCCCCATTACCGCCATTCGATTTCTCCATAAGGATAGGCGGATCCTGGCGTGGGCGGGGCCAAACCAGGGAACTCGTATCATCGACGGCAAAGACTGGCTTCCATATCAACCGGCGACTTTCATTACTCCACCGTTCCCGGAATACGTGTCTGGCCACAGTACGTTCAGCGCCGCGAGCGCGGAAATCCTGCTATCGTTCACCGGCAGCGACCGATTCCGGCACTCCGTCGTTCTGGCGCCTGGTTCGTCGCGTATTGAGCCCGGCTCAACGCCCCGGAGAACGGTAAGGCTGGCATGGAGGACGTTCACCGAAGCGGCGGATGAGGCGGGGATGTCACGGCGGTACGGCGGCATTCACTTTGAAGACGGTGACTTGGCCGGACGCGAGATGGGCCGCAAGGTGGGCGCTATTGTGTGGGCGAAGTGCAAGGCGTATTTTGACGGCGGCGGGTCCGGCTTCTGAAAATCCCCCGCCGCGCGTAATAGTCGATGGCCCCAAACAAGCGCTCGCACCGGCATCTTAAAAAACGAACTTCAACCCGAACTGCACCGCACGCGCGGCCACCGTCGTGGCGCGAATCTTCCCCACCGATGCCGGTACGGAAATGTTCGTCGACGGATTGCCAAAACTCGGCGTGTTGGGCATATTGAACGCCTCGGCGCGGAACTGCACGTAGTGGTTATCGCCGAACCGGAAGTCCTTCAAGACGCTCACGTCGATGATCTTCTGCCCCGGCCCAAACAGCATGTTGCGCGCGGAATTGCCAAACGTGAACGGCGTCGGCACGGCAAAGGCCGTCGGATTAAACCACCCTTCGATGTTCTTGTCGGAGGGATAGACATTAGAACCAACCAGATCCGCGCGTCCGCCCAGCCAACCCGCCTGCGTCGCGTTGTAGCCGACGCCAAACGGCGTCCCCGCGCGGAACTGACCGATGCCAGCCAGTTGCCAACCGCCCAACAGTTTGTTCGAGCGCAAAAACGGCAAATCGTAGGTCGCAGAAATGTAGGCCACATGCGGCCGGATGGAATCCCCGTTGCTACGGTCCGCCGCAGCGTTATATGGATCTTGCGGCCCGCCAACGATCGGCACGTTGTCCAGCGTCTTGTTCCACGTGTAGCTCGCCTGTACAAACAGGCCTTTCGAGAAGCGCCGGATCAACTCCGTCTGCATCTGGTGCGTAATGGAATTCCCGTTCGTATCGAGCGTGATGATATCCGCCCAAGGTTGAAATGGCCGGTTCGATTGCACCGTCCCCGGCGCCTGCTTGAACGGCAGGTTGCGGTTGTAGTTGTACCACGGCACGCGCGAGCCCTTATTGCCAACATAGGAAACGCGCAACCCCATGTTCGCCACAATTTCCCGCTCCACCGTGAAGTTAAACTGCTGCGACGAAGTGTTGCGGATCTCGCGATTCACCGCCGTAATGCTCGGGTTCGCCGAAAGCGCGCCGGCACCCGGGAACGGGTTCGCCAGCGTCAAAGTCGGCGTCGCGCCCGCTTCAAACGTCTCCGTCAACAGGAACGGCGAGTTCGTCAATGAGATCTGCCGGATCCCGATGTACACCGGAATAATGTTGTAAAAAACCCCGTAACCGCCGCGCAGCACCGTCTTGTTGTCATTAAACGGCCGGTAGGCGAACCCAAAACGCGGACCGAAATTATTGTGGTCGGACAGAATCACATTGCTGCCCCAGCCGTTCTTTTCCGACTCCACGTGAGGATACGCCTGCAGCAGCCGCGGAATCGCCAAACGCGGCAACTGTCCGTTCTCGGTGCGGATGACGTAGACGCCCTTTCCCAAGTCGAAATTCGCAAACGAACCGTCGCGCTCCTGCGTCTGCGTCTGCAGCGTATAGCGCAAGCCGATGTTCAACGTCAGCTTGGAATTCACCTTCCAGTCGTCCTGGATGTACAGCCCATAGCGCGTGTTATAAAGCAGATTGTTGATATTCGGCGTCGCCCGCGCCGTGTTGGTCGGCAGCCCCAGCATGAAGTCGCCGTAGGCGTTGCCGGTATACCGCGGCTGAAACGTGAAAGATCCGAATGCCGTGCCGCCCGCGCCCGGGTTCGTGGAAACACGCCCAAACGCAATATCGGCTCCCATCTTCATCGTGTGCGACCCGCGCACAATCGACAGATTGTCGGTCAACTCCTGCGTAATCTGCGGCGCCCGCGGACTGCCGCCGGAATCGGCGATTCCCAGAAATCCGGCAATCGAAACGTTGGGCAATCCGCCAATCGGCAGGGGCCTATACAGCGTGGGGAATATCGTCGTCGGATCGAACGTCGTGTTCTGCCCAATCCGCAAGCTCGCATGGTTGAAATACGAATACCGCGCCTCGTTCAGAATCGCCGGGCTGATCGTCCGGTTGTAACCCAATGACGCGCTCTTCGTCGTATAACCGCCATCGCCGAAGTTGCCGTAGTTCGCCGGCGTACCCAAAGCCACAAAGTACGGTGACCCTTTCGAATAGCTCAGCACGGCGCTCACCGTGTTCCGTGAATTGAAATTGTGGTCGCCCTTCGCGCTGTACCGGTTCACGTCGATCACGTTGCCCACGGTCGTCGCATAGTTATTCGCCGGGCCGCTGGCACCCACCGAACCCGCCTGATTCGGTAACGGAACGTTGCTCACCAGCGTCTGCGCCTGCGGGCTCAACCGGTTCGTTGGAATCACATTATTCGGAAACGGATTGCCGCTGAGCGGATCGCGAATCGCCGCCAGTCCCGAGAAATCGCCGCCCCGCATCGCCGCCGTCCCCACGCTCAATACGTTCGTCCGCGATGTCCTTTGCCGCAAGCCCTCAAACGAACCGAAGAAAAAGGTCTTGTTTTTGATCACCGGTCCGCCCGCCGTCGCGCCGAACTCATTCCGGTTAAACGACGGCTTCGGCAGTCCGGTGGCGAAAAACTCCTTCGCCGCCGCAAAGCGATTTCTGTTGAACTCAAACAGCGTGAAATGCAGTTGGTTCGTTCCGCTCTTCGTGATGATCGAAATCGCCGCCGACCCTTCGTGCTCCGCCTTTGCGTTATTCGTCTCGATCTTGAACTCCTGGATGGTGTCCACCGATGGCGTCGTCGATAGGTTCGTTTGATACGAATACGCGGCGCCGCCATTCCCCAGGTCGTTGAACGACACGCCATCGATCGTGAAGAAGTTGCCGCCCCAGTGCAGCGAACCAGCCAGCTTTGGATTGGATGGACTGTCGGAAGTGTTGCCCGGCGTGATCAAGATCAGCCGATCCAACGTGCGTCCGTTCAACGGCAGCGTGACCACGGTATGGGTGTCCACGTTGTTCGCCAACGACGATGATTCGGAACTCACCACCGGCGCCGCCGCTTCCACTTGAATCGTCTGTTGCAACTCGCCCGGCTCCAGACGGATATCGTTTCGCACGGTTTGGCTGGTTAGCAACTGAATCTGCGACACGTCCACCGAACGAAATCCGGTCAACTCTACCCGGACCTGGTACGTCGCCGGAGACAGATTCGGCGCCACATAGTCTCCGTTTGGGTTCGACTGTATTTCCTGCACGGCGCCCGTACCCGTATTGGTAACGCGCACCTTCGCCCCCGCCACCACCGCTCCGGTGGAATCGCGGACCGTCCCCACCAATGTTCCGCTAGTGCTTTGCGCGTAAAGACCGGCCGTCGCAAATGCGGCAAAAACGACAATTCGAGTAAACATGAAAGACCTCATCTGTTGAGCAGTATATGACACCGGTCGGCGAGAGTCGATAGGTTGGACCGGGCAATCAATCCGCCTTGGGCGCGGCTTCGAACAACATCCACTGCTCTTGCTCGTTGAAGAACCGCAGCGCCGATTCCATGCACGCGCGAGCGTTATCTTTGTTCGTGATCGCCTCCACCACACGGCCATGCCAGTCCGCGCTATCGAGCAGTTGGCTCACGGAATCGCTCGGGTTCTTCATGATGAAGAACGCGAACAACGGAACAACGGTGATATCCAGCGCTTTTGCCAAGTGGCGGTTCCCGGATAACATCCAAATGGTCCGATGAAACTCCAGGTCGGCGCGGTAAAAATTCTGAAGGTCGCTTCGCCTCGCCGCCTCTCGCATCTCGCCAACTATGCGGCGCAAGCGCGCGATGTTCTCTTCCGTCGCGCGTTGTTCAAGCAACTGCACCGCGAGTCCTTCCAATTCCCCGCGAACCGTCAAAATTTGGGCTACATCGTCCTTCGAGAGCTGTGTGACAAAGGTCGCTTTATTCGTCACCCGCGTTACGAACCCCTGCGCCTCCAACTCGAACAGCGCTTCCCGTACCGCAGTCGTACCCACGCCGAGGTCGGCGGCCAGTCTCATTTCCACAATCCGGTCGCCGGGCTGGAGTTTGCTCGACAAGATGGCGTCTTTTATAAGCTCCGCCACACGATCCTTCAAAACCATGCGGCGGACCGGTAGCTTTTCGAGTTTGAAAGCCGTGGTTGAGGCCATCGGGATTGTCTTTATTCTACATTCTACTACTAATTCGTGTTACAGCATAATGTAGTTTGCATTATGCACAATCCATTGACAAGGGGATCATTGTGCTTATATACTCCTTCCCGACGCTACGGCTAGTACCGGAAAAGGGGTCTTCGCATGATTTTTGGAACTTTCACGCTCAAACTTTCGGCGCTTCTCGGCTTTGTCCTCGTTAGCGCATGGGGCCAGACGGCTCAAATCACGGGCACTGTTACGGACGCGACCGCCGCGTCGGTCGCCAACACCATCGTCACCGCAACAAACACGGAAACCGGCGTCTCCCGCTCCTCCACGACGAATGAGGCCGGCAACTACTTGATAACCTCGCTCTTTCCCGGGCAGTATCAGGTCTCCGCCTCGGCGCCGGGCTTTAAGCAGATGCGACGCCCGGCGCTGACCCTCGCGGTCGAGCAAGTGGCGCGTCTCGACTTTCGCATGGAGGTCGGCGAGACCAAGGATAGCATCACGGTCGAATCGACCGCCGTCCTGCTTGACGCCGCGAACAGCACCATCGGGACCGTGGTCGACAATCGCAAGGTTACGGAACTCCCGCTGAACGGCCGTAATCCGCTCGATCTGGTGGGCCTTTCGGCAGGTATCCGTCTCCAAGGCGGATTCGGCGGCAAGAACGGGTCGCTGAACAACTTTTCGTCGAACGGCGGATTAGCCAACGCCAACTCGGTGATGGTGGAAGGCTTGGCGCTGGATCTGGCGCAAATGAACGCGCCGTCTTTCGTTCCTCCCGTTGACGCCACGCAGGAATTCAAAGTCCAGACCAACACGTTCTCGGCGGAGTTCGGCCGCACGTCCGGCGCCGTCGTCAGCATGAGCATCAAGTCCGGCACGAATGAATTTCACGGCTCCGCGTATGAGTTTCTCCGAAACAAGATGCTGAACGCCAACAACTTTTTCCAGAATCGCGCCGGTAACGCCAGACCGAGCCTAGTCCAGAACCAGTTTGGCGCATCGATCGGCGGCCCGATCAAGAAAGACAAGACGTTCTTCTTCGTGAACTGGGAGGACTACCGGAATCGCAACGCCTCGCCTTCCATCACAACCGTGCCGACGCTGCTCGAACGGCAGGGAAACTTCTCGCAGACTCGTAACGCCGCCAATAACGTAATAGTGGTCGCCGATCCGCTCTCGACGCGCCAACTGCCGGACGGGAGCTTCACGCGGGATGCGTTTGCCGGCAACATCGTTCCGGCTGCGCGGTTCAGCCGGGTGGCCGCCAACGTCGCATCCATCTACCCGATTCCCAACTCGCAAGGAAACGCCATCACCAATGTGAACAACTACTCCACCGTCGGTGGCGGGGGAACCAACGAGCACCAGATCGTAAACAAGCTCGACCACAATCTGAACAACCGGTGGAAGCTCTTCGGAACGTTCTCGCGAATCTGGGCCAATCAGTTCAATCGCGATCCGCTCGGATACAAAGTGAATCTCACCCGACAGGCGTCCTATGCCCGCACGCACGCGACGGCGGCCGCGTCCGCTGTCTTCAGCCCCGGTCTGATCGGCGAATTCCGCACTGGATTCGCCCGCTTTCACAGCCCGAGCATTCCGTACGCACTGGGATTCGACATTACGAGTTTGGGATTTCCGAAGGCGCTCGCCGACCAGACGCAGATCAAGTCGTTTCCAGCGTTTAATGTCGCGGGGATAGTGGCGGTGGGCAGTTCGGCTTCGGCCGGAATGACTCTTACCGACTTGAACAGTTGGGGACAACGGGCGTCCATGACGTGGGTGAAGAGCACTCATACCTTGAAGTTCGGCGTCGATTATCGCGTACAGCAGTTGAACCAATTCCAGCAGAATTCCTTCCTGCCGGCATTTCAATTCAACAATCAGATGACTGCCGTTAACCCGCTGCGGCTCGATACCAATAGCGGCGTGCCATTTGCTTCTTTCCTGCTGGGCACCATGGCCAGCGCATCGGTGGCCAAAAGCGAGCGTCTCGGCAACCAGCGCCGGTACCTCTCGATGTTCATCCAGGACGATTGGAAGATCACCCGCCGTCTGACGCTGAACATTGGAACGGATTACAGTCTGGAGTACCCTATCACCGAACGCTACAACCGGAAGATGTGGTTTGACCCGGCCGCGCCACTTCCTATCAGCCAGACGGTAGGATTGCCGCTGACGGGAGGGTTCAAGTTCGCCGATAGCGATACACGGTCGCCCTATGATCTCTATAAGAAACAGTTTGGTCCTCGCGTCGGCCTGGCGTTCCAGCTTTTCCCGCGCACAGTCATTCGGAGCGGCTACGGGTTGTTCTGGATACCCGGTGCGATCACGGAAGTGACGGGCGACAATCGCGCGCCGGCGTGGGCTATCAACACGCTGGCCATCGCCTCGCTCGATGGCGGAGTGACTCCCTTCAACACGCTTGACGACCCGTATCCGCAAGGCATTATCGATCCTCCCGGCAACAAGGCCGGACTGAACACACTGATCGGGCAGAATGCCGCGGCCAATCAGCGCAACTTCCGCACAGGCTATATGCAGCAGTGGAACTTCGATATTCAGCAGGAACTCGGCCGCGGATCGGTCCTTGAAGTTCTCTATGCCGGTAGCTCCGGCGTCGGACTTCCCGCGCAATGGGCAAGCCAGTTGAACCAGTTGGAAGACAGGTATCTCGCTCTTGGGGACGGACTTCGCGACCAGGTGAGGAACCCGTTTTTCGGCACGGTGCAAACGGGTCCGCTATCGCAACCCACCGTCGCGCGCGGCCAGTTGTTGCGTCCGTACCCGCAGTTCCAAACGCTCTATGCGGAGGGTATGCCGCTGGGTCATTCCAGCTACCATTCCTTGCAAATGCAGTTCAACCGGAGGATGGGAAGCTCAGTTCTAAGTGCGGCCTATACTCTCAGCAAGGCCCTCGGCAACACGGAGAGCCGGAGCGATTGGCTGGAAGGCGGCGCGCAGGGAACCAGCATGGGCTTCCTCAATAACAACAATCGCAAGCTGGACAAGTCACTGGCCGCGGCCGACGTTCCCCAACGGCTCGTCGTCAGCTACACGGTTGAATTGCCTTTTGGGAATGGCGGCCGGTTTCTGAAGAACATGGGCGCCGCCAATCTGCTCGTATCGGGCTGGGAGCTTTCCGGCCTTTATACCGCCCAAAGCGGCACGCCTATCGCCGTCGGCACGCTGACGAACCTCTCGGGCGCTTACAACGACGTTACCGACGTGTACGGATCCTACAGCAGTAACTCGCGGCCTGACAACATCGGGCAAAGCGCCAGGCTCGAAGGGACGCCCAACAGTCGGCTCAATCGATGGTTCGATACCAGCGTGTTCAAGCAAGCGGCGCCCTACACTTTTGGAACCGCTCCCCGAACATTACCCGACGCCCGCTGGCACGGGACCAACAACATCGATCTGGGGATATTCAAGAACAACCGCTTCGGACCCGATGGACGTTACAATCTTCAGTTCCGCGGCGAGTTCTTCAACGCCGCCAATCGCGTGAAGTTCGGAGTGTCCGGGATGAGCTTCGGGACCTCCAATTTCGGGGTTATAAGCAGCCAGTCGAATATTCCTCGGCAGATTCAACTTGCTTTGAAGTTTCTGTTTTGAGGTTGGTGCCGGTTGCGGGTTCCCGGGAGCCCGCAACCGGCGCCGTGATCGGTAAGCCCGGCCGCCGCCATATGGTAAACATGTAGGTGTGAGGAAGACGCTCAACCTCGACGACGGGATCTTTCAGGCGGCGGAGTCGACTAGCGGGCGGTCTGAGGGAATCGGCGATGGCAACAGCGGGCGACCCATCAAGAGCATGAGTCTTGAGTGTCTGATCATAGACACGAAAGAAAGCCTGGAGCGTGAAATTCGCTCTTTCAGAAGTGACATGAACTCCCGCTTCGATGGGATTACGTCCCGCCTCGACGCACAGGCCGTTCGATCAGACCGTCAAAGCGCATTGATAAGAGGCTTGCAAAGCGATCAGAAGCGAGAGACGAGCAAGATAGTAAGTTGCGACGCCGAATGGAAAAACTCGAGGGGAACCCATGAGCATGAGTCTTGAGCAGTTGATCATAGACATGAAAGACAGCCTGGAGCGTGAAATGCACGCGATTGGGAGCGAAATGCACGGAATGGAAGCGAGGCTCAGTTCCCGTTTGGATAAGATCGACCTTCGTTTCGAAGCCCAAGCGGCACGATTAGACCGGCTGGACGCAACAATTCGGGCCGGAGGCCGATGGACCAGTGCAATGATCGATTGGGCCGGAAAGGTAGACACCTCGCTTGATGAGTACGGCAAACAGATTCTTGCGATAGACACGGAGATCGCCGAAGCGGGTAAGCGTTTGGCAAAACTGGAACGTAAATCTAACGGTAGCAATTGACGCCTGAAACCGGGATGCGGGACTAAAAGCTCAACCTGGGGGGCAGCCAAGAAGTGACAGGTCTCCACACCTCTCCGTCCAGGCGACACCGGTAAATTGATTGCGTAAGCGGTAGTACCCTAAATCCAGATGCGTTTCCTCCTCGCTCTCCTCACCGTCAGTGCCACGTTCGCGCAAATCCCTAACCTCGATCAACTGAAAAAAGACGCCATCGCCAACATCGACGCCCGCTCCAAAATGGTGCAGGAAATCGTCGACAGTGTTTTCAGCTTCGGTGAGCTCGGCTTCCAGGAAGTCGAAACCTCCAAGTACCTCACCGCCATCCTGGAAAAGAACGGCTTCAAAGTGGAACGCGGCGTCGCGGGCATCCCCACCGCCTGGGTCGCCACCTGGAGCCAGGGCTCCCCCGGCGGTAAGCCCGTTATCGGATTCATCACCGATCTCGACGGTATTCCGCGTGCCAGTCAAAAACCCGGCGTCGCCTACCATGACCCCCTGATCGACGGCGCCCCCGGCCACGGCGAAGGCCACAACTCCGGCAACGCCGTCAACATCGTCGCCGCCCTCGCCCTGAAGGACCTGATGACCAAACACGGTATCAAAGGGACGCTCAGACTCTTCCCCGGAATCGCCGAGGAACTCCTCGGCACCAAGGCCTTCTTCGTCCGCGCCGGGCTTCTGAAAGATGTCGACATCATGCTCGGCTGCCACGTCGGCAACGAACTCGCTACCTCCTACGGCCAGCCCGCCAACAACTCCGGGCTCGTCTCCATTCAGTTCACCTTCAAAGGCGAGGCCGCCCACGCCGCCGGCGCCCCCTGGAAAGGCCGCAGCGCACTCGACGCCGTCGAACTGATGAACACCATGTGGAACATGAAGCGCGAGCATCTCCGCCCCGAACAGCGCTCCCACTATGTCATTACCAACGGCGGTGATCAGCCCAACGTCGTCCCCGAAGAAGCCACCGTCTGGTACTTCTTCCGCGAGCAGGATTTCCCTCGCATCAAGGAAATGCAGGAATACGGCGCCACCATGGCCAAGGCCGCCGCTATGGCCTCCAGCACCTCCGTCACTCAGCGCGTCGTAGGCTCCGCCTGGCCCTATCACCTCAACAAAGTCGTCGCCGAAGTCCAGCAGAAGAACATTGAATTGGTTGGGATGCCCAAGTGGTCTGAAGCGGACCAAACACTTGCCCGGGAACTCCAACGCGAAGTCCGCGCCGCCAAAGTCGAACCCCTCCACGAAAAGGTCAAACCTCTCGAAGCCCCGCAGCCCTGGAAGGGCGGCGGTACCGACGACATTGGCGACATCTCGTGGGTGGTCCCCATGGTCTACATGCGCTTCCCCGCTAACATTCCCAACCTCCCCGGTCACCATTGGGCCAACGCCATCGCCATGGCAACACCGTTAGCGCACAAAGGTTCAACCGCCGGCGCAAAAGTCCAAGCCGCCACGGCCCTCGATTTTCTCCTCCAACCCGAGCTAATCGCCGATGCCTGGAAGTACTTCCGTGAAGTCCAAACCAAGGATCAGAAGTATCAACCGCTCATCTCGGAAACCGATCAACCCGCCATCGAACTCAACGCCGAAAAGATGGCCCGCTATCGCGACCGCATGCGCAAGTTCTACTACGACCCTTCGAAGTTTCCGACCTATCTCGAACAACTCGGTATCGTTTACCCGACCCTTCGCAAGAAGGAAAACTGAAACGATCTCACTCCTCGGCGCACTACTCCTTCAGAGAGCAAGGCCCATATACGCCCCGCGAGCGATCATGCTCCCAAAAGCACGGGCCAATCACTCGCAATGCCCACTGGAGGAACCGTGGCCAACTTGTCTCATATCCGCTCGAAAGCTGAATTCATCGGCACCTTGAACCCCAGAGCCTGGGACGCGGTCAATCCCCATACCCCGTTCGTCTTTTCCAACGCCCACGTCGAGCTGCTTGTCGCCGACGCGGTTAAGTCCGTGGCCGTCGTTATCTCCAACAAAGCTCTCGCCAGGGAAGTGATGGACCTCTCCAAAGGCATGGCCAAGCAGGCCGGCGCGTCCCTCCTCGCCTCCTGGGAACCCGGCGACGAGATCTGCCCGCCCTGGCCTTGGCCCTGGCCCGGTCCCCGCCCCTGGGTGCTCGAACGCTTCGATCCGGAACCGGCCCCATGGAAGCCCGTCCTCGCGGCCGAACAAATCGAGCTTGCCCACATCCTCACCCGCCTCGCCGGCCTCACTTCCAGCAAGGAGTTTAATGCGGCTCTCAAGGGCGCCGCCGTTAAGCTTGCCGGCGTCGCCGCCAACACCATGCTCGACGAATTCGAACGCTGCGGCACCGTTCCTCGTAAACCCTTCCCGCCCCGGCGCTAGCGCAAGCGGGCCTGGCAAGGAGGCGGCATCCCACCAAGTGCCGCCTCCTCATTTACATTGGAACAATGGATCAAACCCGCATCCTCGCCTTCGCCGGCAGTCTCCGCAAAGACTCTTACAACAAGAAACTCCTGTCGATCGCCATCGCCGGCGCCACCGCCGCCGGCGCGGATGTCACCGCGATCGATCTCCGCGATTATCCCCTGCCCATCTACGACGGCGACCTCGAAGCCGAGTCCGGACTCCCGGCCAACGCGCTCGCCCTGAAGCGACTATTCATCGCCGCCGAGGGGCTTCTCATCGCCTCGCCAGAGTACAACAGTTCCATCACCGCCGTCTTCAAAAACACCATCGATTGGGTCTCCCGCCCCGTCCCCGGCGAAGCCTCGCTAGCCGCCTTCGATGGCAAAATCGTAACTCTGATGGCCGCCTCTCCCGGAGTCTTGGGTGGTCTTCGCGGATTGGTCCACGTCCGCGCCATTCTCGGCAACATCAACGCCATCGTCCTCCCCGGCCAGGTAACAGTCTCGAAAGCTCACGAAGCCTTCACCCCGGAGGGTCAGTTGAAGGACGCCCGCCAACAAGCCAACGTCGAAAAACTTGGCGCAACGCTCGCCGCGACCATCGCAAAACTAAAGGGTTAGCATCGCATCGCCGCGGCTAAACTGTCCCGCGGCCCCGCTAGCGCAAAGTCCCGCGAGCCGTAATCGCTTCGGCGTTCAAATAAGGCCGCAGCGCTTCCGGCACTACAACAGTTCCATCTTTCCGTTGATAGTTTTCGACGATCGCCACCCACGTGCGGCCAACCGCCAACCCGCTGCCGTTCAACGTGTGCGCCGGTTCGGCTTTGCCTTTCGCGGATTTGCAGCGAATGGACGCGCGCCGCGCCTGAAATGCCTCGAAATTCGAACAGCTCGAGATCTCCTTATAGGCATTCTGCCCCGGCAGCCACACTTCCAGATCGTAAGTTTTAGCCGAAGAAAAACCCATATCGCCCGTGCATAGCAGCATCCGGCGGAAGGGCAGACCCAACCGGTCCAGAATGCTTTCCGCATGACCGGTCAACAGTTCCAACTGTTCATCGCTCTGGTCCGGCCGCGCAAACTTCACCAATTCCACTTTCTGAAACTGATGCTGGCGAATGATGCCGCGCACGTCGCGGCCATACGCCCCGGCCTCGCTGCGGAAACACGAAGTGAACGCACAATAGTTGATGGGCAGCGCGTCCGCGTCCAGCGTCTCATCGCGATGCAGGTTCGTCACGGGCACCTCCGCCGTAGGCGCCAAATAGTAATCAGTGCCTTCCAGCTTGAACAAATCCGCGGCGAACTTGGGCAAATTGCCCGTGCCGTAAAGGCTGGCGCTATTGACCACCACCGGCGGGTAAACCTCCGTGTAGCCATGCTCGCGCGTATGCGTATCGAGCATGAAGTTGATCAACGCGCGCTCCAGCTTCGCGCCCAGCCCCAGGTATACAACGAACCGCGCGCCCGTGATTTTCGCCGCGCGTTCGAAGTCCAAAATCCCCAATGCCGGACCAATATCCCAGTGATTTTGCGGCGTAAAGTCAAAGGACGAAATCGTCCCGCGCGTGTGCACCTCAACATTGTCATCGGCGGAGCCGCCCATCGGTACGCTCTCGTGCGGAATATTGGGAACGCCGGCCAGCACGTCGTAAAAACGCGCGTCAACGGCCTTCGCCTTTTCTTCGAGCGCCGTGATCCGATCCCCGATTCCGCGAACCTTCGCCTGCTGTTCCGCCGTATCCGCTCCCGCCTTTTTCAACTTCGCAATCTCGCCCGACTCGGTATTCCGCTGTGCCTTCAACGTCTCCGACTCCGTCAGCGCCGCGCGCCGCTCCTGATCCAATGCCCGGAACGAGGCCACATCGAGTTCGTATCCCCGAGCGGCCAATCGCGCGGCAATAGCGTCCAGATTGCCGCGAAAGTATGATAGTTCATGCACCTTCCCATGCTATCGAAAAACCGCCATTGGATCCTCGCCGCTTGTCTGCTCGCTGTCTCGTGCAACCGCCAAAAGGCCAATATCGATCAGCCTCCGAAGTCACCGCAAGAGTCGCTCGCCGCCATCCAACTCACCGAAGATTTTCAAGTGGAACTCTTCGCCGCGGAGCCGCATGTGGTCGATCCCGTCGACATGGCCTGGGATGAGAACGGCCGCATCTTCGTCGCCGAAATGCTCGATTATCCCGATGATCCGCCGCCTGGCAAACCCGTCCGCAGCCGCATCCGGGTCCTCGAAGACAAGAACGGCGACGGCGTCGTCGACTCGAGCTTCATCTACGCCGACAACCTCCTCCAAGTCAGCGGCGTCATGCCCTGGAAAGGCGGCCTTATCGTCGGCGCCGCGCCCGACATTCTCTACCTCAAAGACAACGACGGAGATGGCAAAGCCGAGACCCGCCAGGTCCTCTACACCGGCTTCCCGAAGGTCAACCCCGAAGGCCGCATCACGAATTTTCGCCTCGGCATCGACAACTGGATCTATGCCGCCAACAATGGCGCCGACGCCAGGGTAACCAAGCCTGGTCAATCCGGCGAGCCGCTCCTCCTCCGCGGCGCCGATCTCCGTTTCAACCCCATCACCGGCGCCGCCGAACGCGCCTCCGGCCCCGCTCAATTCGGTCTCACCATGGACGATTGGGGCAACCGCTTCATCACGCAAAACACCGTCCATTTGCGGCACGCGCTGGTGCCCGCCGAATACCTCGACCGTTCGCAATATCTGGAAGTCGGCGCCGTGGCCCAGGACATTTCGCCCGACGCCAAGGGCCAAACGCCCATGTTCCCGCTCACGAAGCCGCAACAGTGGCGCGTGCAGCGCACGGCCCTCCGTCAGGAGCGCTACAAGGATACAAACCCCGGCCGCGTCGAACATTTGCAGGGCTATTTCACGGCCGCGTCCGGCTCCATGGTCTACAACGGCGACGCTTGGCCCGAAGCCTACTACGGCTCCATTTTCACCGGTGACGTCAGCGCCAATCTTGTTCGCCGCGAAACGTTGGAACCCAACGGGGTCACCTTCCTCGCCAAGCCCATCAAAGACGGTACGGAATTCCTCGCTTCCACCGATGTCTGGTTCCGGCCGTGCCATTTCGCCAACGCGCCCGATGGAAATCTCTACCTGCTCGACATGTACCGCGAGTACATCGAAACGCCCGAATCCATTCCCGAGGAAATCAAAAAGGGTCTGAATTTCTGGAGCGGCGACGACAAGGGCCGCATCTTTCGCATCAAGTCCAAACAGCCGCGCAACCAGCGTCCGCTCAAAGTCCAACTTGGCAAGCTGACCTCCGCCGAGATCGTAAAACTCCTCGAAGAAACCAATGGGTGGCACCGCGATACGGCGCATCGCTTGTTGCTGGAAAGGCAGGATAAATCGGTCGCCCCGCAGTTGACCGCCATGGCCGCCGAATCGAAGTTGCCGCAGGCGCGTTTGCACGCATTATGGCTGATACATGGGCTCGGCGCACTGCAAGCTCCCACGGTCGCGAAGGCACTGAAAGACCCCCACGCCCCCATTCGTGAACATGCCGTCAAGCTCAGCGAAGCGTTCCTCGCCAACACGCCGGCCTTACGGGATCAACTGTTCTCGCTTGCCGCCGACCCAGCCCTTCGTGTCCGCTACCAACTCGCCTTCACGCTCGGCCAGATCGACACGCCGGCCGCCGGGAATCTGCTCGGCAAGTTAATCGCCGAGCACGGCGAAGATCGCTGGTTCCGCATTGCCGTCCTTACCTCGGTTGCCAACAAACCCGCCGAATTCCTCCGCGTTCTACAAACCCAAAAGAAGGGTTTACAACACGCCGACTTCCTCCAGCAGCTTGCCCAGGTCATCGGCGCTCGCCGGGATAAGGCCGAAATTGAAACCCTCCTTGAAGTGGCCAATACAGAAATGTCCGCGTTCAACGGCTTGGCCCGCGGCATGAAACTGGCGGGCGGCCCCCGTCTGGCATCCCCCAAATCCGAAGCCATTTTCCGCCGCGTCCTCACCTCCGCGCCCGAAGACGTCCAGCAGGCCGCCTGGACCGCCGCCCGTCAATTCGACATGCCCGGCGTCTTTACAAAAGCGCTGTCCGATGCCGCCAATGACGCCCTTCCTCCCGGCCCCCGTGTGGCCGCCATCCGCGCGTTAGGCGGCGTGGAATCTGCGAAGTCACTACCGATCCTCGAGAAGATTTTGTCCGCCAATCCAACCGCGGAAGTGCAAGCCGCCGCCGTCGCCGCCATCGGCGAAACCGGCGACGCCAAAGCCCCGGCTATCATCCTCGCCGCCTGGAAGTCGCTGCGTGCCGATGCCCGGACGCGCGCCATCGGTGCCCTCGTCTCGCGCAAGGAATGGATTCCCAAACTGCTCGCCGCCGTCGAAAACAATCGGGTCGAAGCCGCCGGCGTCGATGTCGGCGCGCAAGCCCGCCTGCTTGAAAACAGCGACACGGAACTTGTAAAAAAAGCAAAAGCGCTTTTCGCCAGCGGCTCCTCCGACCGCGTCAAAGTTATGGCCGATTACAAAGAAGCCGCCACTATCGCCGGCAATGCCGCCCACGGCAAGGGCATCTTCGACGAGCACTGCGCGCGCTGCCACATGCCCCGCAAGCAGGGCGGCCGCGTCGGCCCTGATCTATCCGGCGTCAATAACAAGACGAAGGAAGAACTGCTCAAAGCCATCCTCGATCCTTCCGCGGCCATCGAACCGCGATTCGTCAACTACATGGTCACCGCCAAGGACGGCCAAGTCTTCGATGGCGTCATCGCTAACGAAACCCCAGCCGCCATTACACTCCGCGGCGGTAGCGAAGACGGTGATCAGACCATCCTTCGCCGCAACGTCGCCGAAGTCCGCGCCTCCGCAATCTCGCTCATGCCCGAAGGCCTCGAAAAAACCGTGAACAGGAAGGATATGGCCGACCTGATCAGTTACCTTCGCGCCGGGCTCTAGACAAGCTCAACGCGATCCATCGCCATAAATTCCTTGATGTGCTCGTGTTGCGACTGGTCCAGTTGTGACACCGGTCCAAAATAAATCACCTGTCCCTGATGCAGAATCACCACTTTGTCCGCCACCTTGCGCATCAGTTCCAGATCATGTGTCACTACGACGGAAGTCAGCCGCAACTGCTGCTTAAGACGAAGCATCAGGTTGCCGAGATGGTCGCTCATAATAGGGTCCACCATCGTCGTCGGCTCATCGTACAAAATGCATTCCGGCTGCGCGGCCAGCGCCCGCGCGATCGCCACGGCGCGCTTATAGCCGGTCGACATATCGGTCGGGTATACCTCCCGGTACTCCCCCAGATCCACCAGATCCAGCAAACCCTGCACCACGTCTTCCTTGTTCTGGATGTCGTAGTCTTCCCGCAACTCAAGCGAAAATTCAATGTTCTCGCCCACCGTCATCGAGTCGAACAACGCGCCCGACTGGAACACCATCGTCACTTTCTTCCGAATGCGTCGCAGTTCCGCCTCGCCGAAATCGGTAATGTCTTCGTGCGCGACAATCACGCGCCCCTTGTCCGGCTTCAGGAACCCCATGATGTGCTGGAGGCTCACGCTCTTGCCAACGCCGGACCGCCCGATCACCGCCACCGTCTCCCCGGCATCGACATAAAAATTAGAATCGACTAAAACCGGCTTGTCGAACGTCTTATACACATGCCGGAATTCGACATAGTGGGGAAACTCCTGCACCGGGGGCATCTAGCTTCTCGCCGCCTCCCACTGTTCCGGCGTATTCACGTTGACCAGCGTCCGCTCCGGCGCCGCCACCGTGCGCGTCTCAATTTCCCGCAGCGCATCTTTCACGCGCCTTCCTCCACGGTCGAAAAACTGGCGCAACCTCGGCAGCGCGTCCACATGATAGACACCGCACAACGGCTCCACGTCCCCATCCGCCTGCGCCGGCACCACGGTTTCTCTCCCCTTTCTCGCCTCCTCCAACAACACCGTCAGAAATCCAATCTCCAGAAACGGCATATCCACCGCCACAATCAGGTTCCATTCCCCCTCGCCGCTCCCGAGCGCCGTCACAATGCCGCCCAATGGGCCTTCCCCCGGCCACAAATCCTCGATTACCGGCACGCCCAGCCCTTCGTAGCGCCCACCCGGCGCGACCACGGAACAACGCCCCGCCGCCGCCGTCACCACCGCGATCGCCCGTTTCAACAACGGAACCCCCGCTTTCTCCAGCAGAGCTTTATCCCGTCCCATCCGGCGGCTGGCTCCTCCTGCGAGCACATAACCCGCCGTCGGCCCCAATTCACTGCGAGACATGAGAGAATCATAGCATCGCCTCGTGTCCCGGCCGCTGTAACTTGAAGGTGTATAATCGTTGCGACTGAAGAATGTTTTGAACAAGTTGACTCACTTTTGTCTGCTGACCGGCCTGCTGACGCCCCTCGCGTCCGCGGCGGCCGATACTCCCGCGCCTATCGCTGAAGATAATGTCCGGATCGACGTCCGCGCCGATCGCCGCTCCGGCCGGCTGGTCCGCCGCGTTACCGTGCAACCCACCGTCATCGTGCCCAAGGCCCTCACGCCCGGCGCTCCCATCCTCATATCCCCAATTTCCTCTAGATCCGTGGCCAAAAATCCCAAGATCAATGAAGCCATTGAGCTCGCCGCGCGCCAGTATGATCTCGATCCGCTCCTCGTCCACGCCGTCATTCAAGTCGAAAGCGCTTATAATCCCTACGCCATCTCGCATGCCGGCGCGCAGGGTCTAATGCAGTTGATGCCGGCCACCGCCCGCTCCCTCGGCGTTCGCAATTCGTTCGACGTGGAAGAAAATATCCGCGCCGGGGTCCGTCACTTAAAAGACCTGAAGGACACATATAAGGATGACCGCCTCGCGCTGGCCGCCTACAACGCCGGCGCCGGCGCGGTTAACAAGTATCATTGGATTCCGCCCTACCCGGAGACGCAGGAGTACGTCTACAAGGTAGGCAAAAAGTACGGCGAAGCCCGCCGCGCGGCCGCCCCGCAAGTCGTCGCCAAGCAGGTTGCGCCGCCTCCCGCCCCGGTCGTTAAATCGGAAGAGCCCGAAACCCGCCAGGTGGAATCATTCGTTGACGCCGAGGGTCGATTACATATGCGGACGAAATAATGCGCCAATCGTCACAATCGGGAGCACCGCCGCTGGCAGCGATCCTGTTGTGTATTTCGGGCCCGTTATGCGCCCAAAGTTTGGTTTTGCAGGAAGTTCGGCACTGGACGCAGAACGGCGTCACGCGCGTCGCCGTGCAACTGAACGGACAGGCCGAAGTGCGCCGGGACAGACTTTTCAATCCCGAACGTTATTTCTTTGATTTCCAACAAACCGTTCCCGCCCGCAAAGGCATGCAAACCATCGCCGTGGGTGACTCGCTCGTCCGCCAGATTCGCATCGCTGAAGCCAAACCCGGCGTAGCCCGCGTGGTTCTCGATCTCGTAGAAACCGCTGACGTTGTTACCACCGAACTGACGAATCCGTATCGGCTGATGATTGAGGTCAAACGCCGTGGATACGTCCCGCCTTCCCCCGCCCCGGAACCCGTTATCTCGGCCGCCCCGGCCAAGCCGTACAACGCAACCCGAACTTTCGTACCGCCATTCAAATCCTATCCAGTTTTGGCGGCCGCAATTCTTCCCCCGCCGCCGGCCCTGCTGACGTCGGCCAAATTGTCTCGCACGTGGGCGCTGCCGCAGCCATTTAAGGTAACGTTCCCCGGCTTCCGCTCCACCGCCGCCGCGCGCTCCGCCCCGCCGCGAGCGGAGCTCCCGCGAATTACCGCCGACCGCCCCGCCGTACCCTCTCCCGCCCGCCGCGGCACATCCGGCGCCAACTCCCTCACCCGCGCGCTCGGGCTCAAAATCCGCCGCGTCGTCCTCGACCCCGGCCACGGCGGTCACGATCAAGGCTCATCCGGCCCCACCGGACTTCTCGAAAAAGAACTCGTCCTCGATGTTGGCCTCCGCCTGGGTGAACTCATATCCAATAACCTCGGTAGCGAAGTCGTCTACACCCGCGCCGACGATCGCTTTGTGCCGCTCGAAAACCGCACCAGAATCGCCAACGACAGCCGCGCCGACCTTTTCGTTTCCATACACGCCAACTCTTCCACCATTCGTTCCGTCACCGGCGTCGAAACTTATTTCCTCAGCTTTACTAACTCGAAAGAAGCCCTCGACGTCGCCGCCCGCGAAAACGCTACCAGTGAACGGAGCGTCTTCGAGCTCCGCGATCTTCTGCAAAAGATCGCGCAACAGGAGAAAATCGACGAGTCGCGCGACTTCGCCGTCCGTGTCAACGCCGCTCTCTATCGCGTCTGGGGCCAAGCCGGCGCCGCCCGCAATCGCGGCGTCAAAAAAGCCCCGTTCGTTGTATTGATCGGCGCGTCCATGCCGTCTATCCTCACTGAAATCGGCTTCCTGTCAAACCCGCGCGACGAAAAAGAACTGCGCAAGCCCGAGACTCGCCAAAAAATCGCCGAAGCTCTCTTCAAGGGCATTTCCCAATACGCCGATTCGCTCAGTCACTTCGCCGTCGCTCGCCGCGCCCAGGACGAAGAATAGCCCTACTCCGCTTCCGTCGCCGCCACCGCAACGCGGTTTCGTCCCAGGCGCTTCGCTTGGTATAGCGCGTCATCGGCCGCCTTCAACAACAGGTTCGCTTGCGACAACTGGTGTCCGTTCCGGTTTGCGACACCGAAACTGGCGGTCACCGCGATTCGTAGCTCACCCGTATCCACCGGCGTCGCCGCCATCCGCTCCCGCAAAGTTTCCGCGAATCCAGCCAAATCCTCCGGCGGCCGCCGCGACACCACCAAAAATTCCTCTCCGCCGTATCGCCCAAACTCATCCTTCTCCGACATTCCTTCCGCCAATCGCTGGGCCGCCGCCACCAGCACCGCATCTCCGGTCGCGTGGCCATACGTGTCGTTCACGGTCTTAAATTTATCCAGGTCCAGCATGATTACGCCAAGCGCCCCAGCGTCCGCCACGCACTCATCCAGTACCTCGGAGATCCTTCCCCGATTTTTGATCCCGGTCAGTGGGTCATGCGTGGCCTGATGCCGCAGTGCCGCCTGCGCCTTCAGCAGTTCATTCTGCAGTTCGATAATCCGCCGCCCAGCCCGCAGTCTGACATTCAACTCCTGTTGATCGAATGGCTTGACGACGTAATCGTCGGCTCCCGCCGTCATTCCTTCCACGACATCTTCTTTCTGCGTCCGCGATGTCAACAGCAGAATATACGTATACGGTTCCACGCCCTTATCGCGCACCAGTTTGCAGACTTCCGGACCCGTAAACCCAGGCATCATCCAATCGAGAATCGCCATCCGTGGCGCGTCCGGCTGCTGCAACGCCTCCCATGCTTGGGCGCCGTCCGCCGTCGAAATCACCTGATAGCCCCACTTCTTGACAATGCTCTCCAGCAAATGCCGCGAAACGCCGCTGTCGTCCGCAATCAGGATCCTCATAATTGGTCCATCTTGAGAATGCACTCTAGGAGTCCTATCGACCATTTCCTCCATTCTCTAAACATCTTCCGCCAACCTGCCTTTACGAGTGCCCTTTTTAAGCATACGTCTTGATTGCATCTCATTTCCGTTACAATCGACCGGATTTTTCCGACCCACCCCGCCGTTAGCTCGCTACTCCGTGTTCTATGGGGCTATCATAAGAGAAGCATGCCCCAATTGGAAAATTCTGTTCTGGTCCCGATGGTGGTTGAGCAGACCTCGCGCGGTGAACGTGCCTACGACATCTACTCGCGCCTGCTCAAGGAAAATATCATCTTCCTCGGGACCCCGATCGACGACAACGTGGCCAATCTCATCATGGCTCAAATGCTCTTCCTGGCCGCCGAAGATCCCGAACGCGACATTTCTCTCTACATCAACTCCCCGGGCGGGTCCATCACCGCCGGCTTGGCCATCCTGGACACGATGAACCTCATCGAACCCGACATCACCACCTATTGTCTAGGTCAGGCCGCCTCCATGGCCGCCGTGCTGCTCGCCTGCGGCACCAAAGGGAAGCGATTCAGTCTTCCCAACTCCCGCATCCTCATTCACCAGCCCTCCATGCACGGCCTCGCCGGGCAGGCGACCGACATCGACATCTACGCCCGTGAAATCCTGCGCATGCGCGAATCCCTCAACAAGATCCTCGCCGACGCCTGTGGCCAACCCGTAGACAAGATCGCTCGCGATGTCGACCGCGACTACATTATGGACCCCCTCCAAGCCGTTGGCTATGGCATGATCGATCGCGTCATCTCTTCGCGTGAACTTGTGAAGGCCTAGCCAGGGCCTAGAGAGGGCCTCGCAAAGACGCCGGTTACGCCAATAACTCCCTGACGATCCGTCCGTGCACATCGGTGAGCCGGTAATCACGCCCCGCATGACGATACGTGAGTCGCGTGTGATCGAGGCCTAATTGGTGCAGGAGCGTGGCTTGCAAGTCGTGCACGGACACTTCATTTTCCGCGACCACGTCGCCCCATTCGTCGCTTGCGCCGTAAACGGAGCCTCCCTTGAAGCCGCCGCCGGCGACCCATGAGCTGTACACCTTGGCGTGATGGCCGCGTCCTTCCGCCGTTGGGTCCGGGACACAGGGAGTCCGGCCGAACTCGGTGGTCCAAACGACTGCGGTATCTTCCAGCATCCCGCGCGACTTAAGGTCGCGGATGAGTCCGGCGATGGGAAGGTCAACGCGCGGTGCGAGCCGATTGTAGTTTCCCATGTGGGCATGCGCATCCCAGTTGTAGTCAATGCTGGTGCCGCCATCGATCAATTCGATAAAGCGCACGCCGCGCTCGGCCATCCGGCGGGCGACCAGACATTGCCAGCCGAACCCTTTGGTTGCGCCGCGCTCGAGGCCATATAGCTTCAACGTTGCGTCGGATTCCTTATTAATGTCGAAGGCTTCGGGAGCTTGCATCTGCATACCGGAAGCGGTCTCGAAAGACTTGATGCGGGCCGCCAGATTGGAGTCATCTTCCCGGCCTTTCAGATGCTGGCGATTGAAGTAATCGACCATGTCGAGCTCGGTGCGCTGGACCTCCGCCGAGACCGAGCGCCGATTCATGTCGGGGATCGGTTCGGGACCCGGGACGATGCGCGTTCCCTGATGCAGCACCGGCAGGAAATCCGATCCGAAGACCTGGCCGCCGGCATAGGGCAGCTCCGGCGCGATGACGACGAACGACGGCAGATTCTGGTTCTCAGTGCCAAGCCCGTAACTGACCCAGGAACCGATGCTGGGACGGTTGAAAGTGGCCGATCCCGTGTGAATTCCGATGGTCGCGCCAAAGTGATCGCCATTGATGTTCTTCATCGACCGGATGACGCTGATCTCGTCAATCACTCCGCCGATGTGCGGGAAAAGATCGCTGACTTCAATGCCGCTTTTCCCGTACTTTTTGAACTGCCAATCGGAGCCTTTGTAGAAATTGCGCGGGCGCTGCTGCTTGCCGTGATTCTTCGTCAGGAACGGCTTTGGGTCGAACGTGTCGACGTGGCAGACGCCGCCGGTCATGAAGAGGAAGATCACGCGCTTCGCCTTAGCCGGAAAATGCGGCTGGCGCGGGGCGAGCGGGTTGGCGTGCATCATCTCCGACAGCAGGCCGGGCAGGAGGAGACCGCCGCCCGCTAGCGATCGTAGTGTGTGGCGTCGCGTAAACATGCCGGTGTCTCCTTTAGTCCACAAACAAGAATGAGTTACTGCTCAACATGGCGCGGATATAGCCGGCCCAAACGCGCTGCTCGCACAGTGCTCCCTGGCATCCGGCGGCGCGGTGTTCGCGGCCCAGCTCGTCCATGAATTCGCGGGCTTTTTCCACGTCTCGCTCCCCGGCGGGACGGCCAAAGATATTTTGGTACGCCCAACGGACACGGGCGGGGGTAGTTTGCGCGCCGGTGCGGAGCCGCTCGGCGATCGCGTCGCTTTCCTCGTGAAGAAATTTCGAATTCATCAGCCACAGCGCCTGCAGTGATGTTGTGGTCGACTTTCGCTCGGAGAGCGGCAGGTTGCCGTCGGGGCCGTCGAACAGGTCGAGGTAAGCGTTTTTCTGGAAGCGCTGCTGGAGGCCGTAGACGGTCCGCTTTCGGTTCACGTAGAATTCCTGAAACGGCTCATGCTGGCGATAGAAATATGTCCGTTCGTTCGGCATCGGATGGCGTTCGCCCGGCGTCAGGTCGAGGCTACCGCCGATCAGGCGCACCGTATCGCTAATGGATTCGGCATCAAGCCGCCGCCGGTTCTGCCGCCAGTGAAGATCATTCTGCGGATCGGCGGCGATATTGGCGGCAATTCCATCGGAGGAAAGACGGTAGGTCTCCGAGAGCACAATCAGGCGGTGCATCGCCTTCACGGACCAGCCATCCTGCATGAAGCGCGCGGCGAGGTAATTAAGCAATGCGGGGTTCGATGGCGCCGTGCCGCGCACGCCGAAATCACTAGTGGTTGGGACCAGGCCGGGGCCGAAGTGGAAATGCCAGATCCGATTCACCATCACCCGGGCGGTCAGCGGGTTATCGGGGCTGGCGATCCAATTGGCCAGTTGCAAGCGGCCGCTGCCTTCTTCATCTTGTGGCAGCCGTTGACCGCCCAGAATCTGCAGGAAACCGCGCGGCGCGATAGCCCCCGGTGAACGTGGCTCTCCCATTTTCTGAATCGGCACATCGTGGGGATCGCCTTCGCTAATGGCGTAGGCGGTTTCGAGTGGCGGAAACTTCTCGGCGATGGCGCGGCGCTCTTCGCGCAGGGCGAGCAGTTCACTCCAGGCGACTTCGCGCGTACGGCCCGCCGCGGTCACCTTGCGATTCTGAAACTCCTGATACTCGGCGAACTTTTCCCGTTCGCGCTTATTCCACGGCGCAATTTCCTGTTCGAAAGGGCGCAGGATTTCGCGGGCCTTGGCGGTGCCTACACGGTAAACAAAGTCGGACCGGTGTGGACGATGTTCGGCGCCGGCGTGCGGAAAAGTGGAACTGTCGAAAATGCCGTAGAGCGCATAGTAGTCGCTGGTAGGAATGGGATCGAACTTGTGATCGTGGCAACGCGCGCAGCCGACGCCCAGGCCTAGAAAAGTCTTGGTGGTGTTGTCGATGGTGTCTTCGATGGTGACGTGGCGCTCCTGGTGCGGGCTGACGCCAATACGCCGTGAGATGGCGAGGTACCCGGTCGCGATGGTCTGCCGCCATCGCTCTTCATCGCTCGCGGATGGCAGCAGGTCACCGGCGATCTGTTCGCGAACGAAGCGGTCGTAGGGCTTGTCTTCATTAAATGCGTCGATCACCCAGTTCCGATACTTGTAGGCTTCGGGCACTGGGTAGTCGGAGGCGTCGCCGGCAGTATCGGCATACCGGACGAGGTCAAGCCAGTGGCGGCCCCAGCGCTCACCGTAGCGCGGCGACGCGAGCAGCCTGTCAACCAGGCGGGCGTAGTCGCCAGGCGAGTTGTCGCTGATGAATGCGTCGATCTCGGCAGGGGAAGGCGGCAAGCCAGTAAGGTCGTATGTCACCCGGCGGATCAGCGTTGCCTTATCGGCGGGAGCGCCCGGACGAAGCGATTTACGGTCGAGCGCGGAGTAGATAAAGCGGTCGATCGGGTTGCGGTTCCAGGCCTCGTTCGAAACGGCGGGCGGGACGGTGAGGCGCACAGGCTGGAAGGACCAGAATGCCTTTTGATCGGCGCGAATGACATAGGGAGCAAGCGACTCCGGCGCATCGGACCATTGGGATCCCTGTTTCACCCAGCGCTCCAAATCCGCAATGGTCGCGGCGGGCAGCTTGCCCGCGGGCGGCATCTTCAGCGTGGCATGTTCGTATCGGACGGCCTGGAGTAGCAGTTCCGGCAATCCCTTCGCTCCGGATTTGCCCCCTCTTGCGAAGCCCTCACGCGTATCGAGGCGAAGCCCGCCTTGCGGATCCTGCCCATGGCAGCCGTTGCATTTCGCGTCCAGGACCGGTTTGATTTTCCCAAGGAAAAATTCACGAGGCGAATCGGGCCACACCGCGCCGTCGCGAATCCAGCTTTCAATATTAGCGATGTCCTGCGCCTCCAGCTTTCCAGTGGGCGGCATCTTCAGCGTGTCGTGCGTATGGGCAACAGCTCTGAGAAGAATACTTTCTTCCGGCTTGCCTGGAACAATGACTCGTCCTGAACGCCCGCCACGCATTGCTGAGTCACGCGCGTCAAGGCGCAGGCCGGCGGTGCGGGACTGACCGTGACACGAAAAGCACCGGCTTGCTAGCAGTGGCCGGATTTTCGATTCGAAAAAGTCAGCCTTGTCCAACTCGGCGCCGGACAAAGATACGGCCATGCACGCAAACAGGAGAGACGTTCGCCTGTAGATCATATGCTGCCTAGATCATATCCGATCCCGGCAGCCTTCGCGGTGATTGACAACGAGGAGTCAATAGCATATTCACATATGAGCGTTCAGGAGGTTATGAGATGCTCGCCAAGCTTATTGGTTCACTGATACTGACAGTTCCGCTCGCATTCGCGCAGTTCGGCAGCGGCATTCAGGGTACGGTTGCCGACCGATCCGGTGGCGTTCTTGTCGGCGCCAAGGTGCGGGTCGTCAATGCCGATACTGGCATCGCGCGCGACACGTTGACATCAGGCGCAGGCGGCTATCGCTTGCTGAGCCTGAACCCTGGCCAGTACACCATACAGGTGGAGAAAGAAGGCTTCTCCGCAGCCGAGCAGAAGGGCGTTTCCGTCTCGGCCGATGAGATTCGCAAAGTTGATTTCACTCTCACCGTTGGCAGCGTTGCGGAGAAGGTCACCGTGGAAGCGCAGGCTACCCAGTTGGAAACTGAACAGGGCCGAATTTCGGGCACCATCAACGCGACCCAATTGAAGTCTCTGCCGGCGGCCTCCCGGAATGTCTATAACTTACTCTCCCTACAACCTGGAGTCACCGGGCGTCCCTTCGCCAGCGACGTGTACGAGGGGGAGCCGGCTCCCACTGTGCGGGCCAGCGGGCAGCGCTCGGAAGCGAACTACTTCACCGTCGACGACGAGAGCATCAATTCCATTTCGCGCGGCGGCACCGTGAACATGACCCCGAACATGGATTCAGTGGCGGAAGTGCGCGTAGTGTCCCACAGCTTCTCGGCGGAAAACGGCCGCAACAGCGGCGCCCAGATTCAGATCAGTTCGAAGTCCGGATCCAATCAGTTTCACGGCTCGGCCTCGGAGTTCTTTCAGAACAATACCCTGTCCTCCCGCAACATTTTCGAATCGGCAGTACCAGTGAACCGGCAGAACCAGTTCGGATTCACGTTCGGCGGACCCATTCGCAAGAACCGCACGTTCTTTTTCGGTTCGTATGAAGGCGTACGGCGATCCGGAGCCCGGGCCGTGGTCGCCACCGTGGAGACAAAGGAATTAAGGGATTTCGTGATTCGCAATCGTCCGAACACGATCGCGGCCAAGCTGTTAGGCCAGTACCCGTCTATTGCCGACCCGACTACGGGATTTCGCGACCTCGGAAGTCCGGCAAGAGGCGTCAACGTCCTGGGACCAGCCGACGGAATCATGGACATAGGCAGCGTCACATTTGTTCCGAATTCCAAGCGGACGGGCGACCAGTTCAACGTGCGCATCGATCACGAACTGCGGCCGGGCAAGGACCGGCTATACGGCAACTTCTACCGGACTCATGGTTACTCGCGCACGACCGATTTGCGGCCCTACTTCGCCCGCCCGCAGGATGATACTTCGCATTTTGGCAATGTGAATCACACCCACATATTCGGCCCGGCATCGTTGAACGAGTTGCGCCTCGGGGTGATACGCCTGCACGGACAGCCGGCGTCTCCGGCCCTTCAGGAAGTGCCGCAAATCACCATCACCGGTTCCGCCGGTTATCAAAGCGTGTCTAACTTCCCCGGCGGCTGGTTCCAGACCAGCTACAACCTGAAGGACACATTCTCCCGCGTGCAGGGCAACCATAGTTTGAAAATCGGCGGCGAACTGCGCCGGATGCACAATAACCTGCGCAACACCGCCGCCTTCATTCCCGTCTATACATTTGCCAATCTGCTTGATTTTGTCGATGACGAGCCAATCCAGATGACTCGCAACGTCGACCCGCGCACCGGCAACCCGGTCGCTACCGACAATGCCATTCGCGTGTGGGAAGGCGGCTTGTTCATACAGGATGACTGGAAGGCACGCCGGAATTTGACATTCAACCTGGGCCTGCGCTGGGAATACTACGGACCGATAACGGACGCCAACAACCGGTTGCGCTCGTTCATTTGGGGTTCGGGCGCCAACTACGCCGAGCGGCTGGCGAGCGGAAAAGTGGATGTGGTCCCCTCGATGTGGACCGCGCCCAAGGGGAACTTCGGGCCGCGCTTCGGCTTTGCGTGGGACATGGCCGGCAAAGGCGTTACGGTACTTCGCGGCGGCTACGGAATCTCGTACGATCGGCTCGCCACCGTCGTTCCCGGCGGCTATCGCAACAATCCGCCTTTGAGCGCGACCGCTACGCTGGGCCTGTTCTTCGGTACACCGTTTACCTACTCGCTCGGTGACACCTCCAAACCATTCCTTGGCTATCCGGTAGATCCGGGCCTCCGCGTCGGTCTGGACGAGCGCAATGGAATTCGAGGCTCGCGCGTATCGGTAGTGGCTGTCGATCCCGGTTTCAAAAGCCCCTATGCGCACGACTGGTTCCTGGGTATTCAGCGGGCACTCCCTATGAGGCTCGTTTTGGAGCTGGGTTATCTCGGCACGGCGGGCCATCATTTGATCAACGTGGTTAACCCGAACCGGTATGCCGGAGATCTGCGGGATAACCGGTTCGACGGCTACAATCCGAGTTTCTCCGGCATCAGCTCCAGCCAGTCGGTTTCCAACTCCATTTATCACGGCGGAACGGTGACATTGAAACGCCCCTTCGCGCGCGGGTTCACCGTGCAGGGCGCCTATACTTACGGCAAGGTGATCACCGACGCCGAGACGGCGCAAGGCGAGACGCTCTACGGGGATGCCGCCAACCGCCGGCCATTTCGTTCAGTGGCGTCGTTCGACGTTCCGCAGCGGCTGGCGATGTTTGGCGTATGGGAGTTGCCATGGCTGAAGAGTTGCGAATCGATTGCCTGCCGAACAATTGGCGGTTGGGAACTGTCCGGATCGTCGGTACTTGAGAAGGGACTGCCGTTCTCGGTGTTCACGACGGCGGCGTGGCCGCGAGGAGACTTCAACGCCGACGGCACGAACTACGATTTTCCGAACGCTCCCGCCGATTCTGTGAAGCGCGGAAAGTTCACGCGTGCCGAACTGCTGTCGGGCATCTTTCCGGTATCGGCTTTTCCGCTGCCAACCGGGGGAACGCTGGGTAACCTGGGGCGCAACGTCTTCCGCGGCCCCGGATTCGCGCGCGTGGATCTCTCCCTGGCGAAGACGTTCCGGGCTACGGAGCGGATGGGAGTCACCATGCGCATGGAAGCGTTCAACGCCCTCAATCGGGTGAACTTGAACGCACCGGTAAGCGATCTGAATTCTAATAATTTCGGACGAGTGACGTCGGCGCAGGCTCCGCGACAGTTTCAGGGTAGTTTGCAAATTAGGTTTTGATTCACCGGCCGGCTCACAGCATCTTCGGCGTGCCCCAATGCGTCCGGTAGGAGCGCTTCACATGGATGTTCGCACCTGGATCGCTGGGGATCGTCTCAGTCTCCTGATCGAAGGAAACATTGCGCCCCGTGCGGGCGACGATGTTGGCCAGGTGGCAATGGATCGCCGATAAGTGGCCTTCCATGATGTCGCCCGGGGGCAGGTTACGCGAACGGATGCACTCGACAAACTTTTGCTGATGAACGGAATCGCCATCGCCCGCGTCATCATGCTGAACCATCTTGCCATCCTTATCGAACACCTTGAATCCCCATTTGCGGTTGTATTGCCCGATGTGGATCATGCCGTCGGTTCCATATACACCGACGCCATTTTCAATCTCGTTCATCCCGTATGGATTCCAAATGCGCTGCTCCCAGACCAGACTCTTGCCGTCCTCGTAGTCGAACGTCGCGAGCATCGTGTCCGGCGTCTGCTGATCGTCCTTGAAAAAAACCTTACGGCCGGACCCACTCACGCGAACCGGATAACTCACGCCCAGCGCCCAGCGTGCGATATCGATCTGATGCGCGCCATCGTTCCCGGCGTCGCCGGTGCCGAAATGCCAATGCCAGTGCCACTTGTAATGGAATCGGTTCTCGTTGAATGGAATCCATGGCGCCGGCCCGAGCCACGTTTCATAATCGACGCCGGCCGGAACCGGCCCGTCCTCCTTGTGACCGATGTCGTCGCGCAACTGGATGTTCCAGGCCTTGGCCATCAGCACCTTGCCGATCCGACCTGACTTGACTAACTCGATCGCCCGCAGCGTCGACGCCCTGCTCCGGGACTGCGTGCCCACCTGCATCAGGCGCCCGTTGCGGCGAGCGGCATCTATCATCAGCCGGCCCTCGTGGATGTTGTGCGAGGCCGGTTTCTCCACATAGACGTCCTTGCCCGCATCGGCCGCCAGAATCGCGGCGGGCGCGTGCCAGTGATCCGGTGTCGTGATCACCACCGCATCCAGCCCCTTATCCTCCAGTAGCCGCCGCATGTCGCCGGCTTCGGCGGGCTTCGCGATGCCCAACTTTACCGCGACCGCCTGCGCCTTCTCGAGCGAGGCCTTGTCGACATCGCACAGCGTCTTGACGTTCACCCCATTAATCTTGCCGTAGCTTTGCAGCAGGGCGCGTCCGCGTCCACCGACGCCAATGATTCCCACATTGACCTGGTCGCTGGCGGCCACCGCTGTACTGCGCGCCGCCATCGCGACGAGCGCCGGACCCATCATGAAATATCGCCGGTTCATAAGTTTCTCTCCTGGACTATTTAAGACTCTTTTCGACTTGTCGAACATGCTCGGCCGCGAGACGGGCTACGGCCTCGCCGCTCGGCTTGAAATCAAAGACCTCGACCGAAAGCCAGCCCCGGTAGCCGAGGTCGCGCAACGATTGCAGCACCGGGCCGAAGGCGAACCCGCCAGAGCCAGGATACCGCCCATCAAGTTCGTTCAAGTGCACATGGCGGATACGGCCAAAGTGCTTGCGAATGACATCGGTGAGCAGGGCCTTTTCGGCGGTGGTGTTGTGTGTATCGAACATCGATTGCACCGCCGTGCTACCTACCTGCCCCGCCAGTGCCACCGCTTCGTCCATCGTGTTGACGACGTTGCAAAGGTGCGGCGCTAGCGGCTCTACCAGGATCGTCACCCCACGTTGCGCGGCGCGCGGCGCTACATTCGCCAACCCTTCAGCCAGCCGCTTCACCGCGTCGGCGGGAGTAACGCTCTCGATGGCCTGCCGCTGCCTTCCCGAGCCGAGCACCATCACCGGCGCGGGCCCGAGGTCCGCCGCCAGATCGATCAAGCGCGCGAAATACTCCCACGTGCGATTGCGCACAGCGGCGTCGGAGGTCGTCAAATGCAGTCCCTTGGGCGCTTTCAGGAAAGAATGCAGGCCGCAGTAATCAAGCCCGTTGAGCTTCATCTCGTCCTGCAGCGAACGCCGCTCAGCCGCCGTCAGGCCCGCGGGATCGTCGCCCAAATCGGATGGATCGATCTCCAGTCCGGTGTACCCGGTTCGGCGCGCCAATGCGCAACGCTCGGCGAATGAAGCCCCAGGGAAGGTCTCGCTGCAAATGGCCAGACGAAACGGCGCGCGATTCTGCGCTGGGCATATTACACCGGCTCCGGCCGCCATTAAAATACGCCGGGACATCATAGATTGAACAGCCTCCTCGCGTTGGCGCTGAAGACCTTCGATTCATCCGCGGCCGAGAGCTTCAGACCCTCCACATGACTCGCGATCAGCGATGGATCCACCCACGGATGGTCGCTTGAATACAGCATGCGGTCGACCCCAACGAAGTCAATTCCGTAACGGATGGCCATTGGAATTGGTGAGACGGTGTCGAGGTAGATCCGCTTGAGATACTCGCTCGGCGCCATCTGAATGTTCTCAGCACCACGCTTCAGCACCATCGTTTGATGATCCACGCGCCCAATCAGAAACGGCAGCGCACCGCCCACGTGCGGGCAGACCAGCTTGAGGTTTGGGTGCTTGTCCAGGACGCCGGATAGAATCAGGCGGCACAGCGCGATGGTGGTGTCGAACATCAATCCCAACATCGGGACCATCTGGTAATCGCTTACCGCGCTGTAGGTCATCGGCAGTGCCGGATGCAGCAGGATCGGAATTCTGCGCCGTTCGGCTTCCGCATACAAGGGCCGGAAGGCAGGCTCGTCGGGAAACTTGCCGTCGAGATTCGAGTAGAGAAGAATCCCCTTCATCCCGAGCTTGCCAATTGCGCGATCAAACTCCTTCATCATGGCTTCCGGAGAATGGAAGGGAAGCGTCGCCAACCCGAAGAAGCGCTTGGGATGCTGCCTGACGGTATCGGCGATGAAATCGTTGAGCATCACCGCCATAGCTGTCGAGTCCTTGCCGAACAACTCGGGGCCGGGATCATTGATGCTGAGCGCCGTCATCTCGATGCCCGCCTTGTCCATGTCGGCGATCTTTGCCGCGGCGTCGGTGTGCTTTGGCATCAGGCGGCGGTGCCATTCGCCCACCACAACGTAGCGCTCGTCGCCCTTCCGGTAAACGTACGGCGAAGTCTTGCGCTTTTCGAGGAGTTTCAGGAACTCCTCCGAAAAAAGATGGCTCTGCGAATCGATGCGCGACCCGCGGGTAGTAGAGGCAGCCGAAAGTGAACTTGCCAGAAAGGTCCTCCTAGGTGTCATGCGAGCATCTGCCTCACTATCTTGCCCCCAACGTCGGTCAGGCGAAAGTCACGTCCCATATGGCGATAGGTGAGACGCGTGTGCTCCAGCCCGAGGCAATGGAGCATGGTCGCTTGCAGATCGTGAATGTGCACCGGATTCTCGGCCACACGCAGGCCGATGTCATCTGTTTTGCCAACCACCTGCCCGCCTTTGATGCCTCCGCCAGCGGCCCAAATGCTGAAGCAATTCGGGTGATGGTCGCGCCCCGGATCTTCGTCGACGCGCTCGAGTTGCCCCATGGGCGTGCGACCGAATTCGCCGGCCCACACGAGCAGCGTCGAATCGAGCAAGCCCCGGCTTTTCAGATCCCGAATCAGCGCGCCGATCGGCCGGTCGGTGATATCGCAGTTTTTCTTGAGCTTCTTGTTGAGCTCCTGATGATCGTCCCAACTGGCGTGAGCCAGCATCACGAATCTAACGCCGCGTTCCACCATCCGGCGGGCGAGCAGGCAATTCACCGCATACGGATGTGTCGGCTCCTGGTTGACACCGTAATCTTTAAGCGTCTTCGCCGTCTCCTGGGAAAAGTCCAGGAATTGCGGCGCTGCCGACTGCATGCGAAACGCCAGTTCGTAAGAATGAACACGGCTGGCGATCGATGTGTCGCCCGTATCGTACTGTCGCTCTTCGTTCAACTTGCGAATCAGATCGAGACGCAGGCGCTGGGTCTCCCGAGTCACTCCCGGAGGATTGGGCAGATACAGAATGGGCTCGCCCGAGTTGCGGAAAACCGTACCCGCATAGGTCGATGGCAGAAATCCGCTCGCCCAGTTCATCGACCCGGCGCTGGCTCCCTTCCCCGAGCTCAACACCACGAACGCCGGCATATCCCGCGACTCGCTACCAAGCCCGTAGGAGACCCAGGCGCCCGCCGTCGGCCGGCCAAACTGCGTCGATCCGGTAAAAAGCATCGCCTGGCCCGGATGATGGTTGAACGCCTCGGTGTGCATTGAACGGATCAGGCAGATGTCGTCGGCATTGGCGGCGATGTGCGGGATATAGTCGGAGAACTCCGTGCCCGACTGGCCAAACGGTTTGAAGGTGCGATCGCTACCAAGTACTTTCGCATCCGGCTTGACGAAGACGAAGTTGAGATCCTTGGTCGCCGATGCCGGCAGCGGCTGGCCATGCCATTTCTGAAGAGCCGGCTTCGGATCGTATAGATCGATGTGGCTGGGACCGCCTTCCTGAAAGAAGAAAATCACGCTCTTGGCTTTGGCCGCAAAATGCGGCTTCTTGGGTACGAGCGGATCGGAGTCGGCTGCCGACAGCAGTTCGGCCAATGCCACGGCGCCGAGCGCGCCACCCGCCGAGCGGTGAAAGAACTCGCGTCGATTCTGGATATGCAGGAATTGGTCGATATTCATTGCCCTGTCCTACTCCCGTGTGATGAACTCGTCCAGATTCAGAATCGCGCTGGCGAGAGCCGTCCACACGGCGGTCTCGATACGCGAAACTCCCGGGATTTCCAACGGGAACAGCGCGGCCGCCGCGGCGCTGTCTTTCTCAAAAATGCCAGTCTGTTGTTTGTAGTATTCCAACGCAAAGTCCGTCTCGCTGCGGCTCGGTGCCCGGCCCAGGCAGAGCTGAAACAGGTGACCGACACGGGGCGATATCGCCTCGCCCGGCTTCTCTCGCATCAGTCGCGCGGCGAGCGACTGCGCGGCCTCGACAAACACGGGGTCATTGAGCAGGTTCAGCGCCTGCAGCGGCGTAGTCGAACGGTCTCGCTTGCAGGCCGCCAGAGTCGCATCCGGCGCGTCGAAATTCATCAACTGCGGATAGGGAACGGTGCGCTGAAAGTGGATGTAAAGCCCACGGCGGTAGCGGTCCCGCCCCGTGCTCTCCGGCCAGCCTGCGTCGGTCCCATACGCGAGTTCAATTACGCCTTTGGGCATCGGCGGACGTACGCTGCGGCCACCCACCGCCGGATAAAGCAGCTCACTGACTTGAAGCGCGGAGTCGCGAATCAACTCAGCCGGCAGCCGCAATCTCGATTGGCGCGAAAGCAGCACATTGCCGGGATCGCGCCCGTCTCGTGCAACCGAAGATTGTCGGTAGGTGGCCGAGGTGACGATCAGTTTAATCAGCGCCTTCCGCTTCCAACCCGAGTCCATGAATCTCGCCGACAGCCAGTCCAGCAACTCCGGATGCGAAGGCTTCTCACCTTGCGCGCCGAAGTCCTCCGCCGTTCGCACCAGGCCGCGCCCGAACAACTCCTGCCAGATCCGGTTCACCGTCACTCGCGCCGTCAGGGGGTTACTGGGCGAGACCATCCAGCGCGCAAGCATCAGGCGCGGCGGCTCTGCCTGGGCCGGCGCCGCGTGAAGAAAGCCCGGCACCACCGGATTCACCGGCGCTCCCGGCTTCTTCCAGTCTCCCCGCGACAGCACGTGCGAGGGCCGCGGAGATTCCTCGCTCATCACCGGCGCTTCGCTGATCGCCGGAAATCCGCTTCGAAGCTCACGCAACTTCTTCCGCAGGTCGAGGTACTTGAGCTCCTTCCACAGGTCCTTGCTGATCACGCGGTGGTAATTCTGAATAAAGTGATCGGCCATCGCGTCAGTCTGTTTCTGCGTACGTTCGGCCGGGGGCGTATCCAGAATCCGCAGGGCGTTGTCGAGATACTTCGTCAAGGCGTCAAAAGCGTGGTCCCAGTCGGTCCACCTGCCTGGAAACTGTCGCGCCTCTTTCATCCGCCCCTCCCAGGCAGGCTGAAAGTCCGCGACTTTGTAGTCGGCCAACAACTGCTCGCGCTTTTTTCGATACTCGGGCAGCGCCGCCAGGTAGGGACCCATCTCACCGGGAAGCGGCGCATCGATGTTGGCCTCGCCCAGGGAGTTGAAGAAGGCAAACATCTGATAGAAATCCTTCTGCGAAATCGGGTCGTACTTGTGGTCGTGGCACTGCGCGCAGCCGAAGGTCAGCCCAAGCCAGACGGTCCCCACCGTGGCCGCGCGGTCCACTACTTGTTCCACGCGGAACTGCTCGATGTTCACCCCGCCTTCACGGTTGGTGAGTGTATTTCGGTGAAACCCGGTGGCGATTCGTTGATCGAGCGTGGCGTTCGGCAGCAGGTCTCCGGCGATCTGTTCAACAGTGAATTGATCGAACGGCATGTCAGCGTTCAACGCTTCGATCACCCATTGCCGCCATCGCCACGCATGCGGCCGAACGTAGTCCTTCTCATAGCCGTCGCTATCGGCATAGCGGGCAAGGTCGAGCCATTGCCGCGCCCAGCGCTCGCCATAGTGTTGCGAGTCGAGCAAGCGGTCCACCAAGCGATCATACGCATCGCCCCGGTTGTCGCCAAGAAACTCGGCCACTTCGCGCGGCCCTGGTGGCAAACCGGAGAGATCAAGCGATATCCGCCGGATGAGCGTCGTCTTTGACGCCTCTGCGGAAGGCTCCCATCCTTCGCGCTCGAGCCTCGCCAGAATGAACCGGTCAATCTCGTTGCGCGCCCACGCCTGGTTGCGCGTGGCGGGCGGCATGGGCCGCGTCACGGGTTGGAAAGACCAGTGGCCGTTCTTCGCGCCAGCCGCGCCGGCCGCCTTGGGCCAGACTGCGCCCTGGTCGATCCATTCGCGCAGGCGCGCGATTTCGGCGGCAGTCAGTCGGGCCCCCACCGGCGGCATGATTCGCTTTTCCTCGGCGCCGGACACCATCCGCAACAGCAGGCTCGCGCCGCTCTCACCCGGCGACAACACTCGCAGCGCGGCATCGCGGCTATCCAGCCTCAACCCCTTCATCTGCGTGCGCTCGCCGTGGCAAGCCTGGCAGCGGGCCACCAGAATCGGCTCGATATCGCGAGCGAAATCGACGGCCGCTGCCGGCAACGAAGCCAGCACCAGAATGCGGAGCGTGATCATACGGGCGGCCTCTTCAGCAGCTTCGTCACCAGCTTACCCTCCACGTCTGTGAGCCGGAAATTGCGGCCGGAATGCGGGAACGTGAGCCGCGTGTGGTCGAAGCCGAGTGTATGCAGAATGGTCGCTTGCAGATCGTGGATATGGATCCTGTCTTCCACCGCATTCAGTCCCAATTCGTCCGTCTTGCCCACGGTTTCGCCCGGCCGAATCCCGCCGCCCGCCAGCCACATGCTGTAGCAGTTTGGATGATGGTCTCGGCCATAGCCGATGTCGGGCCGCTGCTGTTGCGTCATCGGAGTGCGGCCGAACTCGCCGCCCCAGATGACCAGCGTCGAATCGAGCAGGCCGCGCTGCTTGAGGTCGGCGATCAGCGCCGCCGCGGGTTGGTCGGTGATGCGGCAATTCTTCTCGAGGTTCTTGTCGATGTCGTTGTGGTCGTCCCAACTGCCATGCGACACCATCACGAACCGCACGCCGCGCTCCACCATGCGGCGCGCCAGCAGGCAGTGCAAACCGTACTGATGCGTCGGCTCGCTATTCACTCCATATTGGTCGAGCAACTGCTTCGATTCGCCGGAGAGGTCGAGCAGCTCCGGCGCCGCCATCTGCATGCGAAACGCCAGTTCGTAGGAGGCGATGCGCGCTTCGATTTCAGCGTCGCCCGTTTCACTGCGTCGCTTTTCGTTCAGGCGGCGGATAGCGTCGAGCCGCGCTCTCTGCATTTCTCGCGTGAAGCCGTCGGGGTTCGAAAGATAGAGAATCGGTTCGCCGGAACCGCGAAATGGCGTGCCCTGACAGGCGGATGGCAGGAATCCGTTCGACCAATCGTTCGAACCGGCACTCGGTCCGGTTCCGGAGCTCAGCACCACAAATCCCGGCAGATCGCGGGACTCGCTGCCCAGCCCGTAGTTGATCCACGCGCCCATCGACGGCCGCCCGAACTGCATTGAGCCGCTCATCAGCATGAGTTCGGCGGGATCGTGATTGAACGCGTCGGTATGTAGACCGCGCAGGATACAAAGGTCGTCGGCACGCCGAGCCAAATGCGGAAGCAGGTCGGAGATCTCCGCCCCCGATTGGCCATGACGCGCGAAGCTGCGCGGGCTCGCCACTGCGTTCGCGTTCGGCTTGATGAAGGCGAGCGTGAGATCTTTGGTCGCCGACGCCGGCAACGGCTTGCCGTGCCACTTGCGAAGCTCTGGCTTGGGATCCAACAAATCGATCTGACTGGGTCCGCCGGGCATGAACAGGAATATCACGGCGCGGGCCGATGGCGCGAAATGGGGAGACGCCATCAGGTCGGCAAGTGCAATGCTCCCTAATCCGGAGGCGGCGCGAAGAAAATGGCGGCGGCTGGTCATGGTTTTCACTCGCGCGTGATGAACTCGTCGAGGTTCAGGAGGACACTCGCCAGGCCGGTCCACGCCATCGCCGCCGGCTGGCTCTTCCAGTATTCGTCCAGCCATTCGCGTTCGTCGGCGGCCGGCCGCCGGGCAAGGCACAGCTCGAACGCCCGGTCCAGGCGCTGCTGGAAGTGACTGCCGCCTTCAGCCAACGTGCGGAGCGCCAGCGCCTGGGCGGCCTCCACGAATGCCGGGTCGTTCAGCAAATTCAATGCCTGCAGCGGCGTGTTTGACCGGTTGCGCCGGCACATTGCGCCGTAGCCGTTGGGCGCGTCGAAATTGACCAGCAGCGGATATGGCGCCGTACGATTCAGTTGAATGTACATGCCGCGCCGGTAACGTTCGCGGCCCGTGCTCTCCTTCCAGCCCTTGTCACCCGCGCCCTGGGGTTGCGGCGGACGCACACTCGCGCCGCCGATTTCCGGCGACAGCAGGCCGCTCACCGCCAGCGCAGAATCCCGGATCGACTCGGCATTCAGTCGCAGCCGCGTCTGGCGGGCAAGAAGCTTGTTCTCCGGATCGCGCGCGGCGAGATCAGACCTCACGTTCGAAGATTGCCGGTAAGCCGCCGAAGCGGTGATCACGCGATGGATATGCTTCAGGCTCCAGCCATTCTCCATGAACTCCACCGCCAGCCAATCCAGGAGCTCCGGATGCGAGGGCGGCTCACCCTGGTTCCCGAAATTCTCAGACGTACGCGAGAGGCCCTTGCCGAAGTATTCCTGCCAGATCCGGTTGACGATCACGCGCGCCGTGAGTGGATTGTCGCGGGAAACCAGCCATCGCGCCAGATCGAGCCGCGTGGGGCGCGAACCAGCCACATCGAGCGGCGGCAGCGACGCCGGGGTGCCGGGCAAGAGAGCTTCGCCCGGTTGTTTAAAGTCGCCGCGCATCAGAAGCTGGGTTTTTCTTTCAAGCGCCCTCAGCACCGGGGCTTCGCTAATCGCGGGCAGCGCCATATCGAGTTCGCGCAACTGCTTGGCGAGTGCGTCGAACTTCAACTCTTCCTTTCGCTCCTTAGAGATCACGCGAGAGTAATTTCCAAGGAAGTAGGCCGTTAGGATCTGGGCCTGGCGCCTGGTACGGCTGGCCGGGGGCGTGCGAAGTATCTTTTCGCCATCCTCACAATCGGTACGAAGGTCGTCAAAGGCGTGATCCCAGTCGAGCTTCTTGCCGGGATTGGCGGCCGCTTCGAACATGCCCGCCTCCCATTCCGCCTGCAAGGCGGGCACGTGATTCGCGTCTAACAATTCCAGCCGTTTCCGGTCATAGGCGGGCCGGGCTTGCATATTGGGGCCAAGCTCGCCGGGCATCGGCGCATCCATGTGATCTTCGTCGGCGTCGTTGAAGAAGGCAAACAGCCGATAGTAGTCGCGCTGGCTGATGGGATCGTACTTGTGGTCGTGGCACTGCGCGCAACCGGCTGTCAATCCCAGCCAGACTGTCGCCACCGTGTTCGTCCGGTCGATCACCTGCTCCACACGAAACTGCTCCGGGTCGATGCCGCCTTCACGGTTGGTGAGCGTGTTGCGATGAAAGCCCGTGGCGATCCGCTGATCGGCGGATGGGTTTGGGAGCAGGTCGCCGGCGATTTGCTCGACGGTAAACTGGTCAAACGGCAGATCGCGATTCAGCGCATCAATCACCCATTGGCGATAGCGCCATGCATGCGGCCGGAATCGGTCCGCGCGAAAGCCGTCGGAATCGGCGTAGCGGGCTTGGTCGAGCCAGTGACGGCCCCATTTCTCCCCGTAGTGAGGCGACTTCAGAAGCCGTTCCACTTGCCGGCTCCGTGCGCCGGGCGCAGAGTCCGCGAGGAAGGCCGCGAGTTCGGCCGGCGTGGGAGGCAGCCCGATCAGATCGAGTGACAGACGCCGAAGCAACACATATTTGGGCGCTTCCGGTGACGGCGCCAAACCTTCTCGCTCAAGGCGCGCGCGAATGAAGAGATCCACTTCGTTCAGATCGCCTTTCGCTTTAATGGCGGGCCGGCGAATCGGACGCAGCGACCAAAGCTCGGCCGCGGGCGCCGCCATGGCTACCAGCGCAAACGCAATGATCAATTTCTGCGTCATGCGCGATCCACGCTCCTGAACGGTTCCAAGTATACAATGGCCGCATGAGAATCATTCCTCTCTTGGCCATCCTCGCCTGCCATGGATTCATCTCGGCCGCCGACGTTACTTTTCACGCCCGCACCGATAGCGTTGAGGTCAGTATTGACGGCAAACCGTTCACCACATTTCACTACGCGGCCAAGTGGGACAAGCCCTTTCTCCATCCGATTCGCACCGCCGGCGGTATGATCGTGACCCGCCGCTGGCCGGTTGAGCAGAAGACCGGAGAGATTGAGGACCACACCTGGCATCGCGGTCTCTGGTGGTCTCACGGCGACGTGAGCGGCGCGGACTTCTGGCGCGAGATGGGGCCCGAGAAGACCGGCCGCCTCGTCTTGCGGGGCAAGCCGCGCACCACGGCGAATCGGCTTGAAGTCGATTGCGATTTCGTCGCCCCTGGAGGGAAGCGGAAAGGCTCCGTCACGCAACAGTTCGCCTTTGTGTCGAAGGACGGGCTCATCTCGGTCGATGTCACCCTGACCATTCGCGCCGACGGGGGCGCGCCGGTCACTCTGGGCGACACCGAAGACGGCGGCCTCGGCTTCCGGTACTCCGACGATTTCCGGGAGAATCGCGGCGCGGCGCTTCGCAATGCCGAAGGGCTCCAAGGCACGAAGGCAATCTGGGGTAAGCGGTCCCGTTGGGTCGACTACACTACCACCCGCGAGGGCAAACAAATCGGCGTGGCGATCCTCGATCATCCGTCGAACCCCCGCCATCCCACTTACTGGCACGCGCGCGGCTATGGTCTCAACGCCGCCAACCCTTTCGGCGTCCGCGACTTCACCGGCGACAAATCGCAGAACGGAAAGATCGATATTCCGCAGGGTGGCACGGTTCGCCTTCGCTACCGGGTAGCGATTCATGAGGGCGCCGAGCCCGAGTCCCTGTGGAAGGCATTTGCCGCCGTCAAATAGAACATTGCAATTCATTCGAGCCACTCATCCGCCGGGTCGAATTTCGGCAGCGCGACGATTAACACCTTCATCTTCCCCACTGCCCGGTGGCGCACGCCGGCCGGAATCAGAATGCACATCCCGGGTTTGACGGCGATCGATTCGCCATCGAGTTCCATCCTTGCCTCCGGGCCGCACTCGAGGAAATAGTAGGTCTCCGCGGTGCGCTTGTGATAGTGGAGCGCGGCGTTCTCGCTGATCTCGGTCAAGTGGATTGTCGCCGGGTAATCCGCAACATCGGAGAACGCGCGGCGCGCCGTCCCGCAAGGGCAAGCGACGCCGGGCATCTCCGCGAAATCCACTACCACCGCCGCCGTTGTCATTAGACGCGCCTCAACTTCGTCACACGGCCAACTTCCACCCACTCGGTAACAAAAATGTTGCCAGCATGATCGAAGCATGCTCCATGCGGGCTCACGAATTTGCCGGGACGGAACTCGCTGCGCGGCTTCTTGCGCAACTCCTGCCAGTCGCCTGCCGTGTCCTCGCCCAGATGCACGATCACCCGATTGTCACGGTCCAGCAGCGTCACCCGCGCGGCGAGGTCCGGCACGACTACCACGCCTTTTCGCTCATGGAAGTGACAAGGCATGTTCACGCCGTCAACAAACCCCACGTGGTGTCCATCAAGAGTGAAGCGCTGCAACCGGTTGTTGGTGCGATCCGCGACCAGCAGGTAGGGCTCGGCGGAGCGCGCATCCACCATCAACCCGTGAGGGCAAGCGAGTTGGCCAGCGTCCTTGCCATTGCCTCCGAATGAGCGCACGAACTTGCCGCGCGCATCGTATTGGTTGATAAAGTAGGCGCCGTAGCCGTCGGCGATGTAGATGTCCCCATTCAGCCCAATCGCTACGTTGGTCGGACTGAACTTGGTGGAACCGTCCGGCTTGTAGCCCGCCGCTTCCTTTGGATAACCGATCCGCAGCACCTCTTCGCCCTTCAGCGTCATCTTGACCATCCACGCATGCCCGGCGCTGATTCCGCCGCCTGGCCGCCCCTTGCCGGTGTCCACGAAGTACAAAAACTCCTCGCGCCCCTCTTTGCGCAGATGCAAGCCGTGAGCGCCGCCTTTGAATTCGGCGCCCCAGCTCCGGATATACTTGCCCTTCTCGTCGAAGACGACAAGCGTGTCCTGGCGCTCGCTGGAGGCGTGCAAGGTGTGGGCGATGTAGATGCGGCCCTGCGAGTCTTCCACCACTCCGTGCGTGTTGCCGTAGCGAAGTCCCGCGGGCAACTCGCCCCAATCGTGGATCGCCTCATAGGTGTGTTCCCCGGCGCCCATCATCGGACGCTTGGAGCCGGACCTATTGGCGGCTCCCAGAATCGCCGGTCCGGAGGCCGTAAACAGGGTCCGTCGTTTCATGCTGACTCCATCATGCATCCAGGTGGCGTTTCAGAAACGCCAGATCCCGCTTGGCCGCTTCGAAGCTGCGGTCATATCTTTCGGTCTTCGTCTTGCCACCGGGATCGTACTCAATGTGCAGCGAGATCGGCCCGGGAAACCGCGCTGCTTTAAGCAGTGGGAAGAAGGCCGCCCAGTTGACCAACCCCTCGCCCAGCGGAACCCAGCGCGTGCGCCAGCCCTTGTCGCTCTTCTCCCAAACGAAATCCTTGATAGCGATCATGAACAAACGGGGCGCGATACGGCGAAAGTTCAAATTCCAGCCGGTCTTGCCACCCTCGATCGTCGCCTGCGCCGGATCGAAATAGAATCCCACGCGGCCTTCATCCACATCCTGCATCGCATCCCAGGCGTCCCAAACGGAGCAGCCCACGGAGTCGCCCGCGTGATTGTGCATCCCCGCGCGAAGGTCCAGACCGGTGCCCAATTTCGCCAAACCTTGCAGCGAAGTGCGTGTCGCATCGATCGTCTCGCGCCACCGTGCCAGGTCCTTGTAGCTGAAATAGCCAAGTTTGTAATAGCGGATGCCAAGCCGGGAAGCCGTCTCCAGTACGCCGCGAGCCAATGGGTCCTGGGCTGAAGTAATAGTGGTCGTGATCATCGGCACGGTGAGGGATTGTTCCTGAAATGCCCGGAAAGCCTTTGGCAACTCCTCGGCGGCGCGTTCGGGGGAAACCAAACCGCCGCGGCGAACCGTCAAGTCGGGACCGGACACGCCAAGATCCTTCAGCATTTTCGCCGCTTCTTCGCAAGAAAACCCCGCCAGATGATCGGTAAAGAGGCAAACGCGCGAGCTTAGGCTGGCGGTTTCGGCCAATGCTGCGCCCGCCGCCATGCCCAGTGCGCTCCTGCGTGACAGGGTCATACGCTCAAGCTCCCTTCGGCGTCGACCAATGCTGCCGGTACTCTCGAGCGACCAACCGGTTCGCATCGGCATCTTCGGCGATGCGCTCGGTCTTTCCATCGAAGCGAACCGCCCGCCGGGTTCGCGCAACGATATTTCCCAGATGGCAGAGCACGGTCGAGACATGGCCGTCCTCAATGTCCCCGGCGGGCTGCTTCCGATCCTTCACACAGTCGATGAAGTTTCGCGCGTGGTGGTTGAAGTCGGGGGACGGTTCACGATCGGAACTAACCATCTTGCCGGAGCCGTCGAACAAGCGGAACTCGTGATGGCCGCCCTGCCAGCGCCCGATCTGAGCCATCCCTTCGCTGCCGTAAACCGCCACGCTGTTCTCCGACCCCTCGAGCCGGTAACGGTTCCACAGGCGCTGCTCAAAGTGAATGATCCTGTCGCCGTAGTCGTAAGTAATGTTCATCGTGTCCGGGGTCTGCTGATCGTCGTCCGTAAAGTACAGCTTGGCGCCCATTCCCGACACGTGCACCGGGTAACCTACGCCCATCGCCCATCGTGCGATGTCGAGCCAGTGCACGCCGTCGTTGCCGATGTCGCCCGTGCCGTAATGCCAGTGCCAATTCACGGTGCCGTGGTACCGGTTGCGGTTGAACGGCATTTTTGGAAGCGGCCCGGTCCAGATGTCGTAATCCACTCCGGCTGGCGCCGGTTCATCGGATTTGCGGCCGATGTTGCGCCGCATCTGCACATTCCATACTTTCGCCGCCAGCGTCTTGCCAAGCTTGCCCGACTGGACGTAGTCGATGAACCGCTGAGTCACCGGGCGGCTCCGCGATTGAATTCCCATCTGCACGATTCGCTTGTTGCGCCGCGCGGCCTCCACCATCAGGCGGCCTTCGCGGATGTTGTGCGACGCCGGTTTTTCGACGTAAACGTCCTTGCCCGCATCGCACGCCAGGATCGTTCCCGCGGCGTGCCAGTGCAGCGGCGTGGCCATCACAATTGCGTCGATGCTCTTGTCTTCCAGCACGCGCCGGATGTCGCTGACCAGCCGGGGCGCCTTGCCCTGGGACTCGGTCACCATCTTCATCGCCGGCCCCACCACGTTTTCATCCACATCGCAGATCACTGGGATCCGGACATCCGGCAAGCCGCCAAACCATTGCGCCATCGTCTTGCCCCGTCCGCCTACACCCATCAGGCAGACGGTAACTTTGTCGCTGGCTGCTACGGCTGTAATCCCCGCTGCCGCCGCGGTCATTGTGAAGTGCCGGCGCTCCATACTCCGCCCCCTTTAGAAAACGAACCGCGCGTTGAGCTGAATTTCCCGCGCGCCCGCGGTGCTGGTTATGCGGCCGAAGTTGGCTGATTCGGTATTGGTATCGGGATTGCCGTAGTTGGTGTGGTTCAGCGAGTTGAACAGATCCGTCCGGATCTGGAAACGATAGCGTTCCTTTACGGTGAAGTTCTTTCCGAAGCTGACGTCCGCGTTCCAGCGGCCGGGGCCGCGTAACGAGTTGCGGCCAACGTTGCCCAGGCGAATGGCGTTGCCCAGGTTATTCTCCGGCACCGGAGCGAAGGCGGCACGATTGAGATAGACCAGCGTATCGCGGTAGTTGCCTAAAATAGCTTCGCCCCCGACGTAGTCCGGCCGCGTGCCGCCAATACCGGTCGGATGGCTGAGGCTGATCGGCCCGCCGGTTTGCGCTGTGAAGATGGTGGAGGCCTGCCAGCCGCCAAGCGCGTGACGCACCACCGGCGTCATGCCGGCCAGCCGCGGCAATTCATAGACGGCGTTCACGTTCGCCACATGGAGCAAGCTTCCGTCCGCCACCGCCCGATTCGAGCGCAGATCGTAAAAGTTCGGAGTATTTGTCGAAGTCCAGCCGATATCGCCGGCTCCATATGCCATCGCTTTCGCCCAGGTGTGATGGAAATTGGCCGTGAACTTGTTGGACATGCGGTATCGCAGCGAACTCTGCCAGGAGTTGTACCAGGTGCTGTCGGAGTTGTCCCAATAGTCCATCCTCGCGAAAAGCCGATTGGGCCGTATCCCGGTCAGCGGGTTCACTTCATTGGCGTTGCGGGCCGTGTGCCACTTCACGCCCCGGTTACCTGCGTAAGCGGTCTCGAGCACTAGCGAGCTTGAAATCTCCCGCTGAAAGCCAAGGTAAAGGTTGAAGGCATAGGCGGCCTTTAACTGCGGATCCAGCACGCGGGGAGAACCCCCGCTGGCGCCGCCGCTTACCAGCTTCAGCACGTCCTCGTTGTACTGCGGATACTTCAGATTGAACTGAATCGCTTCAGCGCGGCTGAATTGCGAACGGAACGGATCGGTCAACGAATTCTGTACCGTTTGCGTCACCGTTTCGCCGGCCAGATTCGTGAACATCGTGCTTGCGCCGCCGCGAATTACGTTTTTGCTCCTCCCATCCGGATTGAAGCTGAATCCAATTCGCGGCGCGATATTGATTTTGTCGCTATCGTATGGATTATCGATGGGCCGGATCGCCGTGTGCTGGAACGTGCCGAAATCGACAAAGCCCCGGTTGTAGGCGTGCGGCGGACCGCCATCGGCGGCGCGCGCAACGTAGTTGCCAAAGTAGTCGTTCCGGATACCGAAGTTCAAGACGAGTCTCTTGCTCACACGGAAGTCGTCCTGCACGAATAGGCCCCACTCCTTTGACTTCGCCGTATAGAGGTCGGTGCCGAAAGTCATCTGCACAAGATTGGGGATGTTGGCCAGCAGGTCCGCTTCGTTTTGGAAGCGGATGTCGGGATTCTCGATGTTGGCGCGGCCGATCGACCTTCGGAAAAACACGCCGCCGAACTTGAAGGAATGCCGCCCGCTGATCACCGCGACCTTCTGATCGAAGGAATGATTCGGCGCTCCCAGCGTGAGGATCTCTCCGCAGCCGCTGAATCCCACGGCGTTGACGCAGGGCAGACGCCGCCCGCCCAGCTTGCCTTCGGGTTTACTCGGATCCTTCTCATTGAAAATGGCGTCGAGCCGGTCGACCACGTTCTTGTTGTAGCCGTAACGGCTCTCCGAGGTCCAGCGGCTCCTGAAGTAGGTGTAGATGGCGGACACGCGATCGGTGGTGCCGGTGAACTGCCGCGAGTTGACGGGCTGCACGTTCGGCTGCGAGCGGGTGGGACGGAAGCGGCTTATCGTGACCGACGCACTCATGTTGTCGGAAATGCGCCAGTCGGGCTTAATCACCATGTGGTTGTCCTCGTTCTTAAGCGAGCCCGCGCCGATGAACCGCCCCGTCTGGCCGGCGGTGTTATGCGGTTGATTCGGGAGCGGAAACGTATCGAGGATCTGCTTGAAAGCGGGTACGGCGCGCAGCATGTCGTTGCGCAGTCGCTCCGTCGGAACGTTGCCCGAAACCGCCGCAAAGGCCCGCTCGCGGTAGCCCTCGTATACGAAGAATCCGAATAGCTTGTCTTTAAGAATCGGCCCGCCCAGCGACCCGCCGAATTGGTTGAACGTCACGCCCGGCTTACTGCTCAAAAACTGCGGGCGGGCATTCAGATTCTCGGCGCGGAAGTTCTCAAAAACGCTTCCGTGGAACTGATTGGTACCCGAGCGGCTGATGATGTTAAGGTTGCCGCCCATGGACCGCGTGTACTCGGCCGGAATCACGCCCTTGATAATCTGCACCTCGGCGACGGCTTCGATGCTGATGCCATTGATGTAATTGAAGTCGCCGAACATCGCCAGCGACGGCCGTTCGGGGTTGCCGGTGGCGTCGGTGCCATCCACTGAAACACTGGTGCCGCCGCGGCCCGCGCCGTTCAGATATACGTCGCCGCCGCTCCGCGTCACACCGCTGCTCAGCGTGACCAAACCGGCGACATTGCGGCGCGACAACGGGAGTTCCTGCACCTGCGTTGTTCCAATGCTTTCGCGCTGCTCGGCGGACACGGTATTCACGGAGGCCGCTTGCGAGGTCACTTCCACGGACTCGCTGACCGCACCCACCTCCAATGCGAACGTCCGGCGCAGGTTCTCGGCCGCGCTCAACGGAATCCCTTTGTTGAGTGCGACTTTGAAGCCGTTGGCCTGCACTCGGAGCGTGTAGGTGCCCACGGGAACGAAATTGAAGGCAAATTCGCCCGACGAGTCGGTCGTCTGCTTCAGCGTCGACCGCGTTCCATCGTTCGTCAGAGTGGCCTCGGCCCCCGCGATCACGGCCCCGGTTGGATCCGTGACGATGCCGTAGAACGTTGCGGTTGTCACTTGCCCGCGAAGCGCGTGCGGGGCGAAAAGAAGAGCGGCGGTTATTAGGGTTTTCGGATAGCGAAACATAAGGTTCTCCCAGACCGCAGGCATCCTATCAAATCAATTTCACTTGAGCAACAACCAGGTTGACCCGCTTTCCCGCGTCGTGATACGGTCAAGGAATCCACGGCGGATTTTTCGGATTCCGAAACTATTGATGAGTACTCCCCTCCAACCCGCGGTCTCCACCAAGAGCACGGTCCATTCTCTTGCCAAGGGGCTGCGTGTCCTCGAAGCCTTCAACGCCCACGAGCCCGAACTAACCTTATCGCAAATTGCCGTTAAAGCTGGCGTCGATGCCGGTACCGCCTTTCGCCTGGTCAAGACTCTCGTCATGCTCGGCTACTTGCGGCAGATCGACGGTGTCAAACGGTACCGCTTGGCGACGAAGGTTCTCGACCTCGGTTTTCAAGCCATCGCGGGCATCGATCTGCCGGAGTCTTCCCGCCCCATCCTGCGCTCACTGGTTGGCAAGGTCAGTGAGGCTGCCAGCTTGAGCGTGCTCGATGGCGCCGAAGTACTTTATATCGAGCGCGTGCAGGCCGGGTGGGTTCGCCTGGGCGTGAACATTCGCGTCGGTTCCCGGGTTCCCGCGTACTGCACCGCCGCCGGCCATGCGATCCTGGCGCACCTGAGCGCGGATCGCCGGTCTGAGATTCTCCGCCTGCGCGAGCGCGTGAAGCTCACCCCGCGCACGCCGGTAACGATTGTCGAGATTGAACGCCGCTTGGCCGCCGTCCGCAAGAACGGCTATGCGCTGTCGGATCAGGAGACGGTTCCCGGCCTGCGCGTGCTGGCCGCGCCCGTGCTCGACCTCGACGGCCATCCGTATGGAGCGGTCAGCGTTGCCGGGCCCTCGATCGTATGTTCTGTAGATGATTTCGTCGCGACCGCGGCCGGTCCGCTCTGCCGTGCCGCGTCCGAGCTGAGCCAGATTCTGCGAATTTCCGGCGCCGCGTCCGCCGCATAGATAAGGAGGAGGAAGTTGATGCCATTGATCAAGCCATTCGCCGGGATTCTGCCGGCGATGCAACTGCCGTACCGCGATGACCTGTCGATCGACGAAGAGGAACTGCGCCGCTTTGCGAGTTGGCTCGCGAGTCACCGAGGAATCGGAGGCTTGGTCACCAACGGTCACACGGGCGAGGTCTTCGCGCTGAGCCCAAAGGAACGCGCCGAGGTAACGCGCATCGTCGCCGACGAAGTGAAGGCCGTCTCGATACCCGTCATTTCCGGCATCTGTTGCGAAGGCGTTAGCGAAGCGGTCGAGCACGCGCAAATGGCGCAGGAAGCCGGGGCGCAAGGCCTCCTCGTGATGCCGCCCCACTACTGGCTCCGCTTTGGCATGCAGCCCCAGCACGTGGTCGATCATTTCACGGCAATTGCCAATGCGGTCAATATCAACCTGATCGTTCACATCTACCCCGCCTGGACGAAGGCAACCTATTCTTCCGAACTCCTCGCCGAACTGGCGCGTATCCCGGGCATCACCACCATGAAGATCGGCACGCGCGAGATGTCCAAGTACGATCGCGACCTGGCGGCGGTGCGCGCGGCCAACCCTACGATCACAATGCTCACCTGCCACGACGAGTATCTGCTTACCTCGATGGTGCAGGGCGTCGACGGCGCGCTGGTAGGATTCGCGTCGTTCATCCCTGAAGTTATTGTCGATCTCTATCAGGCCGTCTGCGATGGCGACCTCAAGCGCGCGCAATCCATCCAGGCGCGCATCAATCCGCTTAGGGAAGTGGTATACGCGAGCGGCGAACCGAGTGGCGATGCGCATGCCCGTATGAAGACGGCGATGATGATGGCTGGGCGGCTGCGTTCGAACCTGACCCGCCCCCCTGTTTCCGCCCCTTCCGGCGCAATGCTCGAGCGCATCCGCCAGGCCGTCGCGGACGCGCAACTGACTCCGGCGGCCAATCTGATGGCCGCCCTATCCTAAACCTGATGCCGATGTATCACCGGTTATTTCTCCCGGTTGCGGCGGCACTGTCAGGGACTTTGGCATTGCGTGCTTTGAATTTTGCGTGGCGGAACAGGCTTGGCCCGCCGCAAGCCCGGCATCTTGGGAGCGCACCGTGAGCGCGTGGGCTCACGCTCATCCTCGCGATTTCCGTCAGGCCTGCCGCGAAGGCCGGTACTCGGGCACCACGCGCGGCGTGGCGATGGGCTACCTACAGTGCAATCTCGTCATGATCCGCGAGCCTTTCGCTTACGACTTCCTGCTCTACTGCCAGCGCAATCAGCAAGCCTGCCCGGTGATTGAGGTGCTCGATGCGGGCGATCCCACTCCGCATCTGACCGCGCCCGGCGCCGATCTTCGTACCGACCTCCCTCGTTACGCCGTCTACCGGGATGGCCGCCGCCTCGAAGACGTCACCGACGCGAGCGCACTCTGGCAAAAAGACTTCGTTTCATTTCTGATTGGTTCCGGAATCACCTTCGATCAGGCGTTGCAGGAGGCGGGCATCTCGACCGATAAAGATCGCTGGGTGCTGCGCACAACGCTCCCCACGACTCCGGCTGGCCGTTTCCGAGGTCCGATGGCCGTCACAATGCGCTGGCTAACACCTCAGCAGGCTGTGCGCGCCGTGCAGGTGACCAGCCGCTATCCGTTCAATCACGGCGCGCCGATACACATCGGCGACCCCGCCGCGATTGGAGCCGACCTTGCGAACCCGCTGGTTGGCGCCGCTGTGGAACGAGTCCGCGACGGCGTGGTTCCCGTGTTTTGGGCTTGCGGCGTCACCCCGCAGGAAGCCGCGCTGGCGGCCGCTATCGACATCATGGTGACCCACGCTCCGGCGCACGGCTTCGTCACCGATTGGGAAGCGAGCCGCCTCGCGATCCCATAGCCCAATGGGCAAACCGGCAAACGACGGGGCGTGTTGATGCCATCGCAGTCGGCCCTGGACATGCGGCCACCTCATCGCGTGACTCCAACCTCTTTGTCCAAAGGCTTTGTGGCCGAAATCCCCAGTCGCTCCACGGGGACTTCTCTCAGCGTATACACTGTCGAAGATGGAACTGCCGCGAGGGCAACGCGCAGCCGTATTGGCGGCGTCGTTTCTGGGCTTGCTGTTTGACGGTGTGGAACTCGGCTTGATGCCGGTGGCCGCGTTATCGGTGGCGAAAAGCCTTCTGGGCGCCGGCTTCACGCCAACACTCGGCGGGGACTGGTTCGCGCGATTCACCGCGGCCCTAATGCTGGGGGCGGCAGTCGGTGGCATCGCGTTCGGCAACCTGGGCGATCGCATCGGCCGCACGCGCGCCATGGGCATCAGCATTCTTTTCTATTCGGTCTTCGCCTGGATGGGCGCGTGGGTTCAGACGGTGGAACAGATGTTGCTCCTGCGTTTTCTGGTGGGTCTGGGCGTGGGCGGCATGTGGCCGAACGGAATGGCTCTTGTCGCCGAGAGTTGGCCGGCCGCCTCGAAACCGCTGGTTTCCGGGGTGATGGCAGCGGGGATGAATGCCGGTGTCCTGCTCCTGTCGCAAGTGGCGCGGCTATGGCCTATCACACCGGATTCCTGGCGGTGGCTTTTCCAACTTGCCGGCCTGCCGGCGATCTTCGGGTTGCTGGTGTTGTTCGCGCTCCCGGAGTCGCCGGCGTGGCTGGCCTCGCGCGGTAGCGCAAAGAAGAAGCTCACTCCGCTTTCCGATCTATTCCGTCCGGGCTTGGTGCGAATCACTTTGGCCGCAATCGTGATCAGCTCCATCCCGATGGTGGGCGCCTGGGCCGCCAGTAAGTGGATGATTCCTTGGGCGGACAAAGTGGCGGGCGCGTCAAATGCCGAATATAAGGCCGCCACGCAGGGCTTCTGGGCTCTTGGAGCCGTCATCGGCAGTCTGATCGGCGCGCAGTTGGCGGGGTGGTTGGGGCGGCGGCGGAGTTACTTGCTGATCAGCGCCGGCGCGTCATCCCTGACGATCGCGATGTTCCAGCTAACTGCGCCGATGACGCCTGGCTTTCATGCCGTGGTGTTCGCGCAGGGCCTGGTTGCGACCCTCTTCTTCGGCTGGCTGGCGTTGTATCTGCCGCAACTGTTTCCCGTTGAAGTGCGAGCCACCGGCAGTGGCCTCGCGTATAACTCGGGCCGCTTCGCGACGGCCATTGGGGTGATGGGAGCCGGGATGTTGTTCAGTTGGCTGGGAGGAGATTATCCGCGAGTCGGCGCAATTTGTGCCTTGGTGTATGCGCTTGGCATTTTGGCGATCTGGCTGGTGCAGGAAACGCCGGGTACGGCCCCGTCGGACAAGGCCGCTATTCCCGGACCTTTACCGGTGAAAGCGCAGCCTTCGCCGGAGTAAAGCTGAACGGCCCGCGTCCGCGTCAGAATCGACCCAATAGGAACCTGCCAACCAATTTACAGGCGAAGATCCTTTCGGCGGTACCATCTTCGGGTGGCCGTTGATCGGCGGAGGGCGAATTTGACGTTGTCTAGACCGCGTGGGGCCAATGCCGGCGGACGGATTCGAGGTTGACGATTTTTTTCCAGCGGGCGTCGAACTCTTCGGCGATGGCGGGGCAGGGGGCGAGGATAGGGCCGAGGCCGAGTTGGACGTGGGGTTGGGTGACCACTTCTTCGAAGACGAGGCGTTCGTGGACTTCGTGCCAGCGGTCGGTGAGGCCGCCGGAGTCCAGGAGAACGATGCGGCCGGCGGCGACGCCGAAGTTTTTGAGATGGGCGTCGAGGGAGAAGAGGCCGCGTTGCCAGCCAGATTGGCGGAGATCGAGAAAGCGGTGAAGCCAGTGTTGGACATCGTCGAAGCGTCTTTCGCGGGCGAGTTGGGCGAGATGTTCGTGGAGGGTGGCCTCGACTCTGGCAGTGGCTTCGGACACGGTGAGCCAGCCAGGCCAGCCGCCAATGTCGACGCGAATGGGCGGGAAGGCGATGACTACGGGTACTAACGACGTGCCTTCGAGGTGGGATTGGGCGAGGCGTTCGCCGCGGCGGTCGCGCGAACGGTAGATCCGCCAGACGTCCTTGACGTGTTCACTGAGCCAGAGGCTTCTTGGCACGACGAGCATGACGGCTTGCACGCATAGGCGGAGAAAACGAAGCGGGCGGGAGGGGTGTTGCAATAGGCGGCGGGGGAGCAGTTTCCACAGGAGAATGAGGGCGACGACTTCGGAGGGAGTGCGGGGGCGTTTAACGACCCAATGCTCGGAGGCGTACACTACCTTTCCGATGCCTTCGCCGAGGCGGACTAGGCGGCCGGCGGTAAGTTCCGGCGGGGCGTGGAGCAGAACGCGAGGGGCGGTCAATGAATGCCCTCCGCCTATACGGTAAACCCTTTTCGCGCGAACATCCAGAGGAAACATGCGACGGCCACGAACTTCGCATAGCGGGCGGGCAGCGGCGGCCAAGGGCCGGCGGGGCTTGTGTTTGCGGCTATCGGCGGCGGCAAAGGAGATTCGCAGGCACGAAGGGAGCACTCGCAGTGGCGCCGGAGAGGCTTCGCGGAGCCGCCGGTCCGCGACTGGAGACACCGATGCGACCGCCTCGGCGAGCGCATGGCGGAGGGCGAGTCGGGGCGGGAGCGCTATAGTTGGCGCGCGATTTCGAGCAGGATACAAAGGACGAGGACGATCACGGCCAAAACGGCGATTCGGTGTTAATTCGACGACCTCAACGGCGCCGGCGGCGGCTCTCGTCTTTGGCCGATGCCGCCAGGCATGAAAGAAGCCGTGCTTGAGCGCCCAGCCAGCGGTCGTGGCCCAGCGCGCGCACTTGTTCTAACCGAGCCGATTGAAGATCGACTTGGCGGGGGCGAGGGAGGCGTTGACGGCGTTGATATTTTTGATGCCTTCCGTTGCGAGCCAATCCTCCAGGGCATTGACGCCTTTCCGGCCGTAGACGGGGATGCCTTCCTTCCAGGTGGCGCGGCCGCAGAGGACGCCGCTGAAATCCGTGCCGGCTTCGGCGGCCATGGCGAGGCTCTCGTTGAACTCCGCGTTCGAGACACCGGCGCTCAGGTAGATGAACGGCTTCGACGTTACGTCCGCGGCTTGGCGGTATAGGGCGAGGGCTTCGGGGCGGGTTTGGGCGGTTTGGCCTTTGTAGACTGAGCTGCCTTCGACGAAGTTGGCGTTGACGGGCACCTCCACCTTCAGCACATCCACCTTGTACTGGGGCTTGGTGAACTCCCGCATGCTGCCGATCACGACTTGCGGCTTGATCTTGGCGTATTCCAACCCCTTTTCGTCGCCGCCCTTGGGGTCGTAGCCGACGAACTCGAGGAAGAAGGGGATCTGGTTATCTTCGCACTCGCTGCCGATGCGCTCAATGAAGGCATGCTTGATGTCGTTGACCTGGGCGTCGTCGAACGGGGAGTAATAGATGAGGATCTTGACGGCATCGGCGCCCATGTCCTTGATGCGTTTGGCGGATACGTGGGGGAGGAGATCGGGGAGACGGCCGGGCTGGCTGTTGTCGTACCCGGTGGCTTCATAGGCCAGCAGGAGGCCGGCATTCTTCGAGCGCGCGGCCGCGGCGGGAAGGCCGTACTCGGGATCGAGAAGAATGGCGCTGGCGTGGGGAGTGAGGACCTTCGAAACCGCGATCTTAAACTCCTCCATCATCTCCTGAGTGACGTCGTCGACGCCGATACCCTTGGCGGACGCGATGGACTTCTGGAGGCTGCCGCGCTGGTCCATGGCGGCGGCGGCGATGACGCCACGCTCGTCGGCGAGGGCGGCGAGGTGCTTATGTTTGCCTGCTGAAATGCTCATGTTGTTGAAGAAGACTCCTATTTTAGATTATAAAGCCGGGCGCCATTTGGCGAGCCGGCGGTGGTAGGCAAGGCTCACGCGGGCGCCTTGGCAGTTCTCGGATTCCGCTTTTTCGCGCTGTTTTTGCGCTTTTTCGCCGGTTGGCGGGGGGCTTTGTATTCTTTTGGCGGAGGAACGGTGCGTTGGTCTTCGGCTTCCCAGATGTCGTCGCGGGTGAGGGGACGATCGGGGAGGAGTTCGGGGACGTCGCGGAGGGCGCCCCAGACGCCGAGGGCGAGGGCGATGACGAGGTCATCGTGGGCATCGCGACCGACCGGCTGGGAGGAGCCGCCGGAGAGGTTGGAGAATTCGGTTTCGAGCGTATGGCGGTGGTCGAGGTCGGGCGGCATTTGCAGCGTCCGATTGCCGATGAGCAGGAGCACGTCCGAGATCAGGGTGCGGCGCGGGACGCCGGTGTAGCCGTTGGTGAGGCTGGACTGGCCGCGGCCGCCGGTGATGATGATGGGCGCTACGGTGACGAGTTTGGCCATCTTTTTGCGAATGCGGTCGATGACGGGCGGGCCGGGGCCGCCGCCGTCGATGACGACGTTTTTGGCGGGTGCGGCCTCGTCATAGGGCCTGGGCATGGCGTCGATGTGATCGACACGGCGGCCGAGGAGGTTGGGAATCTGCTCATAATCGGTTCCGAGCGGGAAGCGATCAAGCGAGAGCAGGGCGAGGGAGGGGACGAAGATCCATTCGAAAGTAACGGGGCAGCGGCCGGAGTTTTGCCAGGATAGCTCCAGGCAGGCGAGGGCGGAGAAGTCGCGCCGCTGGCCGAGGTCGAGTCCGATGTACCACTTACTTTTCGGCTGTACGC
>JBJXFL010000154.1:0-65788 GCA_046155405.1 Bryobacteraceae bacterium | reverse complement strand
CTCTTCGTTCGACATATTCTTCTCCTTTTTCGGTTGTTAAACGCGAAAAGGCCCTCCGGTTGGCGGAGGGCCTTTTTGCGGGAGCGGTGTTCCGATCCCAATTTCAAACTAGCATGGGGGGAAGGGGTGTTTGAGGTTTGGAAATTTCAAGTTGTTGAAAATAGGGGGAATATAAATATTAAAAAGTTAATAACGGCTTTTAAAGCCTGCTACGTTTTCGGGCATTTCTCGCTTGGCCGATGGTAAACGCAATTAAAGCTATGCCTACTGTCGGGCTAAAGCCTAGCCAAACATATTTGAAATTTCGATTCGGCGTTCCCTTCGGTAGGCCGGGTGGGTTCGCGCTCTTAGGCACAGCTTTAGCTTTGCCGCCACGGCCCTTGATCGCTTGATTCGTTTCCATCCAATTCCGGCCAGCCCTATCGGCCAAATTAAGAGGCTGAAGATATCTCTGATGTTGCCGTTTTCCAAGAATCCGAAGTCGACCACCACGAGATTACGCCAATGCCAACAATAAGAAGGCGAAGAAAAGCAATACAAACCTACAATCGGCGACAGCATATTGCGCCGCACCCTGTCGACACAGTCACCCACGAAAAACCATATCGCCACTCCAAGAATCCCGACCCACGACAGGGCCGCACTAGGACCACACCCGACTTCGCCGCATACGGCGGCAACAATTAAAAAGGATGGTGCTTTTAGGCCATACGCAACCCGTTCCTCGTTCGGATACGCGTATTCGATCAAAACGGTCTCGGAAACCGGAGTAGTCCGATGAGCCTGCCCCATGAGTAACGAATAGACCAGCAGGTGCAGGTCCGGAAGAATCTGGCGAAACCCGAATTTGCTCATTATTATGCTTCCTGCCGGACTGCATATACAACGCCAGCGCGATTACTTAGTAGACGGTCACATGGCCCGGAAGACCGCGCTGGGGGACGCTCTCCCTCTTCGTAGCCGCCAGCGCCGCGTGAATCTTTTCCAAGGGGAAGGTTTTCGCCACCACCCCCAAGCTGCTGTAGTCCGTAATCCGGCTTCCGGCGGGGAATGTGGCAACGGTTCGCGACATTCTCCCTGCCTCCCGTTCTAAAACAAAATAGCATGGAAATGTTTGTTAAGTGAAGAGTATTGGGTTTAGCGCGCCGAGGACGTCGTTGATTTCAAAGGCAGTTTCTCGGCTGTCCTCCGGCCTTGCGCCGCTCTCCCAGTCCACGGCGAAGGAAACGAAAGCAAACGAAACAAGTGGCGGTCCGTCACTAGCAGCTAAACTCCTTGTATTTTCCCTATTGACAAAAAGAGAATACGGATATATGTTATCCGTATTAGAGCATGATTACGAAAACCTCTCTTTCGGCAATCCGGGCGTTGATGTACATTTCACGCCACGAGGAAGAGGGGCCGGTGTCGCCGCGAAGGATTGGGCAGGATCTGAACGAATCGCCGACCTATATGGCCAAAGTGACGCGGCATCTGGTTAGGGCCGGGATCCTGCGGGCGGAGAAAGGCGTGAAAGGGGGAGTCCGGCTGAGCCGGCCGGCGCAGGAGATCACGATGCTGGAAGTGGTTCAAGCGTGCCAGGGGAAACTGTTGGCCGACTACTGCCTGCCGGTCAGCGACATGTCGTCGGTTTGCGGTTATCACAAGGCCGCCGCCGAGTTGCACGGAGCGATCTGCGGGGTTCTGTCCCGGTGGACGCTGGCGCAGTTGCTGAAGAAGCCAATTTCGACAGGGAAGAAGGCGGGCGGCATGGGCTGCGTAATACTGAGCGGAATTTCGCCGGCCGTATTTTCGATTGGCGGGGTTCCCCCCTCGATCCCGGAAGGATAAATGCGTCATGCAGCCGCTCAAGGTCCAGGTTCCCGGCGAAGGCTATCATACAGGCCTCATTTCCTGCCAGATGGCGTGCCCGGTCCGGACCGATGCGCGGGGCTACGTGAGGGCGATCGCGGAAGGCCGGTTCAAGGAGGCCTATCTGATCGCGCGGGGCCCGAACCCGTTCGCTTCGATATGCGGCCGCATATGTGGAGCGCCGTGCGAGGCGGCATGCCGTCGAGGCAAGATACCGCGCCTGGACGCGGACGGGCACTTCGTCGCGACGGACCGGCCGATCGCGATCCGGGCATTGAAGCGCTTTGCGTGCGAAGCGGCCGGACCGGAATCGAGGGCAATCGACGAGGTGCTGCATGACGTACGGGCGTTCGTCCCCCCGGTGGTAGCACACGCGGACGAGTTTGCCGCGCTGCTCCGGGCGTCCGTCGACGGCACGATCCGGAAAGGGAGGGGCGAGCGGATCGCCATTATAGGGGCTGGTCCGGCGGGGCTTTCGGCGGCGCACGATCTGGCGCTGCTCGGCTTTCGGCCGGTGGTGTTCGAGACGGAGCCGGTTCCGGCCGGGATGCTGGCGGTTGGGGTGCCAGCCTATCGGTTGCCGCGCGAGGTGATCGCGCGGGAGGTGGCCGTGATCGAGGCTCTCGGGGTGGAGATCCGGTGCAATGTCCGGGTAGGACGGGACATCGCATTCTCCGAACTGCGCCGCAACTTCGCGGCCGTGTTGATCGCCGTGGGCGCCAAGTCATCACGAGGGCTGGGGCTGCCGGGAGAAGGCGGGCCGAGGGTGTATGGCGGCGTGGACATGTTGCGAGCCGTGTCGCTGGGCGAACACATGGACATGGGTCGGGAGATCGTGGTGATTGGCGGCGGCAACGTCGCTTACGATGTGGCGCGCACGGTGCTTCGCCAAATTTCTTATGATGCCGCCCGAACGGCGGCGCGGCTCAGCGGGACCCTGGCAGTGCGGCTGGTATCGCTGGAAGAACTGGAAGAGATGCCGGCGGATACGGTGGAGATCGTGGAAGGCGACGAGGAAGGAATTGAGCGGCTGAACGGGTGGGGACCGGTGGAAATTCAGCGTGACGAGGGGGGCAGACCGGTCGGGGTAGTGTTTCGGAAGTGCCTGCGCGTCTATGATGAAGCGCGGCGGTTTTCTCCCGTTTATGACGACTCGGACCGGAGAGTAGTTCCATGCGACACGGTCCTGCTATCCGTGGGACAGGCGCCGTCACTCGAATTTCTGGGAGACGGCGGCGCCGATATCGTGCAAGCGCGCCCAGGGTGGCCGAAGGTGGATTCGGCAACCCTCGCAACCACGGGGAGCGGCGTGTTTGCCGCCGGGGATCTGGCGCATGGAACCCGGCTGGTGATTGACGCCGTGGCATCGGGCAAGGCCGCGGCGCGATCGATCTATCGGTTTCTGACCGGGCAAACGCTGAAAGCGGAAGCGCTGACGTCGTATCGGTTGCTGGAGCACTACCGCCGCGAGAAGGGATACGAATCGATTCGCCGGCAGGAGATCCCGGTGCGGCACGCCGGGGACCGGCTGGCGCACCCGGACACACTAGTGGAACTCGGCTATGATCGCGAACTGGCGATGCGGGAAGCGTCGCGGTGCCTGGACTGCGGTGTCACGCCGGTGTTCGACGGTACCCGCTGCGTGTTGTGCGGGGGCTGCGTCGATGTGTGCCCCACGCTCTGCCTGAAGATTGTGCCATTGAGCGCGCTGGACGGCGGGGCCGCGCTGGATTTGGCGATTGACGGCCTGTTGGGAGAGGGCGCCGGCCGCGAGGAGAACTCGGCGATTTTGAAGGACGAGGATCGCTGTATCCGTTGTGCGTTATGCGTCATGCGGTGCCCGGTGGCGGCAATCGGCATGGAGCGGGTTGAAGTACATACATCGTGGAGGCTACAATGACGGTCCGTCCCGGAACCCCGAAATCGCGGCTCGATCCCGAGCCGATGCCCAGGCGGGACTGGCTGGGTCTGGCGGCTCTTTGGTCCATGGCCTCGGCTCTACTTTTCGCGACGCTGGGAGCGCTGCGGCTGCCAATGGCGGCGGTGGTGGCTGCGCCCTCAAAGGGGTTCGACGTAGCGCTGCCGGAGTCTCTGACCGCAGGGGAGGCCTTCGTCCCGCCGGAGCGGGCCGTGGCGGTGTTCCGGGACGGCGAAGGCGTCTATGCCATCTCTACGATCTGCACCCATTTGGGCTGTGTGGTGAAAGCGAACGCGGAGGGATTTGAATGCCCCTGCCATGGCTCGCGATTCCAGCGGGATGGGGCCGTGACAAAAGGGCCCGCGCCGCGGCCGCTCGCTTGGTTGAGGGTCATCGCGACGGATGGCGGCTTCCACATTGACGAGGGAAAGACAGTGCCTCCGGGCACGCGGGTGAAATCATGAATATGCCAACCGAACCGCCATCGGCGTTGCAGGAGTTCAAAGAAAATCTGCGGGCGACGCCGCGCCGGATTCTGGACTCCGCGTTTCGCGGCGGCCCGCCGGCAACGGACCGGACGCGATCCACATTCATCTTCAGCAACGTATTCCTGCACCTGCACTCGGTTCGCGTCCACCACTGGACACTCAGATGGAGCACGTCGATGGGACTGGGCATCGCATCGACGGCGGCGTTCCTGATCACGCTGATTACCGGCGTGCTGCTGATGTTCTATTACAAGCCGTATCCGGACGTGGCGTATCAGTCGATTAAGGACATCCACTTCGTCGTTCCGACCGGGCGGTTTATGAGGAATATCCATCGCTGGGCGGCGAATGTCATGGTGGTCACCGTCCTGCTGCATATGGCGCGCGCCTTCTACACCGCCGCGTATCGCAAGCCGCGCGAGTTTAATTGGCTGATCGGGATGGCGTTACTGGCAACCACGCTGGGGCTTTCCTTCACAGGTTATCTGCTGCCGTGGGACCAACTGGCGTATTGGGCGATCACGATCGGCGCGAACATCGCCCAGTCGCCGCGCGAGGTGACCGACGCGGTGGGCATCACGGAATGGTTCGACCCGGGCGGCTTGCAGAGATTCCTGCTGCTGGGATCCGAAACCGTCGGCGCGGAAGCACTGATCCGGTTTTACCTTTTACACGTGATGATTCTGCCGCTGGCGCTGGTTATGTTGATGTCGGTGCACTTCTGGCGCATCCGCAAGGACGGCGGACTGGCCCGGCCGGCGGACGCGGACGAGAGATTGGAGAAGCCGGAGGGCGCCATTTACCCGGTGTTCACGGAGGAGCCGGCGAAGACCTACTCGATCGCGGCGATTGTGCGAGGAAAAACGCCGGCGGTAGACAAAGGACCTGAGAATACGGTGCCTTCCATGCCGCATCTTTTCTATGCCGAACTCGGCGTGTTCATGCTGACGACGTTCGTCTGCCTGGCGCTGGCGATGCTATTCGATGCGCCTTTGAAGGAGTTGGCGAATCCGAACGTGCCGGAGAATCCCGCGAAGGCGCCCTGGTACTTTCTTGGCTTGCAGGAACTGGTGTCATTCTCCGCATTTCTGGGCGGGATCGGTATTCCGGCGATAGTATTGGCGGGGCTGGGCCTGATCCCCTATCTGGACCGGGAAGAGAACGGCACCGGCGAGTGGTTCGGCGGTACGGGCGGGCGGGGCGTGGTGCTGCAGGCGCTACTGGTCGGGTTTGGCGCTTCGATGGGGATTGAAGCTTTCGCCATCCGTTTTGGATGGATCCGGGAGTGGTATCTGGCGGTGCCGCAACTGGTGGTGACGCTGGTGAACCCGGGGACGCTGCTGGCGGCGGTCTATGGCGTTTATTCCGTCTGGCTGGTAAAGCGTTACCGGTCCACTCGCGCGGGAGCGCTGGGGCTGTTCACGTGTTTCCTGTGCGGATTCCTGGTACTCACGATTATCGGAACATACTTCCGCGGGCCTAACTGGATGTTCTACTGGTCACCCGCCGATTGGCCGAGGCACTAGCGCTATGCGACGCAATAAGTACCTGCTGTTGGGATCGAGCCTCGGAGTGCTGCTGCTGCTGATCCTCGCCGCGGTACAGGAGAACGCATGGAAGCCGTGGCGCATACTTCAGGCGAGCGCGCGGAGCGGCGAGGATGCGATACCGGTCCAACTCCGCCAGATCACCAATGCAAATCTGCGGATCGGCGATCGCTGCGTGTCGTGTCACGTCAGTATGGCTCCGGGCGAGCAGGCGGTGAAGGGAAATGCGATTCTGGCGGCTCACAAACCAGTGGTTCACGATCCAGCCGAGTATGGCTGCACGGTTTGTCATGGCGGTCAGGGAGCCGCCACCGACAAGGCGGACGCGCATGGGACGGTCCACTTCTGGCCGGAGCCCATGATTCCGATCCGCTTCGCGCAAGCCGGATGCGGCACTTGCCACAGCGCACTGGGGATTCCCAACCGGGACACCTTCGAAAAGGCAGTTCAGACGTTCGACCGCCTGGACTGCCGCGCGTGCCACCGCGTGGACAACCGCGGCGGCACGATTCGGCCCGATGGGGGCGGTATGGAGGGGCCGGATCTTTCGCGCGTGGGGATCACGGGCTATGACAGGGACTGGTACGAAAAGCACCTGACCAATACGGAGAAGGAGCAAGCGGGCCCGTGGAAGACGGCCTTCGGAAAGATCGACGAACCGGGGCGGGAACAAGTGGCCACGTTCCTTTCCACGCGTGTTGCGGCGCCGGCGCTGATAGACGCGAAGGCCACGTTTCTCAGTTTCGGCTGCCTGGGATGCCATCGGGTGAGCGGAGTGGGCGGCGATGAAGGTCCCGACCTGAGCCGCGCTGGTGAAAAGGACCCCGGTCAGGTGGATTTCACAAATGTCGCCGGGAGTGGGCACCCGGAACTCGCCGGTTGGATTGCCGAGCACTTCCGGTCGCCAGTGGCGGTGGTGGCGACGTCGCAGATGCCTCCCGTGGCGGCATCGCAGCGAGAGATTGACGCCCTGACGATGTACGTGCTTTCCCTTCGACGCCGCGAACTGCCGGGCACTTACGTGCCGCGGGACCGGATGCAGGCGACACGTTTCGGGCAGCGCGAATTTGCCGCGGACGGCGCGACATTGTTCGGCGCATTCTGCGCCGGCTGCCACGGGCTGGAAGGGAACGGAAAGCATACGACAGGCGGAACGACGTTTCCGGCAATCGCCAATCCGGACTTCCTAAAGCTCGTCAACGACGAATTTCTGGCCGGGACGATCGCCAAGGGCCGCCCGGGACGGCGCATGCCGGGATGGGCCAAGGATGGCGGGCTGCGGCCGGAGGAGATTACGCGCATTGTGGCTCATCTGCGAAAACTGGGCGGAGTACCCGCTGCCGGAAAGGACGAATGGAAAACGACGGCGAATCCGGAGACGGGCCGGGCTCTGTTCGCCGCGAACTGCTCCGGCTGCCACGGCGCCAAGGGGGACGGCGGAATGGGACCTGCGCTGCATAACCAGGTGTTGTTGGAACTGGCATCGGACACGTATCTGCTCGAGACCATCAGCCGGGGGCGGCGCGGCACGGCGATGGGAGGATTTGCGGAGGCGTCCCCGGCGCGGCGGGGGCTGGCCAGGACAGAAATGGAATCGATCGTGGCGTTCATCAGGACGTGGCAGGGAGGCAGGAAATGAATCCGAAGGAATCACGACGCGACTTTCTGACGGCGATATCGGCCGCTGGATTTAGCGCCTTTGTGGCGTCGACGCGAGACGCATGGGGACTGGAAGCCATCTCGAACCCATTGGCTTCCTATCCCGATAGAGAGTGGGAGCGAACGTACCGGGATTTGTGGAAATACGATTCGACGTACACGTTCACCTGCGCGCCGAACGATACGCACAACTGCCTGTTAAACGCTTATGTGCGGCAGGGCGTGATCACCCGGATCGGCCCCACGATGCGCTACGGCGAGGCGTTCGACCTGAGTGGCAATCACACGACCAGCCGCTGGGATCCGCGGATTTGCCAGAAGGGCCTGGCCTTGACGCGCCGGTTCTACGGCGACCGCCGGGTGAATCAGTGCATGGTGCGCGCCGGTTACAAGAAGTGGGTGGAAGAGGGATTTCCGCGCGGCGGCGACGGCAAGCCGCCGGAGAAGTATTTCCAGCGGGCGCGCGACGAGTGGGTTCGCGTGACCCATGACGAAGCGGCGGGGATAGTGGCGAAGGCGCTGAAGAATATCGCCGAGACGTACACGGGACCGGAGGGCAATCGGCGCCTGCAAGAGCAGCACTATGACGAAGCGGTGATTGAAGCGACGCAGGGAATCGGCACGCAGGTGATGAAGTTCCGCGGAGGCATGCCGCTGCTCGGCATGACGCGCGTTTTCGGCATGTACCGCATGGCGAACTCCATGGCGCTGTTGGACGCGCATATCCGAAAAGTGGGACCCGATCAGGCCGTTGGAGGGAAGGGTTTCGATAACTACTCGTGGCACACGGACCTGCCGCCCGGACACCCGATGGTGACCGGGCAGCAAACCGTGGAATTCGATCTTTCGGCGGTGGAGCATTGCAAGACCTTGGTGGTGTGGGGCATGAACTGGATCACCACGAAAATGCCCGACGCGCACTGGTTGACCGAAGCACGGCTGAAAGGGACGCGCGTAGTGGTGATCGCCTGCGAGTATTCGTCGACCGCGAGCAAGGGCGATCAGGTATTGGTGGTGCGTCCGGGGACCACTTCAGCGCTCGCTCTCGGCCTGGCCCACGTCATCCTCAAAGAGAAATTGTATGACGCGAACTACGTCAAACAGTGGACGGATATGCCGCTGCTGGTCCGCATGGATACGTTGAAGAATTTGCGGGCACAGGATGTTTTCGGCGGCCAGCCGGCGGAGTTGAAACGCTCCCGCACGCTGGGGGGCAACGAGAAACTGCCGCCGCCAGGCGCGCACACAAACCAGATCATCCCCGAGAAGCTGCGAGCCGAATGGGGCGACTATGTCTGGTGGGATCGTGCGGCCAATGCGCCCAAACCGCTTACGCGCGACATGGTGGGGAAATTCTCAACAGTGGGCGATCCGCTGCTGGAGGGGTCGATCGAAGTTGCCTTAGCCGACGGGAAAAGAGTCCGCTGCCGCCCAAGCTTCGATCTGGTCCGCGAGTATGTAGACCACTTCACACCGAAGACTACCGAAGAGATCACGTGGGCGCCCGCGGCCGCGATTGAGGAACTGGCGCGGAGCTTTGCGCGGAACCCCGGAACGACACTGTTTGCGATGGGGATGGGACCGAACCAGTTCTTCAACAACGACAACAAGGACCGCGACCTGTTCCTGCTCGCGGCGTTGACGGGCAACATCGGGAAAGTGGGAGGAAACGTCGGATCCTACGCGGGCAACTATCGCGTGGCGCTATTTAACGGGGCACCGCAATACATTAACGAGAATCCGTTCGACCTGGAACTCGATCCGTCGAAGCCGGCACGGCCGAAGCAGTATTGGAAGGCGGAGTCGGCGCATTATTACAACCACGAGGATCATCCGTTGCGCGTGGGCAAGAAGCTGCTGACGGGCAAGACGCATATTCCTTGCCCGACAAAGTCGCTCTGGTTCGCGAACGCCAATTCGATTCTCGGCAATGTGAAATGGCACTACAACACCGTGGTGAACATGCTGCCGAAGATAGAGATGATCGCGGTCAACGAATGGTGGTGGTCAACGTCCTGCGAATGGGCCGATGTAGTGTTCGGCGTGGATTCATGGGCCGAACTGAAGCATCCCGATATGACCGCTTCCGTGACTAATCCGTTCCTGTCCATATTCCCGCGGACTCCGATGAAGCGGATATTCAACACGATCGGCGATATCGAAGTGCTGGCGCTAGTGGGGTCGAAGATGGCGGAGTTGACCGGAGATCAACGATTCAACGACTGTTGGAAATTTGTGCGGGAGGGCCGGACCGAGGTCTATCTGCAGCGAATTCTGGATCATTCGACGAACACGAAGGGGTTCAAGTTCGCGGAATTGGAGGCGAAGGCGCGACAGGGCGTGCCGGCGCTGCTGCAGACCCGGACGTCGCCCAAAGTCGGCGGCTATGAACAGGTAACAGATTCGCAGCCGTGGTATACGAAGACAGGCCGCCTGGAGTTCTATCGGGACGAAGATGAGTTCATCGAGGCAGGCGAGAATCTGCCGGTGCATCGGGAGCCCGTGGACTCGACGTTCTATGAGCCGAACGTGATCGTCTCGGCAAAGCACGAGGCACTGCGGCCGGCCAGCCCCGAATCGTACGGGGTTGCCCGGACCGATCTATCGTGCGAGACGCGATGCGGGCGCAACGTCGTACTCACGTGGGAGGAAGCGAAGAAGACTTCGCACCCGCTGGCGAAGGACGGCTATAAATTCATTTTCCATACGCCGAAGTATCGCCACGGCGCGCACACGATGCCGATCGACACCGACATGATCGCCGTGCTGTTCGGCCCGTTCGGCGACCTGTACCGGCAGGACAAGCGCAGCCCGTTTGTGGCCGAGGGTTATGTGGACATGAATCCGGACGATGCGGTCGCGTTGGGCATACAAGATGGGGACTACGTGTGGATCGATTCCGATCCCGAAGACCGTCCGTTCCGGGGGTGGCAAAAGAACAAACGGGACTATGAGTTCGCCCGCCTGCTGTGCCGCGCCCGCTACTATCCCGGCACGCCCCGGGGCGTGACGCGGATGTGGTTCAACATGTATGGAGCCACGCCGGGTTCGGTGGAAGGGCACAGGACGCGCGCCGACGGATTGGCGAAGAACCCGCGAACGAATTATCAGGCGATGTTCCGTTCGGGGTCCCACCAATCGGCAACACGCGGGTGGCTGAAGCCGACATTGATGACAGACTCGCTGGTTCGCAAAGAGATGTTCGGGCAGAGCATCGGCAAGGGCTTCCTGCCCGATACGCACTGTCCAACCGGGGCGCCGCGCGAGTCGATCGTGAAGATCACGCGCGCCGAGCCGGGCGGGATTGACCGGAAGAGTCCATGGCGCCCGGTGACGCTCGGTATCCGGCCGAAGAATGAGTCGGACGCGATGAAGAAGTACCTGGCTGGCGGTTTCTTTGGAGATCGAAAGGAGAGGGAATAATGGCACGCGTCTACAACTGGCAACTCGGCCGGGAGATGTCTTACTGGTACCCGGAAAGCCGCCCGAAAAAGCAATTCGCGGCGGTGTTCGATACGAATAAGTGCATCGCGTGCCAGACCTGCACGCTTGCCTGCAAAACGACATGGACTTCCGGCAACGGGCAGGAGTACATGCTTTGGAACAACGTGGAATCCAAGCCCTATGGCAGCTATCCGCTGGCCTATGACGTCAAGGTGCTGGAGATGTTGAATTCCGGGAAATGGACGGGCAAGGTCTATGACGGAGAGACGATTTTCGAATCGGCGCCGGCCGGCGAGCGTGTCCTAGGATGGAGGCCGGAGCAGCAGGATTACGCATATCCGAACTGCGGCGAGGATGACTGCGCCGGGCAAGTGGATCACGGCGCGGCGATGATGGCGTTGCCGCACATGAGCTGGTTTTTCTATCTCGCCCGGATCTGCAATCACTGCACGTATCCGGCGTGCCTGGCATCGTGTCCGCGCGGGTCGATCTATAAGCGCGAGGAAGACGGGATTGTACTCGTCGACCAGGGTCGCTGCCGCGGCTATCAGGAATGCGTGAAGGGCTGTCCGTACAAAAAGGTGTTTTTCAATCCGATGACCGGCACTTCGGAAAAATGCATCGCTTGTTACCCGAAGATTGAAGAGGGTATTCAACCGCAGTGCTTCACCAACTGCATCGGCAAGATCCGGATGGCCGGATGGATTTCGAAGCCGGGAGAAGCCAAGCCGGACAACCCGATCGACTATCTGGTGCACATCAGGAAAATTGCGCTGCCGCTGTTTCCGCAGTACGGCCTGGAACCCAATGTTTACTACATTCCTCCCATTCATGTGCCGCTGTCGTTCTCGCGGCAACTGTTTGGTCCCGGCGCCGACGACGCGGTGAAGGCGTATCGAAACGCGATGAACGATCCCGATTTGGCCGCGCTGCTCTGCCTGTTCGGATCCAGCGAGAAAGTAATGCCGCGCTGGAGGCGGCAGGGCGATGACGTATACGGGATGACCGAGAAGAGGGAGACCATCGTCAAGGTTCCGCGCAATGAGCCGGTGATTGTGCGTCCCGCCTACGACAAGCTGTACCAGATCACCCGCACCAATTGCCCGTAAGGAGGCTCCGATGAAAACCGTTATCGTTTCCGTCATTGCCGGTATCGTGTGGCTGGCAGGCTGCCAGCGCGCGCCGGTGCGGACCAATGAGGTGGTCATCATTCCGGCACGGAGCATCCCGCTAAACCCGGTCGATCCGGTGTGGGACAGCGCGCCGGAACATCTGGGCAAACTGTTGCCGCAGGATCTTGTCGAGCCCCGGCAGTTGAAGGCCACCACGCCCGAAGTTCGGGTGCGTTCGGTGACCAGCGGCTCCGACGTGGCATTTCGTCTCGAATGGACGGACCCGACGCAAAGCGACATGCCGGGCCCGTCGCGATTTCTGGACGGCTGCGCCATTCAAATTCCTAAGACGATCGAACCCAATCCGCCGGATCCGCAAATGGGACAGCCGGGACACGCGGTGGAAATTTCGTTCTGGAGGGCGGACTGGCAGGCGTCTTTCAACGGGCGCAAGGACACGATCCGGGAGATTTACCCCAATGCGGCCATCGATCACTATCCATACGAGGCCAAGACCCTTGAACCTGGGTCGGCTGCGCAGAAGGAAATGGCGACCCGGTACGCGCCGTCGCAGGCTGTCGGGAATCGCAGGGTTGGCCCACGCGAGTCGCCGGTAGAGGAAATGATTGCCGAGGGGCCCGGCACGTTGTCGCCCGCAACAAGCGGAAAGACACGTGGCGCGGGAGTACGCACCAAAGACGGTTGGGCCGTTGTGATTGCGCGCAAGCTGCCTGAAGGCTTGGCTCCGAATACGCGGTCGCAGATCGCCCTGGCCATTTGGGAGGGTTCCGGGAATGAAGTGGGGGCGCGGAAAATGCGCACGGGGTGGATCCCACTAGCGATGAGGGCAGGCAAATGAAGAGTCACTCAACACTGGATGAAAGAACGGCCCTGCCGCTGCGAGAGGCCGCCGAGTGGCGGATGCTGGGGTTGCTCTTTGAGTGTCCGGGGCCGCACTGGCGCGATCAGATTCAGGCGTTGGCGCAGGAAGTGACCGACCCATTGCTGCGGTCGGCCGCGGAGGGCACTCTCGAGGAAGCATCCGAAGGTGACTACCACTACATTTTTGGTCCCGGCGGCCCCGCCCCGGCACGCGAGGTGAGCTATCACGAAACCATTCAGCTTGGGTACCTGATTTCGGAGTTGACGTCTTACTACGAGGCATTTTCCTATCATCCGGCAACGGTGGAGGCGTTAGACCACGTCTCGGTGGAAGCCGGTTTTGTGGGTTATCTGCGGCTGAAAGAGGCATTCGGGCTTGCCAACGGCCAGTTCGAATTGGCGGCGGTGGCTGGTGACGCGGCGAAGGACTTTGTGCGCGATCATCTTTCGTGCGTGGCGCAACCGCTGGCCAAATCGCTTGCCGCTTCCGGCGTGGCCTATCTTGCGGCGGCGGGAGAGGCCCTCCTAGCGCGGGTGGGGCCGCCGCGGACGTTGCCGGTCATTCAAAGTCTAGCGCCCGCGGCGGATTGCGTCGATTCGACCTTCGATTGCGGCGTTTCGTAGTTCAGGAGGATTCCATGGCGATCGACGCGCGGAACGGCAGCCCTTCCCAATCCGCAGCGGCTATGGCGGTGCCGTAGTACATCTGCCAAGTGGGACTGGAAACGTTGTACTAAGGAACTCGCGCAAAACGGACTCGGTCACGGCCATGAGGGTGCGAGAGTTCCTAAACGATTGTGGGCCGCGCCCGGCCTTTGCGCTTTACCCAATTCATCCAAATCTCTTGCGTGAAGTACCAGCCTTCCAGCGATGGATGGTGCCCGTAGGCGGCCACAATCTCCTGCGCCACTTTCAGCCACTTTCCGGTTGTAATACCGCAAGGCGGCGAATTCCGCGCCGGTGGTCCAATCGCCCGCGGTCTGCAAACTGCCGAGGTAACCCTTGATGCCTGGATCGTCCGCGAGTTGAAGGATCATCTCGAGCCGGTCGGTGGCCGGACGATGTCACCGAGGCAATCGGCATTGCCGCGCTTGCGAGGATGTTGCAATCTCTTAAGTAGATGCGAATCTCGCGCACACATGGCGGGGACTGGGCGGAGCTATAATATCGCCATCATGCTTCCCGCTTACCTCAAAATCCCGCTACTTTTTATGATGAACTCGCGCAGAACGGACTCGGCCGCGGACAGGGTTAGGCGAGAGTTCGGGAATTGGTGGAGGCCGCTACCGGCGTTTGCGCCGATGATGAACTCGCGCAAAACGGACTCGGTCGCGGCCGGGGTTGGGCGAGAGTTCGGGAATGGGTGGGGGCCGCTCCCGGCCTTTGCGCTACTCGCCTTCGCGCTGGGCGTTTTCGCGCAAGGCGGCGAGTCAACACAAATTCTGGGAATCGTGGAGGACACCTCGGGGGCGGTGATACCCGGTGTGACGGTGACGGTCACAAATGTGGCAACCGGCCAGCAACGCAAGGTTGTTACTGGGGACTCCGGGAACTATGTGATCACCAACATCAACCCCGGGGAGTACACGGTGCGTGCGGAAAAGGGAGGGTTCAAGTCCGAAGTCCGGAGCGATCTTATCCTGCAACTGAACCAGAAGGCGCGCATCGACATGAAGCTTAGTATCGGCGCCGTTACCGAAACTGTGGAGGTCAGCGCGCGCGGCGTGATATTGAACACCGACGACGCTACCATCGGCAACGTCGTCGAGCAGAAGCGCATCACGGATCTACCTCTGAACGGGCGCAACTTCGCTAACCTCGCGGGGCTGATGCCGGGGGTGATTAAGGGCATCTCGTCGAACACCAACCAGTACGGGCGCAGGGATACGGCGATCGCGATTAGCGCCAACGGTATGCGCGAGAATCAGGGCCAAGTGCTTTATGACGGCGTGAGTACGGCGTGGAACATTAATAACGCCACCTTCTTTAAGGCGTCGATCGAGGCGATTCAGGAATTCAAGGTCCACGCGGGAACGTACTCCGCGGAGTATGGGCACAACGCAGGGGCACAAGTCGAGATTCTAACGCGGCCCGGCGGCAATCAACTCCACGGCGCGCTATTTGAATTCCTGCGGAACGACAAGTTCGACGCGCGCAATTTCTTCCGCCCCCGGCCGCTGGGCAAAGACATCCTGCAGCGGAATCAGTTTGGATTCGTTCTTAGCGGGCCGGTGTGGATACCGAAGATCTACAACGGCCGGGACAAGACGTTTTGGATGGTGAACTACGAAGCCCAGCGCGAAAAACAGGAGGTGGCGTCCATCGCTTCGGTGGCGCCGGACGCATTCCGCACCGGAGACTTTTCAGCGTTGGGCGCGCCGCTGCGGGACCCCCTTGGCGGCACGTTCGCGGGTAATCGGATTCCGGCGAACCGCTTGAGCCCGATCTCGCAGCGATACCTGGAGATCTACCCGCGCCCCAATCTGCCTGGCCTGGCGTCGAACCTCGCTGGCGTCGAACAACAGATCAACAACACCAACCAGGTTTTCGCGCGCGGCGACCACAATATCGGCGACAAAGACAAGCTGTTCGGGCGTGTAGCAACTTTCCGATACGACTTTCCGACTATTCCCATCAATTACTTCTCTCCCGTCAACAGCCGCATTACCGCGAACAACGCCGTGATCAGCGAGACTCACATCTTCAGCCCCACCGTGATCAACGAGGCGAAGATTGGCTTCAACCGGAACTGGATACTCCGCAGCAATCTACGCACGAACACCGACTTCAATCCCGAATCAATCGGCCTCACCGGGATTCGCGCGGGCCTTCCTCCGAACGACCGCCCGCTTAACCCGCTTGAAACCGGCTACGTGCCGATGGCCATCGTCGGCTATCTGACCGCGGGCGACGGCGACTTGCTGCCGGACTTTAACGTCAGCGAGACTTGGCAGCTTGTGGACAGCGTGACGTGGACCCGTGGCGTTCACACATTCAAAGCCGGAATCGACTTCCGCCGCTTGCGGATGGATCGCGCCGGAGCCAACGTACCCCGCGGCCAGTTCACTTTTAACGGCGAGATCACCGGGAATTCCATTGCCGATTTCCTGATCGGCTATGCCGGTCAATCGCAATCCCCCGAAGGCATCCTGCCCGTCCAGTTCCGGCAGCACACTTACGCGTGGTACGTGCAGGACGATTGGAAAGCGAGCCGCAAGCTGACCCTCAGCCTGGGCCTCCGGTATGATTACGTCGGCACAGTGGATGAGAAGAACGGCATCCAGCGGGCGTTGCGCCTAGACCGGCCGGGCGGATACCTGTTCCCCGAAACGCCCTCGCCCGTAACGGGCCGCGAACCGGTTCCGCTCTACACGGCGGAGAAGAACCGCTTCTGGCCGCGCGTTGGCATCGCGTACCGGCCCGCGGACAAATGGGTGGTGCGGATAGGCGGCGGCGTATACAACAACGCCAATCAGATAAATAATCTGACTGTATTCTCGGACCCGGAACGGCGCGCTTCGAATAACTATTTCTGGAATCCGCAGAATTTTATCACCTTCGCGAATCCATTCCCGGCGTCGGGAGTAGCGGCGATTCCTCCGATCAACGTAGTCTATATTTCGCATGATCGCGTCAACGCCTACAATGCCCAATGGAGCGCGTCCGGGCAGCGCCAAGTGTCGGAATCCACCGTCCTCGAAGTCGCCTACGTCGGCAGCCAGGCGTCGCATCTGGACAATAGCCGCAGCCTGAACGATGCGCCCCCGGGATCTATCCCGCTGCAGGCGAACCGGCCGTACCCGCGTTGGGGCACGATCCGTTATCTCGCCAGCGACGGCAAGTCTTACTATCAGTCGATGCAAGTGCGGGGGGAGCGCCGATTTTCTCGCGGCTTCTCCTTCCTCGCCAGCTATACCTGGGCGCATAACATCGACCAGGCGTACGGCACCAACGAATCTCTGCCGTTCACTCCGGGCGGGGCGCAGAATCAGAACTGTTTTCAATGCGAGCGCGCCAATTCCGGCTTCGACTACCGCCACCGTTTGACCACCAGCTACCTATGGAACATTCCGGCGCCGAAGGACTGGCGAGGCCCTCTGGCCTTCGCATTGAAAGACTGGAGTTTCAACGGTATCGTGACGTACCAATCGGGATTCCCGTTCACGGTGACACAGTCGGGTAACACGCAAAACACCGGGGCCGGCACACAGCGTCCGGACCATGTGCCGGGGCAGAATCCTCAACTCGACAACCCCGATCCGGTTCGCTGGTTTAACACCGACGCATTTGTACGGGCCACAAACAAGTACGGCAACGTGGGACGCAATACGCTGCGCCAGCCGGCCATGAAGGTGTGGGACATTGGCCTGTTCAAGGAGTTTCCGGTGGGTGAGCGGCACCGGTTCCAGTTCCGTTGGGAAGCGTTCAACCTCTGGAACACGCCGCAGTTCCGGGCGCCGAACGCACAATTAGGCACGCCGACGTTTGGTCAGATCACTTCCACGTGGCTCGATAACCGGCAGATGCAGTTCGCCCTGAAATTTCTTTTCTGAGCCGCTAACCGCGGGGCAGGCCGCGATCAAGAATGGAGGAAACTTGGGACGTTTCGCGCGCGCGAGTAGCTTCTGGATAGCCGCTAACCGCGGGGCGGGCTCGCGAACGATGCCGGAGTAAATCCGGCGATGATGGGTTCACGAGGGAGATGGTAAGTTACTGAGAAGACACTATGCGCACACTGGCTTTTTCGCTCTGCATGATTCCCGCCTTCGCGCAGCAATATGACCTGCTGTTGAAAGGCGGCCATGTCGTCGATCCGAAGAACGGCGTCAACGCGGTTCGCGACGTGGCGATCAAAGGGGACCGGGTGGCGGAGGTCGGTTCGGACATAGCCGCTTCGCAAGCCGCAAAGACGATCGACGCCTCGGGCCTGTATGTGACGCCGGGCCTGGTCGACATTCACGCCCATGTGTTTGCGGGGAGCCGCGCCGGCACGACGAATGGGGGCCAGTCGAGTTTCTATCCCGACAATTTGAGTTTCCGGACGGGCGTGACGACGATGGTCGATCCGGGTTCCTCGGGCTGGCGGGATTTCCCGGATTTTCGCCGCACCATCATCGAGCGGGCGCGTACCCGGGTACTGGCCATGCTGAACATCGTGGGTGTTGGCATCCTCGCCTACGAGCTTGAGCAGAATGTCAACGACCTGAATCCGCAGCTTACCGCCGACATGGCCAAGAAGCATAACGACGTGGTGGTGGGGATTAAGAGCGCGCACTGGTGGGCGCCGAACTACATCTCCGTCGAGCGCGCGCTGGAGGCGGGAAAGCTGGCGAACATTCCGGTGATGGTGGACTTCGGCTACTTTCTGGCGGAGCGGCCATACTCGCACATGGTGACCGAGCTGCTGCGGCCCGGGGACATGAGCACGCATTGTTTCCGCTGGCCCGCGCCGCTGTTGGATGCAAACGGACAGCCCGCGGAGTTCCTGCTGCAGGCCCGGAGGCGGGGTGTCAAGTTCGATGTGGGGCACGGCGGCGGGAGCTTCTTTTTCCGTCTCGCCGCGCCACTTGCCAAGGCGGGATTTTATCCCGATTCCATTTCGACCGATATGCACACGCAGTCGATGAACCACGCGATGCAGGACATGCCCACGACGATGTCCAAGTTCCTGGCGATGGGCATGCCGCTGGTCGAGGTGGTGCGCGCCTCCACCACGAATCCCGCGACGCAGGTGAAGCATCCCGAGCTGGGCCAGATCGCGGCCGGATCCGAGGCGGACATCGCGGTGTTCCGTCTCGAGACGGGGGCCTTCGGTTTCGCCGATGTGGTTGGCGGGCGGATCGAGGGTAAACAGCGGCTGGGCTGCGAGATGACGCTGCGCGCCGGCAAGATCGTGTACGATTTGAACGCGCGCGCGGCCGTGCCTTGGGGGACGCGTGATCTTAAGTATCCGGTGAAGTAGGGTGATAGAGACCTAAGGGAATCAGGTCCGCGCATAACGGATTCGCGGCGATTGCGCTCGATACGATTAAGTTCGACGAGATCCGGGTCCCATGCGCCGCAATGTGATGGCGGAATCCGTGTAAGGGTGATCCCGCCAGTGGACGGCGAACAAGACGCGGGCACGTGAAATTGGCCATACGAACAGGGCTACACGAACAGGGCTATACGAACAGATCGACAGGCACGCGAAAAAGTTCGGCGAGCCGCTTGGCCTGCGCTTTACTAATGCTGCGCTTGCAGTTCAGGATTTCCGATACACGGCTCGTGGGCAGCACGGTCCAGAGGTCGCTCGGCTTCATGGTTTTCTCTTCGAGCAGATATGCCAGCATCTTGTGCGGTTTGGCCTTCGGAAGCGGGTGCGCCCGGTTTTCGTATTCGTCGATCAAGATGCCGAGCAGTTCCAGAAGACGGCCCTCCTCCTCGGACATTTCAACTTCCGGTTTGTCCACGAGGGCCGCGGCCGCGCCGAGCAGGCGATGGTATTCCTCCTCCGTTCGGATGGCGACGGGCAGAGCACGTCTTCGAGGGGCGCGCAATCCGCTGGAGGAGGATGCGCCGCTTGTTTGGAGGTTATGCGGGTGCGTTGTCGAGGCCTTTGCGGCAGTTTGCCGCGAGGTTGTTACAATCCGGGTATGACGCACATGGACCGGCGGCTGGGACACGCTCGAATCGATGCGCGCAGCTTGGCCATGCATCGGGCGATCGCGGCCAAGTTGCGGAATTCGCCGGAACTGATAGGTGTTGCGCAAGAAAATCTGCGGCGCTGGAAAGGGCGGGCGGGCCGGTCGGAGCCGTATTTGGACGCGTGGATGGAACTGCTGGCGAAACCGGTGGAGGAGATGCTGGCACTGTTGGAACAAGAAAGCGAGGGAATGCGAGCCATGCGTCAGGCCAGTCCGTTTGCCGGCGTCTTAACTCCGAAGGAGCGATGGAAGATTTATGACGCGTTCGCAGTTGGAACATATCATCCGGGCGGCGGGGACGATCGCGGACGATGACGACATTATCGTGATTGGAAGTCAGGCGATATTGGGCCAGTTCCCGCTTGCGCCCGGCGAGTTGCTGGTTTCGCGGGAGGCGGATGTGTACCCGCGGACGCATCCGGAGCGGGCGGATCTGGTTGATGGATCGATTGGGGAAGGGTCGCCGTTTGAGCGGGAATACGGTTACTATGCGCACGGCGTGGGTCCGGACACAGCGGTATTGCCGGCGGGCTGGGAGGGGCGGTTAGTGGAGGTCGCCAACGCGAATACGCGGTTCGTGCGGGGATGGTGTTTGGAGGTGCACGATCTGGCGATAGCGAAGCTGGTGGCGGGACGCGAGAAGGACATCGACTTTGTGGAGTCGCTGCGCCGTCATCGGATGGCACAAGTGGAGGTTCTGCGGACGCGGCTGGCGGAGACGGAGTTGGATCCGCAGGTGCGAGCCTTGTCCGGTTCGTGGATTGAGCGTTGTTTTCGAGATTAGGCGATTATTCCATTCGTGATATTTTTTGAGGGTGGGCAGGCGATTGACGCCGCCAGGATTAGACGACCTACCCGGCTTACTAAATATGCGCGAGCCATATCGCTTCGATGTTTTTCTTAGCCACAGTTCCAAGGACAAGCCGGTGGTGCGAGCGCTGGCGGAACGGATGCGGAATGACGGGGTGCGCGTGTGGTTCGATGAATGGGAAATTCTTCCCGGCGACAATATTCCGGCGAAGATCGAGGAGGGGTTGGAGCAATCGACGGTGCTGGTGTTGTGCATGTCGGCGAATGCGTTTGGGTCCGATTGGGCGCAGTTGGAGGCGGGCACGTTCCGGTTTCGCGATCCGTTGAACAAGGGGCGGCGGTTTATGCCGCTGCGGCTCGACGACACCCCGCCGAAGGGTTCGCTGGCCACGTTTTTGTATATCGATTTTCGGGGGGATGCGCGTGAGCTGGGATATGGGAGGCTGCTGAATGCGTGCCTGAACACGGGGACCGGCGCCGTCGCGGTTCCGGTGGCCGTGGAGGTTCCGCAGTTTTCCGCCGGGCAACGAAAACGGGCGGTGCGTCTGCTGGAGACGTTCTTTGCGGGCGACGTGGAGGAAAGCCGGCTAACGATTTTCAATCAGGCATTCGATGGGGCTTCGCGCAATCCGTTTACGCGGATCGTATACTCCGGATCGGCCGCCGATTTTGCGGTTCACGCGGTGGACACGTTATTGGCGTTTGGGGGCACTGGCCGGGGCCGGCACAGCCTGTCGCTGTTACTGGCCGCGATGGCGGTTTTGCGCGGGCGGCAGAGCAATCCCGATTACTACGATTTGCAGCGGGAGTTGGACAAGCTTTGCGCGCTGCCTACGCGGGCGGAGGAGTTGGCCTACCTGGCGCGGGTGATTCAAGAGACCGAAAAGAAGGCGCGGCTGTATTCGCCTTTACATGGAATGGGGGCATTGCGGCGGAAGGGGAGCGCGGACATTTTGCTTGAGCCATGGGACGAGCCCGATATCGCTCTTCTTCGTCACAATCCCAGGAAGCGCGAATCGATGGAGAAGCCCGACGTCCGGAGTTATGACGACATCCTTACCGCGTTCGGAGATGTGCGGCGGGCGGCGCTGCTGGGCGCGCCGGGTTCGGGGAAAAGTACGACGCTACGGAGACTGGCTGTGGAACTGGCGCAGCAAGCTCAAAAGGATGCGAAGGCTCCGCTGCCGTTACTGGCGGCGCTGGGCGAATGGCGCGGCGACGAATCGCTGGCGGAATTTTTGGCTGAGAAGGCGCCGGAGGTTGGATGGGCTGTTGAGGCGCTGAGCCGGGCGGGCCGCCTGGTGCTGTTGTTGGACGGACTGAACGAGGTCCCGACGGCTGCGCGGGCGTCCAAGGCGAGCGGCGTGCGTAAGGTTGTGGAACAGTTATTGGGGAAGGCGGCGACCGTTGTTTCCTGCCGGAGGGAAGACTACACCGGCGAACTGGACCTTGGACTGGATACGCTGACGCTGGAGCCGCTGTCGCCGCAACGGATTCGGGCGGCGCTGCGGCAATGGGTAACGAGTGGCGGCGCGGGACCGGAGCTGGCGGAGCGGATCTTTTGGGAGATTGCGGGAGATGAGGGGCTTGCGCGGGCGCTGGAGATGTGGGTGGCCGATGGGGGTAGCGAGGATGAGTTTTGGACTGCGAGTGAGCCCAGGAGGATCGACTGGCAGCACCAACAGCTCTGGCGCCGGCACATTCTGAATCCTCGCAATCTGGTGCGGCTGGCGGCAAACCCTTTTATGTTGACCATGCTTTACCAGGTCCGGGTGGACGAGGGTTCACTACCGCGGAACCGGGGAGATTTGTTCGATCGATTCATCCGTCGACTACTGAGCCGCGAAGGGTTGCTGGTCCAGGACAAGACAACCAAGGAATGGCGGCTGAAGGAGGAAGGCCGGACTTTGCTGGACGGCCTACGCGAACTGGCGTGGGGGATGCAGACGGAGCGGATTGAGACTGGGAGCGGGGATTTGGGTGTTTTGACGGTCGTTTCGCGGGAGACGGCGGTGGGGGTGCTGGGCAACGAGGGACTGTTAAAGCGGGCGCTAGACAGTACATTGCTGGAGGGAAGTCAGGAGTTACGATTCCGGCATCAACTGCTGCAGGAATACTTCACGGCGCGAGCGTTGCAGACGCGATGGGGCGGGAGGGAGGCCGCGGCGCTGTGGCCGGGAGAGAAGTGGTGGGAACGGAGCGGATGGGAGGAGACGGCGGTATTGCTGGCGGGGCTCTATGCGGACGATTGCACAGGGGTGATCCGGTGGTTGGTGGAGGCGCAGCCGGAGGTGGCGGCGCAGTGTGTGGATGAGAGCGGGGCGGAGATTTCTGACAAGGCTGGGCTGTTGAGGGAGTTGCAGGGGGCTTGGTTGCCTCGCCTACTTGGGGAGCCGACGGTGGAGGGGCGGGCGGCGATTGGGAGGGCGCTGGGGCGACTGGGATTGGACAATCGAAAAGGAGTGGGATTGCGGGCGGATGGCGTGCCGGATATCGATTGGGTAGAGATTCACGGGGGCGAGTATATTTATCAGGAGGAGAAGAAACGGCGGCGGGTGGAGCGGTTTTATATGGGGCGGTATCCGGTGACGAACGCGCAATATCAGGTGTTTTTGGAGGCTGGGGATGGGTATGCCGATGATCGGTGGTGGAAGGGGATGGACGCGCCGGAGCGAACGCCCGCGCCGCCGGAATGGACGGAGGGGAACCATCCAAGGGAAACAGTTAGTTGGTGGGAGGTGATGGCGTTTTGCCGATGGTTGGGGACGAAACTGGGATACGAGGTGCGGCTACCGACGGAGTGGCAATGGGAGCGTGCGGCGCGGGGGATGAATGGGAGGGCCTATCCGTGGGGTGAGGATTACGTTACCGGGCGCGCAAACATTGATGAGACGTGGGGCGAGGTAGGGCCGCATCATTTGGGGCGGACGAGCGCGGTGGGGATTTACCCATTGGGGGCGTCGGCGGAGGGGGTGATGGATTTGAGCGGGGACGTATGGGAATGGTGTTTGAATGAGTATGGGAATCCGGAGCGGACGGGGGCGGGCGGACGGGAGTGGCGCGTGTTGCGCGGCGGCTCCTGGGTCTACTATCAAGAGGGCGCGCGCGCGGGCTACCGCAGCGCCCTCCGTCCTGTCAGCCGCAACAACGGTATCGGTTTCCGGGTGGTGTGTTCGTCTCCCATACGCTGAGCACTGGACCGCCGAACACTGATCGCTGGCGCGCTGTTCACTGACCGCGCGAAGCGCGGCGAAATTTTTTTGGTCCATGGCCACGCCGGCGGCTGGGAATCTGCTACGCTGATGGTCGCCGGGAAACCGGCTGGGCGTCCCGAGACGAGTGGCGCGTGTTGCGCGGCGGCTCCTGGAACAACAATCAAGAGAACGCGCGCGCGGGCAACCGCAACAACAACCATCCTGACAACCGCAACAACAATATCGGCTTCCGGGTGGTGTGTTCGTCTCACATCCACCTTCACCTTTCCAGATGCCGGCAGGTCCCGTTGGCCAAGGCTGGGGGGATGCGGCGGAAGGGGGTTGGATGGCGCGGGAAGGTCCAGTCCGCGCGTTTGGTTATTGATGAACTCGCGCAAAACGGACTCGGTCGCAGCCGGGGTTGGGCGAGAGTTCGCAATGGGCGGGGGGCCGCGACCGGCCTTTGCGCTCCTACGGCGCCGGGCGCATACAAAAGAGAGGCGCCGCCTGGGTGATGAGCCCCGCGGCGCTTCGCTACGATTTATCGACAGACTTCTCGCCGGCGGCCTGGCGCATCCAGCCGCCGAGGAGGCGGCCGATTTCGGCGACCATGCGGCTGACATGTTCGTATTGGCCGGAGGAGAGCCAGTGCCAGTGATGGGCGAGTCTGAGATAGAGGCGCAGTTTATTCAGGCTGGCATCGGCTTGGGCGAGACGGTCGCGGCGGGCGGGGCCGCGGCGGGATTGGGCGTCGAGCAACTGCTCCGACAGGTCGAGGGCCGCGCCGAGCAGGCGGGCGGTGATGGTGGGGCGGAAGGCGCGGGGGAAGGATTCGCCCTTTGGGACGAGCCATTCCAATAGATCGAATACGCGGGTGAGGATGACGAGATCTTCCATTTCAGCTCCTTGCGATACAGGGATGTTTGCACAGGTTTGCAGGTGGGAGAACCTACTCCTCGCGTGGCGGAACGCGGCGCGGGGGAAGCGGGGCAAGCGAGGGGTGGCGGCATTTGAACATCAGGCCGCGGATAAGCTGCTGGCGATTCAAGCGGCGCTGCGGGACGGGACGTGGCAGCCGGGAGGGTTTGTTCATTTTGAAATCCATTCGCCGAAGACGCGGCGGATCAGCGCGGCGCCGTTCGCGGACCGCGTTGTGCATCATGCGCTTTGCAACGTGATTGCGCCGGTATTTGAGCGGCGGTTTATTGCCGATAGCTACGCCAACCGTGTAGGGAAGGGAACGCACCGGGCGGTGGACCGGTTGCAGGAGTTTGCGAGGAAGTATCGCTATGTGTTGCGGCTGGATATCGTGAAGCACTTTCCATCGATCGATCATGCCGTTTTGCTGGACACTTTGGCGGGCCCTATTGGCGATGCGGCGGTTTTGGAGTTGGCCGGGCGGATTATCGCGAGCGGGGACCGGGTGCTGGAACAGGAGTATAAGATGGCGTGGTTTCCGGGAGACGATTTGTGGGCGGCGTGCCGGCCACGCGGGCTGCCGATCGGGAATTTGACTTCGCAGTTTTGGTCGAATTGCTATATGAATCCGTTAGATCAGTTTGTGGCGCGGGAACTGCGGTGCGCGGGGTATTTGCGGTATGTGGACGACATGGCTTTGTTTTCGGATAGCAAGGCGGAGCTTTGGGAGTTCAAGGCGGGGATTGTTGAACGGTTGCGGAGGCTGCGACTGACGATTCATGAAGGATCGGCGCAGGCGGCGCCGGTGACGGCAGGGATTCCCTGGCTGGGGTATGTGGTGTACCCTTCCCATCGACTGTTGAAGAGGCGGAAGGCGGTGCAGGCGACGCGAGGATTGGGGGAGCGGTTTGAGGCGTGGCGGGCGGGGGTTATCTCGTTTGGGGAGTTTGATGCGAGCGTGCAGGGCTGGATTAACCATGTGCGGTTTGGGGATACGTGGGGGCTGCGGGAGTTTGTTTTGGGGCGGTTGGCGTGGGGCGGGGACGGCTCACCAAAAAGCCGAAGTGTGTTGTTTGCTGCTCTAAGCGGTTAACCCGATGGATGCGCCAGAGGCCAATAATAAGTAATCCAGCGTTGAGCGAATAGGGAACTTACTTACCACCCGAAAGCCGATATCGCGGCTGCGGAAGTCAGGACGGTAGTCGTCGCGATTGGCGGCACGCGCGCTGTCTCGATCAAAGAACCAGGAGCCGCCGCACGACACCCGAGACGGTGTTCGGTCTGGATCGGCCCGCTTGGCACCTTGAGATTCATTCCGGCACCATTCCCAGACATTTCCGGCCAGTTCTGAGACGCCTTGCAGGCTATTGCCGTTTGGATACATGCCCACCGCTGTCGTTCGGTTGATATCTGACTCTCTAGTATTAGCTGAGCGTTCCCGCCAGTCCCGCCCCCAAGTATATTGAAAATCCCTTCGCGCGCTTTGCGCAGCCCACTGCCATTCCTCCTGATCAGGCAGGCGAACTTCAAATCCGAACTGGGAGGAGAGCCAGCGGCAGAACGCTCCTGCATCAAACCAGGAAACATCGGTGACTGGGTGGTTGGACAGCGGGCTGTGCCAATTGGTGCTTGGGGATAGCCTTTCCAGGTCGCTCCACCATTGCTCGTTTTCATATCCGTTCGGGGCATCCAGGAACACTCGGAACTGGCCGAGCGTGACAGGATATGCGGCCATGTGGAACGGCTCTATCAAGAACCGGTCGCCCCCGCGGATCAGAACTTCGCCGCGTGGTATAAGGCGCCATAGGATCTCGGGCACCCCGGCAATGACGCCCACGCCGCTCCGAGGGTCGCCGATCTCAGCCAGGCGCTGACCAATATCCCGGCGACGGATATGGGTGGTGAATTCTTGCTCTAACTCGCTTAGAATCCAGTCCACCTCTGGTGTGAGTAGGCGGGCCACGGCCGCATCCTCCTTTAGATGGCTGAGCAAACCAGATTGTGCCAGCTTCTCACGAATTTCTTCGATTACATCGGCTGCCCAAGGACGGCGGTGATGCTGGCTAGGATTGCCATTCATCCATGCGTGGGCCTCAGTCCGGACGCGCTCAGCGAGGCGGAAAGCGTCGCGGCGTTGATCGATCCAACCAGCCAGTTTGGGCCATTCGCGCAATAGCGCTTCGTGGGCGACTTCGACGATGGCGCCGCGATCGAATACTAGCAGGCGGGCCTTTTGGAAAGCGTCCACGAGCTTGCGTGCGTCGGGGTCATTGTCCCAGGACGAAATGGGCTCGCGGCGGCGGGTGGGCGCGTCGTCCCGATTGACCCGGACGAGGCGGGCGAAGACGCGTTCGAGAGTTTTTGCGCTGTTATCGCCGAGGTCATTCAGGGTGGCGTCAGCGCGGCGGGCGATTGAGCCACTGAGGCCGCCGAAGGCTTCGCCGCGATACGTTTCCAGGTCCAGGCGGCGTTTGGAGGCGCTGATATCGTACAGTTCGCGGAGGGCGAAGGCCATGAGGGCCAGGCCGCCGGGGTGGCGTTCGGTGTCGACCGCGATGACGTGCGGGAGGGCGGGGTCAATGGCCCACTTGACGGGCAACTCCACGTCCGTGAGCGGGCCGCCGACCATGCGTTCAAGCGCGAGGCGGCCGGGGGCGCTCAAGAGGAATTGACCGCCTTCGCGGGCGACGGCACGTTTCAATGGGGGATGTTCGAGGCAGTAGTGGAAGAAATCGGCACGCAAAGTGGCCAGGACCTGGAAGCGGGACGGTTTTCCGGTGGCCAGGGGCTTGGTGGCTTCGAGCAGACGATCGATGAACTTTGCGCCCTCTTCCTTTTTATCCGGTGCGAAGAGTTCTTCCATTTGATCGAGAATGAGGAGCCAGCGGGTATCGTTTGGGGGCAGCAGGCGCTCGGCGAGTTCGGACAGCGGCTGATGCTCGAGGGCGGAGGCGAGGTTGAGTTTGTCTTCGAAGCCGTCGTGTTCCCGGCAGGCGGTAACAAGCGATGCGCGGAGCGAGGCGGACGGGTCGCCCATTTCGAGCGGCGTCATGGCGCTGGTGAGCCAATTTCCGGTTTCGGCGAGGCGGGCCCAAACGCCGGCGCGGACGAGCGAAGACTTACCGGCGCCCGAAGCGCCGACGACGACGGTGAAGCGGCGGCCTTGCTCTGTATTGGTGATGGTGTGGATGAGCTCGTCGACTTCGTTCTCGCGGCCGAAGAAGATGGGGGCGTGGCGACGGTCAAAGTGGTTGAGGCCGCGGTAGGGCGCATTGTTCCAGACTTCGCGTGGGCGCGTGGGCCTGCGGCTTCGCAACAATGCTTCGAGCGAGTCGATCTCGCGGCAAATTTCGGGGTTCGCGGCTTGGGAGTCGCGGAGACCGGTTAGCAGGACAAGAAACGGGTCAGGCCCGTGTTTACCGGCGAGGTCAAGGAGGTGGACGGCGGCGGTGGCGGCGCTGCCGGAGAGAATGAGATCGTCCCAGATTTGGTGGCCGCGCAGGATTCCACTCAGGAGCGCATGGCGTTCGCCTTCCCGCTCCCAAAGGGGCAAGCGGAGGAGAAGCTGTTCGAAACGCTGGCGGAGGTCCGGTGGCACGGGGTTCTATTTCAGGATGTTTAGTTCGGCGAGGAGGCCGGGCGCGGCGGTTTCCAGATCCGCGATTACGGCGACCATGGCGGTTCCCTGATTGCGATATTGCAGATCGCCGATTTGATTGGTGTCCGTGATGCGGACCTGGCCGCGGGCGTCCCAAGCCTTGTTGGCGTCCGAACTGTGGTGGATGGCGACGACGGCAAAATCGTCATCCAAAACGGGGGAGCCGGAAGAGCCGGGCTTGGTGCTGGTGTAGTACTGCAGGAGGCGGTCATCGGCGGCGGCGACCATGTTGTTTTGCATGGAGATTTGCTTAGGCTCGCCGCCGGGGTGCTGGATGATGGTGACGCGTTGGTTCCGCCGCATGACGATGGGACGGAGGGACAGGGGGCAGGAAATTGACGGGGGTTCCCGGAGCCTTACGAGCGTGAAATCCAATTTTTCGTTAGTGTATATGGGTTCATCGGCGGTGCGGACGAAAACGCGTTTCCTGGGGGAATCGGTTTCGGTTCGGCTGTCGGGCAATTCGTCGAAGAAGCAGACCTGGGAATCCTGGGCTTCGCGCTGGGTAGCGATGACGTGATGGTTGGTCATGAACAGGGTAGGTGCGACGAGGAAGCCGGTGCCGAGTGGGTAACCGCGGTCAATGCGGACGACGGCGTCGGCCGCGGCGAGCGCGCGACGCAGGAAGTACATATGCTTGAGAGTGTTTTCGCCGATGATGCGCTCGTGTACAAGCTCGGCGGGCGTGCGAAGGTCGCGCCAGGTTTCAACGAGTTCCGGGGATAGGTTGGCGCTCCAGCCGGCGCGGCGGCGAAGACCGGCCAGCTTCTCCTTGTGCGCGCTTCCGGCCATGGGCTGGATCGCCTGCGCGATTAGCGCCAATGCGGGAACGCCGGGGGCGATTTCGTGCCCATCGAGCAGCGCTATCAACCTATCCGCGACTTCGAAGGGTCCACGATCCCAATTGACGTGGCGGAGCGCTTTGTCGATCTCTCCAAATAGAGGATAGTCGCGAAGCTCGTTTCGGATGAATGACTGGCGGCTATCGGCGGTTGTGAACTGCGGCGTGTCACTGAGGGCGTTGAGCAGTATCGTGCGGTCCTGGGGCTGGAGCGGGTGTGACATAGGTTTATATTATCCGCCGGCCGGGGCCGCTCCAACCGCTTCAGATCCGGTACCCTGGAGGGTACATCACGATGGGTAGCATTCTGCAATCACTTCCGGCCGGCAAGAACGTCGGCATCGCGTTCTCGGGCGGCTTGGACACGAGCGCCGCCATTTATTGGATGCGGCGGAAAGGCGCTATTCCGTACTGCTATACGGCGAACCTGGGGCAGCCCGACGAGGCGGACTACGAAGAGATCCCGCGGAAAGCGTTGGAGTATGGCGCGGAGAAGGCGCGGCTGATCGACTGCCGCGCGCAATTGGTGCGCGAAGGGATCGCGGCGCTACAATGCGGCGCGTTTCATATCTCTACGGCGGGCGTCGCCTATTTCAACACCACGCCGATCGGGCGGGCGGTGACGGGGACCATGCTGGTGGGGGCCATGAAGGAAGACGGCGTGAATATCTGGGGCGACGGCTCCACTTACAAAGGCAACGACATTGAGCGGTTCTACCGGTACGGGTTGATGGTCAATCCGGCGCTGGAGATTTATAAGCCGTGGCTCGATCAGGACTTTATTAACGAGTTGGGCGGGCGCAAGGAGATGTCGGAACTGTTGGAGAAAGCCGGCCTTGGCTACAAGATGTCCAAGGAGAAGGCGTATTCCACCGACTCCAATATTTGGGGGGCGACGCATGAAGCGAAGGACCTGGAGTTTTTGAAGAACGGCATTAAGATTGTCGAGCCGATTATGGGCGTGCCGTTCTGGCGCGAGGACTGTTCGGTTCGGCCGGAAACGGTTTCGGTGACGTTCGAGGAGGGCCGACCGGTATCGCTGAACGGGAAGTCATTCGCGGATGACGTGGAACTGGTGCTGGAGGCTAACGCCATTGCCGGACGGCATGGGTTGGGTATGTCGGACCAGATTGAAAATCGGATTATTGAGGCTAAGTCGCGAGGGATATATGAGGCGCCGGCGATGGCGCTTTTGTACATCGCCTATGAGCGGTTACTGACGGGCATTCACAATGAGGGTACGTTGGAGCAGTATCATACGTTGGGCCGGCGGCTGGGGCGGCTGCTGTATGAGGGACGGTGGTTCGACCCGCAAGCGATGATGCTGCGGGAGACGCTGCAACGGTGGGTGGCGAAGGCGGCGAGCGGGACGGTGACGCTCGAACTGCGGCGCGGGAACGACTATTCGATTTTGGACACCGACTCGCCGAATTTGACTTATGCGCCGGAGCGGTTGACGATGGAATCGGGGAAGGGCGAGTTCACGCCGCAGGACCGGATTGGGCAGTTGACTATGCGGAATCTGGATATTACGGACAGCCGGAAAAAGCTGTTTGTGTATGCCGAAGCGGGGCTGCTTTCGGCGGCGACGTTTGAGGGGCTGCGACTGCTGGACGAGTAGCTTTTATAGCTCACGGAGACGCGAGGCGACCCGGTCGATTATTTCAAAAGCCTCCTCCGGATTGAAGAGTCCGTCAGCCACGCAGACACGCCAGCTCAGCCGGCCGTCCAGTGTCATTGCGCAGAGGAAAATAGTCTGTGTTTTGGTAAACGCCGATATCTCGCTGAGATATTTTATGGCTAGCGGTCCGCGGATGACTCCGACACTCGAAACGGCGAAGGTGAAATTTTCAAAAGGCGCCCGTTGGGGGATAGGGAGCGCCGCTTTACGGGCGAATTGGCGAAAGAGCGCTTGATCCGATGAGAACAGACCGATCATTTGGGGAAGCCAGAGATGTACACCCGACCGAGCCCAGCGAAATGAGTTCTTTATTTGCTCAGTCAAGCCCGGGCCGCGAAATAACTGAACAATCAGGCTGCCGGTATGATTGCCCGGTTCATTGGGTTGGGCCCAGGCAGTGAGATCGGTGGGTACGGAAATGCAGACCCGCGTCTGGGCGGGCCGGGCGTCGAAAAACTTTTCGGCCAGCCACATTGTTAGCGCCTCCGTTACCGACAGGGTTTCGCGCTTAGCGGCGGCTACAATCGCGGCCGTCTGAGACTCGGTAAAGCGCCACGCCCGGACGGCGTATCGCGTCCCGGGGGCAGGCTCACGGCCATCGGAGAGGTCAACTGTGTTGTGCGCCGCTCCGCCGGCGCGCGCCAGGAAGGTCGCCAAGTAGCTTGCTACGGATGCAATTCCCAGCGCCATCCGCCAGGGCGCCGGCTGGACGCTTTCGCGACTCTCATCATTTGGCGCTCCGCCATAGAATGCCAGCAGGCGCTCCAACCAGCGGAGCGTGGTGGCGCCATTGTTGAAAACGTGATTGACCAGCATCGCCGCGCGTGAGTCGTCAATTCGCGCCAGGCGGATAGGAAGGCCGCTTCCGGTAGGCATGTACGATGTGAGTAACTCTTCCTCCGAAAATTTCTCCTTGTAGCGGTCATGGAGTTCAGCCAGGCATCGGTCCAGGGCGTCACAGTAAGTCCACTGGAAGTTGTTATAACTTCTTTGTAGTTCGATGTTCTCCCGGACGAGGCGCTCAAACGCGGTCCACAGAGCCGACGCGTCGTAAGGTTCGCGGAAGGTCAATGGAAAGATCATCTCGTTGCCGCCGGCAAATGCCTCCGAGCCGTGGATAAACTGGCTCGCTACCCGTGCGGCGTGCTTCATTGCGGCGCCAGAAAGAGCCGGGAATCCCCGCGGGCATGGGCCAGGCTCGCGGACGCCAGCCAGCCATCGAACTGTGCGCCGACGCGGTCCTCCTCCGCCTCGGCCATCGAACTTTGCGACGCGAGGAGTTCCAGTTGGGGCGCCAGGCCCGCCTCCACCCGCATTCGTACCAGGCCGAGCGTTTCCCGCGCGGCCGCCAGGCGCCGGCTGGCCGCGTCGAGAGTTTGCCGCGCGGCATCGCGTTCCACCATGGCCTGCGCCACTTCCTGGCGCACCTGCCGTTCGAACTGCCGCCGCTGTTCCTCCCATGATTGTTTCCGCGCCTTGGCCGCCTGGATGTTATTCTCGATTCGACGATTCGTCCACAGCGGAATCGATAACGACGCCCCTACCAGCCAGGTCGAGACGTTACGGGCCGGATCTGCGCCCAGCACGCCGAAATCGCCGATACCATCGATCCGGGGGAGGCGCTCGCGTTCGGCGGCGCGTATCTCCGCATCCGCCGCCAAAGCGCGCGTTCGCAGAACCCGCAGTTCAGTCCGGCTTTCCAGGGCGTCGTTCACGGTACCTATCTGTGGCTCCACTAATGGCGGGACAGGCTCCAGCTTGACGCTAGTGACGTTACCGGCTCCGACTGTCTTTAGTAACATCGTAATCAGCGTATCTCTGTCCCGCGCGGCAAGTATTCCGCTCAATCGTTCCCGCTCATACGCTTCCCGTCCGCGCGTTACCTCCAGACGGTCCACGGTCCCGGCCGCGTAGGTCTCCTCGGCGTGGTCCAGCACGGCTTTCCGACCCGCCAATCGCGACTCGGCGGCCATTCGGCGCGCCTCCGCCTGTAGCGCCCGCAAGTACAACTGCACGACCATATAGCGCGTTTGCTCCGCTACGACGCCCGAGTCTTCTCCCGCCGCCTGCGCGGTAAGCAGCGCCGCTTGCGCGGTGGCCCGCATACTGAGATCCAGCACAACTTGCGTCAACCGCGGCCGCGCGTCAAACACTCGAAACGGACCTATTCGTTGCCCGAGTCCAAAGGCGCTGAGAGCGTCCGTGCCAAGGCCGATGTTTCCTAAGTTAGTGGTCTGATACCGTTGTGACGCATGGAGCGCCAACTGCGGTCCCAGGGCCGATCCCGCGACGCGCGCTTGCGCCTGCGCTTCCAGGGCTTTCAGCCGCGCCAACTGTAAGTCCGGGCTGGCGGTTTCAGCGATCCGCAGCGCCTCCCGAAGACTTAGCGGATCGGGGACCGCGGTCTGCGCCGATGCGACCGCCGCGCAGCTTATGAGAAAGAAGAGTCTGGTCATGTCAGGGAATCAGAAACGCGTCCACTCGCAATCCGACCGGCAGGACCTGGCCGGGATCCAACTCCGCCAGCGTCTCCAGGATCTTCTTGTCGACGCGCTCGGTGGGTTCGTCGGTGCGGACATTCTTGCGCCCGAGCGCCTGGGCAATCGAGATAACTCGTCCGGTGAATTTTCGGCCCGGATAGGCGTCGGCGGAAAAATAGGCTTTTTGGCCGACCCGGATTCTGGCGACGTCGGCCTCATCGACATCGATGCGGACTCGCAACCGGGACAGATCTCCAAGCGAAACTATGGGCGTCACGCTACCGAATGAAACAGACTCGCCGCTTTTCCGCCAACGGCGAAGCACCACGCCCGCGGACGGCGCCCGGATGTATGTCTTAGTAAGTTGCGCTTCGGTCTCAGCTTGCCGGGCGGCGGCCGCGGCTAACTCGGCCGCCGCCCTTTGCAGGTCTTCCGCGCGAGTGTCGGAACGTATCAAATTCAGATCTTCATTCGCGGCGTCCACCTTCGCGCGGGCGGTAGCCTCTTCCCGTTCGGCCAGGGCGAACTCCATACGGGAGACCGCTCCGTGTTCAACCAACGGGCGTCTCCGCGCAACTTCGATCTTCGCCGACTCCAACCGAGCCTGTTCCTCGCGCAGCCGCGCTTGCGCCAGCGCCCGCTCCTCCTGGCGCGAACCGTTCCTCAGGCGCGACAACGCCGCGGACTTTTCCGCTACCTGCGCCTTAGCCAGTTCGACCCGAGCCCGGTAGTCGTCATTTACCAGTTCGGCCAGCAGCGCCCCCGCGCCGACGCGGTCCCCCTCTTTCACGTACACGCGCGCCAGCCTGCCTTCGATCTCCGCTCCGATGGCGATCTCTTCATCCGCCGGTTCCACCCGGCCGGCCGCGACGACGGCCTTGTCGCCGGCGGCCGGCTTAGTTTCCTTCGGCGCCGCCGCAACGGGGGCGGGCTTCCGTGAAAAGAGTGTCGTAAGCGGGGTATCGGTCAAGTAACTGACGGAAACGGCGCCGACGAGTAACATCGCAATGGCCAGGACTATCTTGGACAAGATCATGCTTTCGCCACCGTCCTTGAATGGCTCTGCGCCCGCGATATCCGCCCATCGGTAACATGCAGGATCCGGTCGGCGTACTCCGCCACTCGGTCGTCATGAGTTACAACGACCACGGTGCGTCCATCGCGGCGCGCCAGGGATGTTAGCAGCTCCATGACGGTTCTTCCGGTTTCGGAATCCAGAGCCGCCGTCGGCTCATCGGCGAGCAATATCGGGGGATCGCCCGCCAAGGCGCGGGCGATCGCGGTCCGCTGCTTTTCGCCTCCGCTCAAATCGCCGGGCCACGATCCGAGCTTATGCGCCAAACCAACCGCCGTAAGCAGCTCTTCGGCTTTGTTCCGGGCGGCGCGTCCCCGGATTCCGCGTAAGTTCAAGGCGATCGCGACATTTTCACGGGCAGTCAGCGCGGGAAACAGGTTGATACTTTGAAAGACAAATCCGAAGTGGCGGAGACGGATCGGCGGCAACTTACTCTCGGGCAACATGGCTACTTCTTTTCCGGCTATCCGGACACTCCCCGACGTCGCGGAAAGTATGCAGCCAATGACGGAAAGAAGCGTCGTTTTGCCACTGCCCGAAGGCCCCATCAACATCAACACTTCACCGGCGCGTACGGTCATATCGACATCCGTAAGCGCCCGGACCGCGGCGGGACCCTTACCGTAGGTTTTGTGAAGCCCCTGGATTTCTATCGCGTACATACTACGTCCGGAAGACCATCGCCGGATCGATGGTGGTGGCTTTTCGAATGGACAGCAGGGAAGCGCCCATGCACATCGCCAGCGCCAGGACAAACGCTCCGGCCGCCACTTGCGGCGGCAGAAAGAGGGGCAGCAGACCTTCGGCGCTGGAATCCGCTATCAGTTTTGCGACGAAAATGGCGATAACATAACCCATCAGCGCGCTGATCCCGGCCTGTGTCAGGATGACCTGATAGATATTTCCATTGCTGGCGCCGATCGCCTTTAATGTGCCAAATTCGCGAATGTGGTCAACCGTCGCCGCATAGATCGTTTGCGCCACGATCACGACGCCTACAAATAGACCCAGCACCGCGCCCATCATTGTCGTAAGTCCGGCTCCCGTCTCGAACACCCAGTAGTACTGAGTCTTCCAGGTCATCTCGGCAGTGGTATAGACATCGAGATCGGGGAGACGCGCCTGTATTTCGCGTTTGACTGTTTGCAAATCGGCGCCGGGCCGCGTCCGGACAAGAAAAAACGTAGCTTGTTCGGGTCCAATGGCGAACGACGCATAGTTCAGCGCGTTCTTGAAACTGGTAAAGAGGTAGGGCGCCGTCGTAAACGACCGGATACCATGAGTAAGTCCAACGACGCGGGCTTTTTTTCCATTGATCTCAACGGTGTCGCCAATGCCGCGAATTCCCAGCTTCGGTAAGTAGAGCGTGTCAACCATGACGGTATCGTCGGCGCGCAAGTCTTCAAGCGAGCCGGCCACTATGTTCCATGGACCGCCCATGCCGCCGGCGAGGTCAAAGCCAGCGGCATCGACAACTTCCACCGAGCCGGCGGGAAGTTTCCAATGCACCCAGCATAAGATGTAGCGATCGACCCGCTCAACACCCGGAACTTGCAACGCCTTAAAGCGATTGGCGGCTTGCAAAGCCGTTCCGCCGTTGACATGCGGAACGCCCGGAGCGGTAATCCACAGGTCGGCCTTGGAATGCGCCACTACATTGGCGCTTGTGTCCAGGAAGCTGAGAAATAGTCCGCACTGCATCAGTATCAGGACCAGCGCGAATACGACGCCGACTAACGTTACCGTCAAGCGGACTTTGTCGTGAAACAAGTTGCGCCAGGCCAACATCATCATAGCCACGTCCGTGCCGCGACCGCCGCCATGCACACATAATACACAACCAGAAACTGCATGGCCGGTCCGGCGAGCGGGGCGACCGGCCGCGTTGTTGGTTGTTGCCTCACGCGCATCAGGCGGCGCACGCCGAACGCGACGGGCAACAGCGCCGCCGCGGGTAGCCAGGCCCACGGTCCCGTCCGCGGTAGTTGAAGCCACGCGGCCGACCCCGCGGCCCCACCGGCGAAGAGGCAGGCGAACGCCGCCGCCGGCACCGTGCCAAGCGAGGTTGAATAGAGGCGCCGTCCGGTCTCGGCGTGCCACGGCCAAGTGATTTTTCTGGCAAACTCGTAATGCAAAAACGCCATGGCGAAGGCCGCCACCATCAAATAGCCCGCCTGCGGGTCTATTGTGCCGTGACGTTCGGAATGGAGCATCAAGATGTAGACGCTCAGCAGTATATTGACGGGATAGGTAACAATCAAATTTATCCAAATGTTGTCACGTAGTGCCGCGGATGCGCGCTCCGCCGGAATTAGCGCCAGTCCGTAACCGAGGTCGAGCGACAGAATAGCGGCGGAAGGTCCCGCTCCGAATACCGTTAGATGAACCGCTAGAGCCACGACGGCGGCGGCGGCCATGAAACCGGTAACTTGGCGGACAGACACCACGCCACGCACCAGCGGCCGATCCGGATTGTAAGTACGGTCATACTCGAGGTCTTTCCATTCATCGGCCGCGCGGAGGTAAAAAAGGACGACAAACAGAATCAGTATGCCCGCCGCGGTCCCCGCTTCCACATTCCAGGAACCGCCGGAAATAACCGAGAGCGCGCCATCCAGAGCGAGAAACCAACCGGCGGCGAACGCTATGTGGAGTCCAGGGGCGTATGTCTCGCGAATGAATAGCCCGAGAGCCGGCCCAAATTCAGATACCTGGCCTGGCGCCGCCGGCGTCATCACTTACTCCTCCTCCAAAAGTGTAACAAGCCCGGACGACCCGTCAACCTCAATGCGCGCCCCATCGGGAATGCGGATGGTAGCCTGCGGAAGAGATACGACAGTGGGAATTCCGAACTTCCGCCCCGTGATCGCCGTATGGCTCAGCATCGACCCGCGTTCCACGACAATGGCCTTGGACGATAGCATCAGGAAGAGCCAGCCGGGGTCGGTTTCTCTCGCAATCAGTATCCCATCGCCGCCCAGGTCCACCGGTTGATTTGGATCGATCACCACGCGCGCGGTGCCTCTTACCAAGCCCGAACTTGACCCGAGGCCCTGAAGCACGCCGTGTCCGACGGCCAGTTCGGCTTCGTAAAGATTGTTGCGCCGCACCGGTCCCAAAGTGGTAATTTGGGTTGGCGTCTCACGGTGTCCATGGGCCTCCGTTTCCTTCCGGCGCAGATCGGCCAAGCCTTGCAAGTTTTCCGTGACTCCCGTCCCGTCTATGTGTCCGAATATGTCATCCAACGTCAAATAGAAAATATCCGAGGAATCACGTAGAAGACCCTGGCGGCCATATTGGCTCGCAATTCCGTTCAGGATAGCTTTGCTATATGAAAATAGCTCGCTGCGGCAGTAACGGGAATTCTCGCGATTTCGAATCAGGCGCCGCAGAGTGGATAGGAGCGACCTGAGGAGCAGGCGGCGGGCCGGCCGGCGAAGTAGAGCCGTCCGGAGAGCCTCCTCCGCCTTCCGCCGGACTTCCCGCTCGGTAGCGCGATAGGCCTCAACGGTTAATCCTTCGCGCACATAGGATTGCACCATGCGTACAAGAACCCATGGCGTATGACGCAAGTTTGGCTGCTCGATCTTGAGTTCCTGAAACCCGCGATCGCCATACAGATGCAGGTGAGTCAGGAACGTTTTAGTGAATCCGGCTTCCAACCGTCCCGCTTCGATCCGGCGCCATAACTCCATGGCCTCAAAGCGGGAAAACGCCGCTTTTGTCTCCGGATCGGCCCCCGCCCGTTCGGCTAGACCGACGGCCGAAAGAATGATTTCGACGCTCACCAGATCCTCGTCACCGCATAGCAACCCGCTGAGTAAGTGGCTGTCCAGGCCCCACTTCTTGAATAACCCTTCCACCCAACCGTAAATCACGGGAAGATAAGTGTCGTTCATCAGGGTGATGCCCCAGCGGTTGCCCACCTGTCTCCACACGTCATGGAAATCGGTCATGGCCGCCATGGGGTCGGTCTCGTCGTAACGCTTGCCACGCCGGGCTACGATCAGATCTTCCCACCAAGCATGAAATTTCCGGATATCACGTTGATGGGTTACGTACCGCCAGGCGATGACGGCCACAGCTTTCGCGAGCCGGCCGGCAGCCCGCGCGCGGATGGCGGCTCGTTCGATAAGGCCCGCGTCGCGGATCTCATAGGAAGACAGAAATCCCATCATCTTTTCCCAATGCGCGCGAAAAATGGGAAATAGCGGACTCTGGCTGTGTAAGAGGTAGAACGAGGTCAGGCAATAGTAGACCCTTCCGCCAATGTATCCGATCATCCGGTCCAGCGTCTCGTGCCGATCATGCAGCTCGCTTGGCGATATCCCCAACATGCGGTAGCAGTCGTAAAAGATCACACGGTAAAAGTACCGCGCCAGACTGTAAGTAAGGGGAGTCGTAACGCCGGGAAAGCTCTCGGTGACATTAGCGTTAGTCCACACCCGCTGCCGGCTCATTTCAAGGGCGATCGGCCTAGCCTGGAGAATATGGATCCGGCCATCGCCGGTGATAGTGCCTTCGATGTCCTGCGCCGCCCGGAATAGCCGTTCGATCTTCGCGCCCATTTGAGTCAGGGATGTAACTTCATCGGGGTTCAGACAGGGTTCATTCCTCAGCGCTTCGGCGACGGGCCGCTCCTCCAGTCCGTATCCGGCGCGCGCCAGCGTTAACTGGGTATCTTTGGCGGCAATTTCGGTCCGCAGACTTGGCGGTGTGGCGGTGGAGTTATGGAAGTAGTGATCGACGGCGACCCGTTCCTGCACCACGCCTTCGCCGATACCATAGCCGGCGATAATCACCGTTTCGCGGGCGGCGGAGCGCGGATTACATGTAAAGAGTACGAAGGAGCGTTCCCCATGCACCATCCGCTGGACGCCCGCCGCCACCGCGAACCCCATCGGGTCCATGTTCTGGCCTTTACGGTATAGGATGGCGTGCGCGCTAAATCCCGAAGCAAAACACGCCATAATTTTTTCGGGAATTTGAGCCCGCTGGACATACAGAAAGCTCGCGCTGATTCCCGCAAACGGATTATCGGCTGAATCTTCGCTCTCTTCGGCTTTGTACCCGATCATCGACGACCGGACGGAGACGAGCGTGTCCGGCGGGAACATTTGATCGTAGGTATGCAGCAGCAGGTCCCGCCGCTCCGCCGAGAAGTGCAGGTTTTGAAAAAGAGCCTGTATTTTCACGGCGGCCTCGGTTGGTTCCAAAGTGTCCAGTAACTCACGGATCCGCGGCTTTATGGGAGTTACGACACTTTCAAAAAACCGGCGCGTTGCACAGTAGAATTCGGGCACCGGAATGCCGGCCCGCCGCATCTCCCATTGCTTCTGGAATTTTCCGCCGACGAGTTCGTGGTCCATTCGCCGGTCGCAAGTAAGAATCACGCGGCACCTTCCAGGGCCCGTAGTGGACCGTGTCCCAGGATGGAGTCGCCGATGATAGAGATCAGTAGCCCCGTGTTCAGCCACTGGGAAAGGCCGAACAACTCAAGCTTAGTCGCCAGCGCCCGTGTTACCGAGAACGGCGCCCGGCGTAGCCTTCGGGTTAGGGTCTCGCTCACTGGAATGTGAATTCGGGGCGCCCGCAGGCGGTTCGCGCGGCAAATAAATTCGATGATGCGGCCGAACGGCAAAGGCTCGCGGTAGGCCGTATTCAGCGCCATCCGTTCACCGTCAGCGACTCGTGCGGCGAGCGAGAGTATTACCGAGGCGTAGTCTTCGACGTTAATTACGGAATGCAGTTGGGAGCCGTTTCCGGGCTGGATTCCGCGGCGGACCATTCGAGTAAGTCCTGGAAGCGTATGCCGGTCACCCGGGCCGAAGAGAAATCTCGGCCGCAGACAATAGGCGGACAAGCCGCCCGCTTGCGCCGCGTTGAAGATGATTCTTTCGGCCGCGAGACGAGAACACGCCAATGGTGTTTCCGGGGCCAGCGCGACGGATTCGCTTATGCCGGTCTTAGCGCCCTGTCCATACACGGAGGCCGAACTCCCGTAAATCACCGCTCTCGCCGATGGCGGCAGTGAAGCCATCAGTTGCGTTGTCCCGGCCACGTTGTTCTCGTCAAATCCGGACCCGTCATTGTCAATTTGCTTGGTCGCAAGGTGGATTAAACTGAAGGACGTCTCGGGGAAGACGTCGACCGGTAGGTTGTTCAGGTCGCCTGTGAACATGCGGAAGTGAGAGGGTAAGTTCGGCGGTAGCTTCGCGCGATCCCGCACCAGGATATGAACCGGAGAAAACGTAGCCGACATAAGCTGTCGAATTACGGCCGCCCCGACGAAACCGGTGGCCCCGATGACGGTTATGCCCCGACTCATGGCGGTCACCACAGCAGCGGAATCAGCCTTCGCCGGGTCCGCGCGTAAGGCGCATAGCCGGCGAGGCTAAATAGCGCTCTCTCTTCAATCAGAATTCGAACAACAACGGTTGGAACGAGGACAGCGAGCAGCATGGCGATACTTAATGAGTTACAGAAGCAGATCACAAATCCCGCATGGGCCGCGATCATTCCGGTATAGGCCGGATGGCGAAGGAGCCGGTATGGCCCCGAACTGACTATTTCGTGCGACTGTTGAATTCGTACGCGGTGAGAATAGAATTTTCCCAGGGTCTGTATGGCTTTGAGGCGCAGGCCGACGCCGCCCGCGAAGACTGCGAGGCCAATCCAATACCAAGCTCCCAGTTCCCCCCAGCGGACGGGCATCGCCAACCCGGCCAGCACGGTCAACGCCCGGCCGGCGGCGTACGCTTCCATCGTTCCGCGGTCGATACCCGTCCGCTCGTGCGACAATTCCTTATGCGCAATCCGCGCCTCCACCGCAACCCACGTCAGATACAGCGCGGTCAACGCTCCCAGCGCCATCGCCATTGAGCCGGGTAAGTAAGTAAGCTGCCGAGCAAATAGAACTACAATTGCCACCACCAAGCTAATCGAAAATAGAAGCGGTACGACCGCCTGTCCCGGCCACCAGATTCCGCGCACGTTCCTGGAGTAAGCCGCATACTCCACTGTCTTTTGCAGGAACTCTTCCTCCACTTGCGTCCGCCGCCATACGGCGACATACCATGCGGCCAGGGCGATCACGGAAAGGACGTTAGGAAACTGGGCTACAACCGCGGTATGAATGAGTAATGTTCCCGCATAAGCCGGATGGCGCAGATGCGCGTACGGACCGCCGGCGGTGAGCGGGAGCAACGGCTCCCGGATACGATGGCTATACCCCGGTCCCATGGCGCGGATCGCCGCCGACCGGAGCCAGATGCCAGCCGCGAGCAGCGGTACCGCGGCAATGCCGACCCAGGCCGGGGCAGCCAGGGGCGGTAACGCCAGTGCGGCCAGCAGCAGCGCTAATTTTACGGCGGCGCATTGCTCCATCGTCCCTCGGTCGTTATCGCGCTCCGCCTTCGATATTTCACGTACGGAGACGCGGGACTCCCATATCATCCAGGCGGCATAGAGGGCGATGGAGACGGTTACGGCGGCCATCCGCGCCGTACCGCTGGCCTGAATGGACCGGTAGACGGCCAGAGTTCCCAGGCTGGCAAAGCCCAGGATAGTAAGTAAGAGCGGAGTATAGCGGCGGATGTTACACCTCCTTCTTGGGGGAAGAGTAAATTCGGTATTGGCGCGGCACTTTGTAAGTGGACAGCAGGGCGCTGCAGGCGGCGCGAAGGTCTTTCTTGGTCACTCCCGCACCGGCTTTCAGTTCCACGGACGCCACCAGCATCTCGCCCAATTCGGCGTGCATATCTACTGTCATGCGCGCTTTTTTTACGCCCGGAAAGGTGGCCAGTATGCCTTCGACTTCCGTTAAATCCACCATTTGGCTGGCCACTTTGGTGAATGCGCCGGCACGGCCCAGGAACCAGAGATAGCCGTCGTCGTCCCGGTATCCCAGGTCACCGGTATGAAACCAGCCGTTGCGGAAGAACTCATCGGTAAGTTCGGGATGATTCAGAAACCCCAGTGTAAGTGTCGGTCCGCGGAATCCGATGATTCCGGCGCAGCCCGCCGCCAGCGGTTGCGACTCCGCGTCCAGCACGGCCATCTCCAGAAAATCGGCGTATGGCCTGCCCAGGCTGCCCGGTTTGTTATGGCCGGGCAACGTGCCGCAGACCGGCATGGTCTCGGTCAATCCATAGCCTTGATATACTTCCACGCCCAGCATCTCGCGCATATCCGCCGCCGTTTCCGCGGGCATCAGACTGCCTCCGGAAACGATGAAGAGGTCTTTATGCAGCCGGTAAGCTCCCTTGGGAGTCTGCTTTCGCCGCAGACCCATCGTGATACGCTTCAACAGCAGCGGCACGACACATAGAAAACTAACCTGATGCCGCTCCAAGAGTTGGGGGATGTCCTGGTCGAAAATGTCACGGGAAACCAGTAAGTGGCATCCGCTTGCCAATGGCCCAAGCAGGCCGCCGATCGCGCCGTATATCTGATAGACCGGCAGTGCGAGTAAGTGTACGGCGCCCACGGCCTGGGGGGCGTGACTGGCGGTTAAGGCGCGGAGGCACCAGCTATATTGTTCGTAGCGGTGCAGCACGCCCAGCGGGTAGCCCAGGCCTTTGTAAGTGTAATGGCAACTGATAACGGGGTTACCGTCGGGGACGCGAAGCGCGCTATGTCCCGCCATCAGATCGGCCTCCGATGCGATGACGAACCGGATGCTCCGGCTGGCCGGCGGGCGCTGCGCCGAGAGGACTCCCACCGGCTGGCAATCCTCGACGATCCGCGAGAGCTCGAAGTCGGTCAGGTCCGGATTAATCGGGGCGAAAATCGCGCCGAGAGAGCTGATGGCGAGCATGGCGGCGGCCGACCACGGTCCGGTCGCCAATTGCAGCAGCACGGTCTCGCCCGGGGCAACACCACGAGCCAACAGCGTGAATCGCAGCCGCTCCGCCAGCGCGTTCAACTCGCCATAACTGAGCGTGGCTCCGGTCTCTTGCCCGTTCAGCATGGTAATTGCGGCCTGATCCGGATAGGCGTTCACGACATCGAGAAACATCCCGATGAATCCGTCCCTGGTCGCTTCGCAGCGGTCCCTCATCGTTCCGCCTCCACCAACCCACGTTGTTGCAGATACGTTTCCTTGTCGACGACCTGCGACTTTATCCTCGCCCCGCCCAGCGTGTGCCCGCCGGATTTTAGTGTAAGTTCCAACTCCGCCAGCACCATTCCACCTATCCTTTGCACGGGCTGCTTCGCGCATTCAAACCGGAGCCGCGCCTGGCGCGGGATGGGCCGGTTCTGCCATACCTTGATGCGGATTAGATTCATCGGCTGGTCCAGCGGTATACCCTCGTGAACGTGCGCCAGTAGCATGATGAATTGGCGGGCGGTCTCCAGGATATAGAGCATCGACAGATGGCGCGCCGTGCCCTCGCTCAGGATATGTCCGTCGGCGGGCGGCAGTAAGTCGCATTGAAATGCATCGCGTCCGCGCACGGGAGAATACTCGGTAACCAAAACATTCTCCGGGTCGCGTTTGTGTAACATGCGCGGATCGCCGAAGCGGACGAGGCCCGGGCCCGTGTCATGACGAGGCAGCGCGATGTCCGCGGGTATCGGCGCCGTCTCCACTCCACAGGTTGCCAGCACCGCGCCATCTTGTTCCACCTCGATGGTTGACGCACGCGGGCCGGACGGCCGGGCGCGCATCTCCGCCGGCCGGTCCTTTTCGCAGAACTTCCGAAACTTCAGATCGATGGATTGAAGGTATTCGCCGGCACCCATATTTAGCTCCGCCAGTTGCAGTATACCCTCAAGCATCAGTATTCCAGGAACGTGGTCCAACGGGTGATCGAAAAAGTAGGGGTGGTTTTCGTCCACGAGCAGTGCTGCCGCCATCTCGCCTTCCGGGCCGACGCGCGGCGTTCCTAGTACGATATTGCGTGGATCGCGCCGCAGTGTGGCGAGCGTGAGCGCTTGCGGGGCGGAGGTTGGGCCGCTCAACAGCGCGGACATTTGGGCCTGAGTGCGTATGAAGGTTCGGAGGGCCAGTTCGGTCTCCTGTTGCCACAAAAGAAATGGGCTCGGCTCTGCGACGGGAATAGGAGTGGCGGCCGGAGGTTGAAACTGTACCGCGACGGGCATGTGCGGCGTGGCCGGGTGTTTTCTCAACTCTCGCCGTTTATCAATCAACACGTAGGCTACCGTCCGGGCGCCATCGCGGATCTCGATCCCCCTGGCTCCGATTCCCGGCCGCAGCAGGACATGGAGAATCGACTCCATACCCGTGGCCTCATTCAAAAAACCGGATCGCTTCTGCGCTTCGCCGCGCTGGCTGGCCGGCGTAGACCCATCCAGTTGGCAAATCTCCATACACTCCGGAAGCGCAATGCCGCGCGCGTCCCCGGCTGGTACGAACCCGGTTATGACCGCCACCGGGTCGTTGTCCGCTTCGAGCGGACGCAGCAGCAGCGCTCCGGCCCCCTCGCCCGGTTCATGTATTCCCTCGCTCAAATCCAGCGGACTTTTGATATGCCGGCCAGCCGTTAATACCAATACCTTGCAGCGATGTTCCAACCAATATCCGCTCAGGCGGAGCAGCCGCCAGAAAGAGGAGGCGTCACCGGAGATCGTTTCGTGAAATCCCTTTATTCCCAGGTGGTAAGCGGCAAATCCGGAGGCGAGCGATGGCAAGCTGGATGCGATGGCTTCGAGCCACGGCTTAAAGTCCGCGTATCGTTCGCGATAGTCGAACCGGCCCGTTAGCTGCGCCGAAAAGTGGCGTGATAACTGGACGCCGGTTTCGCCACCGAGATTGGAGCAGCAGACGATGCCCACGTCCTGAGACGGTTCGGGGCAATCGGCCAACACAGCGCGGGCCTGTTCGATGGTCAACCGCTGAAAGGGATCCATGCGCCGCAGTCCGTTGGGTCCCATGCGTTGCCCTTGGCCTTCCAGCTCCAAATCGCCCGGCAGGAAATGGCCGGTGGCGGCGACGCCATGTTCGCCCTCACGCCAGAAACGCTGGGTTGGGAACGTCGCGGCTTTTTGGGGCGGCTCCGCGAACATCGCTCGCAGATTCTCGTGGCCATGGGCGGGTCCCAAAGTGCCGGCGGCATCGCCGATCGCCAGCGGCCGCCACTGCGCGGGGCGCCGGGTCTCCGAAACCGGAACGGCCATCGGCTGGGCCAGCACCAGGTGCGCGTTGGCGCCGCCGAATCCGAATGACGACACGCCCACCGCTCGTACGGGCAGAGCGTCCGGCCATGGCTCGGCCGCCGCCGGGAGCCGAAGGCAGCTCCGCTCCAGCCGGGCGTTAGGCTCTACCGGGATGTGCGGCGGGATGACGCCGTCTTCAATCATGCGGAGCGCCTTGACTACGGAAACCAGCCCCGCCGTGCCGAGCGAATGGCCGATCAGCGCTTTCGCCGAGCCAATCGGCATTTTGCGCCCGCGCATATGTTCGCCGAAGAAACGGTCCAGGGAATCGATTTCGGTGTTGTCGCCAAGCACAGTCGCGGTGCCGTGCGCTTCCACGTAGGCGATTTGCGACGGATCGAAGGTTTTGTAGGCGCGTTCATAGGCCAGATGTTGGCCCCGCGGACCCGGCGCGAAGACCGATTGTTCGCCGCCATCGGCGGAGAGCCCAAGCCCTCGAATGGATGCCAATGGCCGGCGGCCGGACCGCTCGGCGCGGTCCCGCGGCTCCACGAGAATGGCGGCCACCGCTTCAGAGATGATGATGCCGGACGCGTCCTGGGAGAACGGCAGTATCCGGCCTCGGGGCGAGAGCGCCGTCAATTTGGAAAACCCCAAATATAGGAATGGCGGTATGTGGCTGTTAAGCCCGATTACCACGACGCTATCGGCGGCGCCGGTGTCGATCAGCCCCATGGCGGCATCAATGGCATATAAAGACGATGCGCACGCCGTGTCCACAGCGATGGCGGGTCCTTCCAGACCCAGTGCGGCAGCAAGGGCGCCGGCCTGTACGTCGCGCGCCGCGGCCGAGAGTCCGGCCGGCTTCTCGCCGGTAATGACATACTCCGTATCGGCTCGAAGATATTCCTGTTCCGTCCAGAGCGTGGCCAGACATAATCCGGTCCGCCGCTTGTCCGGCTCTTTACCCTTGCTCAGTAAGTCACGGACCACCGCCGCGCCCAGTCCGACGTCGGAATCGCAGCCGGATTCGGGCGAAATGGTGTACGCCACATCGAGGTAAGTCCGGTACTCCGTTCCCGGCTTCGCCGAGTAGTACTGTTCACGCGTAAGGCCCCATCGCCGCTCCAGCGACGACAGCCGCGCGGGCTGTGCCTGCCGCACGTCGCGCCAGAAACCTTCCAACGGCTGGGGGCCACGCTGTCCGGGGAAAATACCGGCGGCACCGGTGATGACCGCTTCAAAATTCATTGTCCCGCTCCCAGGCCCGCCGCCATTACGGCGCTGGCTGGCGTCGCATTTCCGGCGTAGCGCAGGGTGGAGCGCGGGGCCAGCAGAATGCAGTCCTCACGCTTGCTTCCTTCCAGAAGTTCGCGCAGGAACAACGCCAAACCGTCGGCGGTTGTAATGCCTCCCAACCCCATGCGGTCCATATGCTTCATTAGATTCGGACTCGCTAAACCCGTTTCGGACCATACGCTCCAAAGCAGGGACTTTACCGGGAATGTGGCTTGCGCGTTCCACGCCGTCGCGGAGGCGTTCAGTATTTCATTCGCCGCCGCATAATCGGTCTGTCCCGCCGTCCCCGTGTAGGCGGTCATCGAACTGAGGAACACAGCGAATTCGAGCGGCTGGCATTCCAGCAGCGTGGGGAGCAAGGCCGCGGCCATGGCCTTCGGCCGCACTACGGCGAGAAACTCGTCGAGCGACTTTCGCTCCAGCCGGTTGTCCCGAACGATTCCCGCGCCGTGAATGACGCCGTGAATGGGTCCGCGCCCGGCAACATGGCCGATGGCGGCCCGCAGTTCGGATTCACGGCCAACGTCGCCCTGGAAGTAGGAAAAGCGGCCGCCCGCTTGTTCGACGCGGTTGCGGGTACGCCACATGGCGCGTTGCCGTACCGCCTGCTGGGACAGGGCGGCGGCCTGCGCCATCGGGGTTCCGTTTTCAAACAGTCGGCGGCGAATCTCGGCGGCGGCCCCAAGCCCGTCGGCAATGTCGTCGAACGGATACGCGCCGGCAAAGGGCGTTCGGCCGACGGCGGAGATCTCGCACCCGTACCGCGCCGCGAGCGCAACGCCCATTTCCGAAGATATACCGTCGCCGCCGCCCAGGATCAGGATTCGTGAATCGGAGTTCAGCCGTGGCGGTTCATGCCGCTGGATGGATGGCCCGGCCGTCCATTCGAGTGTTCGCCGTTCGGCCCAGCGGCCGGCCTCCCGAATGGTGTCTTCCTGAGTATTTCCGAACATCAGCCGGAGCAATAATTCTTCATCGATGCCGGAGGGCGGGGAAGTGAGGCAAATGTAGCGGGCGGTTAAACCTTCCACTTCGCGCCGCAGACTGCGTACCAGTCCGGCCACGCCCGCCGTCAGCGGTTCGGCTTCGCCGTAACTCAGCACCGTCAGCGGTACGCCCGCCGGAAGCGCCTTGGCGAGCGAGAACAGGGCGCCGGACGTTTGGTCCAATGTGCGCTCCACATTTTCACCGGATTCGGCCAGGAAGACGATGTGGGCGCGGTCGCCATCGCCCAACCTGCCCGATTTTTCCAATAGTGCCCGCAACCGGCGGGCGCTTTCGCCGTTGCCGGGTGAAATGAAACGTATGCGATCCGGGAGCGCGGCGACATCCGGCAGCGCCATCCGTTCCCAATGCAACACGAAACGCTCCACTGTTTCGCGATCCGGCGCCGCCAGCCGTTCCGAACGATCGAACCGCTCCAGCAACCCCGTTAAAGCCTGCATGCCGGGAGCGTTAAGCAACTCCCGCCCCGCTTGGCGGTAGCGCGGTTGACCCGCCAGCACGGCGTCAACGGCGGCTTCCCGCTCGAAGACCGAATCGCCATCGGGTCCGGTGGCTGTGCCGATTTCCTGAACCAGCTTCGCCGACACGGCCTGTTCGTTGAACTTGTCTAGATCTTGAATGCAGCGCACGGCGAACATGTGTTCGGCGAAAGCGGTAATCTCCGGAAAGTCCTCCAGCAATTGGCCCCAAATCTCGGCCACCGAGAGCGAATCCAGGCCGAGGTCGGTGAAGGCGGCGCCATCGCCGACGGCTTCCAATGGGAAGCCGGTTGCCTTGGCGATCTGGGCGCGCAACGCTTCCTTGAGGGAAGGTTTCTTATCTTCCGGCGCGGGGGGCGCGATAGGCGCCGGGGGCGGCGGGATGGGCGTCCGCTCAAACGCGAGAGCTTGCGAAGCCGCGAGAAACTCACTCATGATTCGCTCGTTCGATTGCAGGGCCGCCTGGACGATTTGCAGGCGTTCCCCGCCATTCGCCGCCCGGCCGGCCGCAAGTTCAGCCAGAATCCGCTGTTGGTCGAAGTACCGTTCAACCAGCGCCCGCGAGGAGCCCAACACCGTCGGATTTTGCGCAACCTGCAATTCCATTCCGTCGTATTCGCGCCAATTCACATCGACTCCTAGACACCACAATTGCGCCAACACCGAAAGCCAGTGTCGCCGCGCCTCCGCAGGGCCCGATCCTTTTCCAGGATCGGCCGCAAGCAGCAGCGAAGTTTCACCGGGTGGAAGATTCCGACGTACTAGTTGGGTCAGTACTTGTCCGGGGCCAGCCTCGATGTAGGCCTTCACTTTCTCAAAGCGCATTTGGCCGCAAATTTGCGTCCACTGGACAGGAAAAATTATTTGAGAGGCTAGCCACCGGTGCACGCCCTCCGCCGATTCGTGAGCTTGGCCAGTGGCGTTACTATAGGCTTTTCCGGAAGGAACTCCGGGTGAAAACGAGCGGCCGAGGAAGACTTTCCACTCCTCGGCGATCGGTTTGATCAGGCTGGAGTGGTGGAAGGGCGCGGAAGTGGCCAGGCGCTTGGCGGCCACGCCGCGCCGCGAAGCCTCCCGCTCCAGGGCCGCGAGACTATCCGTTGCACCCGCCGCGACCACTTGCCGAGGCGCGTTGAGGTTCACTACTTCGGCGCCCCCGCCGGAAGCTTGGCAGAGATTGGCGGCGGTTTCGGCATCGGTCTGGAGCGCCAGCATTCCTCCAGAGGCCCGGGAACCGGCTTTTGACAGGAGCCGCCCGCGCTCGGCGCTCAGCGTGAGCAGCGAGCGGTCGTCGAGCCAACCGGCCCCGTGTAGCGAGGGGAGTTCGCCGTAACTGTGGCCGGCGTGGATGGTTGGCTCGATGCCGGCCTCGCGGAGCGCGGCGGCGACGGCAAGCGAAACGAGGCCGAGGGCCGGCTGGGCTCGCTGTGTCTCGCGTAGCGCCAACTCAGACTCCGGTGAAGGGGCATTGTAGATTCGATCCAATAGCGGTTCGTGTCCATCCGCAATCCATTGCGCGTGAAGGGACTCAATTTTTCGCCCGACGGCGGGAATGGCTTGGCGGAGGCCGTCCAACATTCCCACGTATTGGCTTCCCTGACCGGGATAGAGGAATGCGACGGTGGGCCGGCCAGCGGGGACGGCCGCGTTCCACCAAACACCGTCCCGCCCGGCGATGCGGTTTTCGGCGGCGGCGAGCTTATCCCGCAGGTCGGCCGCATCCGTGTACACGATCGCCATTCTGGTCCTGCCCTGGACACACTTCAGGTAGGAATTCATCAATTTCTCCGAAAAAGATTGCCTGCGGCGCCAGGCAAACGACGGGGTAAAAAGCACCGCGCGAAAATATGGTGACGTCCAGGCCCGCTACGTTTCAATTACAACGCGCAAACAGTTCCGAAACGATTGTTAAGAATCGTAGCAGATTGCGCGGTGTTAGAGCGACGTGAGGCGGCCAGTGGAATCGCCGAGGACTTCGGGGCGGACGCCAGCGTGGTCGAGTAGCGACAGATAAAGGTTCGTCAGCGGCGTTTCCTTGGGGTAGACGACGTGGCGGCCCATTTGCAATTTGCCGTTCGCGCCCCCGGCCACCAGGATCGGCAGGTCGTGATGCGAGTGGCGGTTGCCGTCGGAGAGACTGGAGCCGTAAACGATCATCATGTGATCGAGCAGGGAGCCGTCGCCGTCTTTGGTCGCGGCCAGTTTCTGGAGCCAGCGGGCGAAGAGCGTGGCGTGATACTCGTTGATCCTGGTGAGCTTTTCCACTTTTTCGGCGTCGCCGCGGTGGTGGGAGATGCCGTGGTGGGCGTCGGGCACGCCGATCTGGCGGTAAGTGTTGTTGGACCCTTCGCGGCCCACCATGAAGGTGGCAATGCGGGTGGAATCGGTTTGGAAGGCGACCGTCATCAGGTCGTACATGAGCGTGACGTGCTCTTCAAAATCGACCGGGATGCCAACCGGCGCTTCCATGCCGGGGCGGGGTGTATCTTTTGATTGTTTGGTCGCGAGTTCGATGCGCTTTTCGATTTCGCGGACGCCGGTGAGATACTCGTCGAGCTTGCGCTTGTCGTTGGCGCCGAGGTTTATTTTCAGCGATGCGGCGTCCTCGCGAACGTAATCGAGAATCGACTTGCGGAATGGGTTGGCGAGGGCATCGTCACCGGCGCCGAAGAGGCGTTCAAAGACGAGCTTGGGATTGACTTCCGGCGGCAGAGGCGTTTCAGCGGAGCGCCAGGAGATAGAATGCGAGTAGGCGCAGGAGTAGCCGGAGTCACAGTTACCGACGAGGCGGCCGTGTTCGATGCCGAGTTCGAGAGAGGCGAATTTGGTATTGCCGCCGATGGCCTGGGCGGCGACCTGATCGGCGGAGATGCCGTTCTTGATATCGGCGCCAGCGGTTTTTCGCGGATGGACGCCGGTGAGAAATGTTGCGGCGGCGCGGGCATGGTCGCCGGGGCCGTCGCCCAAGGCGCGGCCGTTGACGTGGGCCAATCCGGAGAGAAGGAGTGTTTTTTCGCGTAGCGGCGCGAATGGCTGCAAAACGCGCGGGAGATCGAACGCTTTGCCATCCGCGGCGGGCGTCCAGTTCTCCATGATGATGCCGTTGGGAACGTAGGTAAATGCCATGCGCAATGGCGCGGCGGCGGCGCGCGCGGGAGTCATGGCGTCAAGGTTGGGCAGCGCGACAGCGGCACCTAAGCCGCGGAGGAGGGTTCGGCGGTTCATCATTTTCGGTATTGGAACGGCAGGCTTTCGACGATTCCGTCAATCAGGCTCGAGATGCGGTAATCGTCTGCCGCCAGTTTATTACAAATTTTTGAGATTGTGGAGCGGTCAAATTTTTCGAGTCCGCGGCCGAGGGCATAGGTCATTAGTTTCTCTGTCAGGCAGCGGGAGAAGTACTTGGGATCGGACTTTAGAATCGCTCGCAGTTCGGCGGGGCTCCTGAAGACTTTGTTGCCTGGGAGAGAGCCTGCGGGCTCGATGGGAAAGTTGCCGTCCTTGGTGCGCCACTGGCCGACGGGGTCGAAGTTTTCCAGGCCGAAGCCGAGCGCGTCCATTTTGGTGTGGCAGACGGCGCAAGTGGGGGCGGCGCGGTGCTTTTCCATCTGCTGGCGGAGGGTACCGGTGTTGCCGCCTTCGCTGACGTTGAGTTCGGGAACGTCGGGCGGGGGCGGAGGCGGGGGCGTGCCGAGGATGTTCTCCATGATCCATTTGCCGCGAAGGACGGGCGAGGTACGGGTGGGGTAGCTGGAGATGGTAAGAATGCCGGCGTGGGTGAGGACGCCGCCGCGAGTCGAATCGGGGAGGGTTACTTTGCGGAACTCGTCGCCGGTGACGCCGGGGATGCCGTAGTGGGCGGCGAGGCGTTCATTGAGATAGGTGTAATCGGCGTCGATGAATTCAAGGATGGAGCGGTCCTCCTTTAGGATCCCTTTGAAGAAGCGGCGGGTCTCTTGCAACATAGCGGCACCGAGCGCGTCGTTGAACTGCGGGAACTTTTGCGGGTCGGGTTTGTGGCTTTCCAGGTTGCGGAGTTGCAGCCATTGGCCGCCGAAGTTGTCGACGAACGCGGCGGCCTTGGGATCGGCGAGCAAACGACGAACCTGAGCGCGGAGCGCGGCGGGATTTTGGAGGTCGGCACGGGTGAGTTCGTCGTCCGGCATGGAACTCCAGAGGAAGTAGCTGAGGCGGGAGGCGAGTTCGGGGTTGGTGAGTTTTCTGGGAGTGGCGGATGGCGCCGGAGGCTCGATGCGGAAGAGGAAGTTGGGGGAGACGAGCATCGCCTGGAGGCTGTATTGGATGCCTTGTTCGAGGGACTGGCCGGCGGCGATGGCTTTGGTGGCAAAGCTGGCGATTTTGGCGATTTCGGTGGGGGTGACGGGGCGGCGCCAGGCTTTTGCGAGGAGGTTGGCGGTGATCTTTTCTGAGCACGGCGGGGTGGGGTCATTGCAGATCAAGATACGTTTGTGAGTTTCGGGCAGGCCGAGATCGGCTTTGGCGAAGGGGCCGCGGACTTCAATGTAATCGACCTGATAGTCGCCAGGGAGCGAGTCAAGGAATACGGCGCGGAGTTTGCGGTCGCCGGGCGGGATGGCGGCGGTGTGTCTAAGGATGCGGTTGCCAACGTTGGGAAGCATCGGAAAAACGGCGGTTTTGACGGGCTTGTCGTCGATCAGAAGCGCGACGCGGAGCGTATCACCTTCCTTGCGGCGATCTATCACGCGGACTTGAATTTCATACTCGGCCCAGGCTGGGAAGTGGTGGTTGGGAGCCTTCGTTTTGTCGGAGGGGTAGCGGTTGAGGGTGGGCTTGCCGGGCTTGGCCGTGACGATGGCGAGGCGGGAAATTTTCTCGGCGGCTGAGAGGTACTTTTCCATGAGGACGGGGCTGAGGCTGAGCACATCGCCGATGTTGTCGAAGCCGTAGCCGGAGTCGTCATTGGGGAAGTCGTCGGCGGGCTGGAAGTCGAGGCCGAGAAGGTCGCGGACGGTGTTGTTGTATTCGACCTTATTAAGGCGGCGGGCGGTGACGCGGCCGGGCTCGGGAGGGGCATGGGCGTCGTGGTTCGCGACTTGGTTATCAATCCACTTCGCTATGTTTTGGAGTTCGGTATTTGTTGGGCGGGGCAAGCCGGGCGGAGGCATCTCGCCATTGCGGAGTTTGTCGAGGACGTCTTCCCAGACGTTGCGTTCGGCGAGGGCTTCTTTAGGGTTCCGGAGGCGGGCGAGGTTAAGATCGGCGTTCCGGAGTTTGGCGTTGTGGCAGGCGACGCAGCGTTTGGAGAGGAAGGGGGCGACGTCGCTTTGGAACGCCTTTGTATGCGGATCGAAAATTTGGGCGAAGAGGGGGACGGTCAGAATGAGAAGGTACCGCACAGTTGCATCTTATCGTGGATAATGCGGGTATGGATTTAATCACTCGCAGAGCAATGTTGGCGGGCGCGGCTATTAAGTTGCCTCGGAAGTTGCGATTGGGAATGGTTGGGGTGTTGGGCCATGCGGGGGAGATTCTGACGCCGTTAGCGCATATTCCGGACGTCGAGCTGGTGGCTATCGCGGAAAGCGACCCGGTGGAGCTGGACAAAATTCGCAAGCGGCCGGTGGCGGCGAAGGCAACGTTCTATACCGATTACCGGCGGATGTTGGACGCGGAGAAGCTCGATGTAGTGGGCGTTTGCACGTCGAACGGGGACCGGGCGGCGAGTGTGATTGCCGTCGCGGAGCGGGGGATTCCGTTGATCGCGGAGAAGCCATTGGCGCTGACGCGGGCGGATTTTGAGCGGACTCGAAAGGCCGTGACGGCGTCGGGAAAACCGATTTGGCTGCTGTTGCCGATGCGCTATTCGCCGCCGTATTTGGCGATGCGGCAAATGGTGAAGGACGGCATTGTTGGGGACGTTGGAATCATCTCTTCGCAGAAGTCATATAAGGCTGGGGTGCGGCCGGTTTGGATGAAGGAACGGGCATCGTATGGGAGCACGATCCTGTGGATCGGCATTCACATGTTCGACCTGATGCGGTGGACTTCCGGACGGGATTTTACGGAGGTGTTTTCGTATCAGTCGCAGGTGGCGGCGCCAGTGGGAATCGGCCAGATGGAGAACACGACGACCACGATTTTGAAGCTGGACAATGGCGGGACGGCGTCGCTGCACATGGACTATTACCGGAGCGAGTCGGCACCGACGCATGGGGACGACCGGGTGCGGATTGGGGGGGCCAAGGGGGTGATTGAGTACATGGGGGCGACCGGACTGACGGTATTGCGGCAAGGGGGGAAGGTGGAGGTGGTGCGGGAGATGCCGGCGGAGCGGGAGATTTTTGTCGAGTTCCTGGAGGCCGCGTTTAACGGGAAACCGAATGACATGCCGGTGTCAGATGTGTGGAAGGTGAACGAGGTGACGATCGCGGCGCATGAGGCGGCCGAGACCGGGCGGGTGGTGCGGCTGGGTTAGGCCGGGGTTCCTGTTCCTTTGTTTTCAAGTACTTGTGGGACCCTCCGCTGGTGGGGGATTTTGTTGGGTTACGTTGGAAGAGGCTGGCTTTCCTGGGTTATTCTCGGGTTCTATTCCTTTGTCTTCAATTGGTTGTGGGGACCCTCCGCTGGCGGGAGATTTTCCTGGGTTGGTCGAAATTGGAAAAAGCCCGGATCCTAGGTGGGACCGGGCCTTTTGCAATGTCTTCAGTATAGCATGAGTGGACTGCGGTAAAGATCCGATTAGGGCGAATCCAGCTTAGTTGCCGAAGCCCGCCAAATTCAAAACTTGTAAGATCCAGCGGGACCGAGTATTGGTCGGACTTCGCTTGACTTGTAATTTGGCAAAGGATTAAGTCATCGCCGGTCAGAGTCGCCAAGACCAAAGCAGGACGCCTCTTGGTTTGACTTAGGTCGGAAAAAGGGAAATTGAGGACGACGATGTCGCCTCTTACAAATCGGCCCAGGCGGCGTCCTCCTCGCCGGAGAGCCAGTCCTTCGCGAGCGCCGACTCCGCCGCCAATGCCGGTTCCATGCGTTCCGAATGATCCCGCTTTAGATACTGCAAAAATGCCAGCAGCCGATCCAGGTCCGGTTCGGGGAGGTGGGCTATTTCCTGGACGATTTGTTCCCGCTTGCTCACGGGTGCTACCGTCTTTATCCTATGCCAATTGTGCCTGGCACGGCGTGTGCGCTTGTTTGGAGCAAGGGGTTCGGTCTAGTGTGTTGGCGGGTCCGTCGCGCGCGCCGCCGCAGGTTACACGGTGGGTCCGTTAGAGAATTCAGAACTCCCGCAATACAAGCACGGATGTCGCGCTATGCGGATCGGCCAATGGATTTCGCCGACGCGACACTCGTGCATCTAGCGAAGCGTGAAGGATTGTCGACCAATTTCACCGTGGATCAGGCCGACTCCCAGACGTATCCAATCGACGGGCGCCGCCGATTCCGCGTACTTCCGGCCAGCGCTCCAGAGCGGTAGAGGGATCGACAGACGCGCCGCGCGCGTTGCCGGTATCCGCGTTAAACGGCACTCCCCCGTGCGTGGATCACCTGCCCGGTCACGTGCCGGGCGGCGTCACTGGCGAGAAAGACAATCACGCGGGCGGCATCGCCGGGTTGATTGAATTTCGGCACCCCAGATGGCACGGCCCATTCGCGTCGCATACGCTCCGTCATCCACCCGGTATCGGTGGGGCCGGGATCTACCGCATTGACTGTGATGCCGAGTGGCGCCAACTCCGCGGTAAGGCTGAGAGTGAAGGCCTCAATCACGCCTTTGGTGGCGGCATAGGCCAGCTCACCGGGCATCGGCGCCCAATCCCGCCCGGAACTCATGCCGATGATGCGACCACTGAGTCGACCCAGCGCCTTGGCGCGCCGCGCGCACTCCACGGCCAGCAAGAAGGTGGCGCGCATGTTCACGGCGTAGTGGGCGTCGAGCGTGGCGGCACCGTGGCGCTGTCTGGATGCGCCAAGTCAATCTCCAGATGCGCCACCCGCACACCGCAGCCCAGCAACGCTTCTTCCAGGGCGACGGGACCGTTCTCGTCGGAGCCGTGCGGCTGCGCGCGGTCATACGCCTTCCATGTCGTGAAGAAGATATTCGCGCCTTGCATCGCCAGCGCCAAGCAGGTCGCCGCCCCAATCCCGTTGCGGCGACTGGCGCCGGTGATTAGAGCGAACTTTCCTTTGAGGCCGGGATAGATGGCTTGATTCATGATGGGTGGTTTGGCGGTGGGGGAACGCCAGGGGATTTGTGGAGTTTGATTTCCAGGAGTAACCCGGTACCCCGGTCTCGTGGAAAAGCGGTGGAAAAGCTAGAAAGCTTCGATTTCGGCGAGGTCTTCCGGGCTGAGGCGGAAGTTGGCGGCGCCTTTGACGCCTTCGAGCTGGGCGGGCGAACGGAGGCCAACGATGGCGGCGGTGACTTCCGGGCGGCGGAGCGTCCAGGCGATGGCGACTTCGCCGGGCGTGCGGCCGTGGCGGACACCGATCTCGCGGAGCCGTTCGACGAGCGCGAGGTTCCGGGTCAGCAGCGGCTCCTGAAAGTTGGGGGTACGTTGGCGGAAGTCGTCGGCGGGCATGGCGGCGATGCGTTCGCGGGTCATGGCGCCGCTTAGCAGGCCCGATTTCATAGGGGAATAGACCAGCGTGCCGATATTATTCGCGCCGCAATAGGGGAGTAGTTCCTTTTCGATTTCGGGGGAGATGAGGCTATAGGGCGGTTGAAGCGAAGTGATGGGTGCGATTGGGGCGATGCGAGCGAGTTGGGCGCGGTTGAAGTTGGAGACGCCGATCCAGCGGACTTTCCCTTCGGCTTTGAGTTCCGATAGGGCTTGCCAAGCTTCTTCGATGTCTTCGTCGGGCTCGGGCCAATGGATCTGGTAGAGATCGATGGTGTCCATGTCGAGGCGGCGGAGACTGTCTTCGCACTCCTTTTTCACGGACGCGGCTTTGAGGCGTTTGCCGATCTGGCGGTTTTCGTCCCACACGCGGGCGCATTTGGTGAAGACGAACGGCTTGGCGGTGCGTTCTTTGACGGCTTTGCCGACGACGATTTCGGCATGGCCGAGGCCGTAAACGGCGGCGGTGTCGATCCAGTTCCAACCTTCATCGAGAGCGGCGTGGACGGCGGCGACGGAGGCGGCGTCATCTTGCGGCCCCCAGCCGAAGGCCCAATCGGCGCCGCCCATGGCCCAGGCGCCGACGCCGAGCGGAGTGATATTCAGATCGCTATTTCCGAGTGGTTTCAGTTGCATCGTTCTATTGTTAGCAGATCTACTGTTGGGTGAACCTTCGTGTGCGCCGTGAATGGGTGGGGGGCGTGCCTGCGCGGCCTGTGCGCTTCCCGCACCTCCGCAAGCTTGAAATAAGCCTTGTGTCCGGCCGCAAGATTTGCGAGAATTCAAACTCAGCCTACAAATGTTAAGTCAATTCTGCCGATAAGGTGGAAGGAGCTTCGCGCATACTGTGAATATCGGTGATAGCCTGGGACACCGGAAGCGGCGCTTCGTACCCGTTTGGGTACCGCTCAGCGCGGCGTTGATCTTGATCACACTAGCGGGAGCCTGGAGTTGGGACCAGTATCGGCGGGCGAATCGCTTCCGGGGCGGGACGTATCGGATTGGCGTCGGGCAAAATCCACCGAATTACGACTGGCCGGAGGGTCGTGGCGCGAGCGGGTTTGCGGTTGACGTTTTGAATGAGGCCGGGCGGCGGTCCGGAGTGAAGCTGGAGTGGGTGTATTGCCCGCGCGGGCCGATGGCGGCGCTGGAAAGCGGACTGATAGACCTATGGCCGATGGGGCATTACCGGGTGGGAGAGTTTCCCAATCTGCACCAGACGCGGTCGTGGAGCGAGGATAGGCACGCGGTAGTCTGGGACAGGGCGCGATTCGCGCAAGCACCCGGTCCGATGAGATCGGGCAAAACGGACTCGGGCGCGGCCCATGGTGGGCGGGAGTCGTTGCGTGCGATGTGCGCGGGCGAGGTGGAGGCAGCGTTCCTCGATTTGCGAGCGGTGGAGGGTCTGCTGCTGGACCGGCCCGAGAATTGCCGGGGTCTGGCCCTATCGGTGAAGCCGATTCCGGAGTTAACCGAACGGAATGGCCTGTTGGCGCGGAAGGAAATGGGGCCATTGGCGGAGGCGCTGCGGGACCGGATCGACGACATGATTTCGGACGGTTCCGTGACGAGCTATGCCGGCCGGTGGTTTTCGCTTTCGAGTTCGGACCTGAGGCATGGGGGCGATCCGCAAGTGCGCTGGTTAGCCGGAGCGTGCGTGGCGATGGGTTTATCGATCGGATGGTTGGTGTGGCGGGTCCGGAATCTGCGCGGGGCGCGGGCGGGCGCGGACAGGGCGCGGCAGCTACAGTCGGAGTTCCTGGCCAACGTAAGTCATGAGATCCGGACGCCGATGAACGGTGTGTTGGGCACCGCCGATCTGCTGCTGGACACGGTGAGCGATGCCGAGATCCGCGACCAGATTGAGACGATCCGGGAGTCGGCGTATGGGCAATTGGAGCTATTGAACCAGATTCTGGACCAATCGAAAATCGATTCCGGCGTGTTGCTGCTGGAGATGACGCCGTTTTCGCTTCGGCGGCTGGTGGAACAGGTGGAGAAAACGTTTCAGACGGTGGCGCGCCGGAAGGGACTATGGCTGCGGGCAAACATTCCGGGCGATCTGCCGGCGCTGGTGCAAGGGGACGGGCTGCGCATCCGGCAGGTGCTGACCAATCTGGTGAATAACGCCCTGAAGTTCACGGGGACAGGGGGCGTGGAGATTGCGGTTCGAGCGGTGGCGGAGGGCGGCAAGGTGGAAGTGGAATTTACCGTCGCGGACACCGGAATTGGGATTCCGAAAATGGCGTTAGGAACGATTTTCGAGAAATTTCGGCAGGTGGATGCGTCGACCACGCGTAGATACGGGGGCATGGGGCTGGGACTTTCGATTTCGCGGCAACTGGTGCGGCTGATGGGCGGAGAACTTAAGGTGACCAGCGAACCGGGGAGGGGGAGCGAATTCCGGTTCAGCGTAACATTGGCGGCGGCGCGAGGAGCGGAGCGGGAGAAGCCCGCGGCGAACGGGAAAGTGGCGGTGTTGGCGGGTTTGACGGTGCTGGTGGTGGAAGATAATTTGGTGAACCAGCGAGTGGCGCAGGCGTTGTTGCAACGATTGGGCGCGGAGGTGGTACTGGCCGCGAATGGGCTGGAGGCGGTGGCGAGTTGCAGGGAGAAGGACTTCGATGTGGTGCTGATGGATTGCCACATGCCGGAGATGGATGGATTCGCGGCGACCGCGGAAATCCGTAAACTGGACGGCGCGGTGCGGACGGTACCGATTGTCGCGCTGACGGCCGGCGTGTCGGGTGAGGAACGCAGGAAGGCGATGCAGTCGGGGATGGACGGGTTCCTGGCGAAGCCGGTGAATCGCGATGAATTAGCGGCGACGCTGGCGGCGCTGCCGCGGCGGGAGACGCCGGCCGCTTAGTGAACCGTACGGGTCTTCCGATTCATGTAGTCCATCAGCAGATATTGGCCCAGTGTTTGAGGAGTAGTGAAATAGGCCTTGCCGCGGCAAAGCTCGGTGACCTTGTGGACGAAGTTGACGAGGTCATAACTGGTGGCGAGCATGAAGGTGTTGATGAGGATGCCTTGGCGCTTGCAACGGCTGACTTCGTCGAGGGTACGGGCGATGACGAGGGGGTCGAGGCCGAATGGATTTTTGTAGATCTGGCCGTTGTCGAGGGTAAGCGCGGATGGCTTGCCGTCGGTGATCATGATGATCTGTTTCATATCCTTTTTCTCCTGTTGGAGAATGCGTTGGGCAAGGATGAGACCGTCGCGGGTGTTGGTGTGATAGGGCCCGACCTGGACGCGGGCGAGCTCGGAGAGGCGCATCTCTTCGGCCGTGTCGTGGAAGAGGACGAGGCGGAGAGAGTCACCGGGGTATTGGGTGCGGATGAGATGGGCAAGCGCGAGCGCGACGCGTTTGGCGGGCGTGAAACGATCCTCGCCGTAGAGGATCATGCTGTGGGAGCAATCGAGGAGCAGGACGGTGGCGCAACTGCTTTGATATTCGCTTTGATGGACGTGGAGGTCGGAGTATTCGAGGCCGATCGGACCACCCGCCGGGGCATTTTCGATCCCGCCGCGGCGGAGGGCGCTGGAGAGCGTTTCGTTGACGTCGAGGTTGAGGGTGTCGCCGAATTCGTAGGGTTTGGAGGAGCCGGAGGCTTCGACGCCGGTGGCCATATCGCGGGTGTCGTGAGCGCCGAAACTGGAGCGGCCGAGGGAACCCAGCAGGTCCTTGAGGGTTTTATAGCCGAGGAAGTCGAGGGCCTTGTCCGTCGTTTCGACGCGCACTTCGCCGCCGGCCCCGCCTTCGCGGCCGGGGCCTTGCGGGGGTTCGGAGACATAGCCATCGGTCATCAGCTTTTCAAGCAGGCGATCGATGAGGGCTTCGATTTGATCGGGGTTGAGTTTTTCGAACTCACCGGGCGGGAGGAGATCGCCATTTTCAAGGGCCTGGCGAATGGCCTCGCGGAGCATGTCGAGGGAATCCTCGTTGAACGGGTAGCCGCCGTAAGGATCCTGGAAACCGCTTTGGAGGAAGTAATCCGAGAGGGCGCGCATAAGGTCTTCGGCGGAGATGCCGAAGTCGTCGTCGAAGAACTGGGAATAACGGATCCAGCGCATGGGAGCTCAATTAAACTGGCGGCGTTTGGGAGGGCGGACGGGAGGATTGTCTTCGGGATTCTCGGGTTCCTGGGCGCGGCGGCGCTCCTCGGGGGCGGCAAAGCCCAACTCCTCATTCCGGCTGATGCGGCGATGGGCGTAGAGACCTTCGAGAATGAATTCGCCGGCGGCGGCGCGAACGGCGTCGGGCTCATTGGCGGACAGACCGAGAGCGCGAGTCTTTTCCATCAGCCCGTCGACCAGTAGGAGTTGTTCGAGGAGGCCGGTGGAGCTGGTGGCGGCATCGACCTTGAGGGCGCCGCCGCGCTCGAAATACTTGACGGTCATGGCGACGTTGACGCCTTCGAAATAGTTGCTGTAGACGCGGCCGACGGCCATGCGAATCAGTTCGCGGGCGACGGTTTCACTCCCCTTAAGCTCGCCTTCGTATTCGAGTTCGATCTTGCCGGTGATGGAGGAAAGGGCACCATAAATATCGGCTATGCGGGGGACGGCTTCGGTTTCGGCGTTTTGGATGGCGCGGCGTTCGGCGTTCGACACGACATTCTCCATGACTGAAATGGGCAGGCGCTGGGAGACGCCGGAACGCTTATCGATCTTCTTGTCTTCCCGGGCGAGGAAGGCGATGGCTTCGACGACTTCGCGTATGTATTTGGGCACGATGACGCGCGCGGCGGTGGAGCGCGAAGTCCAGGCTTCCTGGGCGGTGATGGCGATACCATGTTCGAGCGTGGCGGGATAGTGGGTGCGGATTTCGCTGCCGATGCGGTCTTTAAGCGGGGTGATAATTTTGCCGCGGGCGGTGTAGTCCTCTGGATTGGCGGTGAAGATGAGCAGTACGTCGAGGGGGAGGCGGATGGGAAAGCCCTTAATCTGGACGTCGCCTTCCTGCATGATGTTGAAGAGGCCGACCTGGATTTTTCCGGCGAGGTCCGGCAGTTCGTTGATGGCGAAGAGACCGCGGTTGGCGCGGGGCATGAGGCCGTAGTGGATGTTGAGATCGCTGCCAAGATCATGGCCATGGCGGGCGGCCTTGATGGGATCGATGTCGCCGATCATGTCGGCGATGGTGACGTCGGGCGTGGCCAGCTTTTCAATATAGCGATCGTCGCGGGAAAGCCACGCGAGGGGGGTGGCATCGCCGAGCGACGCGATCTGCTGGCGACCGAAAGTGGAGACGGGGGCGAGCGGGTGGTCCTTGATTTCAGAGCCGGCGATGCAGGGGACGGATTCATCGAGCAGCGTGGTGAGCATGCGGATGAGGCGGCTTTTGGCTTGGCCGCGGAGACCGAGCAGGATGAAGTTATGGCGTGAGAGCAGGGCGTTGACGATTTGGGGGATGACGGTGTCGTCATAGCCATGAACGCCGGGAAACAGCGCTCCGCCGGCGCGAAGCCGGGCGATGAGGTTTTCCCGCACCTCTTCCTTGACGGTCCGGGCGGGATGGCACCGCTCCGCCCATACACTGTTCTTCAGATCGCCGAGCGTGGACGGTTTCAGTTCCGAGGTAGCCAAAAAATGCCCCCAAAACAATTCTAGCAGCCGGAAGCGACTACCCGGAACGGACGAACTACTGATAGAATCCGCCATACACCACGTAACGGTGGCAGAGCGCGCAGATGGGCGCTTTGCCAAATGGGATGAAAAACGATTCGATGCCTCACGACCTCCCCGAAGTTGAGTACCAGCGCTTTTGGAAGCGCCTGCAGCAGATTGGCTTGAACGCGTATGAGTCGCGGTCCTACCTGGTATTGGTAGGGCATCCGAAGTTCAAGGCGCTGGAGCTGGCGGCGCGGGCGCACGTGCCGCGGCAGAAGATTTATGAAGTTCTGGACTCGCTGGTGGAGAAGGGATTCGCGCAGGTGGTCCGGGAGAAAACGAAGCTGTTTTCGGCGGTGGAGCCGTCGCTGGCGATACCGGCGTATTTCGCCCGGCGGGCGCAGCACCTGCAACAGGAGTTGACGGAGCAATCGCGGTTTGCGACGGATCTGGTCGAGGATTTGAATACCTCGTACTCGGAAGGGCAGGGCGGCCGCGGGACGTTGGACTTTCTGCGTATTGTGAGCGAACCGCTACAGACGGCGGCGGAGTACCGGCGGATGATGAGCGAGGTGCAGGGGGAGTATCTGGAATTTTCGCGGCCGCCATACGCGGTGGACCCATTGAACGACGACCTGGTGCGGGCGGCGCGGCAGAAGAGCGTGCGGTGCCGTTTGCTGGTGGAAGTCGGCACATTGGACGATGAACACCGGCGGCGGCTGATGGAGTTCATGGACATCGGAGTGGAGGTGAGCCAAGTGCCGTCGCTGCCATTGAAGCTGGCGCTATTCGACGGTAAGCGGGGGTTGATCGCGCTGCTCGATCCGGTGATTACAAGACCGACTTGGACGGCGGTGGTTTTTGACCACGGCGGGCTGTCGGAGGCGATGCAGGGACTTTTCGAGGACTATTGGCGGCGGTCGATTCAGATGCCTTCAAGGCGCGCCTAAGTTAGCGTTCCCGGCTTTCGGCGGCGCTCTTGTCCTTGCGGGCTCTCACTTCGCGGACGGCGTAAATACGCCTTCCCTGGCTTTCAAAGTAAGTGCGAATAAGGACTTCGCCCAAGATGCCGGTGCAGAATAGCATGAGGCCGGCCAACAGTAATAGAGCCCCGGCCATCATCAGCGGGCCGTGCTGTGTAACCAAGTCGCGCTCCATGAAGAGTAACTTGTAGACAAGCAAGTAAGTCAGAATCAGGCCGCCGGTAACGAGGCCGATAAGTCCGTACTTACCGAAGAAATGCATGGGCCGCGTGAAGTAAGTCAGCAGGAAGCGGATGGTGATGATATCGAAGAACACCTTGAAGGTGCGGCCGAGCCCGTAGTGGGACCGGCCGGCGCCGCGGGGCACGTTCCCGATGGGCACTTCGACGATGCGGGCGCCGTAAAAACTGGCGAGCGCGGGGATGAAACGGTGGAGTTCGCCGTAGAGGTTAATGTCTTTCAGAATCTCGGCGCGATAGGCCTTGAAGGTGGTGCCGAAATCGTGGAGTTCGACGCCGCTGGCTTTTTTCATGAGCCAGTTGGCGATGCGGGACGGAATCTTTCGCGTGACGGCGTTGTCGATGCGATTCTTGCGCCAGCCGGAGGCGAGGTCATAACCCTGATCGATTTTTTCGAGGAGAACGGGAATGTCTTCGGGTTCGTGTTGGAGATCGCCATCGAGCGAGATGATGATGTGGCCGGCGGCTTCGTCGAACCCGGCGGCAAGCGCGGCGGTTTGGCCGAAGTTACGGCGGAGGCGAATGACTTTCAGGCGGGCGTCGGTTTCGACAAGGTTGGCCAATAGGTCGAAGGAGCGATCGGTGGAGGCATCGTCGATGAAGATGATTTCGTAGGAGCGGCCAATGCTTTCGAGAACGGCGGTAAGGCGGTCATAGAGAGGCAGGATGGCGGGTTCTTCGTTGTGGATGGGGATGACGACCGATAGGGCGGGCGAAGGCATAGTGGCTCCCTCCCTTGAGTGTACCGCCGGAGGTGAGCGATGTGTTACGCTTGAATTCAGGGCGGTTTTGGGCCCGTAGCTCAGTTGGTTAGAGCGCTACCTTGACACGGTAGAGGTCTGGCGTTCGAGTCGCCACGGGCCCACCATATTTTTCAATCAGTTACGGACGGTAGCGGGAAGTAAAGCGAGGTCTGGCGCAACCCGCAACGGGCGATTGAAGGCGCTGCAGTGGTAAAATCTCCCATGAAGCGCAAGAAGGCAACTGAGCGGCGCGCTCCGCAAGCCGATCTCATGCGAGCTCTCTACCTTCTGCATAATGGCGATCGGGACCTCTACGTGAGGGATTGGGCCGCTGCGGGTGAACGTGGTGAAATCACGCGCCGTAGCAACTTGGCGAATCAGTCATGGCTGAAGTACGGACGATTCAAGTTTGAGGAAGGCACCCGCACGGGTTGGATGTTCAAAGATTCGCACGGCGATGTCTAGGCCAAAGATGGATGGCGAAGCGCGTGTCATTGAATACTTGACGAGCAGGGGACTTCGCGTCGAGCGATTTACGAAGACTGAATGGCGTCACGGGAAGACCCCTGACTTCCGAGTATTCTCCGGTGATGCACTGGCCTTCTACTGCGAAGTAAAGACGGCACAAGACGATTGGCTAGACAAGCAGTTGGCCGCAGCGCCACCGGGAACAATTGTGGGGGGGGGTCGCGGCCCGATCCCACGTATAGCCGGATTGAAAGCTACGTTCACAACGCAGTCGCGCAGTTCGATGTCGTCAATCCGGAATTGAAGTTTCCCAACGTTCTGGCTATCGTGAATGGCGACTCGGAAGCACATTGCCTAGACCTGCGCCAAGTCCTCACTGGCGACGCTGTCTGCGATGGCGGGAAAATCATACGCGGCATATATGCTCGGTACTCGAAGGGCCGCATTCGGGCGGAGAAGCTGAGAGCGCATCTATATCTTTTGGTTCAACGAATGGAAGCCGGATGACCCGATTTCGCTATGGCCCGAGGTTGATGCGGAGCATCACACGGCTCTGCTGAAGCATTTCGGGACTGGTCCGGCGTTCACGCAGCCTTCCGCCTCCACTCACACGGCGAAGCAGTTGACTTGAAACTTGAGTGTGTTACACTGAGGATGATTTAGTCTTCTGTACTCGATTCCCGAGATCCCTTTAGCGGGGTGCCTAGCGGATCGTACCGAGTGTGTCTGTAGGCTCAAAGCGTTTGGTGATTCGGAAGTTGAAGTAACCGTTAATGAGCTAGAGGTGGAGGTGCCTATGGACAAACAGAAAAGTAGCGTTTTCGATGTGGTGATCGGTTAGCTGAAGGAGAAGAGCTTCCTGCTAGCCCAACTTCCGCAGTTTGCCTCAGGATCCAGGAATTTTGAGGCATTTTTTCTTCCTGGGTAGTCCCGAAACATGACCGGGATCATTTGTTTTCAATGCCGGCTTTGACTACGGGCGGAGTTG
>JBJXFL010000148.1:0-32121 GCA_046155405.1 Bryobacteraceae bacterium | reverse complement strand
CTACCTTATCTTTGCGCTGATCCTTGACAAAGGTGACCATCGGGACCGACTCTTGTTTGGCAAACTTCTCCATCCGGGCGATGAAATCCTTGGTGATCGGATCCATCAACGCACTGGAGGCAAACCGGTGGCCGAGATGGAAGCGGAAGAAACTGGCCACTCCTCCGGCCCGCTGCAACGCGGGTACGTACACATTCATATACATCCGATCGATTCCTTCCACCTCGAGGGTGACGTGCTCGGCCAGCACTTCGGCAACGCTCCGTGGTACGCTCATTTTGGCTCCGGTATGACTCCGATCCTTCGGGATCGACTGCCGCTTCGGCGGCCTAAATCCTTGGCGAGAACCGCTTGCGGTTCTCCATCGTCGACCGGAGCCACTACTCGGATTATCCGACAACTACGGGTTGAACCGAATACACCTCGTCGGTCTGAGGCGGAGCCTCGCTAGCTATTGATAATAAGAAGTATTCTCGGGTACTGGCGAAAGTCTTGCCGCGGGTGATCGCCACGGGCAAGGAGCACGAACGCTTGCTAGGCGAGGTCGAGAAGCTGATGGATAAGGGCGAACACCGCACCCCGGAAGAAGTTGCGGCTCTCGACCTTATGGTGCGTCTCATCAAGGATTATGAAGAAGAGCATCATACACTGCCCGATCCGAGTCCGCACGAGATGTTGGCGTATCTCATGGAAAAGCGCGGTTTGAAGCAAGCAGATCTCGTTCCGATCTTCAACTCCAGAGGTTACGTGTCCGACGTGATCAACGGGAAACGCGCCGTCAGCAAGTCGCATGCAAAGCAACTCGCCGTCTTTTTCAACGTTTCGGCCGACCTCTTCATCTAACTCGTCAGAGACCCGGGATTGAACTAGCCAACCCCACCGCCTGAAGGCGGTGGGGTTGGCTGGCGACTGAAAGTCGCATGGCGCGGCAAGGCCGAGTTCCCGCAGTGCGGCCGCGGGCTCTGGAAAAACGCTCCGGACTTCTTCCGCCAATCCTCTGCCTCAACTCACTCCGAAGTACCGGGCGGGGGAATTCGACCCGGCGCGTGATCGCCGCGTCTTGAGCCGCGCTTGAAAGGGACTGTGCCGACTATTCGAGGTCCGGGCGAAGAAGAGCCTACTGCACCCTTTTAGGCGTTCCCAGGAATTCGCGGATCCTGGGCAGGTCCGTCTTCCAATCGGTTACGCGCAGGGCGGGCTTGTCGAGGGCGGCGCCGCGGGCGTAAATGAACGCTTGGCCTTCGCCCATTTCGGTGCGAAGGTTCTTCGCTTTGTCCCAGTAATGCCGGGCGCGGGTGTCCCAGACGCGAGCCATGGCGTCGGTGGTCGGCGCCCAATCCGCCCGCGTCAATGGCTGCCAGATGACGTGGGCGTCGAGGGTGTCGTTCTCGTATTCCATCAATAGCGATTGCAGGTCCTGGGCGGTGATCAGATCGCTGGGCGTGGTGGGCGAGAGCAGGACGACGATGCGGGTTTTTTGAACGCCATTGTGGAACGCTTGGCGGAAGGCGGGTTCATCCGCGAGGGGTGTTTGGCCTGGCGGGACCGTACCGGGCGTGAAGAGGTACCACCAGGCACAGCCGCCGATGGCCAGAATCGTTAGCGCCCAAACGATGAGATAGCGGCGTTTCATAGCTCGGCAGTTCCCGGTGTTTGTAGATAGGCGCGCACGGCGGCGACGCAGTCCGATAGCGGTTGGGTGCTATCGACTAGAAGGCCGGTGCGTGACCACGGATAGGTCTCGACAATTTCGGTGACGCGAGCGTCGGTGAGGTCCAGGCCCGGATGGCGATCCCGGCGGGCCCGGTTGCGTTCGAGCAAGACTTCGAGCGGGGCGGTGAACTCGACGAGATACAGCGCGGCGGCGGATTCGCGGGCCAGCGTCCGGCAGGCATCGCGGTCCTCCCGGTGTCCGAATCCTCCGTCACAGATCACGGTATCGGTATGGCGCAGGAGATGGGCGGCGGCCCAGAGGACGGCGCGATAGGCGATGGCGCGGTCGGCGCGAGTGTGCGCGGAATTGGGCAGGAGCGTCGCGCGAGCATTATCCATTTCCAGATGCGCGCAGCCTAAAGCCCGAGCGACTGTCGATTTGCCCGTACAGGGCGGGCCGCCGAAGATGACGAGCTTTTTCATGGAGCGGAGGGGGCGAGCGTGAGCGTCGCCTTGGTCTGCCAGCCGGATGGGAAGTGCAGAGGAAAGCTCGTGGCGTTGGCGTGGGCGTCCCATTGATCCTTGAAATGGCTGGAGAGCGGGTGGCCGCTTTGGCCGATGGACACATTGAGCAGACCGCCGCGCGGGTCACCGAAATCGACGACCATGCGCATGGACGGGCCCATGCGCACGGTGGTCTGCTTGACGGTGGTGGAGGAGCCGCCGACGCCGGTAGGGCCGATCTGGAAATAGCCGGAAACCCATGGGATGTTGCGGATGATGGGATTGGCGATGGTGAGCTTGTTGTACTCGCCCCACCGCCATTTGCGCACGTCTTTGCCTTGGCGCCGCGCGCCTTCCTCGACACCTTCCTGCAAAGCGCGGAGCAGTTCGTGGTCCCAATCGGCAAGCCAGCCGGCGGGCCGCGCGCGGAGGAGATTTTCGATGACGGCGAAGTAGATGAATGGCTCCCATTCCACGGTGGGAATATTGGAGGCTTTGGCGGCGATAGACCGGCGGAGATGGTTGGCGGTATAGGTGGCGATGGCCGGGGTGGGTGAGTCGCTCCGCATTTCGCCGTTCCAGGCGCGGAGCAGTTCAATCGCGTCTTTCAGATCGGGATTGGTGGCTTTCCTGCGATCCCAGGCGGCGGTGATCTGTTGGGCCAGGAAGTGGGAAAACGGAGAGTAGATATCGGCCTGCAAATTTACCATTTCTTCGGGCGTCCACTCTTCCTTTCGCGTCAGCTCGTCGAGAATGCGATTGGCGCGGTAGTGGGGGGCGAAGTTACCGCTTACGGAGTAAGGGTAGTTTTCGGGGAACGGATTCTGATTACCGGTTACGATGCGGCCGCCGGCGGGGTTGTAGAACGACGGGAGTTCATCGAACGGGATGAAGCCCTGCCATTCGCACGAGCCGGCGGGGCTGACGCGTTGGCCATTGCAGCCCGTGCGAATGGGCAGCGTGCCGGTCACCTGCAGGCCGACGTTGCCCTCTTTGTCGGCGTAGGCGATGTTCGAAGCCGCGCCGGGGAACTCGCGCAGCGCATCGCGGAATTCGAGCCAATTGCGGGCGCGGTTCAGTTTCACCAAGCCGATACGGAACGGGGCGTTTTCCGCGGCTATCCATCGGAGCGCTACCGGCTTACCGCCGGGGCCATTGAAAATGGGGCCGTGGGCGTTGACCATTTGCTGAAAGGGCTCGCCGGAGGCGCCTTTAACGGCGATGCGGTCGCGTTCGAGCAGCGCCCGATTGGAGGCGGGGATGTAGAGATCCTGGACATCGAAACCAAGATTGGTGATGCCCCAGGCGATGTGTTCATTGCGGCCGACGACGATGGCGGGCACGCCGGGAACGGTGACGCCGGTGACGTTGACGCCGGCGCCTTGCAAATGGGTCATGTACCAGACGCCGGGGAGCGACCAGGCGAGATGCATGTCATTGGCAAGGGCCGCCTTGCCGCTGCTCGTGTGTGCGCCGGAGACGGCCCAGGCGTTCGAACCGGGCTGGTGTTCGGAGCCGGTGCGGTCGGGGAAGAGTTGGGCGATTTTGGCGGGGTCGCCCTTTTCGTACATCGCTTCGCGGGTCAGATCGTGCTTGTAGGTGTTGCTGAGCGACTGGTGCATCATGAGGCCCACGAGGAGCGTATCTTCGATGCGCCATGGACGGGGTTTATAGCCCAGAAGGGCGAACTCCAGCGGCAACCGATTGGCGTGGGTTTCCAGGTAGTGATTGACGCCGCGAGCGTAGGCGGCTAGGACGGCGCGGTCTTCGCCGGCGACGGATTGGGCGCGTAGCTGGGCCAAACGCGATGTGCGCAACAGGCGGAACTCGCGGTCGCTCTCCAGCGTGGCCGGTCCGGCGACTTCGGAAAGTTCACCGGCGGCCAGGCGGCGGAACGATTCCATCTGCCAGAAGCGGTCCTGGGCGGTGACAAAGCCTTGCGCGAAATAGAGATCTTCGGCCGTTTCGGCAATGATGTGCGGGACACCCAGCGCGTCCCGCTGGACGCCGACCGGTTTGGAGATGGGAGCGGTGATGGAGCCGCTTTGCTGCGGGAGGGGCCGCCAAGCGAACCAATAAACGGCGCCCAGCAGGGCAACGATAAAAACCGCGATCAGCAGGTTGATAGACTGAAGTAGCTTCCGGGCGAACACATTAATTAGTATGGCGGACTCTAGTTACGGATACCGGTTTCTACTTGTCGGCCTTATCGTCGCCACGAACGGATTTTTTGCCGCCGCTGAAGCGTCACTGCTTAGCGCGCGGAAGTCGCGGATACAGCAACTCGCCGATGAGGGCGATACGGGCGCCAAAGCGGCATTGCAGTTGCTCGAAAACCCGGAACGGCTGCTGTCGGTGGTGCAGGTGGGTGTAACGCTCGCTTCGTTGGGCTTGGGCTGGGCCGGCGAAGAAACGATTCACCAGTTGCTGCTGGGTTGGATGCAGGTGTTGATCGTGCCTTGGACGGAGAAGATTATACCGGTGTTCGCGGTGATCTTATCCTTCGGGTTGATGACCTATATGCATGTGGTTATTGGCGAGGTGGTGCCGAAGAATATCGCGATTGAGACCGCGGACCGGTTTGCGGTGCTGGTGGCGCCGATTTTGCTGGTTTTCGGGCGGATCGCGGGGCCGCTGGTAACGATTATCGAACGGTCTTCGAAGCGGATTTCGCGCCAACTGGGATTGCGGGGGGAAGCGGAAGGCGGCGGCGGGCACACGGTCGAGGAATTAAAGTTTATCGTGTCGTTGTCCGAATCGGAGGGAAAACTCCAGAAGTTTCAACAACTTGCGATTAACCGCTTGTTGGAGCTGCCGGACTACTCGGCGCGGGAAATTATGGTTCCGCGCAGCAACATGGTGGCAGTACCGGTGAACATTTCGCTCGAACAATTACTGGTATTTTTGAACGATCACCAATTTTCACGGTTGCCGGTTTATGAGCAAAGTCCCGATCAGATTAGCGGAATCGTTCACTTGAAGGACTTGATTCAGGTGGTGATGCAGCGGGGCGGAATGACCAAGTTTCACCTTCAGAACGTGATGAGAGCGCCTATTTTTGTACCGGAAACGCGCTCTTTAAGCGACTTAATCGACGTATTTCGCGCACATAATACGCATATGGCGGTGGTTGTGGACGAGCATGGTTCAACTGCAGGTGTAGTAACACTGGAGGATGTGCTGGAGCAGGTGTTCGGTGAGATTGAGGACGAGCACGACATTTCGCGTCCCAAACAAGACCGGCACGCGGCGGCGCTGGAACTGGAGGGAACGGTTAACATTCCGGATCTGGCGAACCAGTATGGGGTGGATTTGCCGACCGATGGCGGGTTTGAAACGCTGGCGGGATACTTGCTTTCGAAGCTCGGGGATTTACCGCAACCGGGGGTGGTGCTGGAGGATGTCGGCCGGCGATTTACGATTCTCGAGATGGAGCGGAACCGGATTGCGCGGGTGCGGATTGAAAGGCTGGAAACGGCGCCGTGACGGCGGGGGAAATGCATGCGGCAATCCGGGCGGAGCTAATCGCGAACTCCGAGCCGTGGAAACTGCCGGTGATGCAGCGGTTTTTCAAAGAGCCGATCGACGCGTACTGCACCTACACGGTGCATGTGCGGAATATCGCCAAAACGTATGGCGTCGAGTTTGCGTCGTGGACAGGGCGGGAGCGAATGGCGCTGACGCGGGGGCTTTGGGAAAGCGGGAAGTTCGAAGAAGGCGCGGTGGCAATACAGCTTTATGCTAGGATGCGCCGGAAGTGCGAATACGGCGAGTGGAAAGTGTTTGTCCGGTGGCTGGAGAAGTATGTCCACAACTGGGCGCATTGCGACGGGCTGTGCGCCGACGTTTTAGGGCCGGTGTTGATTGCGCATCCGGAGTGGGTCGGGGAATTAAAAAACTGGGCCGTGGCGCGGCAGGTTTATAAACGCCGGGCGGCGCTGGTGGCGCCATTGAAAGGGATCCGGAAGGGGTTGTTTCGGGCGGAGGGGGAAGAGTTGGCGGGGCTTTTGGCGGGGGATCGTGAAGACATCATTAAGAAAGCTTTGAAGTGGTTGCGCGTGGAGCTCGCGGGGCGGCGAGTGTAACCAATTATTCATACTGTTACAGCCGCGTTGTCATATTCGATTGGTACTCTGCGGGCGAATGAAACAATTTATGGCTTTCATGTTTGCCGGCCTGAGCTTAATCGGGCAGGTGGATAAGACGTTCCTGAGCGGAACGGTGAAGGACTCGACGGGAGCGGTGCTGCAGGCGGTGCGGATCGGCATTCGGAGCAACGCGAATGGGCTGCGCCGCGAGATGCTGACCGCGGAGACGGGGGCGTACCAGGTGATGGGGTTGCCGCCCGGCGTTTATGAAGTCGTGATTTCGAAGGAAGGGTTCCAGAAGTTGACCTTCGAAAAAGTCCCGTTGGCGGTCGGCCAGGGACGGACTCTGGATGTGGTGCTGCAGCCGGATACGGTGGCTTCGTCGATTGAAGTGAATGCGATGGCAACGCCGCTGGAGCAGAACAACGCGGAGATTGGGAGCGTGATCGGCGAGACGCAGTTGAAGAATATGCCGTTGAACGGCCGGACTTGGGCGAGCCTGATGGCGTTCGCGCCAGGCGCCGTGAATACCGACGACGGGACGCAGAATTCGATTCGCTTCTTCGGGCGAGCGCGGGATGAAAATAATTGGACGTTTGACGGCGTGGATGCGACGGGCATCAAGGATCCGCGGCAGGAGGGCGGGCTGCGGCTGGTGATTTCGATGGACTCGATCGCGGAGTTCAAAGTGAACAGCGCGATGTATGGAGCGGAGAGCGGCACGGGCGCGGGCGGCCAGGTGAACCTTGTTTCGAAAACGGGATCGAACCAGTTTCATGGCGGGGCGTTCGAGTACTTGCGGAATTCGGCTTTCGACGCGCGGCGGCCGTTCGACCCGACGGAGATCCCGCCATTCCGGTTGAACCAATATGGCGCGAACTTTGGCGGACGGATTGTGAAAGACCGAACGTTTTTCTTCGCGAACTATGAGGGGATTCGGCAGGTGCTGTCGCAATCGAACATCAATGGACTGGTGCCGAGCGCGGCGTTCCGGGCGCAGGCGAGCGCGCAATCGCCGGCGGTGAAGCCATTGATGGATGCGTATCCGTTGGGCAATGGCGGGAGCGTGAATGCGAATACGGACCGGTTTATTGGGACGTTCAAGAACGTGGTGAATGAAGACAGCGGGTTGCTGCGGGTGGACCATCGCGTGTCGGACAGGACGTCGCTTTTCTTCCGGTTCAATACGACGGATGGATTCCTGAATGAGAATCGCAGTCCGCTGTTGGAGGCGCGGAATTCGAATATCCGGCCGACGAACGCGACGTTTCAGGTGCAGCGGGTATTTGCGCCGAACGTGATTAACGAGACGAAGTTTGGCGTGAATCGATCGGCATTGACGCGAGTGGTGGAAGGGCGGGCGTTGCAGGGAATTGAGATTCCAGGGTTTACGACGACGCAGAATTCGGGCTATGAAATCGAGAAGCCCACCTCCTATTCGCTGGTGAATGCGTTGAGTTGGGTGGCTGGCCGGCACACCTTGAAAATTGGCAGCGAGGCGCGGCGGATTCACTTGAACGTCGGCGATGGCATCGACTTTGACGTGCGGTACTCAAGCTTGGCAAATGTCGGCCTGAACCGGCTGGACCGGTTTCGTTACAACTCCGAGTTGCCGACGATGGGCGTGCGGCGTACATTCCTGATTGGATACCTGCAGGACGACTACAAACTTTCGCAGCGGTTAACGCTGAACATGGGCGTGCGGTATGAGAATTTTTCGGTCCCGAAGGAAGTGAACGGGCGGGGCCGCGTGATGGACCTGCAGCGCTGCGGCGGATTTTGTCCGGATGGCGCCGAGTGGTATTACCCGGACAACAATAACTTCGCGCCGCGATTTAGTTTGGCGTGGTCACCGGAGGCGTTGAGGGGCAAGACCGTGATTCGCACGGGGTATGGGATTTACTATGGGACCGGGCAGAACGACGACGTGAATGCGGCGATCGATTCGTACGCGGAGCGGTTTCAATTGAACGCGGTGGACATGCCGAACAATGGGCTGACGTATCCGATCGACGGGTTTTTGGCGCAGGCGAAATCGACGGGCGCGTCGCCGCGGCTGGTGCAGCGGGATCGTCGCGACCTGTACGTGCAGCAATGGACGATGTCGATTCAGCATGAGTTGCCGAAGCAGTTCATCGGCCAGGCGGCGTACGTCGGCAACAAGGGGACGAAGCTGTTTACGCGGAACCGGTTGAACACGATCGATCCCGTGACGGGGGTTCGACCGTATCCGGCGTTCAACGATTTCGACACCAAGGACAATTACGGGAACAGCAGTTTTCACGGCCTGCAGGCGAGCCTGGCGCGAAGCTTTGTGAAGGGTTGGCAGTTCCAGGGCCAATACATGTGGGGGCATGTGATTGACGACAGCTCCGGGTCGGGCGAAGGGCAGGAGCCGCAGAACGTGTTTTGCCGCGCGTGCGAACGGGGAAACGCCGACTTCGACATCCGGCAGACGGCTACGCTGAACAGCGTCTGGCAGCTTCCGATTTTGAGGAACAATCGGGCGTTCGGCGGATGGACAATGAGCGGGATCTATACCGTGCGCACGGGGCGGCCGCTGTACATAACGATTGACCGTTCGAGCGCCGCGGTGCCGGACGGCAACACGCGGCGGCAGCGCCCGGATGTAGTGCCGGGCGTGAACTGGTTGCCCGACGTGCAGACGCCGAGCCGGTTTCTGAATCCGGCGGCGTTCCGCGCGCCCGCGAACAAGACTTGGGGTAATCTGGGCCGGAATTCGTTATATGGTCCGGGATTGTGGCAGTTCGACATGGCGCTGAACAAACGCACGGTTTTGAAAGACGACATGGCGCTGGAATTCCGGTTCGAAGCGTTCAATCTGTTCAACCGGGCGCAGTTCGGCCAACCGGCTTCCAATCTGTCTAGTCCCAACTTTGGGATTATTCAGACGACGGCGAACGATAAGGCGGTGGGCACGGGAACTTCGCGGCAGTTACAGTTTATGTTGAGGCTGAATTTTTGATGAACTTCGGTCGCGGCTGGGATTGGGGCGAGCCTCTACTCGGGTTGGGCGACAAGGCGGAGATAGGGTTTCAGCGTCTTCCAGCCGTTGGGAAACGTTGCCTTGGCGTCGTCGTCGGAGACGGCCGGAACTATGATGACATCATCCCCATTCTTCCAGTTCACCGGTGTCGCCACCTTGTGCTTGGCGGTGAGTTGCATTGAATCCAGGACACGCAGGATCTCATCGAAGTTGCGCCCGGTGGTCATCGGATAGCTGAGCATCAGCTTGATTTTTTTATCCGGACCGATCATGAAGACGGTGCGCACGGTGGCGTTGTTGGCGGCGGTGCGGCCTTCGGAAGTATCGCCCGCGTCGGCCGGAAGCATGTTATAGAGCTTGGCAACGCTGAGATCGGGGTCGCCGATCATCGGATAGTTGACTTTGTGGCCCTGCGTTTCCTCGATATCCGCGGCCCACTTACTATGATTGGTCACCGGATCGACGCTGAGTCCGATGACCTTGCAGTTCCGTGCGGCAAAGTCAGGCTCAAGCTTCGCCACATAACCCAGCTCCGTCGTGCAGACCGGCGTGAAGTCCTTCGGATGAGAAAACAGGATGGCCCAACCGTCGCCAATCCATTCGTGAAAGTCGATCTCGCCCTGCGTAGTCTGGGCGTTGAAATTCGGTGCGTAGTCGTTAATGCGTAAAGACATTTATCTATTCTCCTCGACCGCTCTTCATATGGTTTGGCGGGAGCGGGTCCGATTCGATTCTACTCCGGCGGTTGGAACGTTTGTCAAGCGACATTCGGCTAACGGGCGTGAGCCGGGCCGCGGAACACGGCGTTCAGAAACAGCACGTTCATGCCGTCGAGATAGGCGCGGAAGTTGGGATCGAAGGTGAAGCCAATGACATGGCCGGTTCCCTGGCGTTCCACCATCACGAGCGGTTTATAAGCCAACTGCTTTTTGTTTTCCTCCCACATGTAACCGCTTGCGAGCAATTTATCGGCGCCCAGGAAGTAGGCGGCGTTGACGCCTCGGTCTAGTTTCAGAGGCGTATAAATGGTCCGCCCTTGCACCAGTGCGTTGACGTTGGCCGGGACGCCGGCGGTGATCCAGTGTTCTTCGTCGGTTCGGGCGATGCCGATGATGCCTTGCACGGCGTCGGTGGTTTCGCGGTCCGGCCTGATGGCTTCGAGGTACGCCGCTTCATCTTTCAACAGACGCCCAGGGACGCGGCCGTTCTCAGGCTTGGGAGGGTCCGACTTCTTTTCCGTGGCCAGTGATTCGGCGGCGGTCGTGAGCAGTCCTACGCCAGGACCGGCGAGGAAGCCAACGGCCTCTTCAATGGCGATCAGCGTGCCTCCCTTGTTGACCCAAGCCTTCAGACGCACAGTGGCGGCCACGTTCAGTGTTTCGGCATAGGCGCCGGCAGCACCGGGGAGAATGACAACGTCGAATTGATCGAGATCCATGGTCGCGAGAGCGGGCGTGCGGATGGCGCTGACGGGGTAACCGAACTGCCGTTCAAGAACGAAACGCGCGGCGCCGGCACTTTGGGCCGAGACGGGGCGATCCCAGGCCAGGGCGATTCGAGGCTTCTTGAAGAGCGACACGTTGCGGCTGCCGAAGTTGATGCCGCTATCGACCCACCCACTATCGACCGGCAGTATTTCGGCATCGCCGGCGATGCGAGTGACGATGTCGTGCACGCTGGCGGCGTTCTCCTTGGTCAACACGACCAGCGTGCCGCGCGGATGGGTACGGCCGGACTGGGTGAACTCCCTATCGGCGCTGCGGACTTTCAGATCGGCGCGCAGAGCGGCGGCCAGGAATTGCGCGGCGGCGCGGCCTTTCCAGGGAATCACGTAAGCCACGCCGGCCTTGCTGAAAGTCTGGGCCGTTGGCGCGGCGGGCGGCGTGTAGACGTGCAGCGGCGCCGTAACGGGACTGGTGGCGGGGATGCATTCGAGGTTGTAAAGGAGCGGCAGACTCCAAGCGGTAATGTCGTAGATTTCGTCCCCGAGTTTCTTGGCGCGACGACGCTCCTGTTCCTTTAGAAAGCCGGGATCCATAGCCACCTGCCGATCGAGGAGGACGCGGATCAAACGTTTGGCGGGCTGGGCAAGGGATATGACGTAACTTCCGTCCGGGTACCCGTTCACGGAGGCCGGCGCGCGCTGGACTTCCACCCCCTGCTCGACGAGCAACGCGGCCAGTTTATCCACAGCCGCGGTATCGCCGCGGCGCGGAAGAATGTAGGCCTTGATGGAGTCGCTCGTTCCCTCGGCGATGGCGGTTTTGTTGTACTCCCAGAAGTTTTTGAGAAGCTGGGCGCGGTTGTTGGCGGCGGCTTCGACGGTGGCGATCTGGGTCGTGAAATGCTTACGGATGGAGTCCTGGAACGTGTAAATCGTGCCATCGGCGCGGCGGTAGACGAGACCGCGGACGCTCGAGTTTTCGTACGTCATGGCGATGGCGCCATAGTAGGCGGGCCAACTGGCGCCATAGCCGGGGAAAAAGGCGTCGTAAACCTCACGCGTGAAGTAGGGATAGCCGAGCCGGTCAAAATACTTCGCGTTGTTCTTGCCGAACCAGTCGAGGCTGGATTTCTGGTCCTTTGTCAGGTGCGGATTGAAAGGAATGGCTTCCGGCGCGAAGTAGTAGCTGGATTCGGAGCCCATCTCGTGCAGGTCGGCGACGACGAGCGGGGACCACTCCCGAAACACCTTGATACGCGCCTTCGACTCCGGTTGCGTAACGGCGAACCAGTCGCGATTCAGGTCGAAGAGATAGTGATTCGACCGACCGCCGGGCCAAGGTTCATTGCGTTCGGCGGCCATGGGCGCGGGGTCTGGCTCCAGGCCGACGGTTTGTTCAAAAGCATGGATGAAGCGCATGCGGCCATCGGGATTCTGCAATGGATCGATGAGGATTAACGTGTCGGCCAGCGCCGCGGTAACGGCGGGCTGGTTGCGGGCCGCGAGCAGATGGTAGGCTGCCAGCAACGCCGCGTCCGGGCCGCTGATCTCATTGCCGTGCACGGCGTGGCCGAGCCAGACGATGGCCGGCGTATTGGCGATCAGGCGCTGCGCATCGGCCTCGCCGGTCTTGCGCGGGTCGAGCAATTTCTTCATCGACGCCTGGATCTCGGGCAGCCGGCGCATATTCGCTTCGTTGCCGATGACGGCGTAAACGAGCTTGCGGCCCTCCCAGCTTTGGCCGTACTCGACGACTTTGAGCCGATTAGGCGCGGCGGCGGACAAAGCTTCCAGATAACGGATGAGATCGGTGTGCGCGGCGAATCGGCTACCCGGCTCAAATCCCAGCACTTTTTGAAAAGTGGGGATCGACGGGTCATAGGCGGCGCCCGGCCAGAATTCAAATGAGGACTGGGCCGGCAGCGTCGCAGCCGCGCAGAGGCACAACAGAAGTGAGCGCATTGGTTTCAGGATAAGCCAGCGGTCCGCTATCCTGATTGGGTGCTCCGAAGAACATTCCTCCTGGCGGCGGCGGCCGCCGCAACTCTCCTTGGCGCTCCAAAGAGGACCGCGCTCGATGAATATGTCGCAAAACCGGACCCCGCGTATTCCTGGAAGCTGGCGCACAAAGTGGAGGGCAAGAACAGCACCGGCTTCATTTTGGAAATGACGTCGCAGAGCTGGGGAGAAGACAAGAAGGTGGACCGCACGAAGTGGGTGCACTGGGTGTCGATCATCCGGCCGAAAGAGTTGAAGTCCAATATTGGCTTGGTATTCGTGACCGGCGGCGCCAATGACGGCCGGCCGCGCACAACGGTGGACGGGGTGATGGCGGGTATTGCGGAATACACGGGCTCCGTGGTGACCGAACTGCGCATGGTCCCGAACCAGCCGTTGGTTTTCGGCGACGATCCCAAACCGGGGCGGAAGCGCGTGGAGGACGAAATTATCGCTTACACGTGGCGCAAGTATTTGGACACGGGGGACGAGTCCTGGCCGCTGCGCCTGCCCATGACGAAATCAGTGGTTCGCGCGATGGATACGGTGACGGCGTTTATGAAATCGGAAGAGGGCGGCGGAAAGACGGTCGACAAGTTCTTCATCGCCGGCGGCTCCAAGCGCGGCTGGACGACGTGGACGACCGGCGCGGTGGACCAGCGCGTCGTGGGGATGGCGCCGATCGTGATCGACCTTCTCAACGTGATTCCCAGCTTCATTCATCACTACCGCGCCTACGGTTTCTGGGCGCCATCGGTGGGCGATTACTACGCGGAAAACCTGATGGATGAAATGGACAATCCCAGGTACAAAGAACTGATGAAACTCGTTGAGCCCTACGAGTATCGCGAGCGCCTGACGATGCCCAAGTTCATCATGAACTCGGCCGGCGACCAGTTTTTTCTGCCCGACTCGTGGAAGTTCTACTTCAAGGATTTGAAGGGCGAGAATCATCTGCGCTATGTGCCGAATTCCGACCATTCGCTGCGCAATACCGACGCTTATGAATCGCTGACCGCGTTCTACGATTCCATGCTGCAAAACAAGCCGCGGCCGCGTTATTCATGGAAGGTGGGGAAGGACGGAGCCATTGCTTTGTCGACGAAAGACACGCCGACGTCCGTGAAACTCTGGCAAGCCACCAATCCCGATGCGCGCGACTTCCGCCTGGAACAGATTGGGCCGAAGTATACGAGTACCGAGCTACAGCCCGTCAAACCGGGACAGTACATCGGCAAGGTGGAAAATCCGGCCAAAGGGTACACTGCGTTCTTTGTGGAAATGACATTCCCGAGCGGCGGAAAGTATCCTTTTAAATTCACTTCGGGCGTAGTGGTGAACCCAGATACCTATCCGTTCGCGGCACCGGTGAGGGGGCAAACGAAGCTGGGCGACCGTCCGGCGAAAAGGTAACGGAAACATGTGGAGCTACCAACTCTTTCGCATCGGCGCCTTTATTTTGGCGCTTAACGGCATGTTCCATCTGTTCGTCCATTTCGGCAATAAAGGCGTGAAACCGGTGAACGGCACGGAATTTCAACTTCAGGAGCTCATGTACGGATACAAGTCCCCCGTGATGGGCACCATGCGCAGTCAAGGCGACATTTACGATGGCCATAGCCTGGGATACTCCGTCTTCCTGTTCACCCTCGCCGCCCTTGGCTTCACGCTTCCGGTGCGGAGGAAGGCGTCTATTGTCATCACGGCGTCCCTGGCCGTGATGCTCGGCATTTCCTTGACTTATTGGTTCATCATGCCGACGGCGTTTCTCGTCGCGGCGCTGCTCTGTTTTGCGGGCAGCGCGTATCTCGACAAGTAACCTACTGGACAGGCAACTCCGGCGCCGTGCTGCCGCCCAACCCGGCGTACATGTCTTTCACCTTCGTCACTTTACTGCCGGTGAAAGTCACGAAAGTCAGTTTGCCCGGGGGTCGCCCGTACATCCAGTCTTCAAGCTCGTCCCCTTCCACGATGCGGCGCTCCTTACGAACGGGCTGACCGACCGCCAACCGTACCTGCTCGCGATCCATACCCTCAATCACGCGCTTCTGCTCGATCGCCTTGCGCACCGGTTCCGGCAGCTTCTCCATATAAGACTCGGTGACCGAGCGCATCTCAAAGTCCAGAATCTGGCCGAGCATCTTCTTCGCCTCGGCCACATCCAAAGCTTCGATATTCTTGCCGAACACGATGGCCATATTCGTCCCGGCCTTGGCGACGTTGTCGCGTCCGGAAATCGGCGTAGTGCCGCTGCCCATCCCAACTTCCACGCGCTCATACCACTTCGGTCCGGTCTTCAATCCGTGATTCAGTTCCAGCTCCACGCGGTCGTCTTCAATCTTCACCTTCGTAATCTGCACCATCTCGCCCGCCCGCGCCGCCGGGCCGAACTCGACGTTCGCCTTCTCCCAAGCGTCTTTATCCCATTTGCCCGTCGGCTCGACGGTCAACGATTTCTTCGATCGCGGAATCAGAATCTTGGCCTTCGCGTATTCCGCGGTCAAACCGCGAAGGAGCGCCATCCGCTCATCGGTCGAGAGCTTTTTCTCCTTGGCCGAGACAAGGGCGGCGGGAAACATTAGGAACAACAATCGTCGTTTCATTCCACTTCCTCCTCGATCAGATCCGGCATCAGCGGCAAACGTTGCCGAACCAAAGGTACGCGATGCAAGGCGAAAAACAGCGCAATTACGGCCAAAAGCGTCAAAATGCTGGCTTCCGGGCCGTAGCTTCCGCCGCTCCACAGGTGACTGGCGCGCCACTCAAGCGAATGGCCCGTCAATCCCATTCTAAAGCCGCTGAGGTTAACGCCAAAGAGGGGCAACGTAAAATTCCATCCAAAGTGGATGGCGGTGGGCAGCCACAGGTCGCCGGACCGCAGCAGCGAATAACCCAGCAGAACGCCCCACAGAAACGTATTGAACAGCGCCAATGGCGAACTGTTCAGGTTCCCCGCATGCGCGACGGCAAACAGCACCGCGGCGGGCAGCAGGATCTGAAACGTCCCATATTTGCCAGCCAGCATTTGGAACGGGTAGCCGCGGAAAATCAACTCTTCCCCCAGCGCGCCGAACAGAAGCACGATTCCCACCAGCAGCATTCCCGGCGGCGAAAAAGGATACTCCGGGGCGGGTACAAAATAGGCCTTATCGATTAGCAGCGGAAAGCCGACCACGAAAACGGCCGCTCCCGCGCCGAGTAACATGCCGATCATTACGTGGCGGCCGGCCCCGCGGTGCCATGCCAGCCCAATGTCCGGCAGCGTGCCGAACTGGTAAATCCGCAGCGCCAGAACGGTGGCCAGAGACCCGCCCGCGAACGCCCCCATCGTCGCCGCGACAAACAAACCGAACGGTTGCAGCAGCAGGAACGCGATGAATTGGATAGTGTAGGCGAAAGCCAGAAAAATCACCACCCGCACGCCCGCCACGAGATGGGACGCCGCCGGCATTGGGGCTGGGCCGCTCATGACTGTTTACTTGGCGATCTTAACCTTCACGCCGCCTAGCGCGACGCTTACCGGCAACACCTGCGCGCCCTCCCGCTCGACAATGGCGGAAACCTTTTCCCGCGTCCCCGGTTCCACCAGCAAGAACACGCAGCCGCCGCCGCCCGCGCCGCACACCTTGGCGCCCACCGCGCCCGCGCGCTTCGTCGAAGCCACCAGATTATCGATCAATGCGGTAGTGATTCCCGGCGCGTTCCTCTTGCGAAAACTCCACTCTTCGCGCAGCAGTCTCGCCGTTTCCACCCAGTCCGCCTTCTCCAGCGCCAGCCGCATGTCGTGCGCGATCGAGGCGATTTGGCCGAAGTTCTTGTGCACTTTCCTGTCGCCGTCAATGTGTAGCTTGGTCACTTCCCAGTTATTAATTCCGGAGTTGCGCGGCTCGCCGGTATAAGCGAGAACGGTGCGCCGCTCAAGATCGGCCGGGTCCAACGGAATGGCCACTCGGCGAATCCCGTCCGCGCGGAGTTCAATGGCGCTGATGCCGCCATACATCGCCGGATAATAATCCTGGCAACCGGTGGGCACTCTTATGATTTGCGCTTCGATATTCTGCGCCAGTTCGCGCAGCTTTTCCAGCGAGTAACCCGCGTTCAGCCACTTATTGAAAGCCGCGCATATCGAGATCAACAAGGACGACGATCCCGAGATTCCCGCGCCGGCCGGCGCCTCCGAGTGCGAATCCAATTCAAGCCCCGTCTCCGGAGAAAAGAAGCTTACCGCATAGGCCAATAAAGGCAGCTTGTACTTCTTGGCCGCCTTCAGTTCTTCCAATGACGCAAAGGTCTCCTCCGAGTCCAAGTCGCGCGACCGCAGCACGATCTGGCGGTCGTTGCGCGGAACGATGGCGCAGGACGTATAGCGGTCAATGGCAAAGTTCACAGTCACCGCGTTGGTGTGGTGCAAATAGAGAGGCCAGATGTCAAGAGTACCGCCGGCCAGGTCGACGCGGCAGGGGGATTGCGACGTGATACGCATGAAGTTCCTAGTGTATCTCGCGGACAATCCGGGCTAACGGCGGCGGATCAAAAGGGCGACGGCGGCGATCGCCTCCAGCGGCGCGAGTATGAGCGTGGCCCGCACCAAGCCTTCCGGGGTCAAAAACTGCAACATCCAGGCGGTTGTATCCTGATCCAACACTCGCGGCAGCGCAAAGAACACCACCAGGATCAGTAAAAACGCGATGCGCAGCCGCCCCTTCGCCGTGGCGGCACTCACGCTACGGTTTGCGGTCCACGCCGCCAAAGCCGCGACGAATATACACGCAAACAGGCTCATCACCGCCAGCGACAATCCGACCGCCATCGGCGGCGAGACCAGCCGTCCCATTCTCCAACTGACCGTGGCGATCCCCATCCACAGCACGCACACGCCGGTGAACCAACCGATACCGGCCGCCCGGAATAGCGCCGCGAGCGGCACGCCGCGTTGCGGCGAGGCGAACACCGCATCCACCACCATCGGCGCTACAAAAAACAGGCTGAGAAACGAATATGGCAGCAATAGGAATAAGTCAAGATACTCGATTCCCTTGATGTACGGTACCAGGACGCCAAACAAAATAGCGACCAGCAGATTATTGAATACGGTGCGGGGGACCACCTGAGTTAGCATAATGCATGACATGACACGGACACGCATCATTCTTCCCCTGGCCGCGGTCGCCTGCGCCATTCTCGGTTTCGGATTCCAGGCCGCATCCACATCCGCTCCCGCCAAAGACCCGATCCGGGCTGGGTTCGAAAAAACCACGGTTGCGGCCGTGACCGACGCGGTCGACCAGATCACCGGCCAGCGCGGTTTTCTCTCTCACGACATGCGGCCGCGCACGGGCAACATTCGCGTCGTCGGCCGGGCGACGACGGTACTGTTGAAACCCGCGACCGCGGACAAGGCGACCCCCGCGCTGTCAACGGCCATGTCGACCGCCATGATCGATAACTCCAAGCCCGGCGATGTGGGCGTGATTGTCATTGAAAACGGGCTGGACGTCGCCGGGATCGGCGGCCTGATGGGTACGGCGGCAAAGTCGCGCGGGATGGCCGGCGTAATCGTGGATGGGGGTGTCCGGGATCTGAAGGAAGTCCGCAGCTTGGGGCTGGCGATTTACGCGCGGAGCGTGGTGCCATCAAGCACCGTCAGCCGCTTCGCCGGTGTGGCCAAGGATGTGCCAGTGCAATGCGCCGGCGTGACGATCAAACCGGGCGATTGGATCATCGCCGATGAAGATGGCGTGGTCCGCGTGCCGCAGGAAAAAGTCAAGGAAGTGCTGCAACGCGCCCAGGAGATAGACGACCGCGAAACGAAGATGGTGCCTTATATCTTGAGGTTCAAGGCCCTGACCAAGGCGGTTGAAGTCTTCAATCGGATTTGACCCTAGACGCAGTAAGGTCTTTTTCCATAGTTCTCCCTATACTCCAAATCGCATCGACATCCGATCAACAGGTATATGGCAGATAAACGCATCGAGCCGCGACTGATGTGCGCGGACCTTGTCGATATCGAATGGCGCGACGGGAATGGACGCAAGCAGCGCACCGTGGCCAACCTGGAAGATATCTCCGCAATGGGAGCTTGTCTCCAAGTGGAAACTGAGATCCCGCTCCGTACCTCGGTCCAGATGACGGTAATGAAGAACCGGTACGTGGGAGATATCCGCTACTGCGTATTTCGCGAATTCGGCTACTTCCTGGGTGTGCAGTTTCAGCCGGGAGTGAAGTGGAACTCTCGTTCATTCAAACCGCTGCATCTGTTCGATCCGCGAACGTTGATGGAGATTTGTTCCGGCAAATAGCGGCGTTGGGCTTAAAACTCAAATCGGCCAATAATCAGCAGGTTCGAATTCGCCGTCCCAATATCGGAGAACGCCCCGCGAGTCCCGCTGCCAATCCGCGCAAAGGCTCCCAGATTGTTCAGATTGAAGGCACCGTTCGGATTATCAAACTGCGGCTGCTTAAGTGGGAAGTTGTTTCCGTCCAGGCGAACCTGGAAGCGGTACCGCTCCTTCAGCCGCCACCACTTGGCGACCGATAGCTGCGTCCACAACAAACCCGGCGCTTCAAACACGTTCCGGCCCAGATTCCCTGTCGTGAACGCCGCCGGATAGGCAAAGGAACTCGCGTTCAAGTATGGATTCTGAAGCTGCGTGGGGAACCGGTTGGCGCCTAATTCCCAGTTGTCGACCTGCGCCGCCTGATGGGTGGTAACGATGTTGGGGCGAGCTTCCCCGGGCAGGTACCGGTTCGAACTCCCCGCAAAGGAAACGTTGAATGGCGGCCCGGATTGCATGGTCTGCGTCCAGGTCAGTTGCCATCCGCCAAAGACCAGATTGCTCGCGCCACCCCCGTTTAGCCAGCGGCGGCCTCTGCCGAATGGCATTTCATAGGAAAGCACGTTCACGAACCGGTGCCGTACGTCGTAGCTCGCCCGCGCCTTCTCCAATCGGCGGTTGTAGTAGGTGATGCCGTTGTCTCCGGTCTCCACTTCCGTCTCCGTCAGCGTCTTGCTCATCGTGTAGAAGCTGTTGAATGTCAGCCCGCCGGACATGCGTTTTTCCACGCGCACCGTTCCGCCATGATACGAATTATGGCCGAAGTTAGAGAACAGCCGGACCTCGCCGAAGTTAGTGAATGGCAGGTAGTTTTGCTGCGCGGTAAATATCTGGTTCAGAACAGCCGGGTCGCTGGAGACATCCAGCCGCTGCGCATTCATATTCCAGCTATTCAACAAGCCCACACCGGACTGACCTTGATACTGCACTTCCATCATCCAGTTCTGGCGGAAGGCATATTGAATTCCGCCGGACCAACTCATCACATACGGCATCCGCATATTGGGATCCCACATGTGCGCTCCACGGCCCGCGTAGTTATTACCGACGAACGGCACCGAGCCATCCGGCTGCACATTGTACTGGAACGCCGGCGGCCCCTGCGACAGGCGGAATACGTGGCGCGGATCGCCCACCGGCGACTGGATATTCGCCGTCGCTAAATATTCTTGAAACATGCTGTTGCGGTCCGTCGCGAAGATGTCCTGATGCACCATGCCGAACGAAGCGCGGAAAACGAACTTCGGCCGGAAATTCCAGGCCAATCCGACCCGCGGCGCAAAGTTGTTCAGATCCTTCCTCGCCAATGCCCCCGGTCTGTGCAGAATCGCGCCGGGAAGACCCGTGATCGGATCCCTCGCCGTCGGGTCAAACTGCGACTGCTGGCCATACTTGGTTTGGTAGGGGCTCTCGTAGGAGTAGCGAACGCCGAGGTTCAGGGTCAAGCCGCGCATCGGCTTCCAGTCGTCCTGGAAGTAAGCCTGATGCGACCACCATCGCGGCAGCCAACTGGCGAAGGCCGAAGTATATGTCGCGCCGGTTACCGTCCCCAACAGGAAAGAGGCGAATGTGTTTCCGGTGTTCGGAGTGAACGGCGCATTGGTAGCGCCGAAATTATAGGTTCCGCCGGGCAGATCGCTCGCCGTTGCGTTATAACGGGTGCGCATCAGTTCGTAGCCCGCCTTAAACGTGTGCTTCCCGGCGATTTTCGTGATGTTATTCTGAATGGTAATGTCCTCGCCGATGTTCTGGAAACTCGGCAGCGCCGCAAAGCTGTAACCGATGTTGAAGTACGGAAACGTGGCACCCGAAACATTCGGAATGCCCAACTGTTTCGCCCAGTCGCCATCCTTCGTTATCGCCGTTTCTTTCAGCACCCGGCGGTTGAATCCGACACGGAATTCATTGCTCACCGTCGGGCTTAATATCAGCATGTCGGAGAATACGATATTGATGTGATCCACCGGTTGCGGCTGCGCGTTCGGGTCGATGTCGCGCCACGCGAATTCCGCCAGATAATCCCCTTTCCAGGCGCGGTGAACGGACTGCGAATAGCGCCCATAGGCCTTGTGATTCGACGTGAACTGATGGTCGACCTTAAAGTCGAACCGCGTCCGGTAAATCTCCTTCGGCTGATTCACCACCAGATTCTCCGTCGGTCCGGTCGCGGTAGGAATTCCGGCCTGATTCGGTTCGGAGAACGGCTTCCTGCCCAAAAAGTTCTGCACGGCCGGATCGAACAGCGACTTTGGAATCGTGTTGTTCGGAAACGGATCCCGCACCCACGTAGCGCCCTCCTGGCGCGTGGTATAGGGATTGTAGATTGTCAGCGGACGCGGCGACGTCAATCCGCCGAAGGAAAAATCGCCATTCATCATTTCGTTCGATGGAACGGTCAGGCGCCGCGAAGACGTACCCGCCACTTCGGCGTGCCGGGCGATACCGGCAAGGAAAAACGTCTTATCTTTCCCGTCATACAGCTTGGGAATCTTTACTACTCCGCTTACCAGGCCGGTGCTCTCGTTGTAAGTAAATGGATTTGTTCGGGGTAACTGCTCCAGATAGGTGCGATGGACCATTGTCTTATTGATGTACCGGTTCTCCGCCACTACATGCAGGTCGTTCGTGCCGGATTTCATCACCATCGACATCAGCCCGCCCGCCGAGTGCCCGTACTCCGCCGGCATGCCGGTCGTGTGAATCTTCACTTCCTCAAACGCGTCCTGCGTCGGCGATACCTGTTCGTTCGGTCCGCCAATGTTGCCGATGCCGGGCTCCTTCCCGTTCACGCCGTCCACCTGGTAGCCGATCGCTCGCGACCGTTGTCCCAAAACGTGATACCCGTTGATCGAATTGGTCCCAGGGTAGTAATACATCATCCGCACGGGGCGCTTCTGACTAACCGGAATCGCCACCAAAGTGTCGCCGGAGAGTACCAGCCCCGACGCCGAGGTCTCCGTGTCCAACAACGGCACGCCGCCCGTAACCTGTACCGTTTCCGTCACACCGCCAACCTCCATCTGTATATCGATGCGCGGAATTTCACCGGTGCGGATCGTCACTCCATCGCGCACATACTTCTTGAAGCCAGCCAACTCAACCGTCAAACGGTAGGTTCCCGGGGCCAAGTATGGAATGTAATAGGCGCCCTCGCCGCCCGTCGCAATTTCCGATACAAAGGCCGTCGCGCTATTCACCACCGTCACTTTCGCGCCGCCCACCACAGCGCCGGACGTGTCGGTAATCGTCCCCACCAGCGTGCCCGTGCCCGTCGTCTGCGCCAACAGTGAAGCCGCGGACAGTAACGCGGCGGCCCACAGGCCGAAGTCTTTAAGTAACATCCCCGAATCCCCTTTTGACGTGCCGCTTGAATCGGCTACGCGAGCATCCCATCACATATCGCGGGCGCCTGTCAATCCGCCTTCGTACCCCCAACGAACGCGCCCTCTCCGCGCGTGGGATACTGGAAGTGGAATCCCATGGAACAACGAGTTCTCGCCGTCGACCCCGAAGAGTTGTTTGATCGCATCGACGATACCCTGTACGACGATCTCTCCGAAAGCATCGTGCTGACGACCATCGACAAGGCCATTAACTGGGGCCGCAAGAACTCCATCTGGCCCATGACATTCGGTCTCGCCTGCTGCGCGATCGAGATGATGGCCATGAGCGCTTCCCGCTTCGACATTTCCCGCTTCGGCGCCGAAGTCTTCCGCGGCACGCCTCGCCAGTCGGACCTCATGATTATCGCCGGTCGCGTTTCGAACAAAATGGCCCCGGTCATCCGCCAGCTTTACCAGCAGATGCCCGAACCCAAGTGGGTTATCTCCATGGGTGCGTGCGCCACTTCCACCGGAGTGTTCAGCAACTACGCCCTCGTGCCGGTAAACCAGGTGATCCCGGTTGACGTGTACGTCCCCGGCTGCCCCCCTCGTCCCGAACAGCTCATCTACGGCATCCTGCTCCTTCAACAGAAGATCGAGAAGGAACGCGGGACCACGTTGAAAGTCCTCAACCTTCTCTAGTCGCGGCGGAGCATTTTCGCTCCGGGTACAGGGCTGGGGTGCGCCTCTAGTGATAAGCTGTATCACCGCGCCTTCTTTCGCCACACAGAACAATGCCCGTTCAGCCACCGCTCCCAAAAATCTGCATCGCCCTGGGTCTCAACTCAATTGAGAAACTGCTCGCGCATGCCCGCTCTGAAGTTGAGAGTGGCGAGAAATTTCTGGAATTCCGCTTGGACTATCTGCCGAGCCCGATGGAGGGCGTCAAGGCCCTGCCGCGCTTCCTGGAACAGAATCCGGACTGCACCGTGCTGGTCACTTGCCGGCGCCATCAGAACCATGGGAAGTTTGACGGCAGTATCGGCGAACAGATCCGAATTCTGGAAGCCGCCGTGGATGCGGGCGCTATTGGGGTCGATCTGGAAATCGAAAGCGCGGAGAACGCTACCGATAAGTTGGAGCGGCTCCGGAGTACTTCAAAGTTAGTCCTGAGTTACCACAACTTTGAGGGTACGCCTTCCATTGAGCCGGTGTTCAAGCGGATGGCGAAGATACCGGCCTATGCCTATAAACTCGTCACCACGGCGCGGAAGCCGAGCGACGCTTACAAGATGCTCGCGCTGGCCAAGGCGCACCCGCGGGAGAAGCTGATAGTACTGGCGATGGGCGAGCCGGGTTTTTCCACGCGCGTTCTGGCGCCTTCGTTCGGCGGCCTCTATACGTACGCCGCGCCGAACGCCGCGGAGGGCACCGCTTCCGGCCAGGTTAGCGCGCGTATGCTGCGTCATCTATACCGCGTGGACAAGTTCACGAAAGCGGCGAAGATCTTTGGCATTGTCGCCGATCCGGTGCGGCATTCCATTTCTCCGAATGTTCACAACCGTGCGTTTCAGCACAAACGGCTGGACGCGGTATATCTCCCGTTTCTGGTGCACAGTAATCAACTGAAAGACTTTTTTCAAATGGCGGACGCGCTGCCGCTCGCCGGGGCCAGTGTCACCATCCCGCACAAGCAGAAGATACTGCGATATCTGGACACGGTGGAGCCGCTGGCGCGGCGGATCGGTGCCGTGAACACCATCTGGAAAAAGGCCGGTAAGTGGCGCGGCACCAATACCGACGCGGAGGGCGTGACGGTTCCGCTAGCCAAACGGCTGAAGCTGTCGAAAGCGACGGCCTTGATTGTCGGAAACGGCGGCGCCGCCCGCGGGGCGGCTTTTGCACTGTCCGACGCGGGCGTGAAGATTTCGCTCGTCGGGCGAAACCTCGATCGCGTCAGAGCCTTGGCGCGTATTTGCAATGGCGATCCGCTTTCGCGAGAGCAAGCGGCGGCGAAGATGTTCGACGTCGTTGTCCACTGCACGCCCATGGGGATGTGGCCGCATCCGGAAGAGTGCTTCTTTGACGGCCACGTGCCCGGAAAACTGGTGTTCGACATGGTCTACAACCCGCGCGAGACGTTGCTGCTGAAGAAGGCCAAGGATCAGGGCTGTGAGACTATTGACGGACTTGCCATGTTCCTGGAGCAGGCGGCGCGGCAGTTTGAAATCTTCACGGGCGAGACGGCGCCCAGGACGGTCCTGGAGAAGGCGGCGCTCGAGTCGTTGTCCAACCATTAGTTAGCGGTAGAATTGCCTTATGCGGCGACGAGATTTGGCATGGATACTGCTGGCCGGGGCCGGTTCGGGAGCCGCTCCGGGACAGACTCCGGTAACCACCGCCTCGGAGGATCTTACGGCCAAGCGGGAGCAGGTTAAGGGTAACGGCGCGGAGTTGGCCAAGTTTACGATTCTCATCGCGACGGAGCCGGCATTTGCCTTCAAAGCCTAATACTCCGGACGTTTTCTGGCTGTCCATCGGCGAGCTACACGCGAAACTGGTCGCCAGGGAATTCTCGTGCCAGGAGTTGACCAAAGCCTGGTTGGAGCGGCTGGAAAAGATCGGGCCGCGATACAACGCGTTGGCCCTGTCGCTCCGTAAGCCGGCGATTTCGCGCGCGAAGGATATAGATAAAGAATTGAAGCGGGGGCGCACCCGCGGCCCGCTGCAAGGGGTCCCTTATGGCGCCAAGGATTTGGTGAGCTATGGCGGATTTCCCACCGCTTGGGGCGCCAAACCGTTTGCGGGCCAAGTGTTTGAAGACCACGCGACCGTGGTAAAGAAGCTTGACAACGCCGGCGCGATTTGTTTGGGCAAGTTGGGCATGGTGGAACTCGCCGGCGGTGGCGGGTATCGCTACGCGGAAGCTTCCATAACCGGACCGGGGTTGAATCCGTGGGATACGGGACGCTGGGCGGGAGGCTCGTCGAGCGGTCCGGGTTCCGCCGTGGCGGCCGGGCTCGTTAGCTACGCGTTGGGGTCGGAAACCTGGGGTTCCATTGTCACTCCGGCGGCTTATTGCGGAGTAACTGGACTGCGGCCGACTTATGGGCTCGTTAGCCGGGCCGGGGCGATGGCGCTTTCCTGGACTTTGGACAAAATCGGGCCGATGTGCCGGTCGGCCGTGGATTGTGGATATGTGCTGGCGGCTATTGCGGGCGGCGATTCGCAGGACCCCGGGTCGGCGGGGAAGAGTTTCTATTACGCTCCCGAGTATGTAAAGCCCAACAAAGAAATTACCGTGGGATATGCCCCTCGCGATCTGGAAGTCATTGCGGATTCAGAGGTCACAAAAGCGTTCGCGGATACTTACTCCGTCTTCAAGGAGATGGGATTTGTCATGAAAGAGGTCTCGTTGCCGGAGATGCCGTATTCCGCCGTGGCGAGCGCGATTATCGGGTGTGAGGCATCTTCCATCTTCGAAGAATTGATTGCGTCGGGCAAGGTCGATGAACTGGCGGATCAGAATCAGATTCAGGGATTGAAGGCCTCATTTGACTATACGGCGCGCGATTACCTGAAGGCCATGCGTGTACGAACGTTGGTGCAAGGTGTTTTTCGGAAGTTATTTCAGGATGTGGATGTCTTACTTGCGCCGAGCCGGATTAATATCGCGTCGCCCATTGGAGACGCTCTCGACAAGTCGGCTGGAATTACGAAAGAGGAAGTTAAATTGCCCGAGCGAGGTTTGCGGGACTTGAGCGCGGCCGGTAACCTGGCTGGTTTGCCGCTGCTTTCGCTGCCCTGCGGATTTGTGAATGGCATGCCGCTCGGGATTAGCGTTGTCGCCCGGCCGTTCTTGGAGAATCTGATTTTGGGCATCGGACAACGCTACCAGGAACGGACGGATTGGCATAAGCGCCGGCCTAACGTTGACTAATTACCATGGAAACGCTGCCGGATTCGTTGCGCTGGGGAATGTTTGTGTTGGCGATGGTGTCCGCCACAACCGATTTGCGAGACCGGACGATTCCAAATTGGCTGACGATTCCAGTGACCGTATTCGCGCTCGGCGCGCGTTGGTATTTGGGCGGCTGGCCTATGTTGAAGGTGGGGTTGCTCGGCTTCGCGGTTGGGTTTGGAGTCTACTTATTGTTCTTTCTCGTCGGTGGGCGCGGTGGCGGGGACGTGAAGCTGATGGGCGCGTATGGGGCGCTACTGGGGACCCTGAACTGGATCGTTCTGGGGATTTTGGCGGGGATTATAGCGGGGATTGTAGCCGTGATTATGATTTTCGTGAGAGGCCGGTGGAGGCGCACGTGGGCGAATATCCGGGGACTGGGCGGGAAAGACAGGGTGACTTTGGAGAGTGAGGATGCGTTGTCGATGCCGCACGGGACCGTTACCGCGGTGCCCGCGTTGTTGATGGCTTGGGCCTTCGGCGTCCCGGCCTAATTGACGTCCAGATCAAACGCGGCCGTGCCTGCATCGGTGGTGGCTGTCACCGCTACTTTCGGCGGCTGCGCCTGTTCCGCGGTAATTGCCAGTTCGAAGCTACCTTCGTTTTGCTTCGTGGGCGTCACATCCTGGCCATTGATTTTCACCTTCAAGCCGGCCTTAAAGTTCGTCCCCTTGAATTCCACCTTTGTGGCCGTATCCGGCGGAATCGCGCTCGGCGTGGCTGACAGAATCGTTGGGGCCGCCGAACCGGCCGGAGCGGCCTTACCGCCGGTCACAGATTCTTTTTTCACATCCGTGACCTTGTCCTTGCGATCGTCCTTCGTTGTGAGCAACACGTCGACGATGTCGCTCAGTTTTTTCACCGCCTTGTCGGAGAACAGTCCCACCAGCGCCGAAACCATTCCTACTTTCATTAACTCGGTGACGGTGGCGCCATTGATCATCCCGGAGCCGACAATGAAAAAGAAAATAATCGCCAGCGCTCCGCCGACGAATGGCCGGGAAATGTAAAACCAGAACCAGCTCGAGCGGAACGTCCGATTTCCCACGTAACCGACGAATGACGAGACGTAGTACACCATGCTGCCAAGCGCTCCGCACATAATCACGAAGACCATAAGCGGCCAATTCCCGAAGTCGGTGGTTTCGCCGGAGCCGGTCAGAATTACCGCCGCTCCGGCCCGCTCGTTCGCGGTGCTTCCCCACGCCGTCACCTGCACCACCGCTGTCGTCTCCCTTGGCAAACCCGCCGTGAACATGCCATCCGGAGAGATAGAGGCGATATCGGAGCGGCTGACCGACCACTTCGCCGCCGCGTTGGGCGTGCGAAAGGGAACCTGCTGGGAAGCGAAAACAGCGGCCGCCTGCGGCGTGACTTCCAGATGTTTACCGGACACAAGTTGTATTGCCGCCGTCCCGCTCAGCGCGGGTTCGGCTACACTTCTGGCCGTAATCTTGATGGCCTTGCTTATACCCGCCGCGCCGTCCGTTTTCTGCCGGAACGTCCCCGTCGAATCGATCTCTCCGCCCCCCTCCACCGCCCACGTCACCGCGTTACGAGAGTCCCCCAGCACGGTGGCGGTAAAGACGAACTTCTCATCCTTGCCCGGATCCAAAGTAACCAAAGGAGGGTTGACAATCACCTGTACCGGATTCGCCGGCCGGTACAAATGACTCCACGCGATCAGAATACCGGTCCCCAGCAACGCCGCCATGCCGATCGCATACCACGCGAGCCAGCGAATTCGCTTTGGAGCGTCGGTCAAATCAATCGCGGCGGTAGCCCTCAGTCCCGATTTCGAAGTCGCGATCACCACCACGCTCTGCGGCATGGAGACTTCTTCCGGCGAGCTATACACTCCACCCCGGTCGATAACGCCGATGCTCGGCCGAATCTCCCAACTCACCTCGGTACCGGCCGGTTCCACCCTGAAGTGGCAAACAGATTTTGCGTTCACATCGGCGGTCGCGGGTACGATGCTGAGCGCCGGCTGCGGCGTAGTCTCTGGCATTGTTAAGCTCCTGTTCTCGCATACGTTATCACGTACGCGCCCCCAGCCCAACGGACGCATCCTGCGAGAATGGAAGTTCGCCGGTAAAAGACGCCAGTACGTATGACTTGGTCGTGAAGGACCTGTTCCAGCGCTACCTCAGCCTGTCGCAATAGTTGACCAACGGTGGGGCGGTGCGCGCGGTCTTGAGCGTCGAGGCGCCGAGAGTCGAGGCGCGCCGGGCGAATCTGGTGGTGTCGTTGGCGAACGGACCGTTCTCCACACCGAGTCCCAGAGCGGCAATGTCAAGGACACGCCCGGCCGGAAAGGTATCTATGGCTTCTCCTCGGCCGGAAGTACCGGCGTCGTGTGCGGCGGGTGGGGCTTTATTTCGGCCAGCCGAAGCGTAAAGGACGGTCGCGGCGCCCAGTCGTTCAAGATCACGTGGATCCGGGCGAGGCGTGGAAGCCGATGGCAAGCGGCCGGGCGATTTAGCGATACTTACCAATGGCAGGTCGGACCAGGTGTTAGAGATCGCGAAACGAACGGCCGGGTTGAAAAGCGCGGAACGGCAAAGAATTCTTACCCAACTCGTGCTACTTTCAGGGTTGGGCCGTTTTACGGAACAGCTCGGGATGGAGTTGAAGACTATGGAAACCTCGGCGAACTTTTACAAGAACGAATTCGTGCACGATGCCATCCAGCACGCTCGTGCCGATATGATGCGAGGACAACAGGCAAAAACATTCGGCAATCTACCTGAATGATGAGCCTAAATGTTCTCCGATTTGTGGCGGCCGGTATATCTTGCTTGGATCAATCGAAACCGCAACTTAAAACCATGAAGGTTCCGCTTTCTCTGTGGATCGCCGCGTGCTATGTGCATCTCCGCTCGTTAGGCGGATCGGCGGTTGACGAAGCAAAATGGTTCACGCGATGAGGTTGCGGGCGCTCTCTTACCTGATGTTGATGGCAATGCCGGTACAGGCCGAAGTCACGGCTTCCCCGACCGAGATCATTTTGCACAGCCGCCGGGGCTTGCCTTATCCCTGGTATTCCACGACGCCTCCAGCCGATACCGCAATCACCATCAAGGGTATTGGAGTTTGGAATATCAGCCTAGGCGGGGCACTGAGCACTGCATGCGGAGGTTCCTGCTTCAACGTGGTGAACAAGATCGTCACCATCGCGAATGGCAGACCGGCGGTAGGGTTCGGCGAAGGGACAGTCTACCTAACCTGGCGGGGTCTCGGGAGCCAGGACTTGCCGGTTGGCACGCACACCGGGGCACTCACCATCGGAGCGACAACGATCAAAATCACTTTGGTAGTGGAGCCGCGCAACGCTTACGATGCGTTTGTCTATCCGCCCGGCTTCCCCATTGGCTGCGCAAATTCCGACCCGGGCTATCCTCACGCCGACACTTGCGCGATTACCGACGAACGTCCCGCAAGCACCGGCTTTTCGATTACAGCCGCCGGAGGCAGCTATGTAGACCCGCAGTTCGGCTACAAAGTCAGCCGGATCACACCGAGCGGGTATAACATTCAGTATGGGTCGGTGACGGCCTTCAGCGCCGGTGGGAAGTATATTCTGGCCTCAAATGGATCGGGGAGCGTCAACGTTTTCGACCGCGGAAACGCTAGGGTGGCCTTTGCGGATCTGCCCGGTGTCAACATCAATTCCGCCGGGTGGGATCCGATGGACGACGACAAGCTGTGGTATTACACCGAAGCGAAACTGCAGTATCGCAACCTGCGCACGGGTAAGGTGACCACGGCCGCGGACTACTCCAGTTCGAGCGGAAGCCGTCCCGCCTTCAAAACCATCACGATGGGTGGCACGTTGGATATTACCGATGATGGGTGGTGGGCATTCCTGGAGGGGACCACCGTATGCGCGGTTGACTTGAATGAGTTGTCGACGGGTAACCAGGAAGTGAAAACATTCTGTGCCAACGTCAGCTCATTCGCTTTAAATAACGTCGATTTCCCGCAGATTACCCAAGTCGACCGGGAATCGGGCAAGCGTTACGTTTTGCTGATTTCCGCGCCGCAGGGTCTTGTTTTTAGTGTTGGATCGGGGGAACTGAATTATGAATATCCTTTGATTCTCCCTGGCGCCGAGCCCCACTCCGATGTCGGGCAGGATGACAATGGGCGCCAGATTTTCTTCTGGAATTTTCCAGAGATTTATGGGAACAAAACCTATCTGGCATCCATGCAGTTGAACAAAGGCGCGAATATGCTTATGCCGGTGGAAGCGGGCGGCGGCTTGCGGCTGCTTTACCCCAGCGAGCCGGGGGACTTAAGTACAGATGGCCACTTCGGCTGCACTTGGCGGGGGGTGTGCGTCTTCAGCCCTTATGGCAACTCCAGCGGAATTCCCGCGAAAAACATCACCGCGGTAATTCCTGGCACGCCCTGCCGTATCAATTCAAAAGACCACGGCTATCTCTCCGGTGATTCGATTCTGATTGGCGGCGCAACCGGAGCGCCGAGTATCAACGGCGTTTTTTCAGTGACCGCTCTCGGCCCGAACACTTATGGACTGAATGGTCACACTTGCTTCATCGGCTATGATTCACGATCGGCGAACTCGGTGAAAAACATTGCGAGCGCACCTAGTAAGCCGAACCGGCAGGAAATTATCATGGCGAGGCCTGGCAGTGAAGTCCGGAGGCTGGCGATCCATCGCTCCAAAATCTATGACAACGGCTCCGATCTAACGGGATATTATCAGTCTCCGCGGGCGTCCATTAGCCGTGACGGCCGTTTTGTGGCGTTTGAGTCGAATTACGGTATTCCCGAACAGCCGAGCGTGTATGTAGTGGATGCCGGAGCGCCAATTACCTCGACGCGAATTGAAGTGACGAGCGCCGAGGCCACCGCCACGACCGTGGCATTGAACTACAATGTGCCGACGGGGGAGGGTCCGGCGTCTATTCTTGTCAGCGAAAGTCCCGAATTGACCGACCCCATACTAATAGCCAATGACAATTCGTCGAGTGAGAGCCGGCAGTTTGTCGCGGCGGGCCTGCAGGGGGACAAGGATTACTTTTATAGGATCCACAGTGGGCGTTTTTCCGCGACCGGGCGGTTCCGAACGGTAAGCTCCAGCAAGTAGCGATGAAACGTTTTTATTTGAAGGCGGGGCCGGTTGATCGACGCACGGGTAAACCGCCACTGCGTTTTTAATACTTCGCGAGCGTGAAATCCATTTCTTCGCCCACGCCATATCCTAAGCGGTGGCTGATGTCGCGTACTCGATCCAGCCTCGCGACCAGCGCGTCGCGACTGGCAGTGGGCAGGGTATTGGCAAGGGAGATGGAAATCCGCGAAGCCATTGAGCTTTGCCTTGAAGTGGAGGGTCGGAAGCCGGACTTTGTAACGTGCCGGTTTTAGGCGCAGGGCCGCTGTCGAGTTGCGTGGCGGGGTTGGGTGGAGGGTTACATAGCGGGTTAAGCGGCCTCTTTATAGTCCTTGTCGCGGAAGCTGAGGTCGCGGCCGGGGAAAAGGGAGCGGTAGAAGGCGATTACTTCCGGGGTGAGGTCGCCGTCGATGTAGATGTACTTGGCTGGCTCATTGTCAGTGTTTTCAATGGATTGCGGCTCATTCTCGTTGGGTCGTTCGGAGGCCTCCGGGGCCTGGAACGGAATTTCGGTGATTTCTTCGGATTCCGCGGCTGGCGGTTGGCTCTGCATTTGGTTGGTAGAGGGCCAGTGCTTTTGCATGAAGTGCAGACGGCGTTCGAGGGTGGCGGTGAGACGGGCGGTGGCCATGTATTCCTGGCGGATGGTGGACATGGCGCGATTGGCG
>JBJXFL010000075.1:0-47406 GCA_046155405.1 Bryobacteraceae bacterium | reverse complement strand
GTTCTCGACGAGCGCCTGCGCCGCCGCCCGGCCGCGCTGGACGCGGCCGGGCTTCGGGAAAATGTTGCTGGAGACTACGCGCTGAAAGAACTGCCGCAGCCGCAAGTCGACTTCACATTCGGATTATTGAATTTGAAGCCCGAACCTTCCAGGGATTCGACATAGTCGACTTCCGCGCCTTCCAAATAAATCAGGCTCGCCTGATCCACGAAAACCCGCAGCGGGCCGTACTTCAGCGTTTTGTCCATCATCGTGGGGCTGTTTTCGAAGGCCATCGAGTAGCTGAAACCCGAGCATCCGCCGCCGACGACCGAGATGCGCAACCCGGCCGGCTTCGGCTCCTGGGTATCCAGAATTTCACTCACCTTGGTAACAGCGCGTTCCGTCAGTTGAACCATACTTTTTTCCTTCTCCTTAGCGAGGACTCCACTTCCAGTTTAACCCCGGAAGCGACTACTTCCAAATTGAATAGATGAATTAGGTTTAACAAACGATTCGGCGTAGATGGAAATGCGATGAGAATGCCATCCGTTAACAAATACGAAACCGGCCGGGAGGGAGGCGCGTCGAACCGGGTATGAGCGCCATGACTGGTATTCTGAATTTACCCATCGCGGGAGCGGAAACGCGGCCCAGGGCTAAAGTGGAAGTAAATCGAGACGAGGAATCCGCGCTTGTCCGCCGTGTACAGAACGGCGACGAGATGGCGTTCCGGGACTTGGTGGAGCGGTACCAATCGAAAGTTTTTTCGATTATTTATGGGATCCTGCGCAACCACAACGACGCCGAAGACATCGCGCAGCAGGTCTTCGCCAAGGTCTATTTCTCCATCCGTAATTTCGATTTCCGCAGTTCGCTGTTGACCTGGATCTACAAGATCACGGTGAACGAGTGCTACGATTATTTGCGGAAAAAGAAGGTCCGGAAGCTGGTGTATGAGAGCGATTTCTCCGAAGACGATGCGTTGCTGATGGAGAACTCGGGGGCGGCGGTGGACCCCGGCATGCCAATCGACGAGACTCTGGCGCAGCGGGACTTGGCCGTGAAGCTGTTGGAGAAAATTTCGGAAGAGGATCGAAGCCTGCTTTTGTTGAAGGAAGTGGAAGGCCATTCGGTGGAAGAATTGGCGGGCATGACCGGTATGAATGAGAATACAATAAAAGTCAAACTTTTCCGGGCACGGCAGAAACTGGTGAAGGCGGCGCAGCGAATGGGGCGCTTGCCGGGCAAGTTTGCAATTGGCCTGTAGCGCGGGAGAGCGGTATTGAGGCACACCATGCACGAGCCTATACGAAGCCAATTGGAAGATATTCTGCAAGGGCGATTGCGGCCGGAGAAGTGCGCCTTGGTGGACGCGCACCTGTCGGCATGTGAAAATTGCGCGGTGGAACTGCGTGAGATGCGGCTGTACTCGGGTGTCATGAAAGCGCTGCGGATGACAGATGTACCGGAACCGGCGGCGGGGTTTTACGCGCGGGTATTACAGCGGGTGGAAGCGCAGGGAAGGCCGTCGTTCTGGAATCTGTTGCTGGATCCGGTGTTCGGGCAGCGGCTGGTGTACGCGACTGGCGCCATGTTCTTGTTGATGGCGTCGTTCCTGTTAGCGACCACCGGCGGGCAGCCGGAGTTGGCGCGGACGCCGGTGCAGATGATGGCGCAGCCGGCCGTAACGCCAGTGGCGATGCGGGCGGAGTTCGGTGACGACATGCAGCGGAATCGGGAGCAGTTTCTGGCGACCATGGCGTCGTTCTCCGAGTAGCACGTTATGATCGGACGCGTACAGCCCGCCTGGAGAAACCCGCGGATTCTGCTGACGCTGAGTCTGGTTTTCTGCTGCGGTGCGCTCGCCGGCGCGGTGATTTACAAGCTGGTGTCCCAGCCGGTATCGGCCAAGCAGGTGGCGGCGGAGTGGAAAGATTCGACCAAAGAGCAGACGCTGACCCATTTGAAGCGGGAACTGCAACTGACGCCGGAACAGGCCGCCGAGATTGAGACGGCGTTGGATGATTTCTCGCTTTACTACCAGATGCTGCACACCCAGATTGAAGAGGTGATGGCGACCAGCAAGTCGCGTATCGATCAGGTGTTGAATGAAGAGCAGCGGAAGAAGTTCTCGCGAATCATGAGCGAGTTGAAAAAGGCGCATTAAGCGTCCGGATAGCCGTACCAAAGACGGAAAAAGTCGAGATTGTGGCGCGCGCGGGCGGCTAATTCGCGCCGTTTTTCCTGAAGTAACGCTATGCGCGGTGCTCGTTCGTGGATAGCACCTGTAATAGCGGCATAAAGTTCATCCTGGTCGATTGATTCCAGTGATCCGCATGGCGCGATGCCCAGTTCCTCACAAAGACCCGCGATCTTCGGGGAGCGGCCCAGGTTCACCGGAATCGTCTCCGCCAGTACGCTTTCCACGCAAAAGTGGTAGCGTTGCCCGAGCGTGGCCGCGGCGTGACGCAGGATAGCGACGGCCTCGCCGGGCGCGAAGTAGAGGTTGGGAATCAGGGTGGACGGACCGCGCATGTGGGCCTGAATGGCTTCGACCGCCGTGCGGTCGAAGCCCGGATGCCGGCATTCGTTGCAGAAAAAGGCCATTTGAAGCCCCTCTTGACGCTGCAAATGGTCTAAAACGCACGCTATTTCGCGCCAGATTGGAAGGCTAAACCCTTCGCCTTGCCAGAACAGGTTGACGATAAGCAGTGGTTCGTGGGGGCGAAGACCTAGCGAAGTAAGATAAGCGGCGGCCCAGGCGGCGTAATCTTGGGGCGGTTCGTATAGCCAGGCCCAATCGGCTCCAACTTCGATGCGGACCGGCTCAATACCCGCTTCGATTAGCGCCTCCCGCGAGGAGGTGTTTCGAACCGTCCAGGAGCGAATGGTGCTGAAGTGGTCTGTGAAAAGCCGCCGGCCCTCGGGCGTGACGAGAAAGTCCACCCCGACGCCAACGGCGTCAACCGGAAGCCCCCGATTCCGGAAGTACTGAATCCGCGGAGCAAGGAACGCGAGCGGCCAGCCCCACCCTTCGCTATCGGTAACGCTAGTTGTGCCGGCGAGGAGCCCGGGCGCGTCATCGACCGCATCGAGCTCAAACCCGGATGGCGGAAGAGCAAGTGTCCGATATTGAAACCGTTCGGGATACGGCTGGCGCTGAAGGCGGGAATTTTCGTGCAGAAAGATGTGCAATGGGAAATCGGCGGGGAGTTCCCGCCACATCCCGTGCATCATCAGTTCGTCGCCGATGTTGCCCGCGCCCAGGCCATTGAATATTTGAATTGCTTTGGCGATGGGCGCGGTCACCTAGAAGAACAGTTTCAGTCCGAACTGCATGCGCCGCATCGGATTCCGAATACTCCGAATCTCGCCATCCCGGCTGCCGTTGGCCGTGATCTGGTTGGCATTGGAGAAGCTAATACCGGCCGGGTCGCCGAACCAAGGGGTATTGGTCGCGTTGAAGGCTTCCCAGCGGAACTGCAGCTTCACTCGCTCCGTAATGACAAAGTTCTTGAACATGGAGAAGTCGACTCGACGTTCGCTGGGACCGCGCAAGGTGTTGTACCCGGTGCTGCCCAAATGGCAGAGATCGGGGCGGCTGGCGATCTGGCAGGTGACGCGCTGGAAGGCGGCCGGATTGTACCAGAGTTTACGGTTGGGTTCACTGAGTTGAGGATCGCTAATCTGGTCGGGGCGAACAGCGCCATTCGGAAGGGAAAGATCACCGGCGCCTTGGCCAATGGTGAAGGGGAAGCCCGAGGCGAGGCTGAGAATGCCGTTCAACTGCCAGCCGCCAATGAGATACCTAACCGGGCCGCGCAGATTCTGGCCCGGCAATTCGTACACCCAATTGCCAACCAGGCGGTGCGTCTGATCAAACCGGAACAGACCACGGGATCCTCGCCGATCACGCGGATTCTGTAACGATGCGCCTTCCTGACCGCCGTTTTCGCCGTCGCCATGCGACTTACTGTACGTATACGCGATGCCGAAAGTGAGACCCTTGGCGCTACGCTTATCCAGTTTCATCTGCAGACCATGGTAGAAAGACTCGCCGTACGAATCCAGGTAACGAATGCGGCCCATCGCCTGTACGCCGAGGTTAGGGGTAGCGGCGTCGTAGAACTCCGGATAGGGCCGATTCGACTGCAGGAACGTGGTAGCGGGACGTAACGGGTCGTTCCAATTGATCACGCTATTGCCGACGTTATAGCCTTTGCTGCCCGCGTATCCCACGGACAACGCCATGTTAGAGGGAAGCTCCCGTTGCAGATCTAAACTCCACTTCCAAACGGCTCCGTCCTTGTAATCGTTGGGTAGATAGAGCAGATCGATGGGCCGGACCGTGGTCGTGCCGCCGCCTCGGGTAAGAAACGGATCGTCCAGCGTGAGGATATTAGAACCTGGCACATAGGTTTGAGACGCAATCGAGTAAGACTGGCCGTTGGCGCCAACAATGTCGTTGTTCTGGGCGGGCCGCATGGAGGTGAGGTAGACTTGGCTGCCGGCCTTGGGCGGCATCAAGTTCAGGATGGTGAATGTATTCTGATGTTGGATGTTGTCGAACCAGCCCGCGCCGGTGCGGATGACCCATTTATCGGTCGGACGGAATGCGATGCCGACGCGCGGCATGAAGAATCGAAAACGCTGCTGTTCGGCGTTCTTCACCGCTCCCGCTTCGCCCAGCGCGTTGGGGAAGATGGTGGGGATGATCGTACCGTCGGGCTTTCTGAACCCTTCACCGCGCCCGATTTTTGAGCCCAACCCGGGGATATTGAGAGTGCGCTGCAGGCCCCGGCTATCCACCGGCCAGCCGTTGTAGTCGTAGCGCAAGCCCAAGTTGACGGTCAGTTTCGAAGACACTTTCCAGTCGTCGTTAATGTAGGCGCCGCCGCGTTGGGCCTTGGGAAAAGTGAGCGGCAGGCCTTCGGGTGTCTGGGTGGTATTCGGCCGGCCCAAAAGGAATGATGCGAGCGAGTAGCCCGCCTGTGCCCCGCCGAATCCCAGCAAGCCCTCTTCCAGATTGGCGGCGCCACGCTCAATGGTCAGGCCATAGTATTCGGCGCCGAACTTGAAGTTGTGCTTGCCCTTGAACCAGGAAAGGTGGTCGCCGAACTGGTACGTATTCATCCGGTCGTAACCATTGCCGTTGGTGAGTTCCTGCAGTTGGAACGGCAGACCGGTAAACTGCGGAATGCCATGCTCTCGCGGGGTCAATTTCCGGTTGCCATCGGAGGGGACGCGGAACTGGCCAACGCCCAGCGCATCCATGTCGAAAGTTGTGTTGTCCGTACGGGGATTGAACGTCAAATCATTGGAAATTTGGAATCCTACTCGAAGTTCGTTGATCATGCTCGAACTGAAAGTGTGAATCCATTGAGTCGCCAGATTCGTAACCTGGGAGTTGACGAAGACCGGAAGATTCGGATTGATATTGGTCCGCGTCAGGTCCGAACGATCCCACGCCAAGCGGGCGAAGACGCGATCCTTGTCCGAGAAATTGTGGTCGACACGGGCGAAGTAGGTGTTGACGTTGATCGGCTGCGCGACGGCCGCGCGAGCGGTGAAGTCCAATGGATCCTCCTGGACAAACTGCGCTTTCGGAACATACTTTTCGAGCATGTTGAGCGCGCCAGGGTGGAGCCGTGAACGGGGAATGACGTTATTCGGGAATAGGTTGCCGGTGTCGGGATCCCAGATAAGCGTGGGCGGAACGAAACGGCCGTTTGCGGTGTAGCCCCGCTGCAGGCGGCTGAAGTCGCCATTGCGAAACTCGTCGATGGGGAAGTTGGCGGTGCTGACAATACCTTCCCGCGTGCGCCGCGCTTCATAGTTAAACGCCCAGAAAGTCTTATTCTTGCCGTTATAGATTTTCGGGATGACCACCGGTCCGCTAAGGACAAACCCGAACTGGTTCTGGCGCAAGGGATTCTTCTTCAGCCGTTCCAGTCCCGCCGCGCGTTCAAAGTTAAGGAAGTAATTCTCGGCGTCGAACTTGTCGTTGCGGAGAAAGTTGAACAAGGTCCCGCGGATCTGGTTCGTGCCGCTCTTCATCGTAATCGTGACTTGCGCTCCGCCGCCGAAACCATATTCGGCCGTGTACGCGTTCGTCTGAATCTTGAACTCTTCAATTGCTTCAATAGACGGCACGAAGTTCATAATGTGAATGCGCGGGTCCTTCGCGTCCACACCGTCAAGCGACGCCACCTGGTTCGTTTCGCGCTGTCCATTGGCGCTAACGGAGAAGCCCTGGCCTGGAATCGGAAAGCCGCCGGAGCCATCGCCGCGTCCGGTGCGCTCGCCGTATTGGACGCCGGGCACAAGCACGGCCAAGCTCTGCATATTGCGACCGTTGAGCGGCAGTTCAATAATGCGGCGATTCTCAATCACCGCGCCGACCGTGGCATTTTCCGTTTGCAGAGTGACCGCATTCGCTACAACTTCAATCGACTCCGACACGCTGCCGACATCGAGTTTGAAATCCTGCCGAACTTGCGCCGCGGTTTCCAGGCGAAGTCCCCTCACCACCCCGGCCTTGAATCCGGGCCTCTCACACCGCACCGTGTAATCACCGACGGGAAGCAGCGGGAACGAGTAGTTGCCGGTCTCGTTGGATGTCGTGCTCAGGGCGACATTGGTGCCCTGATTGGTTGCCACGACATTAGCGCCGGCCACGAAGGCGCCGGTGGAGTCGGTCACAAGTCCTTGGATCGACTGCGTTGTGGATTGGCCGAAGGCGGTCGCCCCCGCGGCCACGAACAGCGACACTAAGAGAAATTTGCTCGAAGGCGTCATTTGCTTCCCTTTCTGCTGGAGTAACCCAGTTTGCTCTAACATTTCGGTTTGGAAGCATTTTGTTCGTTGCCTCCCTGAAGTAACCGGTCTGCAACTATTTAAGAAGATTCACCCGCGCCTGTCAACCGCGTACAGTTGTGAGACTCTCGCCAACGCCGCCATTCCCGTTGTCTTCGCGCAGCACATTGTTCGGCGAAAGCGTCACCTGTCCTTCCGATACAATAAAAATCAACCCGCGTTGCCGCGCGAAAGAAAGGTTCTCCATGGAGTACGAAGCCCGCTCCGATCACATCGAAAAAAGCCTTGAGACCGTCACCGGAATCATGAGCCGTATTGCCGTGGCCAAACGGGAAACGGATGAAAATTTAGCCGCCCTCGCCGCGGCGCAGACCCGCTCCGCGGCCAAACATGCCGAAGAGCACGACGACCTAAAAGAAAAGCTCCATCTCCTCTACGAGTTCGTCGATACCTGGATTCGCGAACACCGCGGCAAAAACGGCGATCGGAAACCTGCACCCGGAGCTCCGCCCGCCGCTTAGCCCAACCTACTTAAAAACTGCAGCTTGCCGCCAATCTGGATGTTGCGGTTGCCGCCGGCGCCGGTGATGTTGCCGAAGGCTCCCGTGTTGATCGTCGCCGCTGGATTGCCGAAGTTCGCGCGGTTCAACACAGAGAACATCTCGAAACGGAGCGAGAACTTAAAACGTTCCTGTCGCGGATGGACTTGTGGGAGAGTTCGTCGTTGGTTGGGGGCCGCGACCGGCCTTTGCGCTACTCTTGCCCGCTCGATCCGCCGCCATGAAAGGTATTGCCGGGGAGACCACACTCGCCCGCGTAAGTCACCTCGAAAGGGGAAATGGCCGCGAGCATTTGCTGTATTATACTCGCATGCCGATTACACCGGTCTTAGCGGGAGGAAGAAATCGCGCTGTCCGGCTACGACCGCTACCGCCGTTTTTCGCGTCGTTCGCGCTGGGCGTTACGATGTGCGTGGGTGAAACGCCGGATCCGATTGTGCGCCTGCAGAACCGGGCGGGCGCGACTGTCCGGATGGATATCGCCGCTGGGCGGACGCGCTTGTTCGCAATCTTCATGAAGGCGGATGAGTTTGCGCAGATTAGCCTTCATCAAGTGGGAATCGACTTGGCCACGACAGTCCGCGGCTCCGACAGGCAGGTAGTGCAGACATCCGACTGGCGTTGGAGCGGGGCGGAGACGATCTCATGGATCGCCAGATCATCGGGTGAGTACCGAATCGAGGTGTTACCGCGCCGCGGCAAGGGCGCCTCAGGGAAGTTGACGCTCAGCGTTTCCCGCTTACGGCGACCCACCGCTTCCGATTCGAATTGGATGGAGGCGGAGAGGCTTCTCACGGAGATTAAGGAGGGGCTGGGAAATCCTGCGCAACGCACCCGGCATGACGCTTCCCTCAGGAAAGCTCTTGAGCTCTGGCGGGAATTGAAGCACGACGCCGGCGTCGCACAGACTCTGAATATTAGAGGATTTCTGGAGGAAGCGTCGGGGAATCCGGCTGCCGCCATGGAAAGCTACCGTAGCGCGCTCGCTTTCCGCTCCGGTATCGACCTTGCGGGAGAAGGCGAGACGCTGCACAATATGGCCGCGGCGGAATCCGTGACAGGCGACAAGGTGAAAGCGCGCGCGCTCTACCGGCAGGCGCTGGAACTTCGAAGGAGGGAGGGCGATCTGGAGGGTAAAGCAGCCACGCTGAGTAATCTTGGCGGCGCCTACCTTATGTTGGGACAGGTGGATGAGGCGATCGGAGCGCTCGAAGAAGCGGTGGCCGCCAACCGGAGTGTGGCCAGTATTGCAGGCGAGACGCAGGCGCGTATCAATCTGGGAGTGGCCTACGGTTCCGTCGGAGAGCCGGAGGCGGCGATGGAGCAATTTCAGGCGGCGCTCGGTTTGGCTCGACTCGATGTGAAGACGCCGGGTTACGCCTACGCGCTTACAAACCTGGGGAAACTCTACGGCGACTTTGCCGACTTTGAGCGCGCGCGATCGATGCTGGACCGCGCCCTAACCTCGATGCAAGCCAGACGCGATAGGAGGGGCGAGGCTTTGGTATTGGCTAATCTCGGAGTGATCCGCTATATGGAACGCGAGCCGGCGGCGGCGATACCGCACTTAATTGGCGCTCTGGAGATTTTCCGCGGCATCCCGGATCGTTTTTCCGAAGGACATGTTGTGCAACGCCTATCGCGGGCGCATCTGGCCATGGGAGAGATGGATCCGTCGATCCGGTACAACCGGGAAGCGCTCGCACTGGCGAAGTCGCTCGGAGACGTTCGCGGCGAAGCGGCGGCTTTGCGTAACTCAGGCGCGATCGATCACGCAAGGCGGGCGTGGCCCTCCGCGATTGAGAGCTTGAACGAGTCGAAGTCGCTGTTTGAAAGGATCCGGAACAGGGACGGAGAAGCCGACGCGCTGCTGGCTTTGGCAAACGTCTATTTCGACGCGGGCGATTCGCGGGCGGCGTTGGCGCAGGTGGAAGACGCACTGCGGCTCATCGAATCCCAACGCTCCAAAGTCGCGTCGAACCGGTTACGAGGATCGTATTTTGCGTCAAGGAGAACGTACTACGACCTCTACATCGACCTGTTGATGAAGTTGCATCGCGAAAACGCCGGCGGAGAGTTCGCCGCCGCCGCGCTGCTCGGGAGCGAGCGGGGGCGGGCGCGGCTGCTGCTCGACACGATTCCGCTCGCGAGGATCGCTCTCGATAAAGCGGTGGATCCGGCATTGGCCGCTCGAAAGCGCAATCTACATCGGGAGATTAACCGGTCGGCTCATGACCTTCAGACGGGAACGCTGAGCGGCAAGGCATTGACGGAAGTAAATCAGGGTCTAGACAGACGGCTCTCCGAACTGGACGATGTCCAGGCTCAAATTTTCAAGATTGATCCTAAGTATCGCGAGTTGATCGCTCCTCTGGCGCTCACCATCTCCGAGTTGCAAAGCCAGCTTGACAGTGAAACTGAGCTGATCGAGTACTACCTTGGCGAGAATGGAGGTTTGGCTTGGCTGGTGACGACCGGCAAAGTCACGGCTTTTACGGGCTTGCCCTCGCGCGCGGAGACAGAAGACCTCGTTCGAACACTGTATCAGTCGGTGACCGAGCGCGGTCGCCGTGTACCGAACGAGACTCGCACCCAGAGAAACGCGCGGTTGAACGTGGCGGCTGCGATGTACCGGAAGACGGCGGGATCGCTTAGCGAGAAACTGCTGGGGCCGGTAGCCGGCCAGTTCTCCGCCAAACGGGTGGTGATTGTCGCCGACGGGGCACTGCAATTCCTGCCGTTCGGCGCGCTGCCGTTGCCTGGCGACTCGAGTGGTACGCCCCTGGTGGCACGGCATGAAGTGTTGAGCCTTCCTTCCCTGGGAGCGCTGGCCGCTATCAGGCGCGCAACGGAAGGGCGGCCGCCGCCACCCGAGCAGGTGGCGGTGATCGCGGATCCGGTGTTTTCGCCCAACGATCCGCGTGTTCTTAGCCTTCGGACCGGCGGGGCGAGCGGGCCTCGCGGAACAGACGATTTTCCTCGCCTGATCCATAGCCGGCACGAAGCCAGAGCGATCCAGGCCCTGGTCCCCGGTTCGTCCAAAGTCATACTTGATTTCGAGGCGAATGTGAAGGCGGCGCTCGATCCCGCCCTAGGCTCTTATTCCATCCTTCATTTCTCCACCCACGGAATTCTGGATAGTGTCCGCCCTTCCTTGTCCGCGCTCGTGCTTTCTCTTGTGGATGAGAGCGGGCTGCGAAAGGACGGCTTCCTTCGCTTGCACGAAATCTACAACTTAAAGCTGCCGGTGGACCTGGTGGTGCTCAGCGCGTGCCAGACGGCGATGGGTAAGGAGATTCTGGGTGAAGGGCTGGAGAGCCTGATGCGGGGATTCATGCACGCCGGAGCGCCGCGCGTGGTGGCCAGCCTCTGGCGAGTCGACGACGAGGCCACATCCGAGTTGATGAAAACTTTTTATAAGGGCGTGCTAGGCAAATCAGGGAAGAACCACGCAGGCGCTCTCCGGCAGGCGCAGATGCGGATGATGAGCGATCCTCGATGGAGCGACCCTTACTTCTGGGCCGCTTTCGTGCCGGTCGGAGATTGGCGGTAGTGCCATCGGCTGGTGCGGCGGCCGCATTCGAAGACTGGCCCGAAGACTACCTGCGGTTGCATAAGGTGCTTGCAAAGTACTTTACATACAACTGCGGGCGGTATGGGCCTGATCCGCTGCAACTGGTGGACAAGACTTTGGATATCTTGGCGGCAGTTACGGCGGATAAGGAACACACGTCCGAGGACCTTACGCGGCTCGCTTTCGGAATCGCGAAGAACATTGCGCGAGAGCAGGCGCGGAAGCCACGGTTTTTCGAGTTTCTCGAAAGAATACTTCCCGCTCCAACTACGAGGTTCGATCAGAAGTGCCTGCAGTTCTGCATCGATCGTCTGGACGAGCCGGAGCAGACATTACTCAGCGAGTACTATTGGGTGGGAGCGGAAGCACCTTCGGCGTTGCATGCCCACCGGCTGGACCAGGCGAAGCGGCTCGGCATCAGCTACCTCGCGCTGCTGAAGCGGGCGAGCCGGATCATCGATAAGGTGCGCGACTGCCATGAAAAATGTGTGGAGCGAAGCATTCATTAGTTTCGTCACAAACATCCCGCGGGAGCCATAACAATATGGAGAGAATGAACCCACTACCCGATTCCACCGACAGGACGCTGATCATCTCGTATCTACTTGGCCAACTCGAGGGACCGGCGAAAGAAGAGTTTGAGGAGCGCTACTTTACGGACGCGGAATTCTTCGAAGAATTGCAATCGGTTGAAAACGAATTGATTGACGATTTTCTGCAGAAGCGGCTTCCCGCTGGGCAGCGGAGCCAGTTCGAAAAGTTTTTCCGAGCGAATCCCCACCGGTGGAAGAACGTGGAGTTTGCACGCGCTATTCAGCGACAGGTGGGATCCGGAGTTCACGCCGTGAGCCCGGGACTTTCGGTGAACCGACGGTTGGCGGTGGCCCTCGCATTCGGACAAGTGTTGATACTCGGTTTTGCGGCCTACTTATATTCTGAGAACCGGGCATTGGATAAAAGATTGGCAACGCTCTCCGCCTCCTTGGCGCCGCCCCCGCCGGTGGCATCCGCCTTCGGACGGCTGATTCTTCAGGCTTCGGAGGTTAGCAAGAGTGAACGCGGGGCCACGGTGATTTACCGGCTAAGTAAAGATGTGGCGGCCGTGGAAGTCACGCTGGTTGCCGAGGAATTGCCGGCTGGGGAGAATTATTCGGCGGTGCTACTGGATGCCGATGGGAAGAAGCGCGCATCCCATGACCGGCTGGCCGCGCGGACGGAGAATGGCACAGGCCGGGTGACCGCGGTTTTTGCGGCGACGCACCTCCCGCAGGGATCATACGTCATTCGTTTGAATGATCAGTTCGGGCGAACGGTCAGGTCATTCCCGTTCAATCTGCGCGTGGAGTAATCCGCGGAGTTTTTTGAAAAAGTCTCGTCATAAATATCCCCAACAATCATTCATAGGGTGAAGGAGGGAGTATGACGAATTCAAAACTCTTCACTCTATTTCAAGTTACAATTCTCGTCTCCGCGATCCCGCTCCGCGCGGGCGGCGGCGGGGAAACCGGTAAACGGGAAGCGTGGGTCAGTCAGGCCGGCCAGTTGCCCGGCTTGCACTCCGGAAAATCAATCGCCATTAAGACCGCGTTGCTTGGCGGCGCTGTCGTTGGGGGGCTTCTCGTCTACCGCCACTACCATCGGCGTGGGCCGGCGACCAAGGTAGAGATGCCGGCGCGGCTCGGGTTTTCAGGCTCGAACGCCGCAGGGCTTGTGATCCGCAATAATGGCGCGGCGCCTATCAGCGTGAGCGAGCTGACCGTGCAGGGAGGCGGCTTCGAGGTAACCCCCGAGGCCCCGATGCCGCTTCTGGTCCGCGCCGGTTCGAGCGTCGAAGTGCCCGTAAAGATGAAGTCCGGCGGCGGAGCGCGGCTACAGGTGACATTCATCGAAGGCGGGCGCGAGCGAACCAGCGTCGTGAAGTTGGAAGGAAAGCCCGAACCGGTTCGGTCGAGCCGGGCAGAGCAGGCGGTTTCGACGCCGTAATCCGTTTCCGCGGCGGGGGCCCGTGAAAGCGGGTCCCCGTCTAATGAGCGGGCAGCGTATGGGTCGCGTCAGCCGGCACGGTTGAAGCCGGTCGCGGCCGGTTCGACCAAAGCTACCAAGTTTCGAACAAACAAAAGGAAGGAGTTTGTATGTATAAGTTCGTGGTGTTTTTCTTGTATGGCGCTGGCTCTTTCGCCCTCGCGCAGGAGAGTTCCGATGTCAAGCCGAAACCCGTCGCATTCGCCGGATACATCGAAACTACCGGTGCGAGAGTACAGAAGGTGTCGTTTCGCGAGCCTCCGAAAGCGGACGGCAGTGCCGGAGACCTCATTGTTCTCGATGTACAGCCGGATGGAGTGTTTGTTTCGACTAGTCCGCTGCCAAAAAAGTTCATTGTCAAGACGTTTCCACCTTGTCTCCCTGTGCAGACGCTGATCGCGGCCGAGCGGCAGGTGGTGACGGATGGCGTCGGCGTCTCGGCGGCTGGTATTACTCAGAATGCGCGCGGCGGTAGGGATTTCAGTCTCAAAGTGAGTGCTGCATTTGCCCGGCCATTTGTGGGTGCAATTGCCGGCAAGATTGAAATCGGGGGAGTGGATTTGAGCGGTTGTCCGGACAATAAGCCAGGTTCCGCCATCAATGACAATGCAAAAAAAGAGGCACCCAAATGAAATACCTGTGCTGCCTCGGACTGGCTACAATGCTCGCGCCGGCACACGCCGCCGATGTGCCGGATGTCACGGTCCGCTTTGCCGGCAAGCCCGTCGTTCGCCGCGTGCTGCAGCGGACCCCGACCTACTTTGGCGGCGATGTTGAGATCAGCGCCAAGGTAGAAGTGAAAGACGCCGCCGGGAAGCCGATACCGAATTTAACTGTCACCCTCTCGGCGCGCACCACCCGCGACGGCTCTATCGGCCGGCTTCGGTCCTATGGGTACACCGATCCGGGAGGGGTTGCTACTTCACGGGTTGTATTTGACTTACCGACTTCTTCGTTAAAGACCAGCCTCCAAGCGTGTCTGGTGGACCCGGCGGACACTTGCACTCCAGTGACGGAAATAGACTTGACCAAGAAGACGGATATCGAAGTCCATTTCTCGCACCAACAGTTAGCCAACGCAGGTACGCAACGCATCGTGAGGCTTGGCAAGGTGGAGGACTTCCGCTACGGCGCGAGCATTAACGGTTACCAGGTGCGGCCGCGGTTCCTGTGGAATGTATGGGAAAGAGCCGGCAACCGGTCCGGGCACTCCGCGTTGACGGTGTTCGCTGAATCGGCGCTCAGTGTGAATAGGACGGACGATGCGTTTCCCATCCCAAAGTCCACCGACGTTTCCTTTGGTCAAGCGACCGCGGGGGCGACGTTCACACTTGCATCCCGTGTCCAGGGTGACATTTCCTACGGCCCGCCGATGCGCGGACGGGCCGGGTACTCGAGTGCGGCGTTGACGCTTAATCAGCCCACCGGTCCGCGCAGCCTGGTGTTCGGCAGCTTTGGAGTTTCGCGGGCGAAAGCTCCATCCGCCCCGGACGCCCCGCGTTATGGAGCCGAATACGGACCCCAGGCCGGCTTCACGCGGCTTCTCAAGTCCGGCGCCAACCGCCTGACGGGGTGGGTGCAGTACACGTTGGAAGGACAAAACCGCTACTTTGAGAACGGCAAGCCGGTGTTGGAGCCTCGTCAGCGTAGCGGCTCCGCCGGAGTTAGTTGGGCCTTCCATCGCGGGGGCCCAGTATATATGCAACTTGATCTGCTCGCCGGCGGTTTTGGAGGCCGGGCGCGGTACTACGGCGCAAGCACTACCGTCACCCTCAGAAACATGACCAGGAGACTCCCATGAGGCGCGGAGCATGCTTCACTCTCCTGCTGATTGTTGGGCTGGCACGGCAATCCGCGTGGTGCCAGCCGCCGCCGGACGCACTCGATAGCTCTACTGTCATCGGCGCGTGGTTCCATCGCGTGGAGTTCGGCGAGTTGGCCGGCGCACAGTACGTGCCGGAAGAGAATAGGTTTTTCCTTTATGCGACCCGCGAGGGACCGATGTCCATGCTCTATCGGGATCATGTCGCCCAGTTGGCCCGCGGCGCCCTGGAAACAGACGACTTCGGTTTCTCACTCGATTTCACCCGGCGTGGGACCGAAGCTTTCCAGGGGCATGACATCCTGGATTGCCGCCGGTTTGCGGACACTTTGTTGGCAAATTCCCACCCGTATGCACAGGCTTTGCGAAAGCGTCTCAATCGGGATGCGGACCTGGAGGCATTACGTCAAGCCGACCCGGCGAAGCCGCCGAAAAGCGCGCGGGCGCGGTTAGCGGCATTCCTCAACCAGGCACGCCAGATGGACGATTTGTGGCCGTTGTTGAATGCGGAGATAAGTCCAGAGGCCAAAGAGCTGCTGGACAATCCGCCGCGCGGCCGTGAGCGGAAACAGATTCTCGGGCGATTTCTGCTGGAGGACTTCTTCCGGAATTCCGTGCTGCGGCGCGATCTGAACGACGCATACAAGATTGTGTACAAGCCGCTGGCAAACAGCCCGGTGGTGACCGCAATATTGTCTGGATCCAGGACCGAGCATACGTTGCTAACCGCCGACTATTGGCTCAAACGGCTCGGCGGCGGGTACGGGGTACCTTCAGACCTATTTTACGGACCGAGCGAACTTGGCCTTTGCATCAGTGCGGCGCGGGAGCAAGCCCGGAAGGGGCAACCCATCGCGCTGGGGGAGTATGTCAACTTCTTCGCCCTTGAGACAACATACGAGGCAGACGGCGGCCTGCCCGGACTCGCGCTATGGTTCCGTAACCCAAGGATCGTCGTCCGGGCCGGGGGTGTGGATGATGGTCCGCCGCCACCCTGTGCGGAGCGCTTTGCGGCAAGCCTGACCAGGCATGTGCCGAACCTGATGAACTATCCGGGCGAACTGGGAGTGGAGATGCGGATGCTGAAGGGGCTACTCGTTTTGAATCGCGCGATGAACTTCATGGCGAGCGTCACTCCTGCGGATCTACACAAGATCAGACGAGTGCCAGCCGAGCGCTTCGAGAATAAGCCGCCCAGGGTGATTCCCGTGCCCATCATGTTTGCCGAGCAAGGTCAGGCGCATGGATTGATCATTTCGGGCGGTGTCAAGTTTGAGCGAAGCGCGGCGAAAAAACAACCTCAGGGTTCCGACGTGCGATCCGCCGCACCGGCCGGTTCGCAAGCCACGCGGGAGGAGGATGCCCCAGGTTTCTTAACGACAAAGATCACCGTAGGCGGGAGACAGCTACTTCAAATCGACATTTCGTCGATTCTTGGGTTGGTGCCGAAATAGTGTGCGCCCAGGCAATGGGTTGGTGCCTTACGATGGGGGTGGTGGCGGCACACCCTGTGATACCCTCTGCCGCTTAACCGCGCAGTGCGTCCATAAGCACCTGAGACACGGTCGCCAACGCCGCCATTCCCGCCGTCTCGGCGCGCAGCACATTCGGTCCCACGCTTCGCGCCATCCACCTCGCCTCCAACGCCGATTCCCGTTCCTTCTCTGTCCATCCGCCCTCCGGTCCCAACAACAGTGCCACGCTCTCCCCCGTATTCACCGCCAAACGCGCCAATGGCGGCCCTTGGCGCAATTCGTCCAATAGAATTCGATGCGTCGCTTCCATCGTTAGCGCCGCCGGAAACTTCAATGTTTCCCGGATCACCGGCAGCGTCATCCGCCGGCACTGCTGGCTCGCCTCAAGCAATATCCGCTCCCAACGCTCCTTCCGCTTCGGCGCGGCCCGCTCCAGTCCGCGCTCGCTGCGCTCCGCGATCACCGGTACAATCCTCGCCACATTCAGCTCCGTGGCCTTTTCCAGCAACCATTCAAAATGGTCGAACTTGAACAGGCTCGCCAGCAACGTGACGTCCGGAATGGGCGCCAAATCGGGCAGCCGCTCCGTCACTTTAAAAACCACCGAGCTCTTCCGCGCCGTCGTGACCGTCGCCAAATATAGATGCCGATTATCGGAAATCTCAAACTGTTGTCCCTCCTCCACCCGCAGCACGCGCACCAGATGCTGGGCCGCGTCGCCGGTCAATTCCGCCTCGTCGCGGCGCACCTCCGGAACAAAGAATAATCGCCGTGCCATGTAGAATGTGAGTTTACGATGATTGCCCACTTGCGCGGCAGCGTGCTGGAAAAGCACCCGAACCTGGTGATTGTGGAAACGGGCGGCGTGGGCTATGAAGTTCACATTCCGGTGTCCACGTTTACGCGTCTGCCCGACGTGGGCGCCGAAGCGAAACTGCGCATCCACATGCATGTGCGCGAAGACGCCATGCTGCTCTATGGGTTCCACACGCCGGAGGAAAAACTACTGTTTGAAAAGCTGATTGCGGTCAGTGGTATCGGCCCGAAAGTCGCGCTGACGGCGCTATCCGGAATCGCGCCGCCGGAACTGGTGCAAGCCATACGAACCAGCGACATCGCGCAGTTGACGCGCATCCCGGGCGTCGGAAAGAAGACCGCGGAACGCATGGTGGTCGAACTGCGCGACAAGCTCGACCTCATCATCGCCGGTTCGACGACTCCCGGTCCGCTCGACAAAGGACCGCTGCTCTCGGAACTCGACCTCGATCTCATCAGCGCCCTCGTCAACCTTGGCTCGCAACGGCCCGCCGCCGAAATCGCTGTTCGTAAAGCTCGAGCCGCCCTGCCCGACGGCGACTTCGAGGCGCTCTTCCGCAAGGCCATGGAGTTAGTCCGGTGACGAAGGATCGGGAACTCATTTCCGGCATCGCGCTTGATAGCGAACGGCAGTTCGAAGTCGCCCTCCGGCCCGGCCGCCTTGCCGACTTCACCGGCCAAGCCCGATTGAAAGAAAATCTTTCGATCGCGATTGAAGCCGCGAAACAACGCGGCGACGCGCTCGATCACGTGCTGCTCTACGGCCCGCCCGGCCTTGGTAAAACTACGCTTGCTAATATCATCGCCAGCGAGCTCGACGTCGCTTTCGACCAAACCGCCGCGCCGATCATTCAAAAGAAGCTCGACCTTACCGGCGTGCTCACAAATCTACGCGACAAGCAGGTCTTCTTCGTCGACGAAGTCCACCGGCTGCTACCCGACATTGAGGAGATTCTTTACTCCGCTCTCGAAGATTTCCGCGTCGATATCATGATCGGCACCGGCGCCGGCGCGCGTACGCATTCCATGAACATCAACCGCTTCACCGCCATCGGCGCCACCACGCGCCAGGGCTTGATCAGCGCGCCGCTCCGCGGCCGGTTCGGATTGGTGCTCCGGTTAAATCCATACGATATTAACGACCTCACCACCATCGTCCTGCGCAGCGCGGGCCTGCTGCAGGTGCGGGTGGACGAACCCGGCGCCGCCGAAATCGCCCGCCGCGCTCGCGGCACGCCGCGCATCGCCAACCGCCTGCTCCGCCGCGTCCGCGACTACGCCCAGGTGCGCGCCAATGGCGACGTCACGCATGCCGTGGCCATGACGGCCCTCGATATGCTGGAAGTGGATCGATTTGGCCTCGACGAGATCGATCAGAAGATCATGATGACCGTCCTCGAAAAGTATTCCGGCGGTCCCGTTGGCATCAAGACCATTGCCGCATCCATCGACGAGGAAGAAGCGACCATCGAAGACGTCTACGAGCCATATCTGATGCAGCTCGGTTTCCTGGACCGCACGCCCCGGGGCCGCGTCGCCACCCGCCGCGCCTTCGAGTACTTCAAAATACCTCCGCCGCCCACGGCCCAGCAAAACCTGTTTTGACGACTGTTTACCTTGCCCTCGGCTCCAATCTCGGCGACCGCCGGGCGCTGCTCGATGAAGCCATTGTTCGCCTCGCCGCCCAAGGTGTCGAAACCGTCCGCCGCAGCAGCATCATTGAAACCGCACCCGCCTACGTGCTCGATCAACCGTACTTCTTGAACATGGTCGTCGAAGCCTGCACGGAACATTTCGCCTTTGAACTGCTCAAACGAACCCAGGGCGTCGAGCGCGCCATGGGCCGCCGGAAAATTGTCGACAAAGGCCCCCGCAACATCGACATCGACATCCTCTACTTCAACGCGTTGATCGTGAAAACGCCGCACCTCACCATCCCCCACCCATTGATCCATGAACGCTCCTTCGTGCTCATTCCCCTAGCCGAGTTAAACCCGTGTCACGCTCAGCTCACAACATTTAGCGACCGATGAGGAGTTCGGAGCCCGCAAGCTACTGTGCTACGGCCGATCTTGCGCAGTGTAATAGATGCGCCAAATCTCGATGGTCTGTCCGTTGACGCGGTACACGGCGACGTAATGCGTGGGCGGAAATAAAATTTCCCGCGTCCCTTCAACACGCCCGGGCCGGCGCGGCCTTCAAGGCGCGGATTTTCCCATAGAGCTTACGCAGGGTCGGCTGGCGGTACTCGGGCTGACGCTCTTTCAGGTAGTCGTTGACGCTCTGCATGTCCGCTGCGGCGGGCGGCGTCCAGCGAATATGCATTAGGAGCGGAGCATCTGCTCAAAGCGGGCGTCCATCTCTTCTTCCTCGATGAACTCGCCGCGGTCGGCGTAGGCTTTGCCTTCCAGCACAGCGGTATGGAAACGCGCCTCCTCGGCCAACAACCGCAAGGCCGCGTCCTTCAATAGCTCGCCCGCGTCGATCTTTCCGTCGCGGCGAGCAATCTGCGCCAACTGCATCTCCTGCTCATGAGTAAAATGAACTTCCATCGTTTTTACTCCCGCTCTTCCCAGACTACCGGATACGGGCCTCTGTGTCACGAAGTTCACGCGGCCTGGAAGCGTAGCGCCGTCAACCAAAAAAGACCCGCCTTCGCGTCCAGCAAGATGGAGAGCTTTGGCCGGGAAACGCCCAGGACCTTCTCCGCCTCCGTCACGGTGAGGTCATAGGCTTGGACAATCCACCCGCAACAATGGACGAGGTGAATTTGAGGTGAAACTCTTCCTGCAAAACGTCGATGAGGGACTTCGTTGTCACGCTCGACAGGATCCCCCACTCCTGCCGGTGATTCTGAATCACGGCTCGATCCAACCTCACGCTAAAATGAAAGAAGTGCAACGCACTCCGATAGTTATTGCATTCGCGATTGGCGCCTTGTCAGCGCAGCCGGTCGATTTCGTCAAAAGCATAGAGCCGATCTTCGCCGCCAAATGCTACGCCTGCCACGGACCGTCGAAACAGACATCCGGTTTGCGGCTCGATGATCGCGGCTCCGCCCTCGCTGGCGGTTACGGCGGCAAAGTCATTCTCCCGGGTAACAGCGCGGCCAGCCTTTTGATCCAACGAATTACCGGCGCCAACGGGCTGACTCCCATGCCAATGGGCTCGAAAGGCCTGCCCGCCGAACAGGTGGCCGTCATCAGGACATGGATCGACGAAGGCGCCAACTATCCCAATCGCGAAGCCGCCAAAACCACCACGCAGCAATCCCGCCATTGGGCCTTTCAACCTATCCGCAAGCCCGAGGCGCCCAAAGACGCAATTGACCATTTCGTCCGCGCACAACTTTCCAAGCTATCCATCGCTCCTTCGCCGGAAGCCGCAAAACCCACCCTGCTCCGCCGCCTCTCGCTCGACCTCATCGGTCTCCCGCCCACTCCCGCGGAAATGCAGTCATACCTTGAAGACCGTTCGGAAAACGCCTACGAAAAACAGGTCGACCGCCTACTATCCTCCCCGCAGTTTGGCGAGAAGTGGGCTCGCCAATGGCTGGACGAGGCCCGCTACGCCGACTCCGACGGCTACGAAAAAGACTGGGTCCGCCCCTGGTCCTGGCGCTGGCGCAACTGGATCATCGACGCCATTAACCGCGACATGCCCTTCGACCAGTTCACGCGCGAACAACTGGCCGGCGATCTTCTTCCCAACGCTACTATCGAGCAAAAAGTAGCTACCGGTTTCCACCGCCACACGCTCACCAATCGCGAGGGCGGCATCGATAGCAAGCAGTTCCGTTTCGAAAATGTGGTTGACCGCGCTTCCACCGTCGGCTCCGTCTGGCTCGGCCTCACCACCGGTTGCGCGCAGTGCCACGACCACAAATACGATCCCATTAAACAGCGGGATTTCTATCAGCTCTACGCTTTCTTCGACAACGCCGAGGAAGAAGATATCGACGCCCCGCTCCCCGGTGAAACGGGCCTCTGGATGCGCAAGGCCGCCGAGTATGAAGAGAAACGCGAAGCCCTGATCGCTCAATACAACGTCCGCGCCAAACAGCCCTCCTGGGAAGCCGATATGCTCGACGCCTTCAAAAATCCCGGCCGCCGCACCGACTGGGATCTCGCCTGGGACTGCCTGCTCAAGCTAACCGAAGGCGGCGACGGCGAACGCATTATCAGGAAACCGGCCGCCCAGCGTACCGCCCGCGAGCAACGAATTCTCGAAGTCCATTTCATTCGCAACTACCACTTCGCGATCGGCCAAAAGGTCTATAAAGAGATTAAGTTCGACATCTTAGACAAAAAGCTACGCGAGCTTGACGACGCCTACCCGCAACTCACCCAAGCCTACACGCTGCTTGAAAACGCAACTCCTGAACAGTCCCATCTCCGCATACGCGGCGACTTCAAACAGTTCGGCATCCCCGTCGAGCCAGACGGCCTCAGCTTCCTCCCGCCCCTGAAAAAACAGGGCCTCCGCGCCACCCGTCTAGACCTCGCCAACTGGCTCACCGCCCCTGAAAATCCGCTCACCGCTCGCGTCGCGGTGAACAAAATCTGGCAGGAACTTTTCGGCGCGGGAATCGTAAAAACCGCCGAAGACTTTGGCGTCATGGGCGCGCGCCCCTCCCATCCGGAACTGCTCGACCACCTCGCGACACAGTTCAAGGACAACGGCTGGAGCCGCAAACAAATCATCCGTACCATCGTCACGTCCGCCACATATAAACAGTCCTCCGGCGCACGCAAGGACCTCGCCGAAACGGATCCCGAGAACAAGTGGCTTGCCCGCCAGTCGCGCGTCCGCCTGAACGCGGAGAACATCCGCGACGCCGCCCTCTTCGCCGCGGGTCTGCTTGACACAAGCAAGATCGGCGGCCCCAGCATCAAGCCTCCGCAGCCCGATGGCGTCACCTCCATCGGCTATTCCCGCGGCACCAAATGGGATGTCTCCCCTGGCACGGAACAGTATCGCCGCGGCCTCTACATCCACTTCCAACGAACTACCCCGTATCCCCTGTTGATGAACTTCGACGCGCCTCGCTCCACCACCGCCGCCTGCCGCCGTTTCCGTTCCAATACCTCACTCCAAGCCCTGAATCTCCTCAACGATCCCGTCTTCCTTGAAGCCGCCGAAACCCTCGCCCTCCGCCTCCTTCGCGAAGGCCCTGCCACCAACAAAGACCGCATCCAATACGCATCGCAACTCGTTCTGAATCGCGATGCCCGCCCCACCGAAATCGAGCGCCTCTCCCGCTATCTTGACCAGCAACGCACCCTGTTCGCCAGCGAGAAAACCCTCCCCGTCCGAGCCGTCCCCGGCATTGATCGCACCGAACACGCCGCCTGGACCGGCCTCGCCAGCGTGCTCATGAACCTCGACGAATTCGTCAACCGCGAGTAACCAACGTGAACTTTACCGCCATCCAAAAACGCCGCGAGTTCCTCCAGAAGATCACCGGCGGACTCGGCACGATCGCCCTCGGCGACCTGTTCGCCCGCAACGGCTACGGCGCCACCATGGCCCCCAAGCAGCCCCACTTCGCGCCCAAAGCCAAGCGCGTCATTTTCCTGTTCCAGGAAGGCGCGCCCAGCCAGATGGATCTATTCGACCCCAAGCCGCTGCTCAACGAATGGCACGGCAAATCGCTCCCGCCGTCGCTAACCAAGGACATGAAGCTGGCCTTCATCAAGCCCACCGCCGCCGTCCTCGGCAGTCCCCGGACGTTCAAGAAGTACGGCCAGGCCGGCATGGATCTGTCGGACCTGCTCCCCCACACCGCCTCCATCGCCGACGACATCTGTCTGGTCCGCTCCATGTTCAGCGACCAGTTCAATCACCATCCCGGCCAGCTTCAACTCTTCACCGGCCACAATCAGGTGGGCCGCCCGTCCATGGGCAGTTGGGCGCTCTACGGCCTTGGGAGCGAGTCGGAAAATCTCCCCGGCTTCGTCGTCTTAAGCAGCGGCGTCGGCACCAGCGCCGGCACGGATAATTTCTCCAACGGCTTCCTGCCGTCCACCTATTCCGGCACGCAATTCCGCAATTCCGGCGACCCGATTCTCTATCTCACCAACCCCGCCGGCATCAGCGATCAAACCCAGCGCGCCCGCCTCGACGCCATCCGCGACATGAACGGCATCCACCAAACGCAGACCGGCGACGAAGAGATCAACGCTCGCATCCACTCTTACGAACTCGCCTACCGCATGCAGTCGAGCGCCCCTGAACTGCTCGATTTCTCCAAGGAAACCTCCGCCACTCTCGACATGTACGGCATCGGCGACCCGCCGAACGCCTACGCCACTAACTGCCTGCTCGCCCGCCGCATGATCGAACGCGGCGTTCGCTTCGTCATGTTGATGCACGCCTCCTGGGACCACCACGCCAGCATCAATCAAAACCTGCCGAAACAAACCAAGACCACCGACCAGCCTTCCGCCGCGCTCATCAAGGACCTTAAACAACGCGGCCTGCTCGAAGATACGCTCGTCGTTTGGGCCGGCGAATTCGGCCGCACTCCCATGTCGGAGATGCGCCGCCCCGAAGACGCCGAAAGCGCGGGCCGCGACCACAATCCCAACGGCTTTTCCATCTGGCTCTCCGGCGGCGGCGTCAAAACCGGCCAGGTCATCGGCAAAACCGACGATTTCAGCCTGAATATTCTTGAGGACAAGGTGCATATCAACGATCTGCAGGCGACCATTCTCCACCTCCTCGGCTTCGATCACACCCGCCTCACCTACCGTTTCATGGGCCGCGAGTTCCGCCTGACCGACGTCCATGGCGAAGTCGTCAAGAAACTGCTTGCCTAGATTTCTTGCATCCGTGAAAAAATAGGTTGCCTTCCGGCGGACCTTCTGAGACAATACTCCGAGCAACAAGCCATCCGCATATTCCCCATCCGGCCGAAGGGTTCCAGCCCTCACGGTCTTTATGGCGCGGTTTGGTGTTTAGCATTAGGAGATCGGTAGTGAGAGAAAAAGGTGTCGTGAAATGGTTTAACGCTGCGAAGGGCTACGGCTTCATCCAGCGTGCCAGTGGTGAGGACGTCTTCGTCCATTTTTCCGCCATTCAAATGAATGGTTACAAGACCCTTGATGAGGGCACGGAGGTGGAATTCGAGGTTAAGACCGGCCCCAAAGGCCTACAGGCCGAAAACGTCGGACGCCCCTGACACCCCACGAAAATTAGTATCGCCGAAGGCCGCCCCTTGTAGGGCGGCCTTCGTGTTCCAATGGGTCAATGCGCTGTTTTTCGCTCTTGCTGTTCGCGCTTCCCGCCTTTTCCCAACCCGTCGTCGTCATCAACGGATACCAGGTTCCTCCCTGCGGCACCGTCACCGCCGAAAGCACCTTTGGCCAGCTTCCCCAGCATCTCCGCGACCTCGGCCGCGAGGTAATGTTTTTCAATAACTGCGTCGTCGCCGCCCCGGCCGGCGCCACCCGCCCGTCAATCGAAAATCTGGCCGAGTTTCTTACGGCGGAGCTGGTGGCCATCAATGCCCCTCAGGTCGATGTGATCGCCCACTCTATCGGCGGCCTGATTCTCCGCGCTCATCTCGCCGGAAAAAGGTCCACGCCGCCCGGCCTTTTCACGCCCCCTCCAAACCACAAAATCCGCAAAGTCGTCTACCTCGGCACTCCCCACTTCGGCCCCGGCCTCGCGCCCACACTGCTCTCCGTCGGCGGATCCGACCCGCAAGTCCGCGCTGTCGTCCCGGGCAGTCAGTTCATCTTCGATCTGGCCACTTGGAATCAAGGCGGCGACGATCTGCGAGGCGTCGATTCCATCGCCGTCATCGGAAGCGTCGCCAATGGCACCGACGGCCTTATCCCCGTCCCATCCGCCACCCTCTCCTTCGCCACCGATCCCGACCGCACCCGCGTTGTTCCGTACTGCCATACCGACGTCGGCGCGCTCGCTCTCGTCGCCGCCGGCTGCAACCGTCCGCCATATCTCGCCAACGTCAACAATGACGATCACCTGAGTTGGCGCGTAATCCGCAGCTTCCTTACCGGGACCGAAGAATGGCGCACTCTTGGCGCCTCGTTGGCGGCCGACACGCGCGGCGGTCTCCTCGTCGTCGCCCGCGATAAAGACGACAATCCCATCGCCGGCGTCACCGCCGTCACCGCCGGAACCTCGCCACTGCAAAAAGTGTCCGACTACTTCTACGCCGAGCAAATCGCCGCCGGCGCGCAAAATCTGACTGTCAACGCCCCCAGCGGCAACACTACCGCCTCCCAGACCATCACGGCGGGCCTCTACTCGGTGGCGGTCGTAAAGCCCGGCCCCCGCGCCACGGCCGTCGTTCCCGCCGCTGGCCGCGTCCCTACGCGCACGCTCGCCCCCGGGATGTTCGTCAGCCTCTACGGCGTCGCTCTCGCCGCGGAAAGCGCCGCCGCCCAGTCCCTCCCATTGCCCACCACTCTGGCCGGCGCGCAAATCCTGTCCGCCGGCCGCCCCATCGGCCTCCAATTCGCAGGCCCCACCCAGATCAACGCCATTCTCCCGGAGGACGCAAGCGGCCTGATAACACTTACGGTAACAACCCCCGCCGGCGCCCACAAGATTAATGTGCTGATCGAGCCCGCCGTCCCCGCCGTCTTCACCCAAACCGGTACCGGAAGCGGCGCGGCGTCGGCCATCCAGGCCAGTTCCGGCGTAGTCGTAACGACCCAATCCAAAGCGCGCGCCGGCGACGCCATCAGCCTCTATCTCACCGGCCTCGGCGCCACCGAAACCCGTGACGGTCTCCAGTGGGCGCGCATCCAGCCCAAACTCTTCGTCGGAAATCTTGAAGCCCAAATCCTTTACGCCGGCCGCGCCCCAGGCTTCGCGGGCCTGGACCAGATCAACTTCATCGTGCCGGATGGCGTTCCCGCCGGCGATGTCACCGCGCTGCGCGTCGAATCGAACGGCCGCGTGTCGAACGGCGTTACGCTCCCGACGATTTAACTACTTGCACTCTCCCGAACACGCCTAGGTAATCACCATGCTCAAGATCGCATGAAAATGCTCCGGCGAAATATTCCGCAAGTCATCTACCCCCGGATGGCGTCAAACATGCTTAGCGTCTCCGCCGTAAGTTCAAACGGCGTTAACGCGGCATTCACTGTCGGCAGCCGGTTCTCATAGGCCGGAAACTCCACAATGCTGTGCAAACCCACATGGCGCAAGTCCGGATTCACCGGGAAAGGAAGCGCCGCCAACGATTCCAGCACTTCTTCCAATTGACGCGATTCCACTCGCAGCCGCACCAGCAATAATTCGCCATCCTCGCGTGAAGTCAAACCGGTAGACATACCTATTCTCCTTGACCTTTTGCAAACCGGCTGTCAGGGAGAAAAAGAGGCAGGTCCTGAGGGAGGCCCGATTCGCGTTTAGCACTTTTTACCGTGGTTGCAAGTAGCTTGGATCAGCCGGAAGCTGACACCTAAATCACTCCACGTGACATCAGCCTACCATTGGTTTTTGGCCAACGCAAGTAAATACATCATTCGGTTTTGTCATGGTATTTCGCCTAATCGCGCCCGTCCATCCACCCGTCCCACCCGTGCCAGCAAGTATTCCACTTCCAGCTTAGCCAACGCCGTCAACCCCGTCCCCGGCTTCCGCTGTGCGTCTGACGCAATCATTCCCCGCCGCATCATCACATATTTCCGCACCGCCAACCCAACCCCCTGCTGTTGCTCATAGCGCAGCAGCGGCAAATGTGCATCAAACAGGTCGTGCGCCGCGTCCCGCTCCCCGGCCTTCTGCAGCCGAACCACGTCCGCCAGCATATCCGGAAACGCATACCCGGTCATCGCGCCATCGGCGCCCCGCTCCATCTCAAAGTCGAGAAACAACCCGCCATTCCCGCATAGAATCGAAATCTCCCGCATCGACCCGTCTTTACTGAAGCCCCGCAATGCCGAGATCTTCTCCAGCCCCGGCCAGTCTTCATGTTTCAACATCACGCACGAAGGATTCTCGGTGATAATCCGCCTAATAACCGCCGGAGTCATCACAACCGTCAAGGTCAGCGGATAGTCCTGCAGCACCCAAGGCACGTCCGGGCCAATGGCTTCCACGGCTTGCCGAAAGTAGGTCACAATCTGGTCGTCCGTCCGCAACGACGGCGGCGGCGCAATCATCACGCCCGCCGCGCCGGCGTCCATTGCCGCCCGGGTCAACGAAGTCATCGCGGCAAACCCCGGCGACGATACGCCCACAATCACCGGAACGCCATTCGCGCGCTCAATAAATCGCGTGGCGACCGCAATTGCTTCGCTCTGTTCCAATTTCGGCGCCTCGCCCATGATGCCGAGGACCGTCAAACCCGTCGCCCCCGCTCGCAGGTAGAAATCGGTCAGTCCGTCAATCGAGTCAAAGTCAATCCGGCCATCGGGAAAGAACGGCGTCGGCGCGATGGGGTACACACCTTGCGCGGTATTGTCGAGTCGCATCGTCACCCATTATCGCCCTGTTTGGTACGATGACCTCGATATGAATCGCCGCTACTTTTTCTTCGGATCATTGCTCGCCGGCACCGTCCCGGCCGCCGGTTTTGGCAGCGTTCCCTCGCTGCGCGCCCTTGGCTACAAGCCTTATTACGACAAGCTCAATGTCGCCGCCATCGGTTGCGGCGGCCAAGGCGGCGTGATCCTGAATCAGGTGGCCCAAACGGAGAACATCGTGGCGCTGTGCGACGTCGACGAGAAGCGCGCCGCCGAAAATTTTCAGAAATATTCGAAGGCGGCGAAGTACAAAGATTTCCGCGTCATGCTCGACAAGGAAGGCAAGAACATCGACGCGGTTACCGTCGGCATCCCCGACCACATGCACGCGACCGTGGCCTTCAACGCTATGCAGCGGGCCAAACACGTCTACGTCGAGAAGCCGTTAACGCGAACGGTGTGGGAAGCCCGCCTGCTTCGCGACGCCGCGGCGAAGTACAAGGTGGCGACGCAAATGGGCAATCAAGGCTATTCCCATGAAGCCATTCGCGCGACGGCGGAAATGATCTGGTCCGGCGTCATCGGCGATGTCACGGAAGTACACGCTTCGTCCACCCCGGGCACTCACCCCACCGGGTTCCAACAACCCGCCGGCGAGTCCTCCGTTCCGCCAAACGTCGATTGGGATCTATGGATCGGTTCGTCGAACATGCGCGCCTTCAGCCCGGACTACGTCCCGTACAACTGGCGCGGCTTCTTCGATTTCGGAACGGGTCAATTAGGCAATTGGGGCATCCACGCGCTGGGCCCCGTGAATCTGGCATTGCAACTGGGCGCACCCACCAGCGTGGAGCTGCTCCGCCAAGAGAACCAAAGTAAGTGGACCTTCCCCACGCGAGCTGTCATCAAGTTCGATTTTCCGCAGCGCGGCGGCTTGGCCCCGGTGTCCGTCTACTGGCACGACTCCGCCACGCCAGACGATCCCGACGCCTACAAAGTGCCTGGTGTAGAAGGCGAACTCGTTCTCCCCCGCAGCGGTAACCTGAGCGAGAAGGGCCGCGGCCCCGCACCCCGCCCGGGCGGCCCAGGACGTCCGGCGGGAGGCCGCCGCATTGGCGCAGGCGGTCCCGATGTAAAGGTCTACGGTTCCCAGGAACCGCTTGGCCCTCCAAAGCCCGGAATCCTAACCGGCAACGGCGCCGTGTTCGTCGGCTCCAAAGGGCTGCTGTCAACCGTGGAACGCGGCGAAGGCGTTAAGCTTCTGCCGGAAAACCGCTGGAAGGACTACACGCTCCCCCCGCAACTCCTCCCGCGCTCCCCCGGACACATGTCCGACTGGGTCCGCGCCTGCAAAGGCGGAGAAATGTCCTGCTCCGACTTCAGCGTCGCGGTCCCGTATACCGAGTGGGTGCTATTAGGAGTAATCGCCTTCCGCGTCCCCGGCAAGCTGATGTGGGACAGCAAAACGATGCGCTTCACCAACAGCGAGGAGGCGAACAAACTCCTCCGCCCCGTCATCCGAAAAGGCTGGGAATTGAAGTTGTAATCGACGATGCGGACGCGGTCTTGGCCGGCGCCGAAACGCCAGCCCAGCGCAAGCCAATCGCGGACTGGTCCTGGATGCCGGGGGTGAACCGCTTGAAGTCAACTGTGTCGAAGGCCAATAGCGTCGAAACGCGGTGAACAAACATCGCGGCGACAGGTCGAGCGTCATGAATCTCAACGCCGGATATTTCGTGCACGGACACGATGCGCTTCCACTCCCCAGAGATTCCTTAACCGCGGCGGGTTTGAGACGATAACATCGACTGAAAGTTCTTACGCTCTCAACTAGTTGATCGCCCTTCATACCGGTGCGGCGCCGGTTTCGCGTCAATCGCGGGTTACGGTTTGCTTTCGCAGCGATGCCAAGACGGACATGCGGCAGACCGTCGTGGAACTCACCGCGACGGTACCGCCCGCTTACCGTCTCTATTCGCTCAACGCCCCAGTGGGTGGGGCGGCCGGGCTTGAAGGCGGCGACGGAGCAAACTTACCGCATCGTGAGGCAATGGAGGCCCGGCGCATTGGCGGACGCTTTGCATCGCGGCCATGTTGTAACCGAGAATGCTTCTCCCTCGCCCTTGCTAGTCCTTCACAATGACTTTTTGCCGCATTCCGGCGTGAATTGTGCAGCGAATCTCAAACTCGCCGGTCTCGGTGAACTTTTTGGAAAAACTAGCACCCGGAGTCATGTGGTGGCTGTTGAAAAAGCCGTCAGGCGAGTTGATCTGATGTTGCACCTGATCATCGTTGTACCAAGTGACGACAGTTCCTGTTTTTACCGTCAAATCGCCCGGGATGAATCTGTAATGCGACATCGTCGCCAGGGGCGCCGCTCCCGTTCCCCCGGACGCCATTCGATCACGGCGAAACGTGAAGTCGTTTTGGGCTCCGGCGTCCAAGTGGCAGATCGCGCAGGCACCCGTCGCCGTCGATGCCGTTTGTGTCGTACCGTCCGGACGATAGGCGCCATACTCCCACTCGCCATTCCGATTGCTCCGGTAGGCTTCTCCGAACCCGAATTCCTTTCGCTTCACAAAAAGGGTGCCTAAGACATCCGGAGTGAAGCGGCCATTCTCATCGAGCAGAATATTCCCGGATGCGTCCCGCTTCGACGTCCAGGATTCAAATAACACGACTGACCCGTAGGGAAACGCTTCCCAAGGTCTAGTCCCGGCTGCAATTTCGTTGGCCCAGACCACCCGGATCTGCCCGTTGTCGGGGCGGTCAAAAGTGAACAGCTTTTTGAAAGTTGCCGTGTAGTTCGCTGGAAACATCACCCGATCTTGGGCGGGCGCCGGAGCAGGCTGGGCGGTGAGCGAGACTGTCACCGCCGCGGTAAGTAGGATTTTGGACATCATAACGTGACACCAACAATGCACGCATCTCATCCGTATCGCAATGGCCCTGACCTGATTTGTTCCTGTATCCCTATTCCACTGATAATAAACAGTTAGATGATATGCCTGTCAGTGAAACCCGGGCACAAGAAAGAGCTCGGATTGGACTCGCCGAGCCGAGAAGACGTATGCCTTTTCATCGGTGGATATCAGCACCCTAGTAAGCTGGTCGACTCCGACGGGATCAACTGGTCCAAGCCATTTCCAGAATGTGAGATGGCCAGATCCCACGTCAATGAGCGATACTTTGGCAGGGATGCCGCTGCCTTTTACATGCTGAACGTACACGGTTGCGTCATCTTGCCGCCACTGAATGGGAGCTAGCGGCTCCTTTGCAGGTACCTCGACGACGCCGGTCGAGCTCCAGCACATGAGTTTTCCATCGGCGGCGAGGTAAAGAACTCGACGGCCGTCCGGGCTAATGGCGGCGTGGCGGACCATACCCGGCCCCGAGATCGGCTCGGGTTCCCCGCCATTTATCCCAAGCCGGTAGAGACGGAGGGGTTTATCCTTTTCAGCCGCCAGTGCCAGGAGGTGTTTCCCGTCTGGAAAGAACTTGGCCCACTGGACCGTAACTCCGAATTGGGGGAGAGCGCGGATGGCGCCACCAGTGAACGGATAGAGGCGAAGTTGCCGGCGGTTATCGTGCGGCAAAGTAAGAGCGAACAATCCGTCCGGGGAGAAGGCAAGCGCCAATTGGTCTTCAGCCAATCTCGCGGTCCCGGAACGGGAGTGGACAAAGGTGACGGCACGCGAGCCGGTCGCCACGCCGGTCTCGTCGAAAAGCACCCGGCCGTCGGAAAAAACGTCGACCGCACGGGTCCAATCTTGCCAGGAGATATCGAATTCCCCGTCGCCAAAATTTGCAATGGACTCCAGCCGCTTCGTGTCTCGAGTGAGCAACACGTCACCTTCCGGAGATATGTCGCGGAGGCTGACGACTCCCGGAAACGTCGCAACGGACCGTAGTTTTGTAGTGGCCGTATTCACGGACCAGAGCGAGGGAGGCGCCAAGTCGCGGGTGGCGGAGAACCACAGTTCCCCATTCGGATGCCACGCCAGCCCCGCCGTGCTTAACCAATTTTCCGTCAATGCCCGGATTTCACCGCTGAGGCTGGCGAGACGCACGGTGCCAGCGTCATCATGGCGGGCCGGGTGGTCGATGAAAGCGATGAATTCTCCGTTTGGATGGAAGCGGACAGAAGAGATCCAACCGGCGGTTTCATATAATACCGTTCCGGGCGGATACTCGAGTTTACTGCGGCCCGCCGTCATGCGGACGATGGCGAGTTGGCGGCCGTCGGGAGCCCAGTCGGCGGACATCACGGAACGTTCAACCGGCACCGGGATACCGCCGTTGGCGGGGACACGCGACAGATTGCCGCCGCTGATGGGCACGGTACCTAGGTGTTCATTAAGCGCCAATTCGCCTTGACGGGAAACGGAAAAAACGGATGAACCGGGATGTCCGAGAGAGCGCGACTCCGGGCTTACGCCATTGTTCATATAGACCTGGCGGGGGCCGCGCTCGAACTGAGCCCCGAAAATGACGCTCTGCCCGCCCGGCGCGAAGCGCGCACTGAATACCGGACCGCGGCGGAAGGTCAGTTGCCGGTATATCGGATGCGCCGATGAGGCCGCTGAAAAATACAACCAGGCGCCGGCGCCGGCGCCGGCGGCCAGCAAAGCGACGAAGGCGATCCATCCATACTGGCGAGGAGAGTGGACAGGCGGCCGTATTTCCCGTTCCATCTGAACCGGATTGAGGTAGTGTATCGGCGCAATAAATCGATACCCCGACCGCGCCAGAGTTTCAATGTAGAGCGGGTTTTCGGCCGAGTCGGAAAGCGCGGCGCGCAGCCGCTTCGCAGCGGTATTCAGGCCGTTGTCGAAATCCACAAAGGTACCGGTGGGCCAAAGCCGTTTTTCCAGATCCGCGCGCATAATCAGTTCACCGGGATTTTCGATAAGCGCGGCGAGCAGTTGCAGCGGTTTGCCCTGCAATTTGAGCCGAATGCCGTGCTTGCGCAATTCCTGGGTCCCCACGTGAAATTCATAGGGACCAAATTGGACAATGCGGTGACGCACCGGCGGCGGCGAGGCAGGCAAAGGCATAGAAATAGTATGAACCGATTCTCGGTTCGCGCGAGATAGGACTCTCGTTCCGACCCGACTCCGCAAGGGCCGACTTCGTCACGCCGTACCGCGAGAGATATTCCACCCCGCCATCGTACGGCCGGGGCTCACCGCGGGACCGGATGTCGCCTTCGTGGATCGCTGAAGCTGAAGCTGGAGCATGTGGATTTTCCGGCTTCCCAGATTTGTCTGGAACGCCGGAAGACGAAGGCGAGGGTTCCGGCCGGCTCAGTGACATTCAAACGGACGACCACGAGCGCGCCGTTAAGCGTTGGACAGAACCCGCTCACTCTAACGTTTGAAGTTTGAATATATACGCATACCCGGTCGATAAACATCGCCCTCGGATCTTGGAAGCATCCGCCTTGACGAATATCGGACAAGCGGCATTTTCGCGAACGAAACGAGCGGATTCAAACATTGTCGGTTTCTCCGTTCTCAGTTGTGATCGTTCCACAGGATCGTATTGTCGCGCTGTGTTCCGATACACCCCTGCACGAAACCGTTGTTCAGGGTAACTGCAGTCACGCCATTTGACATTTGATCCTCGATTGTTTACCACTCCTGCCCAATAGCGCGGCAAGAAGCTACTACGACCGTGTTAGAAATGCCCCCGTAACTCGCCGAAGTGATCGAGAACCAGCAGCCGCGCGGGCGCGGATGGCCGATTCAGCTCTTCATGCTCCAGAATCCAAGTCCTGGGATGAGGGAGGAACACGGCGTTATACCCAGCCGCGAGCGCCGGGTTGACGTCGCTCTTTGGCGAGTTGCCGATCATCCATGTGTGCGGCGGTTGGAAGCCTTTTGCGGCGCCCAGGTTTAGATACGCCGCGACATCCTTCTCCTTCACGATTTCGGCGTGATGGAAGAATGGCGCCAAGCCGCTGCGATCGATCTTCATGCGCTGCTCGTCCGGGTGACCCTTGGTGAAGAGCGTCAACTCATGTTTCTCGCGCAGATAGCCCAAAGTCTCCTCGACACCGGGGCGAAGGATGATCGGGTGGTCCAGTATGCGTTCGGCGAAAGATACGACCGTCGCCAAGTCCTCGTCGCCTATGGGGCCCTGGGCGAGCTGTTGGTAAGTCTGGACCAGGTTGCGGCCGAAGTTCTTCGATCCGTAGCCGTGCACCTTCGCATTCACGGTCTCGATCGAGTCGAGCGCGTCGCGCACTTGCGCGGGCGACATGTCCGCGTGAGCGAGGAATCCGACGAACTCGTCGAACGCGTTTTCGAAGAAGATATTGTTCTCCCATAGCGTGTCGTCCGCGTCGATGATGAGGTGCTGGCGGGTCATGAGCTGGGCAGGAAGCGGGCGTGGCCATTGCGCGGAATGAGGGTGCGGAAATGCTCCTTGCGGCGCTCGCGGGCGGCGGTGAGCGGGAAGTGCTCGGCCAGCCGTTTGATCCGCTCGGTTTCGCTGCGCGACATCAGAATGGTCTGGCGGACATGTACATCGGTGACGGCTTGGGCGAGTTGGAAACTCAATTGATTGTCATTCAGACGGGGCTCCGGAAGACTCTCGCCGCTCTTCAGGGCGCGCATGGCGTAGTAACCGGCGATGGCCCGGTGGATCAGCGCGTCGGGCGTGGGGGCGGGGTCGAACTCGTCGTCGAAGAAGGTGACGTTGCCGGACAGGTAGGGGCGCTCCTCGTTGAGCTCTTCAATCTCGAAGCGGCGGTAGCCGGTGGTTTCCAGGTCCATGCGGCCGTCGTCATAGGTTTTCGAAACACGGTCGATGCGGGCGGTGCAGCCCACCGAAGCGATGCCTTTCTCCAGCGTTAACACGACGCCGAACTCGCGGGTATTTTCGATCAATTCGCCGATCATGAGCTTATAGCGGTCCTCGAAAATGTGGAGCGGGAGACCGGTGCGTGGGAAGAGCACCAAGCCCAACGGAAACAGCGGCAGTAGCGCGTCCGGCATGTTACTATTATCCCTTCGCTTGCGCATAGACGGCAGCAACATATTTCTCACCGGCGCCTCGAGTGGGATCGGCGCGTCGCTGGCCGTGGAACTAGCGCGGCGAGGGGCGCGAGTGGCGGCGGTTTCGCGGCGGGCGGCGTCCGGCGTGGTAGTTTCGATTACCGCGGATTTGGCGGTTCCGGCGGAGAGGGAACGGGCCGCGGCGGAGGCGCTTTCCGCGCTGGGACACGTTGATATTTTGATCAACAATGCGGGCGTGGGCGTTTATGCACCCTCCTGGAGGACGCCCATGGACGACATGCGGCGGATGTTTGAAGTGAACCTCTTCGCGGCCGTGGACTTCACGCAGCGGCTGGCCCCTTCGATGCTGGAGCGGCGGAGCGGCCTGGTGGTGAATGTGGCGTCCATTGCGAGTAAGGTGCCGTTGCCCTGGTTTACGCTGTACTCAGCTTCGAAGGCGGGGCTGGAGGCATTTACGCGGGGGTTCCGGATGGAAGTGCAACGGACGGGGGTGGGCGCGATGCTGGTGTGCCCGGGCTATGTGAAGACGAATTTCCAAGCCAGCGTACTGGGCGGAGCGCCGCCGCCGAAACTGGCGCACAGCAAGCGCTTCGCCTCGACGGCGGAGACGGTGGCGCGGGCCGTGGCCGACGGGATTGAAAGTGACGCGCGGACGGTGTTGACGCCGGCGCTGGGTTGGGCGTTCGTGGCCGCGTCCCGGCTGATGCCGCGTATTGTGGATGCGCGGTTGCGCGCGATGATGGAGACGGCTCTGGATGAGTAGCGAAGGTATTGCGGAGAGGATTGAACGTGATGCGCGGACGGTGTCGACGCCTGCGGCGGGTCGGGCGCCCGGCTAGGCGCGATGATGGAGACGGCTGACGATGCATAGCGCGATCTATCTGGTGGGGTTTATGGGCAGCGGCAAATCGACGATAGGACGGCGGCTGGCGGAGACGCTGGGATTGCCGTTTGTCGATTTGGACGACGATATCGAATCCGCGGCGGGGCGGACGGTCGCGGACATTTTTTCGAATGAAGGCGAGGCGGCGTTTCGCGACGCCGAGCACGTGGCGCTAACGGCGCGGGTGCGCGGCGGGCAGCCCTCCGTAGTGGCTCTCGGTGGGGGCGCGTTCACGTTTGCGCGGAACCGCGAACTGCTCAACGGCGCGGGGACCAGCGTTTGGCTCGATTGCCCGTTTGAGATGGCGTTGCGGCGAACATCCGGCTTTGCGCATCGGCCCTTGGCGAACGACCCGGCGCAGTTCCGCGCGTTGTTTGAAAAGCGCATGGCGGACTATGCACGCGCCGATGTGCGGATTCCAGTTATGTCTGACGACCTGGACGCGGCGGTGCGGGCGATCATGGAGGCGTTGCGATGAATTTGCGAAAAGACGCGTTGGCGATTTGCAAGGCGGCCCTCCGGGCGGCCGATCCGGAGGAGGCCCTGCTCCGGCATGTGCGGTTTGCGAATGGGGTCCTGACGGCCGGCCTCAGAAAGTACCGGATGGACAGGATTCGGAATATCTATGTGGTAGGCGCGGGCAAGGCTGGCGCGCCGATGGCGAAGGCCGTGGAGAAACTGTTGGGGAAGCGGATCACGGCTAGTTGCGTGATTGTGAAGGACGGGCATACGCTGCCGTTGCGGCGGATCGTTTTGCGCGAGTCGGCGCATCCGGTGCCGGACCGGCGGGGCGTGGATGCGGCGTTGGAAGTCACCGAATTGGCGGCCCGGGCGGAGGCGGAGGATCTGGTCATTTGCCTGATTAGCGGCGGCGCTTCGGCGCTGATGCCGCTGCCGGTGGAGGGCTTTTCACTGGAAGAGAAGCGGGAGTTGACGCGGCGGATGCTGGCGGCCGGCGCGAATATCCACGAGATGAACGCGGTGAGGAAACATCTTTCGCGGATCAAGGGCGGGCAGTTGGCGCGTGCGGCGGCGCCCGCGCGGGTGTTGACGCTGATTCTCAGCGACGTGATCGGGGACGATCTTTCCACTATCGGGTCGGGGCCGACGGCGCCGGATCCGACGGCGTGGGAAACGGTGGATGAGATTTTGACGCGGTTCAAGCTCGCTCTGCCCCGCCCGGTGCCGCGCGTGGAAACGCCGAAGCCCGGCGATCCGCTATTCTCGCGGGTGCGGAATGTGATTATCGGCAGCAATGCGCTGTCGGTGGACGCGGCGGCGTTGAAGGCGAGCGAGCTGGGGTATCGGCCGCTAGTGCTATCGACAACCATCGAGGGCGAAACGCGGGACGTGGCGCGGATGCATGTGCAGATTGCAAAGGAAGCCCAACGCGCGAAGCGGCCGGTGGCACCGCCGGCGTGCATTTTGTCGGGTGGGGAAACCACCGTCACGCTCCGCGGCACGGGGATGGGGGGACGCAACCAGGAGTTCGCGTTGGCGGCGGCGATGGAGTTGGAAGGTACGCCGGGAATACTGGCTCTATCCGCGGGCACCGATGGCACCGACGGGCCGACGGACGCGGCGGGCGGATTCGCCGATGCGGGCACGGTGGCGCGAGCGGCGGCGCGCGGGCGGCAAGCTCGCGTGGACCTGGACAGGAACAACAGCTACCGGTTTCTGGAGGCCGCCGGGGATCTGCTGAAGACCGGCCCGACGCGGACTAACGTAATGGATATTCGAATACTGCTGGTGGACAAAAAGTAACTTTCGGTAGGGTAGTCTCCCAATGCTGGTTGGGCGGCAATCTTTACTGAGGATGTCCCTTCCGAGAAGTGCCTCCAAGCCTTGTGCCTGCCGTCACGCCGGGCGGAAGACGCGCAGAGAAGCTTGGATAGCATCTCACGATCGGCGCTTGAGCGGACACCGAGACGACGAACAATATCGGCTTCTGCCAGGACGGTCAGCTTGTGTACTCGCACCATCGAAGGCACATTAAGACCGGCCGCTTGCCAGTCGGTGACGACGAGGTCGAATTCCGAAGCCCTCGGCTGCGATGTGATCGGCGCCGCCACGAAATCCTCGTCACCGGCATCGACCAGGACCAACGCGGGCCTAATCTTGGATCCCTGCGCTTGATGAAGCTGTATGCGGATCAATACGACTTCAGCGACCCGGAGCTTCATTGATGAGTTGCTCGTAAACAGCGTCCTCGCCGCAGTACGCTTCTTCAAATCTCAGCCGTCCGGTTGCCCGCCACGCCGAATCGACCGATCCGGCCTCCCACATCACTACGACTTTCAGTTGCTGTCCGGCGGGAATGTCACCAACAAACTCGGCGGAAGGACGATCTCCCCTCCCTGGGTCAACGTGGTCTCGAACTCCACAGCTTTCATAAGCAACCTCGCCTTTTATGATGGCATACGGGTTAGATCGCGGTTGCCGCTTACGGGTTCCTGGTGATCGAGCGAACCCGTTTTTCCCCCTCCGCCCACGTCGGCCCGTTGGACCTACGCGCCGCGAAACTTCCTCCCCGCTTCCAACCCCGCGGCTCGCCGAACACGCGCCAAACGGCATAATCCACATTCGATCGCCACGATCCGCATCCAGATTGCCCGAGCCCTGCTGCGAGGTCTCCCTTGCCGTCCCTTTTGTTGCTCACCTCGTTTATGACACAGTAACTCTCGCACACCCATCGCCGCGACCGACTCCGTTTTGCGCGAGTTCACTAAAAAGCACAGGCACCGTCCTTGTCGGTTTCGGTTTGCGGACGTTCCGTGCGGTTCATCTATGCGTTTTTATTTACGAGCCTTTTTGAAGAGTTCGCATCGCGTCTTGAGCGGCTGTCTTCAACGGGGCGATGTCTTTTTCCACAATCATCCAGATGAGGCCGATATCAATGCTGTCGTAAGCATGGCGCAGACGATTTCCAAGCCCCCTGATGTCCCGCCACGAAACATCGGGGCAAAGCTCCTCCGCCACATCCCGCAGCCGGTGCACCGCTTCACTTATCCGTAGTAGCGCGTACTTGACGGCATAGGCCACCTGATCGTCCTGTTCAAAACCGGTACGATCCGCGCCTTGCATGAACCGCTCGATTTTGGCGATGTCAGCCAAAATGCCCTCAAGCAGCTTCGCGGGGTCGCCGCTAAAAGGCACGGACCGCGTCGCGCTCGACGTTTTCCTTCACGTACGGCTTGAGCGTTCCTTCAATCAGCAAATCAACCCGCTCACCCAGCAGGTCCGCAATCTGGTTTTCGACGTGGATGACATCAAGCAGCGACAGGCGGCGGCTTTCATCGAGCGCGGCCAGCAAATCGACATCGGAATCCGGCATCGCATCGCCCCGCGCCGTGGAGCCGAACAGCGACAGGCGCACGATACCGGCCTCTTTCAGTTGCTTTTCGTGGGCGCGTAGTTTCGCTATGATGTGCTCCCGGTTCATCCGTTCTATTTTTGCCCGCCGTTTTCGCCCCGTCAAGCGTTATCTGAAGTCAACAAGTTGCCGGGCTGGGCGAAAGTCTTCTCTTTGTCCCACTCCAAATCTCAGCGCAGGTTCTCAACGGCACATCGCACGGGACTACGTCCGCCAGCGCGGGGCCTCCCGCGGCCGCCATGGAAGGCGTGGAGCCGGGCGGCAGGACTTCATGTGACAAGCCGCTCGCCGAGACGGTTGCCGTCATCGCAGTTGGTCGGGCTGGGCGCATCGCCGCCATAGGATCATTCTGTTCTTCGTGCATGCCTAATGGACTCAGAAGCACGGTCTGCACTCAAGCGCCGGACTGGCTTCTTGGCGGCGGGAATGCGTCAGGAAGCGCCGCGAATTTGTGGCGCTTATCGGCACGGCGGAGCAGCCTATCGGCCCGCATCGCGCTGAACTCGGTGGACATGAGCCAGTCGGCCGCAAACATATCCCGCCGCCTCCCGCTGTTCTGAAAAGCCATGTGCCAGACCGTCGCGGGTTCCCAACGACTCCCTGCTTACACAAGAGAACCTATTGCTTCGTCACTTCCAGCGGTGCTTTTGGCGCGGCCGGCGGCCCTTTTGCCGGAGCCGGCGGATCAGGCGGGCTAGGCGCGTCCTCATTCGTCCATTTGCGGATACTGATCTCGCCGCGGTCGACATCGATCCTCACTTCGGGGCCGCCGTTGGAACCGGTCAAAACGGCCGAGCGGCCCTCCTCATTCAACCGGAAGGGCGGGCCGAAGTCGTTCTCAATTTGCCCCTTCTTCACCTCGGCTTTCAAATCGAGCTTGGCCCCGGTGGGCAGCACAAGCTCGGCGTTGCCGGAGCGCGTGCGGGCATTGATTTTCGAGAGCGGAATGCGAGTGGGGCGAAGCTGAATATCGCCGCGCTCGACATCGATTTCCAGGGTGTTGGTGAAGTCGGCGAGTTCAATGTCTTTCGACTTGCTGGTGATCTGGATGGGCCCGACCAGGCGGCGGCCGGAAAGGCGGCCGTGGACTAGTTCCACTTCGCCCTCAATGCGCTCGACGCGAAAGTTGGAGTTCTGGCTTTCGAACCGGAAAGGCTTGGCGAGGTTTCGGAACTTCATTTCGCCCGAGTATTGGCCGCTGACCGTGGCGACGCCGGCGATGTTCTCAAGCTCGACATCCTGGCCGCGGCCCTTGATGTCGACGTTGCCTTTGGCGTTCACCACGCGGACCATATCGCTACGGCGGAGGTCGACGCGAATGTCGCCGCCGGCGTTGTTCATGCGGACGCCGGCGTTGTCGCTATTGACCTCGATGGTGCCGGCGATATTCTCGATGTCGAAGTCGCCATACTTACCGCGAGCCTCAATGGAAGCGCCCTTGGGAACGGTGATTTCCAGGTCGGCGTGGGCCTGGCGCGAGTTCGAGGTACGTTCCAGATTGGTGCGGATAACGATCTGGTCGCCGGATTTCAGGATTTCAAACTTAGCGGCGTTGTCCTCCTTGGCGGCGTCGTCCCGGGTGAGGGCGCGTATGCTCTTGGTGCCGGTGACGCTTACGTCTTCGGCGTCGATACCGATGATGCGGGCGTCGCCGCGAGCGTTGTCGATCAGGATGCGCGGCGTTTTGCCGACGGCCTTTTCCGAACCGCTGAGAGAAAAGTCAAACCGTTCGCCCAGGATGTCCCAGTTGGGCAGGTGGATGCCATTGGCGTGGAACAGGTTGGCATTGCGGGCGGCGTACATGCCGCTGCCAAAGAGGCAGATGAGTATCACCAGCGTCCATTCGCCGCCGTTCATGCCGCCTCGGGGGACAAGCTGGCCGTTGCGATGCCAGTTGAGAATTTCCACGACGCGTAGCGAGCCCCAGCCGATGAGCAGCCAAGGCCAGTAGACGCTCAGGATGTCCATGACGCGGAAATCCGGAACGAAGTTGCGCATCAGGAAGATGGCGCCGATGACGATCAGGATTAGGGGGCCAACGACGGAACCGCGTCTCATAGCGCACCTCCTTGGGAATACGGCGGGGGCGGGGTCTGGCTGGCGGTCAGGGCCCGTTCGGCCAATCGGATGAGGCCGAGGAAGATGATGATGATGGGCCACGTCTTGGTGAAGCCAATGACGCCATTGTGGTCGATCACGAACAGCGAGCCGACCAGGATTAGCGTCAGCGGGCCGCGCAAGGCGCGGAGGAGCAGCGCGTTACTGTTCACGGCCCACCTCCGATTCGGAGCGCCGCGTGCGTTCGACGAGCAGATAGACGCCCAAGCAGATGAGCGCGATGGGCCAGAACTTGAAGATCTGGGAAAAGCGCAGGACGCCGAGATTATTCAGAAGGAAGATGACGCCGAGTCCGATCATGACGGCGGGGCCGACCGGCGGGCCGGCGGGCCGAACGGGAATGACGCTGGAGAACTCCTCCACGGGCCGCCCCTCGGCGCGGTTCTTGGCGGTATGGTAGGCCTCAAAGGCCATATAAAAGATGAATACCGGGGCCAGCATGCCGAACAGGGGTTGCATGTCGCCCACCGAGTCCGCATTGGCCACGCTGATCAGCAAGCCGAAAACGATGACGTGAATCAGGCCCTTGGCATACTGAGCATTGTAGATGGCGCCTACTCCGGGGATGAGGCCGAGTATGAACGCGAGGCCGGGCGATGGGGCGCCGGGGGCATTGGGATTCGGCATAGGGGGAGGCACGGAAGGCGTCGCCGTCCAGGGGGATTCGGGACGGGGAGCGTTCGGCGGCGGCGGGGTCGCGGGCACATGCTCGGCGCAGTAAACCGTACCGAGCGCGGAATGTTGTTCTTCCGGGTTTAGCGCTTTCCCGCAGATGCGGCAATATGCCACCTGGACGTTTCCAGTTTGTTCCATGACGAACTCCCCTAAAAATAGAATTGGCTCCGGCCCGGGCTCTAGCGGCCCGGTACCAGTGTCGGTACGGTGTTGGTTGGTGGCGAAGCGGGTTGAGGCGAACCGGATTGCTTCTGACGGTTTTGCCTGTCCTGCTCTTCCTGGTCGGCCCATTCCTTGAGCCGGGACTGGATTTCATAGACAACGCGAATGTTCTCGTAGTACTTCACGACGCGCGACCACTGGCGGTGGGCGCCGTCCTCGACGCCGGCCCAGATGCGGACGGGTTCCAGGTCGGAAGCGCGGAGTTGGCGGATTTCCAGCCCAAAGACCTGGGCCAGCATGGAGACCGAGAGAATAGTCATCGCCATCCCCATGGCGAGGCGGGGCTGCAGGATCGGGCGGAAGAATTGTTTCCAGCCGCCCTTCGATGACGCCGTCTTGCCTGCTTTGCCGCCGGAGGTCTCGAAGAGAATGCGGGTCAGCAGTTCCTTGGGCGGTTCGACGGTGGCCGTGCGTTCGATAAAAGCGGTGACGCCCAGAACATCGGCGGCGAGTTCATTACAGGCGGCACACGACTGGCGGTGGGCTTCAAAGGCCAGTTGCTGTTCGACGCGAAGGGTTTCATCGACGGCGTCGCAAAGCAGGATCTCGAATTCCGCGCAGTTCAAAGTCATGGTTCTATACCGCTACCTGATACTTACGAAGGATGCGGGCGAGTTCGGCCCGGCCGCGATTCAATCGCGACTTTACCGTGCCTTCCGGCACGCCCAATGTTTCGGCAATTTCTTTATATTCCAATTCTTCCAGGTCGCGCAAAATCACCGTCTCCCGCAGTTCGGGCGACAGGCGCTGCAGCGCCCCCTGTAATAGCTCGGACGCTTCACGCCCGGCCAGGATGCCATCGGCGCGGCTGCCCGCTCCGACCGAGCGTTCTTCCAGCATCGGAAGCTGTTCTTCAATAGAATCCGTGATGCGTTCCTGCCGCGTGCGGCGGTAATTATCGATTAGCAAATTCCGGGTCATTCGGGACAGCCAGACGGTAAAGGATCCTTCCCCGGCCCGGAATGATTTCAGCGTCCGGAAGAGACGCAGGAAGACATCCTGGGTTAAGTCCTGGGCTTCGGAATCCTTACCCATAAAGCGATAGCAGATCGAATATACACGCCTGGTGTGGGTTTTCACAAGGTCTTCCCACGCGCCCTCGTCCCCGGCAAGGCACCGCTCCACCAGTTGTGTATCGAGGTCGAAAGTTGGTCCCAAGCTCCGGCTCCCGAGGCGGGCGGTTTGGATTTCTACGATTGCGGCCAGCGCCATCACGTCCTCGGTCTCCTTCCTGGCGCGTCTCCTTCCTCACCTTTCCCCGCGTGAGTTGAGTGCGCGTTCAGAATGAGTTACGAGGATCTGCCATAATAAGTTCGCACGAATCGTGGGGCGTGGCTACCGTTTTGTAGTTTACAACGGTCCGGGCCTGGTACTTTTGGGTTCCTGTGAGTTTTCTCCCGTCTACCGAAACTGTTTCCCGCGTTCGGCGCTGGCTCCCGCTGTTGGCCGTCTTTGCATTGGCGATTCTGATTCTAGGGAGTTGGCGGCAATTTGCGGCGTTCGACTGGAACGCGTTTGGGGCGGTCTATGGGAGTGTGCACTGGGGATGGATGAGCGTCTCCGCAGGGCTGGTGCTCGGTACTTATCTGGCGCGGGTACTACGGTGGCGGATGATGATCCGGCCGTTGGCGCCGGAGGCGTCCTCTTTACGGATTTTCAAGGCGACGGCGATCGGGTTTACGGCGGTGATCCTGCTCGGCCGGCCGGGCGAATTGGTACGTCCCTGGCTGATTTCCAAAGCCGAAAGTGTGCCATTTTCGTCCCAAATGGCGACATGGTTTCTCGAACGAGTGTTTGATTTATTGGCCGTGCTGGCGCTTTTCGGACTCGGGCTGTATGCGTTTGACCCGGCGGGGCGGGACGTGACGCCGGGCATAGCATGGATTTTGAACGTGGGCGGCGGGCTGGTGGCGGTGATGGCGGTGGCCTGTTTGGTGATACTTTTCTTCGCCGGAAAGTCCAAGGAGGTGGTAACGGCGCGGTTGTCGGACGCTTTGGCGTTCCTGCCGGAGCCGTGGCTATCGCGGACTCAAGGCCTCGCGGCATCGTTTACGAGCGGTATGGCCTGCTGCCGGAAAACCTCGGATGTCATTGGATTACTTGGGATTACCGTGATCGAATGGACGGTGATCGTGGGCGGTACAATCTGCTTTTTCCGCGCTTTTCCGGCGACGGCGCACATGAGCAATTTGGATACCGTGGTGTACCTGGGGTTCGTCGCGTTCGGGAGTATCGTCCAGATTCCGGGGATCGGCGGCGGCGTGCAGATAGCGGGGACGGTAGTGTTGTCGCAGCTATTTGGGCTTAGCGCGGCGGAGGCGGCCGGTATAGCGGTGGCCAACTGGCTGGTAACATGGGTCAGTATCCTGCCAATTGGCGTTGCGCTGGCGGCTTCGGAAGGCTTGCGTTGGCAGAGCCTGCGGCGGATCAGCCAGGATTTACAAAGCCAGGAAAGCCAGCCATGAAATGCCCATTTTGCGCGCACCAGGAAGATAAAGTCATCGATTCCCGCGAGAGCAAGGAAGGCGACGCCATCCGGCGGCGGCGCCAATGTCTGGCTTGCGAGCGGCGGTTTACCACGTACGAGAAGATCGATGAAATTCCTTACATGGTGGTGAAGAAAGACGGCCGGCGGGAGAAGTTCGACCGCCAAAAGATCCTGAACGGGCTGTTGAAGGCCTGTGAGAAGCGGCCGATACCGATAACGAAGCTGGCCGCGATTGTGGACAAGGTGGAAGCGCAGTTGGCGGACAACGCGGATCGAGAACTTTCAACTACAAATGTAGGGGAAATATTAATGAACGAATTACGAGCGCTGGATAAGATTGCTTATGTGCGTTTTGCATCGGTCTACCGGGATTTCCAGGATGAACAGGCGTTTTTGAGCGAGTTACAAACGCTTTTACGGAGCCGGCGGGGGGATACACGATAGGCCGGTGTTTCGGGCTTCCGCTGGGTCTAATACGGACCTAAAGATAACGTGGGAAATATAATCTACATATGTAGTATTTTGAACTTGAAGGTTTCGCCCGATTTGGAAGTTGATGTTATATTCCGTAACCTTTCCACAAGTTTAGCATCAGTACCAATAGAGGCTATTTCGCTCTTAACTTTCAAGCGGTTAGGTGCTATACTCGGTCTTGGCGCTCCTTGTTGAAGAGGGGTTGAGATTCGCGTGCCTGCCGGGCAGTAGCCCCACCGCCCGAACACCACAACGCAGCGAGCTTATTCCGTCCCGACGGCGGAGAAGTGGGATGAATGGATCATTTTGACGACCAGTACCTGGGCGATGCAACCGAGCCACTAGGTCTACCCTTTGACGAAGAGACAAACTTTTTCCATCCGGAAGAAGTGCATGACGGGGAAGACTTTCAGGCCGCGCAGGCGCAGCAGGAAGAGTCTATTTATACGGACGACCCGGTTCGCGTGTACTTGCGCGAGATGGGCGCCGTACCGTTATTAACGCGGGAGGGCGAGGTAAACCTGGCGCGCCGGATGGAGCGCGGCAAGTTGCGGATGAACAAGGCGATCAGCCGGTCGGCGGTCGTGCAGAATCGGGTACTTGAATTTACCGAGCAATTGAAGCGCGGCGAAATCGACCTGGACAATCTGGCTGACTTGGGCGACGTGGAAGAAGGCACGCCGGCGGAAGCCAAAATGAGGAAGGAACTCACGGATCGGGTTCTGAATTTGGCCGTGCTGCATAGGAAGCAGATGCAGGCGTTGGAGAAATTGGTGGAAGCGACGGCACCGAAGGCGTCGGAGAAGAATCCGGTCGTTAAGAAGGCGTATCGCAAGATCTACTATAAGGCGGCGCGGACGCAGGTGGAGTTGAGTGTCGCTATCCGCAGTACTCCATTTCTGCCGAGCCGATGGCGCGAATTCGCGAAAGAGATTGAGCGGACCGTGGAAGAGATCACGCACCTGGATTCCGAGCTGCACAAGCTGGAAGCCCGGAAGGATCCGCAGCACCTTGTGCGGGTGCGGGAACTGAAACGCGACGTCAAGAAGAAGCAGGAATTCGCCGGCGCTTCGCTAGCCCAGTTGCGGCACACCATCACGGTGATTCGCCACGGCGAAGTGGAAGCGGAAAAGGCCAAGAAGGATCTGGTGGAGGCGAACCTTCGCCTGGTTGTTTCCGTGGCCAAGAAATACGTCAACCGCGGCTTGCACCTGCTGGACTTGATCCAGGAAGGCAACATTGGACTGATGCGCGCGGCCGACAAGTTCGAATATCGCCGCGGCTACAAGTTTTCGACCTACGCTACATGGTGGATTCGCCAGGCGATCACCCGCGCGATAGCCGACCAATCTCGCACCATCCGGATTCCGGTCCACATGAACGAGTCCATGAACAAGTTCCTGCGGGCGACCCGGGAACTGGAAAAAGAACTCGGCCGGCAGCCAACCAACGAAGAGATCAGCCGCCGGATGGACATTCCGGTGGAAAAAGTCCAGAAACTGAAGACCATTTCGCGCGATCCGGTTTCGCTCGAAACGCCAGTCGGCCGTGATGGCGAGTCGGCGCTGGGCGATTTGATCGAAGACCGCTGGGTGGGCTCGCCGGTGGACGCCGTCATCGAATCGAACGTCCGCGACGAGACCGCCAATATCCTGAAGACGCTTTCTCCGAAAGAAGAAAAGGTTATTCGGATGCGATTTGGTATCGGCTGCGACCGGGAGCACACGCTGGAAGAGATTGGCCAGGAGTTTGACGTGACACGCGAACGGATTCGCCAAATCGAAGCCAAAGCGTTGCGTCAATTGCGCTCGCCGGAACGGGCTCGCCATCTGCGCGCTCTTTTGGCCGCCCGCTAACATTTTGGAGAGCCAAATGCCAACTCTGGACGTGGGTTCCGTCGAGTGTCCGTGATAGCCTAAACGCATGTCCACCGGGACGATGGTTCTGCTTGAAGAATATCTGGCGACTGCGTACGAGCCGGATTGCGACTTCGTCGACGGATGTTTAGAGGAGCGCAACGTTGGCGAATGGGACCATTCGCGATTACAGTTTAGGATCGGCGCTTATTTCCTCGCCCGCTACGAAACACAGGGGATGAGAGTACTTTCGGGCTTCGCATTCGCGTCGCTCCCCGCCGGGTTCGCATTCCGGATCTCTGTGTTTTCCTGGCCGACCCCAAACAGCGCGTGCCCTCTGTTCCGCCTTTCCTCTGTATCGAAATTCTTTCGCCTGACGACCGCATGAGTCGTGTCGAAGTCCGCATCAACGACTTCCTGGCGATGGGCGTGAACACGGTCTGGGTCCTCGACCCCGAAACCCGGCAAGCGTACACGGCCACCGCCGCCGATGGCTTGCGCGAAGTGAAAACCGGCGCTCTGCGCACGGAATCGCCGGTGATTGAGATGTCCCTCGCCGAGGTCTTCGGAAACGTGACGTGAGCGCGTGTCCGCTCCGTTGAGGCAGTCCCACGCCGCGGACGATCCATACGCTTCCTACGGCGCGAATCGCTTAGAGCGTGTCAAAAAAGCCCCAAAACAAAAAGTTGAACTTTTGTTTCGGCATGCGGTATTGAGAAGGAATGGAAAGACGAAGTTCCTATCCGACTGACGTGACCGATGAGCAATGGAGTCGGC
>JBJXFL010000074.1:0-5230 GCA_046155405.1 Bryobacteraceae bacterium | reverse complement strand
GCCGACTCCATTGCTCATCGGTCACGTCAGTCGGATAGGAACTTCGTCTTTCCATTCCTTCTCAATACCGCATGCCGAAACAAAAGTTCAACTTTTTGTTTTGGGGCTTTTTTGACACGCTCTTAGGCCGACGACGCCAAGAGCGCGCTCGACATGATCGCCTCGTCGGAGATACTTGCCCCGTTCCGCCGTTTGAGCCGCGACCGGGTGTCGCTTTGCTGTACGTTTCCCAAGATCTGGTGTAGGCAAGCGGGCAGTAGCGATCGCGGCGCGCGCATGACGACCGCTCTCGCCATCGCGGCCGTCGAACATCCCAATTCGCGGCGGCGGACGAGGCGGGCGGTTGCAAGCGCGGGTGGCGATTCGTCGGGGTCGCAACTATACTGCTGGAATGCCGCGAATCGGCTGGACCACGGACCCACATTTAAACTTCGTTAGTGAACCGGGACGTCTACACTTCTATGAGACACTCCGGGAAGCCGAGCTAGATTTGCTGCTCGTGGGCGGAGATCTAGGAGAGGCCGAGTCGGTCGCTGGATATCTCGCCGAGTTGGACCGGCACGTCAGAATTCCCACTTATTTTGTGATGGGGAATCACGATTTCTACAGAGGATCGATCGCCGATCTGCGGGAGCGGATTGGGCGGCTGGCGGCGTCACTCGAAAAGCTTACCTACTTGACGCGGACGGCGGAGCCGGTTGCCCTGACGGCCGAGTGGGGATTGGTGGGACACGATAACTGGGCGGACGGGCGGTTGGGCGCCGGCGCGCTTTCGAAAGTCATGCTGAATGACTTCTTACTTATCTCCGAGCTGCGGACACTGGACGCGGAAGAGCGGTTCCGGCGTCTTGCCGTGCTGGGGGATGGGGCGGCGGCGGAGTTGGAACCGGTGCTGCGGCGGGCGCTGGCCCGCTTTCCCAACGTGCTGTGTCTGTTGCATGTGCCGCCCTTTGCGGAGGCTTGTTGGCATGAGGGACGGATTTCCGACGCGGAGTACCTGCCGCATTTTGCCTCACTGGCGATGGGCGAAATGCTACGGCGGGTGATGACCCAACATTCCGGCCGGCAATTGACCGTCCTGTGCGGGCACACGCATAGCGGCGGATTAACGCGGATTTTGCCGAATCTGACGGTGAAGACCGGCGGGTCGGTTTATGGGTCCCCGCGGGTGGAGTCGGTCTGGGAGGTCTGAGCCGGCTTCACTTCCATGTTCCCCGCGCAGCTCCTCCCCTCCTGTGAATTTTCCCGGAGCGATCTGGTAACCCGTTGGAGCGCCGCCAGAACAAAAAATGCCAGGATCGTGCCTAAAACCGCCGATGACTCCCGTCCCAAGCCCGCCGCAATCCCAACCGCCGCTGTCAACCAGAGCCCGGCGGCAGTCGTCAGACCTTTAACGTCCTGCTCGGCGGCCTGCTTCAGGATCGCTCCCGCGCCCAGGAAACCGACGCCGCTCACAATCCCTTGAATCACCCGGCTAAGGTCCGCGGCGGACATCGCCGCCTGCTGCGGAATCACGACGAAGAGGGCCGATCCCAGAGCCACCAGCATGTGAGTCCGCAGCCCCGCCGCCTTTCCGGAGCGTTCGCGCTCGTATCCCAACACTCCACCCAGAAGTGCCGCCAATATCAAACGCACAGCCAGACGAATCGCCTCACTTACACTCGGCAGATCCGAGAAATCCTCGACTACTCCTTGCCACCATGGCTCCATAGCAAACAACTCAGCAGTTGGAGGGCCACTCGTGCACTTCGCCCGTTACCGCCCCGCCGCAATCCCCTTATGAATCGCCTGCAAACTCCAAACCCGAATCGGATCGCGCCGCCGGCTTGCCGCCGCCTGTACCGCCGCTCGCGCCGCGCTCATTGTCGTAATGCAAGGTACGTGATACTGAATCGCCGCTCTCCGTATCGCCTTCTCATCGCTAAAACTATGCACGCCGTTCGTCGTATAAATGGCCAACTTCAGCTTCCCCGCCTTCAACAAATCCACCGCATTCGGCCGCCCCTCGTTAACCTTGAAAACGGTTAAACATACCAGCCCCGCCGCCTTCAACACGCTCGCCGTCCCCCGCGTCGCCGCCAGCTTGAAACCCAAATCGGAGAACCGCCGCGCCACTTCAACCGCTTCCGTCTTGTGCCGGTCGCTCACGCTGATAAACACCGTCCCGTCCTCCGGCAGCGGCGAACCCGCGCCCAGTTGCGCCTTCGCAAACGCCTCCCCGAAGTTCTCCCCAACTCCCATCACTTCACCGGTCGACCGCATCTCCGGCCCCAACACCGGATCCACCCCATGAAACTTGTTGAACGGGAACACCGGCGATTTTACGAAAAACTGCGGTACATCCAGCACCCCGCTCGTCTTCCCCTGCATCATATGCGCGAACTCCGGCAGCTTACGGCCCAGCATCAGTCCCACCGCGATCTTCGGCAGCGGAACCCCCGTAGCTTTAGCTACGAATGGAACCGTCCGCGACGCCCGCGGATTCACTTCAATAACAAACACTTTCCCCTCTTTAATCGCAAACTGCACGTTCATCAATCCAATCACGTTCAAAGCCCGCGCCATCTTCACTGAATACTCTTGAATGGTCTGTAGTTCGCGCGCGCCCAACCCAAACGGCGGCAGCACGCACGAGCTATCTCCCGAGTGAATTCCGGCCTCTTCAATGTGCTCCATAATGCCCGCGATCAGCACATTCTCGCCGTCGCTCAGGCAGTCCACATCCACTTCCACCGCATCTTCCAGGAACCGGTCCACCAACACCGGCCGGTCCTGCGAGAACACCACCGCCTCCCGCATATAACGCCGTACCGTGTCCTCATCGTAGGCGATCGTCATCGCCCGCCCGCCCAACACATAGCTCGGCCGTACCAGCACCGGATAGCCCAGCCGCCCGGCCACCTCGCACGCCTCTTCCACGCTCGTCGCCGTACCATTCGGCGGACACGGAATCTGTAACTCATCCAGCAACTTCCCAAACAACTTCCTGTCTTCCGCCAGATCGATATTCCTCGGATCCGTCCCTATTATCGGCACCCCCGCCCGCTGCAACGGCAGCGCCAAGTTAAGAGGTGTCTGCCCGCCAAACTGCACAATCACTCCATCCGGCTTCTCGGTGTCGCAAATATTCAACACGTCTTCCAACGTCAATGGCTCAAAGTACAGCCGGTCGGAAGTATCGTAATCGGTCGAAACCGTCTCCGGATTGCAGTTCACCATAATCGATTCATGATCGAATTCCTGCAGCGCGAAACTCGCGTGGCAGCAGCAATAGTCGAATTCAATTCCCTGCCCGATCCGGTTCGGCCCCGCGCCTAGAATCATTACCTTCCTACGATCCGTCGGCGCCGCCTCGCATTCCGATTCATAGCTTGAATATAGATACGGCGTGAAACTCTCAAACTCCGCCGCGCACGTATCCACGCGGTTAAATACCGCCGCTACGCCCAACGCCTTCCGTTTCTCCCGCACGGCCAGCGAATCGACCTTCCACCACCGTCCCATCGACGCGTCCGAAACACCGCTACGCTTTGCCTCCCTCATCGTTTCAGCGCTAATCGAATCCAGCGTCTCCATCTGAAGCGACTTATTCAAATCGACCCCCTCTTCCAACTGCAAGAGGAACCACGGATCGATATTCGTTAACTCAAACACCTGCTCCACTGTCCAGCCGCGTTCAAATGCAAACAGGATATAGCTCAGCCGTTCCGGCGTCGGAGTAATTAACTTCGCCGGAATCAGTAACTCCTCCAACACATCTTCCTTCGTCGCCGACTTACCCGTCTCCAAACTCCGGATCGCCTTCGCCAACGACTGCTTAAATGTCCGCCCGATCGACATCACTTCGCCCACCGATTTCATCTGCGTGCCCAACGTCGTGTCCGCGCCCGGGAACTTCTCGAATTGCCACCGCGGAATCTTTGTGACCACATAATCGATCGTTGGCTCAAAACACGCCGGCGTCAGCCGCGTAATGTCGTTCTTAATCTCGTCCAACCGGTATCCCACCGCCAGCTTCGCCGCTATCTTCGCGATCGGAAAACCCGTCGCCTTCGACGCCAGCGCCGATGACCGCGACACCCGCGGATTCATCTCCACCACCACCATTCGCCCATCTTTCGGGTTAATCGCAAACTGCACGTTTGACCCGCCCGTGTCCACGCCAATCTCCCGCAAACAAGCCAACGACGCGTCGCGCATCATTTGGTACTCCCGGTCCGACAGCGTCTGCGCCGGCGCCACCGTAATCGAATCGCCGGTGTGGACCCCCATCGGGTCGAAATTCTCAATCGAGCAAACGATGATCGCGTTATCCGCCAAGTCGCGCATCACCTCCATCTCGTACTCTTTCCAACCCAGCACCGACTCTTCAACCAGCACTTCGCTCACCGGAGAAAGGTCCAACCCCCGCGTCAGAATCTCTTCCAAATCTTCAGAATTATAAGCGATCCCGCCGCCGCTTCCGCCCATCGTAAAGCTCGGCCGCAAAATCAGCGGATACCCCACGCGCTCCGCAAAATGAAACGCGCCCTTCAAATCCGTAATCAACTGCGACACCGGCGTTTCCAGCCCGATCTTCCGCATCGCATCCTTGAACAGCAGCCGGTCCTCGGCCTTCTTAATGCTGTCGATCTTGGCGCCGATTAACTCCACGCCATACTCATCCAACACGCCGGCCTCCGCCAGCGCCACCGACAGGTTCAACGCCGTTTGCCCGCCTACTGTCGATAGCAGCGCGTCCGGCCTTTCAATCTTGATGATCTCCGTCAAATATGGAACGCTCAACGGCTCGACGTACGTCCTGTCCGCAATCTCCGGATCGGTCATAATCGTCGCCGGATTCGAATTTACCAGTACTACTTCGAATCCATCGGCCTTCAGCGCCTTGCAAGCCTGCGTCCCCGAGTAATCGAACTCGCATGCCTGCCCGATAATGATCGGACCGGACCCGATGATCAGGATGCGGTGAATGTCATTGCGGCGTGGCATGAATTACTTCTTGTGCTCCTGCATCAAACGGATAAAGTCGTCAAACAAATACAGTGAATCGTGCGGCCCCGGCGCGGCCTCGGGGTGATACTGCACACAGAACACAGGCTCCGACTTGTGCCGCAATCCTTCCACCGTCATATCGTTCAAGTTGACGTGCGTAATCTCGGCCACATTGTCGTTAATCGAGTCCGGATCCACCGCGAATCCATGATTCTGCGCGGTGATCTCCACCTTGTTC
>JBJXFL010000118.1:0-2883 GCA_046155405.1 Bryobacteraceae bacterium | reverse complement strand
GCCTGTGCCCTACTCTACGAACCCCGGCAAAGCCGGGGGGCCTCCCTTGTTAGGCTAGATTTACACCCTTATCCTTGAGAAGTCGCTTGGCTTTGAGTGAAGGGAATGTGCCCGCCGGAACCAGCATCCAATGGCAACGCCGACGCCCATCGAACGCCGCTACTCGGCTGACGATCCCATCCAGATCCGGGTCAGAGCCTCCGAAGCCCATGAACAGCACGGAGGAAGTCGCAAAAATCGTTTCGCTGCGGCGTTGGTGCCTTGCCGCAGGCGAACCTTCACCTTGGGATCGATGGCTGAGACTCGAGCCGCTACTGCCCAGTAGGATGGGACCTCGATCTGCTCGCGGCGGCAGGCAAGGGCGACTCGCCGGTGACGGGCCGACTGATTCGGGCATTCCGGTTTGAGATAAAACTCTTCGATCTGACGTTGGATAATGGCCTCCTGCTCCTTGGACAATGACAGGCTGCCAGGTCTCCGACCGAGGCGCTTCGGGAGCAGGGTGCTGGTGCAGGTATTCCGCAGATAACGCTGCATCAGTTGAAACAACCTGGATCGCTTCAGCGAGAGGGCGTCGGCCGCAGCCTGGATTTCGGCATCGCTGCGAATCTGTTTTGCGGCCAGTGGGGCGATGATAGCTTCGCGTTGCGAGGCGACCTGCCAGTCTTCCGGAGAGGCGGATTGGTAGTCTCGTTCCATGGATTCGGCGAAAAAACGCGCACGAAAACAGTCCGGCCATTAAACACCGGGCTGGAAGGCAAGGAGTCCGGCCAAAAAACGAGCGGCGAAGTCATTCCGAATCAACAAAACCCGGTCCACGAATTAACCAAAATCGACATCGGCATTCCGTTCCAATTCTACCGGGACCTCTTACCCAGCCGTCGGCTCATGGCCGGGTTTTGTGACACAATGTGCATGCGTTCGGGCTTTCCACCTGCCCGAACATCCGGGTGTACTCCGCGTTTGGGATATCGTCCAACTGATGCGTTCTTGCGCTGAACAACACTGACTTCATGATGCGCGGCATATGGCAGGCGACGCAGCGCGCCCCTACCGATGACGCGGGGTGGCGGCTATGGCCGGCGGACATTGGCTGATGGCACTGGATGCACATCTGGTCGGAATCGCGGGGAAACTTCAGCGACGCCGGATTCGTTTCCGCATCGGCCGGGTGCGGGTTATGGCAATGCCCGCACGTCACCTCTCCCTCGCGAGAGCACTTCGACCGCGCGATCGCTTCACCGATGAAGGTGGTCTGGCGGAAGCGGCCATCCTTATAGAAGGCTCCCAGCGAGAACTCGGCGAAGGGGCGCCACAAATGCCGTGGAAAGAATTCAGGCCCGCTGGACTGATAGTTCATCTCACCTTTCCGTCCGGGTTCGTGGATCGCCGATTGCGCGTGGCACTGGTTGCAGATGGCGTTGTAGTCGGCGGCGCGGATGCGGCGGAACTCCACTGGCGGTTCCAGCGGATGCTTGCGAAACGATTTGCCCCGCTTCATCGCCACCACATGGTGCAACGAGGGGCCGTGGCACATCTCGCAGTTCACGCCTTCCTCGCGATACTGGGGTATTGCTCCGGCCCGCTGCAGAAGCTGACTGGTGTGGCACGGGGCGCAGTTGGAAAGATACTCGGTGGCCTCACTGAACGCGGGGAACGCCTCCGGATCCGCGCGTGGGGAGTTCGGCGGATCGATTATTCGCCAATAGTTGACCCAGCGTTTCTCCAGCAGACTGAATTGGAGCGGAAAGACATGAATGCTGCCATCGGGCAGACTGGTTCCATAGGCCTGCTGCCACTTTGATCCAATGGTATGAGTGACTGGAAACGCGCGCCAGGTATGATCTGGCATCCGCACCGAGAAGAAGTGGCGGCCTTGTGCCGTGAACACACGGGAGGTGGCCTCCGGAAGAGGCGCCGAAAAATCGCCGGTCACGTTCTCCGGCGAATAGCGGCGGAACATCCTCGCCATGCCCGTCTTGCGCCATGCCACGTGTTGGCCGGCATGGCAGGGCAGGCAAGATTGCGACCCGGCGTAATCCCGGATGGCCGCAGCGCTGGATGAGGGAATTGTTTGCGGTGAGAACGGCGGAGGCAGAGCGCGCAATTGGTCTCGCGAGGCGTCCTGCAGAGGGCCCGGAATCGCCGAGGCGCGCTGGAAGGCATCCGCCGCCAGAGCGTTTTGCTTCAGCGCGAGATAGGCGAGCCCCAGCAGGTAGACAGCGTTCTGATCCGCCGGGTCCAACTCGGAAGCAGCTTCCAGATGAGCCACCGCATCCGCGGATGGCGCACCCGGTTGGGATCGCAGACCCAGCGTGAACAGGGCCCGGCCCGCGGTGTAATGCGCCGACGCCTCAAGCCGGCGCTTCAGACGGGAATATTCGACAGGCGTCATTCCAGCCGGCGCGCCGAAGCGGGCAAGATAGTCCAGCGCGTCACGTGCGTGCGCGGCGGCCTCTTGCAACCGTTTCTGCTCCAGGAGAAAGCGTGCCAGAGGAACCAGCAGAAACGGGTTCTCCGGCAACAGACGGAGCGAACGGGCAGCGTGCGAAAGCGCCTGATCGGGCAGGCTAAGTTCGATGGCGGCTTTCGCGGCGATGTCGTGCGCCCACGACAGCAGCCAGGATTGCGGGAACCGGCGGAGGAAAATTTCGGCACGCTCCAGCCGCTGTGCGGCTTTGGATGCCTCATAGGCCTCGAGGAAAGCCCGCCTTTCCCGCGTGTCCGCGATCTGGTCGAGCAGCGTGAACCGGCGGGTCTGTCCCGCATGGACAACGGTATCCAGATCCTGCGCCGCCAACGGCGCGAGCCCTAACGACAACGCGATGGCGAGGCTAGGAAAGCAGCTTCCGCGCCACCACGCCGTGAACATCGGTAAGGCGG
>JBJXFL010000099.1:0-61683 GCA_046155405.1 Bryobacteraceae bacterium | reverse complement strand
GGCCACCTTCATGCCGGATGCCGCTTTGGTCCGTAAAACAGCTATCGCCAAAGCTCGTCCCGCAGTAACGACTCCCGGCGGTTTTGACATCGTCCCTACGCTTTCGACACGTCATCAGTGGTTCCCTCCCGGTCCTCTTCTTGCCAGTCACCTGACCTGGTTCTTTCCAGGCCTTTTCCTTCCGTGCTCACGACCATGACTTTTGACCACAGCCACCGAAGGCCCCTCATCGATCAAGCAGTTACACACATTGGGCCTTCCGTTGGGCATGGGTGGCGGCTATTCCGGATGAACTGATGCCATTCCGGATGAAGGGCCTGTGACACGGCGCTACCGGAATGTGGCAACGGCACGGCCGTGCACATTCCATCGTAGTCATATTGCCGCAAACGCCCATGGCGGCGAGGTGGCTGGAATGGATACGGATGGTCGGCCACTCGAGATTCGGACAACTCGGCGCAGATTGCAGTTTCGATGTTGACCTGCCGACGGAATCCGATTAAAGCGTTAGCTTCAACGGTTCGCGACGATCCCTTTCATTATCTTGATTCCAGGTCGCCTTGGCCCAATTCGTAGCGTCAACATCAGCAGGTAACGGACATTGATGTCCCAACCGTTATCCTCACACATGCCCGGGCCGGCGGTTAGGGTTTCGGCAGAATTCGACCTAAGACGTGCCGACGGCGGCTCGCTACCGAACAAATTCGGTTTGTACACCGGCGCGCATTGTCAATGACGGGAAAAACGGCATCCAACAGCGCCCCGGTGGTGTGATAGACTCGCGCAAATAGGAGAGCTTCCCTCGGAGGCTCGTCTGGGGTTAGATCGCGTCTAGAGGAGTGGCCATGAAGCTTCACGCCTTCATTCTTTCCTGGTTCATCACAGCCTTTTCAAGCGCCCTGGTTGCGCAGCAGACAACGGCCACATTCTATGCCGTTGTCACCGATACTTCCGGCGCCGTGATACCGGCGGCCACGGTGACCATCACCCACCAGGAAATGGGCTCCGTCGTCGTGAGGCCAGCCAACGCTCAGGGCGAAGCGAGCTTTGATTTCCTCAAGGTGGGCACTTACCGCATCAGGATCGAGGCGCAGGGGTTCAAGCGGCTGGAAAGTTCGGGTCTGGAGTTGACCGCGGCCCAGAACGTCCGCCAGACTTATGTGCTTGAAGTGGGCTCGACCAGTGAGACGGTGAACGTCGAGGCCGCGACACCGCAGATCAATACCGTTTCGTCGGAACAACTGAATACCTTCGACAAAACCAAGATTGGCGAGTTACCGATTTTCCGGCGCAATTACACGAATCTGCTTTCGATCAATACCGGCGTCACCATGGCGCCGGAGGGCGTGCGCATGAATGGGGTCGGCAAGAATGGCGTTTCCTATACCGTCGATGGCACCGACGCCGGAGGCAACCCCGAAGGACGTTATTCCTCGAACTATTTGCAGCCCAACCTGATCGACATCATGAGTATTGAGGCGATTCAGGAAGTACACACGATCAAGGGCGTACCGCCCGCAGAATACGGCAACATGGTAGCGGGCCAGGTGAACCTGCTTAGCCGTTCGGGAACGAACCTGTGGCATGGCAGCCTCTTTGATAACTTCCGCGCCGAGGAGCTCGACGCGCGCCACCAGCGGCTGAGCAGCAAACCGGGGCTGACGTTCAATCAGTTCGGCGGATCGCTCGGCGGGCCGCTGAAGAAGGATCGCATCTTCATTTTCGGAGTGTTCGAAGGCTATCGCGACCGGGCTTTCACGCTGGTGCAGGAGACGCTGATGACGTCCCGCCTCCGCGACGAGGCGATTCGCGCCAACCCGAGCTATAAGCTGTATCTGGATTTCATTCCGTTACCGAATCAACCCGTTGGGCCGACCGCCGATACGGGTCTATTTATCATGGCGGCGACATCCCGGAGAAACGACAACCATATCGATTTGAAGAGTGATTTTCGGTTTGGGACCGCGAGTACACTCACGTTGAGCTATACGCGAGGCAGGCCGGACCAATTGCTTCCCCGTCATTACCTCAATGGCGCCAACGATCGTACCTTCCGGATTTGGGACGAACGTGGAACCGCGAGTTTTACAACGGGCGGCGCCAGTTGGACATCGGAAACCCGCTTTGGATATCACCTGACGGATATGCATCGAGAAGACGCTTTCTTCTTCCAACAGTTCGATCCGGTCAACAAAACCGAGGCGCTTCCCTTTGGCCGCCGCGTGCCGCGGTTGAGTTATCCCGGCGTCGCCAATCCGGACCACGAACTCTACCTGATGGAAGGCCGCACGTATAATTTCGATCAGAAGTACTCGCGCCGCATCGGCGGGCAATCGGTGAAATTCGGCATCACCGTGCGGCGGGATTGCTGCCGGCGCAACAATCCGGAAGCGCCGAACATCGCCTACGCCAACCGCGCGGACTTCATCGCCAATGTTACAAACACCGTCGGACCGACATACGGCAACGGAGACTATACGGCGAAGATGTATCAAGTGGGCGGCTTTGCCCAGACCGATTGGCGCGCGCTTAAGAACCTCACGCTAAACCTCGGCGTCCGATACGATTTCTTCTCGCACCTCGTGCCGGTGGGCAGCGAAAAGGCTCCGCTGACGGGCATTTACAACCCGGACGGCCTGCTCGATTCGAACTTCAACGTTGGCAAGATTCGCCCCACGGACAACCCGTACGAGTCCGACGGCTGGGTGAACCTGGGGCCGCGGTTTGGATTCGCCTACAATGCCGGGGGCAATAGCAAGACGGTGGTGCGCGGCGGCTTCGGCCTTCTCTTTCAGGGACAGGTGGCGGGGGCGATGTGGGCTCACGTGCAGCCGACCGCGACGGCGCCGTTCCGCTTCAATTTCATCCGCGCCGATACGACGCGGCTTGGCATCAAATGGCCCACGTATAACGACGATCTGATCAAGATTATCGACACGGAGACCAAGGCGCGAGGCTGGATCAATTCCTTTTCGGTGGTGGACCCGCAGTTGCAGAATCCTTACACGATGCAATACACGCTTGGCATTCAGCGGGAGATCAGCGGGACGCTCGCCTTCGAAACCGGACTGGTCGGCACCCGCGGCGTGAAATTCCTGATGCAACGCTGGATGAACGAACCCAGCCGCGTTACGGGACTGCGGCCGAATCCGCTGCTTAACGTCAACTATTATGTCGATTCCACCCAGCAGTCGTCCTACGTTTCCTGGCAGTCGTCGCTGCGCAAGCGCTTCGCGCATGGGCTGAGCGGCAGTCTCCACTACACCTGGGGCAAGGGTTTATCGACGGCGGGCGGCGACATCGGCGCTTATTATCAAGGTGAGGCCGACGCGCGCACCCAGGACTTCTTCAATCCCCGTGCCGACCGCGGGCCGAACACGGGCGACATTACTCACTATATGACCGGCGAATGGACCTATATGGTTCCGCGCTTCAAATTCGCCGAAAACGGCGTTGGCAAAGCGGTGCTGGGCGGGTGGATGGTCTCCGGAATTCTGCTGGCCCGAACTGGCGTTCCGGTGCAGCTTTCGCAAGCTGGAACCGGTTTGAACGTTTCGCGGCCGGACTACAACGGCGGACAAGTGAAGTTCGAGGATTACCGGAGCACGCTTCGATACTTGAACCGCGCCTCATTCGCGCTGGTACCGATTAATCCAACTTCGCGAATTTCAGAGCGTCCGGGGAACGTGGGCAACAACGCCATCCGGGAGCCGGGGGCGGTGAACCTGAATGTGTCGCTGAGCAAGGAGTTCACATTCACCGAGAGATTGCGTTTGCGAACCGGCATGGACGGCTTCAACTTCTTCAACCACACGAACCTCACCGGGTTAGTGACCAGCATCAATAACGTGTTCTTCGGCGAGTTGCAGAACACGCAAGGCGCGCGGCAGATCCAGTTGAATGCGCGGTTGAGCTGGTAGCCTTACCGCTACCCTATACCTCCTTGAAAATCTCGCGCAGCCGCCGGAGCACCATCGTGTGCTCGCCAGGCTGCATCATCCAAACCGAAATCTTCAACCGCCGCTCGCCAAAACCAGACACGGCAATGTGAGGGTCGCCTTGCATGAGCTTCCGTGTCACTTCGCCCGTCTTCAAGGGAAAGGCGCTTTCCGTCCAGTTCACCAGCACGTGCGGCACATGATTGGCTATCGGCGGCATGTAGCGTTCCGTCGTCAGTCCGTCGATGCCCGCTAACCCTTCGCGGATCTCCGTGACGCGCGCTTCCAACTCTTCCATTTCGCCGTCGTGGTCCGCCTTGAGGTAGCGCTCGATGGCCGCCAACAGTCCGATCATCTCCTCTTTGCCGACTTTCATGCCCCGCCCGATGCTGGCGTAAGGGTTGAAGCCGGGCACCGCCGCCGCGATCAGGTCCTTGCGTCCCATCAATATCCCGGAACACTGCGGTCCGCGAATCGCTTTGCCGCCCGAAAACGCCACCAGGTCGAACCCCTCTTTCTGGTACTGGAACAGCCGCTCTCTCGGCGTCGCATCCGAGGCTGCATCGTTGAAGGTGGGTACGCCGCGCCGTTTTCCCGCTTCAATCCATTCGTGGCGCGTAATCTTCCCCTCGGGTTCCATTTCGTTATAGAAGAACATCATCGCCGTCCGCTCGTTGATGGCCCGCTCCAGTTCTTCCTTCGTCTCCACCCAGACGATCCTGGCCCCAACCAGCAGCATCTGTTGTTCGTAGCCGCCGCGATGGCTCTTCTGCTGCACAATCTCGTTCTTCATCCCGGTCGTGTCCGGCAGGCGCTTCAGCTTTTCCGGGTTACCCTGGGCCACGCACGCCACCGTGCCCATGGTGATGGCCGAGGCGCAGCCGCTGGTTACCATTGCGGCCTCCGCCCCGAGTAACTCCGCGATCCTCGCCCCAACCTTCGCCTGTAACTCGGTCAACGGCACAAAGCACCGCGCCGCTTCCTCCATCGCCCGGTTGACTTCGGGATGCATCAGCGATCCGCCCAAGTGAGTCACGACGCCCACTCCGTTGATGACGGGCCGGATGCCGAGCCGGGCATACACCTCAGGCACCGGCGCGGGAGCGGCCGGTGAGGGCAACGCTCCGGCAGCCGCGGCCGCTACCGTTGTCGAAGCCAGGAATTCACGGCGGCTGTTTTCGTTCTTCAAGATGCCTCCTATTGTTTGCGGCGATTCCGCAACCGCCCGCTCGACCTTGTCCCATCCCACCAAGGTTCGCCCTGTGGCTGGTAGTCCCCCAATTTGTCCCAGTTCTCGCGCGTGCGGCCATTCGTATCGTAGATCACCAACCCGTCCCGCAGTGTCAATTCATTCGAGAACCGGCGCGTGCCACGCAGCCCCGCGCCCCATGAGTCCACAAATCCGAAGTCCCCCTGCTCCACGCGCAGTACCGCGATATCCGCCGCCGCGCCCACCGTTAACTGCCCGAGTTCCTCACGCTTGATCACACGCGCCGCGTTCCAGGTGGACCGGTGGATCACGTCCTCCACTGGCATGCCCATGTTGAGGAACTTGGACATGACGTTCAGCATGTCCTTCATGCCCGCGTTCAAGCTGCCTGCGTGTACGTCCGTCGATATGGTGTCCGGCGGAAAGCCTTGCTTCACCGCCCGCGCCGCCTGTTTGAACTCAAATGCGGCCCCGCCATGGCCTACGTCAAACAGCACTCCGCGCTTGCGCGCCTCGTGCAGATACGGCAGCAGCCGGCCCTCCTTATCGAAGTACGGCACCGGCGCATAGAAGGCATGCGTGTAGATGTCGCCGGGCCGCAGTTTCTTCAGAACCAGATCCTGAAACGGCCGCTCCAGACGGAAGGCGCCGAAATCGACCATCACGGGAATGTTCGCAATCGAACCGGCCTGCACGCCGCGCTCGACAGGAGTCCAGTCCGGCCCGGCGTAGTGCGCTACTTTGATCCCCACGATCACATCCCTGTTCGCGATCGCCAGGTCCGCCGCCGCCTTCGCGTCCATGTCGTTCAGGTCCTGCTCTTTGTCGTCGCCGGGCATTCCCTGCCCGCCAATATTCAGGAAGACCAGCACGCGCGTTCGCGACCGGTCCACGATCGTGCGCCGGAACTCCGCGAAGTTGTGGCGCCCGGAAGATCCCGCGTCAACCACCGTGGTCACGCCCACGCGCTGCGCAAAGCCGTCCGGGTGGATGCTCGTATCCCCACCCGCCAGCATGCCGCCTTGGATGCCGGAGAACACATGCGCATGGATATCGATCAGGCCCGGCACCACAAACAGCCCGCTCACCTGGATAGTTTTTCGCGCCAGCGCCGCCGGAATCGACGCCGCCACGGCCGCTACCTTGCCGTCTTTAATGGCCACATCGCGCGCCCCATTAATCCGGTTCTTCGGATCGATGAGGTGGCCGCCCTTGAGCAAAAGATCATATGCCGGCTGTCCCCAGAGCGCTCCATAAGCGAGTAGAAAAAAGAGCGGTCGCATAGGTTTGACTATAATATGCCCAACGGCCAAGGCTCGCCGTCCGGCGGACTTTTCCAATGCGACTCTACCTGCTGCCAATTATTTTCGCTGGCCTTGTTTTGGGCCAAGCCCAGGATCGGCTTCCGCTTGGCGAACTACCGCCTGGGAAAATTCTGCTGGTGGCGCAGCCGCACCATGACGACCACACGACCGACTACGGAATGGGCGGCGTGATCGCGCGGTTTATCGAGAACGGCTACAAAGGCATTTACGTAAGAGGATCCAACGATGAGAAGGACGGCGCGAACGGCTACGCCCGCAACGACATCATCAACCTCAAGGAGACCTGGGACGGCATCCGCATTCTCGGCATGGAGGAAGTGATCAGCCTTAACTGGCGCAATGATTTCATGAACCCGATTCCGTTGAATGAACTGCGCGAGCAACTCATTTTTCTGATTCGCAAATATCGGCCCGACGTGGTGCTTGGCCACAACCCCTGGGAACACTATCAGAAGAACCCGGATCACCGGAATGTGGCGCGGGCGCTTGTGGAAGCCTATTGGCTGGCCGGTTATGACAACGTTCATCCGGAGCATTTCAAGCTGGGATTGAAGCCTCACGCCGCCAGCCACTTTTACGGAAAGGGCCGGCTGGATTGGGGGCTCGGGCAGATTTCCAACGTCGCGCTGGAACTCAACGAATCCCAGGTGCGGAAGAAAGAGCGCGCCATCGCCGCCCATCGGAACGTCTACCATAACCCCGGCGGCAAGCGCGCCATCCAGGCGCGGCTGGCGGCGATGGGTCAGCATCTTCCCGACCTGGACGGCGTCAGCGATGACGACGCTTCCGATCCGGTTTTGCACTGGTGGATGAACTGGGTCTCGCGCGATACTGGTCGAAAGGCGGGAGTCAAGTACGCCGAAGACCTATATCAAATGGACGAGTTCTATCATCTGCCGGGACTCAAGGCTTATATAGCGGCGAACGCACGAAAGACTCCATGAGCATGCTGCGGCGCCGGTTCCTTCAAATTTCCGGGACTGCGCCGATGGGCGCCACGGCAGGCAAGTCGATTCTGATCGTGGCCGCGGATACCGGTTGGATTGAATGCGCCGGCGGCACAGTAGCGAAGAGGATCGGCGAAGGCGCCGGCGCTGTCCTTGTGCGCGTGGGCAACGACGAGAAGGAGTCCTGGGGCTTGTCGCCGGAAGAGACGGCGCTGCGCAACCGAAATGAGAGCGAGGCGGCGGCTAAGATCCTGGGCGTTCAGGAAGTCATTTCGTTCGGTTATCGAAGTTCCGAGTTGCGCGACGTGCCGCCCACGACTATACGTGACCGGCTCATCTTCCTGATTCGGCACTATCGCCCCGCCGTGTTGATGCTCCCAAATCCGCACGCCGAACATGACCGCAATCTCGATCGCTATTACGTTGGCGCGGCAGCCGAAGATGCCTGGCACTGCGCCCGCTTCCAGAATTATCTACCCGCGTCCAGCCACGGCGGCCTTAAGCCGCACATTGTCTCTGAGGTCTTCTATTACGCGCCTCCGGTCGACCCGCGCCGCCGCGAGCCGGAAAGCACGGCTACCTTTGTGCCGCAACCGGTTCGGGTGGACATCGCCGAGTCATTTGGGCGGAAACTGCGGGCGGCGCAAGCGCTTCGAACGGTCAATCGCAGCACGGCAATGCGTCTGAAACAAAGCTTGGAAGCCGCGGGCCGTCGTCTGCCTCTCCTGGATACTGTGGACGGTCCCGCGATCGACAAATTTGTAGAGGAGAATTTGCGAGGGTTGGCAGCGGTGTGCGCTGAAGGTAGCCGCTTCAACTTAGCCGAGGAGTTCCGCTATGCGGGCATAGAATATGGCATTCCATCGAAGTATTTGCGTTGAACGGCTGGCCGCGCTGGTCGTCGCGCTGTTGGTGTGGCCTTCCATGGCGCAGGCGCAACAGCCGCCCCGGAGCATTGTCGTTATCAGCGCCGGAGGAGGCGACTATCTGAAAGGCGCCGGCGGTACGCTTGCCCGATTCATCGCGGAGGGATTCAAAGTCTACGTGATTCAGGCCGGCAGCGATGAGAAGAATTCCATCGGCCTGGGTCCCGCGGAGACCCGGTTGGCGAATAACGGAGACGCCGGGGGAGCCGCCAAGATATTGGGGGTTACCGAAATCGTCAATCTAAATAATAAGAGCGGCGAATTGAGCCAGCTTTCGAGCAACGAACTGCGCAATCAGATGTCCACGCTGATTCGCTTCTTCAAACCGCAGAAGCTGTTTCTACCCGACCCGTTCATTCACTACGTGCCTGAATGGGACCAGTTTTGGACTGGGCGCGCCGCCGAAGAAACGAACTATACCAACAGCGCCGCATTCCTCGCCGAATTGACGCGCATCGGCATCGGCGGACACAGCATCCCGGAGACGTATTATTACTCAGCGCACCGACCCTACCGGCCCGGCGAAGGCGGGCACAATGGAGCGCGTCTCGAAGCGGTGGATATTACGAAGACGTTCGAGCGCAAGGTGGACGCGTGCCTTCAACTGCGGACAGCAAACCGTGTTAACGCCGAGCACGTCCGGTGGCGCCTGGAACTTATGAACCGGCCTTCGGCTTTGTTACGGGAGGTGACCGCGACATCGATCGATGCCCTGGCACGGGATTGGCTTGAGGAACTCGCGAGCACCATCGGTGCCAAACACGGGTTTTCCCGCGGGGAAGAGTTCAACTACCACGGCTCGCCACCCGGAGAGAAGCGGCCGCTTCCGCCATGGATAATGGAACGTGCCAAACCGATGCCGCACAAACCTTAGTCACATGTTGCGCCAGTTACTCTTTCTTGTTCTCCTCCATTCCGCCGCATCCGCGGAGACCCACCGCGTAATCGCCGAGACCTACCACCATACGTTCTCCGCCTCGCACCCCATTCTGCTGCGCGTCCGCCCCGGGGATTCCATCGTGACCAAGACCGTCGATTCGGCGGGCTTCGATTACCGCAACGTTCGCCGTACCAAAACGCACGGCAACCCTCTTACCGGTCCCTTCTATATCGAAGGGGCCGAGCCCGGCGATGCGATCACCGTCCGCCTGGACCGCATCGCCCTCAATCGGCCGCACGGCTACACCGGGCGTTCCGTCGGTGTAAAGGACCTCGCGGAAAACCTTCAAGCGCCGATGCCCGACCCGGACGCTGTGATCCGGGGCTACAACTATCTCGTTCCCTGGGTCATAGATCTGAAAAAGATGACCACACGCCCCAAGGATTCGGCGCCGTCGTTCTCCTTTCCCACGCGCCCCATGCTCGGCTGCATCGGTGTCGCTCCGGAGGGTGATTTCTCGCCGCGTTCCGGTCCCGCCGGCTATTGGGGCGGCAACATCGACTACAACTGGATTCGTGAGGGAACCACCGTGCTTCTGCCGGTGTTCCATCCCGGCGGCCTGCTGTTTTTGGGTGACGGACATGCCCTGCAAGGCGACGGAGAGACCATTGGTTCGGGCGTCGAAACGTCGCTCGATGTCACACTCACCGTGAGCCTCCGGAAGAATGCGCGTCTCACGTCACCGAGGGCGGAAACTCCCGAATTTCTCATTAGCATTGGCAGTAAGCCGGATGCCACTCTCAACCAGACGCTCGAAATTGCGTTGCGCGATATGCTCCGCTGGCTCATTGAGGAGAAGGGCATGAAGCCCGCCGAAGCGCATCTGCTTATCGGCGCTAGCGCATCGCTCGACCTTGTCACCCTTGGCGGATCAACGGCGGTGCGGATTCCCCGTCGCGCGGCCGCGGGACACTAGCACGCCGAACGCAACCGGTGCTGATATTCTTTGTCTCGGAGTAACCCAATGATCAATCGACGAGGACTTCTGAGCGCAACAGTAGGCGGTTTTGCCGGCTGGCTCCATGGCGGCGCGCAGGAGGAGGCGCGGCGCTTTCGGATCTGGGACATCCACTGTCATCTGGGTTCGGTGCCGGGCGCTACGCCCGAGGAACGAATGGAGGTGCTGGTCCTATGCGCCGACCGATTGGGAATCGAAAGGCTCATCCTCTCGCAGGGATATTCGTCCGCGCTACACCCCGCCGCGGACCAGTTGCGCGAAGAAAACGATCGCGTCATGCGCGCGGTCCGGCGCTTCCCGGATCGGGCCTATGGCTCGGTTTATTTAAGTCCCAGTTTCCTCGACTTCAGTCTGCGCGAGTTCGACCGTTGTGTGCGCGACGGGCCGATGATAGGGGTGGGCGAGTTGGAGGCCGACAAGCGATGTAACGCTCCGGAGCTCGACGCCATCGTGGAGCGCGCGATTGCAATGAAGGCACCGATCCTGCAGCATACCTGGATGAAGGCGGAGGGTAACGAGCCGGGAGAATCCACGCCGCATGATCTGGTGGAACTGGCTAAACGGCATCCCGAGGCCAACTTTATTTGTGCGCATACCGGAGGAGACTGGGAACGCGGGATTCGCATTATCCGCGAGTCGAAAAACATTCTGGCGGAAATCGCCGGCTTCGATCCCACTTCCGGTGTCGTGGAGATGGCGGTGCGCGAACTCGGCGCCGAGAGAGTCGTCTACGGCAGCGATGTCGGCGGCCGCAGCTTCGCGTCGCAGCTTGCAAAGGTGACCGGCGCCGATATAACGGAAGCGGAGAAAGAGTTGGTGCTCGGGGGCAATCTGCGCCGGCTGTTTGGGCCGGTCCTGCGAGCCAAAGGGCACAAAGGGTGATCGTCGATACCAACGTTTCCCTCTCTCGCTGGCCATTTCGCCGCCTGCCTGGGGACGAGACTCCCGCGCTTATTGAGCGCCTCCGTCAGCGGGGCGTTTCGCAGGCATGGGCTGGAAGCTTCGACGCGCTCCTGCATCGGGACATCGGGGGCGTCAACGCCAGATTGATGGACGAATGCCGCAGGCATGGCGGGGGCATTCTCACGCCGTTCGGCGCCGTAAACCCAAGACTTCCCGGCTGGAGGGAGGATCTGCGGCGCTGCGTCGAAGATTACAAAATGCCCGGGATACGGCTGCATCCTAACTATCACGAATATCAGTTGACCGATCCGGTCTTCTCGGAACTTTTGCATGCTGCGGCGGCGCTCGGAATCGTGGTGCAGATTGCAGTTTCGATGGAAGACACACGGACCCAGCACCCGCTCGTGCGCGTGCCGCCAGTGGATCTCGCGGCACTACCGCAATTGGCCAAACGCGAGCGGGCAGCGAAGCTGGCGCTGCTCAATTGGTGGCCCGCGCTCCGGCGGCAGAGTTTGCAACCTTTCGTAGAGGCCGGTGCCGTGTATTTTGATATCGCCACGGTGGAGGGCATCGAAGGAATCGCCCGCCTGATGGACCGTCTGCCGCCGGAACGCGCCGTTTTCGGATCGAATTTTCCCTTGTTTTCGTTCGACGCCGCGCTGTTGAAGATGCAGGAGTCCGGTCTCGCGGAAGACCGGAAGAAGATGTTGTTCGAAGGAAACGCCAGGAGAATTCTCCGATGACAGCCGGCGCCCGGCTAATGGCAGTGGCCACTATTTCTCTCCTGCCGGTGTCCGCTCAAACGCCGATCGAGGATCCCCTCCTTCGCTGGATGGACAAAATCGCGCAGGAACAACTTCAGGCGCGGGAGACGGCGATCGCCGCCGTTCGCACGGTGGCCGATGCGGAAATGCGCAAGCGGGTGGTCCGCCGGAAAATTCTTGATGCGTTGGGCGGATTGCCCGAATACGAAGGACCGCTCAAGGCCAGAGTTACCGGCCAGATCCAGGCGGACGGCTATGTCATCGAGAAGGTGATTTATGAGAGCCTGCCTGGCTACTACGTCACCGCCAATCTCTATCGTCCCGACCGCCCTGGCCGCTATCCCGGCGTCCTCCTGCAGGCGGGGCACACGCAGGAAGGGAAGGCGGAACCGCAATGGCTGGCGGCGAATCTCGCCTTGAAGGGTTTCGTGTCGCTGGCCTTCGACCCCGCCGGTCAGGGCGAGCGGGAGCAGACCTATGACCCGCAGCTCAAAGCACCGGCCGCGGGCTGGTCGGTCAACGAGCACATCCACCAGGGCGCGCAAGCCGCCTTGGCTGGCGAGGGGCTCGCTCGATACTTCATCTGGGACGCCAAACGGTCCTTAGACTACCTTGCAAGCCGCGCCGAAGTGGACCCGGCGCGGCTGGGTGCCGCGGGATGCTCGGGGGGCGGCGCGCTCACCACCTTCATTGGAGCCCTGGATACGCGGCTCAAAGCGGTGATCCCAGCCTGCTTCCCCAACTCCTACCGGCTACTGTTCGCGGGCGCCAATCCGCACTCGGAAATGACTCTTCCCCAACGTCTGTCCATCGGATTGGATACCGCGGACTTCGTGGAGCTGTCTGCGCCCACGCCGTGGCTGCTGCAGGCAACGGAGGAAGATTACTTTACGCCGGCAGGCGCCAAGCTGGTCTACGAGGAGGCGCGTCGCTGGTATCGCCTCTACGGTGCCGAGGACAAAATCGCTTACTCCGTCGGACCTGGCCCGCATGGGACACCTCTTGTCAGCAGGGAGGCGATTTACCAGTGGCTGATCCGTTGGCTCAACGGCGGACGAGGCGATTTTCACGAACAGCCGGTGAAGATCTACCCCAATCATGAACTACTGGTTACCACGACCGGTCGCGTGGAGGATGAGCCGGGAAGCCGGAAGCTGCATCAATTGATCGTCGCCAGCCTTCACGCCAAGCGAAAGCCGGGGACGGCATTGGAACTGGCAGCCGAACTGCGACGCCTGAAGATCCCCTCGAATGGATCCGCCCCGCGGGTGAAGTTGCTGCAGGAATCGCAAGGGGACGGATTCCGTGCGCAGCAGATTCGATTCGAGAGTGAGCCCGGAATCGAGATCGAGGCCACCATTCTCATCCCCGCCTCCAGCGGAAAGAAACCGGCGGTCCTCCTGGTCGCGGGTAGGCTTTCCGATGTTGTCGCCGAGAGCATAGCGAAAGCGGGGAGGGTGGTGCTGAAGCTCGAACCACGGCGCTCGCTCAAGTTCGACGATCGCCGGCCCTTCGTCGGGGATTGGCTTGCCAATACACGCGCGGATCAGATCGGTTTCAGCCTTGCCGCCTTGCGGGCACGTGATATTCTGCGAGGCGTGGATCTCCTGGCGGCGCGCCCGGACGTGGATGCCGGTTCGATTCGCGCGGCCGGCCAGGGGGTGAAGGGCATCTGGCTGCTACTCGCGGCGGCGGCCGATACCCGCATCGGAAAGGTTTGGCTCGATCGGACGCCTTACACGCTGATGGAGGCGCTGAATAATCCGCTGAACACGGCCTTGTCCGATGCAGTGATCCATGGCTTCTCGCTGCGGTGGGACCTGGAGGATTTGGTCAAGCTGATGGGGGACCGTCCGTTGCTGCGGACCGACCCGGCGAACTGGATGGGCCGGGTGGTAAATGCCGGTCCCGGCTTCCGGTACCGCTGGGCGTTGGGAGATATCACGGATATGAGCGATGCCCAGGACCTGGAGTTCGCATACGAGTTGATCAAGTGAGCGCGAACTCCTCTCTACTTCAACACCATCCCGCTCAGCCCCTCGCCTCCGCCCGGCAATGGCTTGTCTCCCGCCTTAAACCCGTTGAAGTCGAGGATGTAGGCAACGATATCCGCGTACGTTGCCGTCGGCAGCGAATTCTGTGCCGTCGGCGGCATGGTCCTGGACTTGTCAACAAATGCTTTCACCGTCTTCCCGCCCCAGGCGTTGCTGAAATACTCACCGGCCAGCGGTGTGCCCATTGTGCCATTCGTCAGTGCATTCCCATGACAAACGGCGCAGTTCGAGTTGTAGGCAATCTTTCCGGAAGCCGCTTGCGCCGCCGTGAACCTGGGCGAAACACCGTCCGCGGAAACTGTACTTTGCCGGACTTCCGGCTTGATTGAGCTAACCTGCCGCGGAGGATCCGGTTTCTCCGGCCCGCCTTCGCCCTCATAAGTAAACGCGAGGATCGCCCCCCGATCCGCCATCCGGCGAGTCACTCCGCCCTCCGCCGATTCCGTCAGTCCGCCCGGATCGGTGGCAACATAAATTGTCTTTCCATCCGGACTGACAGCGGTGTCGCGATACCGGTTCTCCGATTGAAAATACCGCCGAAACGCCCCGCTTGCCTCCTTTCGATTTGCCTTCAGGGGCAAAACGTAGAGCGAGCCCCGCTTCAGAGTTGTGACAAACAGCACGTGATCCCATCCGGGAATCCCTTTGTCCTTGGCGCCATAGTATTCAACACCCGACGCACCCACGGTCGGCCAGCAAATATAGTGGGCGCCCTTGCAGGCCGGGTCGGCGAAATTGAATCCGGTGGGCACCGTGAACATCGTCGCCAGCGGGTTCACCATCGGCGGTTTGAAGGCGGACTCCGGTTCGCGGGGGACGGACGGGTGAATCGCAAGGTCACTGAACGTCAGTTGCGGACACGGGGTGCCGGCGTCCGCCCAGCGTGCAAATTCATAGGCCTTTCCGTCCTTGAACCCGGCTACATTCGGCCAGCCATAGTTACCGCCGCGCCGCAGCACATTCACTTCGTCATCGGATTTCGGACCGTGCTCGGACGAATACAGCGTGCCATCCGGCCCAAAATCCAGCCCCTGCGGGTTGCGGTGACCGTACGTATATACATGGCTCACAACACCAGCGAGCTTCGCATTGTCCTTCGGAACGGAACCGTCGAGACTGATCCGCAGCGACTTGCCGACGTAGGCCGCAAAGTCCCTGCTATCCATCTCATTCTGTGTTGGCAACCGCTGGGACTCCGCTGGGTGGCAGAAGTTGCCCAGTTGATTGTTGCCCTGATCGCCAAGAGTCAGGTACAGCTCTTTGTCCGGCCCGAATTTCAACCGCCCGCCGACGTGATCGTTTCCTGCCGGCAGTCCCGTGATCACATCAACGGGATTCGCCAGCGTGCCATTGGCTTGGTCGTATTGCAGCCGGACGATTTTCAGGTACAGATAGCGGTACGGACTGTTAGAATCTGTGACGGCCGGGACCGCGCCCTTTGCTTTATCGACGTAAGTGTACGCAACGTAGACGAAGTCGTTGCCGGTCCCGCGCAGCAGTTCGGGGTGAAGCGCCAGGCCAAGCAGTCCGTCCTGTCCGCCCGGCGCCGACACTTCATTGATCGTGATCGCGACACGGGTCTCACCAGTAGCCGGATCGACACGCGTGATGCGCTTGCCGGTTCGTTCCGTCGTCCAGATCTTGTTATCGGGGCCCCAGGTAATCTCCCATGGACCGGCGAGTCCTGAGACGACGACCCGCTTACCGAACTGCTTCGCCCCTCGCAACACAGACTCCGGTCCATCTTGACCGAAAACAAATCCACCATACAAAAAGAGCGCCGGCAGGATGCCTGCCCAAGCGGAATAGTTCATCAGCAAATGATACCGCTCTTAACCGGTCTAATATCCCTGCGCCTTGTCCACCACATGCGTCAACGCGGTCCCGCTGGCAAATCGGCGGATGTTGTCTTCAATCACGCTGATCCTTCGCTGGTTGGACCCCTCGGCGGCCGAAGCCACATGGGGAGTGATGACGACATTCGAGAAATTCCATAGCGAATCTTCCGCCGGGAGCGGTTCGGGATCCGTGACGTCGAGTCCGGCGCCGGCCAGCTTTTTCGAATCCAGCGCCTTAACCAACGCCGGCTTGTCGTAGAGTTTTCCGCGCGAAACGGCGATAAAGTAAGCCCCCCGCTTCATCAATTCGAACTGTTTGGAAGCGATCATACGTTCACTTTTGGGTGTAAGCGGCGCCGATACAAATACGACGTCAGCCCTCGGCAGAACCTCGTCAAGGCGGTCCGGCGGCACGATCTCCGAGAAGAGGTTAGAGACGGGCATGTCCTTTGGGTCCACGCCGATTACTTTCATTCCAAACCCGTGCGCACGCTGGGCGATCTGGGTGCCGATGCCGCCGGCGCCGATGATCACCGCCGTCATGCCCGGCAATTCGGTCATGCCTTCCGGTGTGCTACTCCGGCTGCCCCAATCGCGCTTCGTCCGGTTCGGGATGTATTCATGCAACCCGCGAGTCAGCGCGAGCAGCATGGCAAAAGCATGGTCGGCGATGGTTGGGCCCTGCACCACTTTGCAGTTAGTTAGCAGCACGTCACTTTTTACGAACTCCGGCCAGAACGAGTACGCCTCGACACCGGCGCTAATAGTCTGCACCCATTTCAGCTTTTTCGCGGCCGGAAACTCGGCCTTGGTAATTCCCCCGATGATTCCATCGGCGTTGGCTACCTCTCGCGCGAATTCCGCAGGCGAGCGCACCACGATAACATCGGCACCGGCGCCCGCAGCCGCGCGGTATCTGGCTAGCGCTGCGTCGCTCGACACCCAACTCTGGCGGCTGGAAGCCTGAATCAGGATCTTCTTGTCCGCGGCCCATACCAGGTTGGCCAGCAGGAGTATTGCGATGAACAAACGTGGCATTCGAGCTGTCTCCTTTACGCGTTTGACTTGGACGTATCATAACGCAAGAAATGCGGAGTCAGGGGACAGTGTAGTAGCGATACGTGCTCGTCCAAGTGAACTCTTTGCCCGTCGCGACAGACACTACGATAAACGGCTCCATCGAAATATTGCTCCGGATGGACCAAAGATTGATACTCCGCAACGGCCGGTCCCCGTGAATGCTCATCCCCGCCTTTAACCCGCTATTCTCAATTCGAATCTCGTGATCGGAGGCACTGGCGCCGAAGCCCTCGACCGGGCAGCTTACCACATCTCTTCCGGTCAGAGTCTTCTTGTAGACAATGCGGTTGCCGTCAATTTCCGCAAGCTGCGCGTTGGGCGGCCGCGCGGAACGAATCGCAAAGGGAACCGTGATTACCGCGCCCGGGCCCGGACCTTTCCCGTCGAGAACCAGGAAGTTGTGATTGTAAACGGTGGTTTCAATTGCCTGCTGTCCGGTGTTCTTCAAGCTGTGAAACATCACCATCTCACTCTTGCCTTTGGCCAGCCGGATTGCCTTGCTGTAGACATAGGCAAACCCCGACGCATCCTCCTTTAACACCTGAGTGAAATCAATCGAATCGGAGCGTCGGCGAATGGTCCACTTGCCGGGGTTCGCCACTTCGTACAACCGGTAGCCGTCGTAGGGGGCAGCGTCGGGTTTGCGCAAGGCGCCGACCCCGATTTTGATAAAGGTTCCACCCGGTTTGGCGGCGTCATAACCAACCGGTCGAAATTCGTCGGCCGGACCCATGGTGGAACTGCAAGGGCCGGCGACAATGTCATCGCCTTCATAAACGAAATCGCGAATGGCGGGATTCCGCTTCGTGAACCAGGGTCCGTAGTAGGTATGTCCTTCCGCTTCCAGGTGGTGGATTACTCCAGACCAGTCGAACCGCGTCCCGCGGTAGAAGCCGTTGGCGGCATCGGGCAAATAGAGCTTTGCTCGAATCTTCCCATTGCCGATCTCGGCCGTTGGAGGATCCGCCGCGGCTAAGGACATGGCGAATAAAAGTAGGAGAGACGGGAGGACGGGCATCGAATGCATTATCCCTCGCAACGCATCCCCATGCGGCGCCAATCACTGAGAAAGGACTTATCGGTACACCTTGGCGGATGTGGTGCGGAAGGTTGGTGTGGGTGATTCCGGCGTCGGCACGGGAAGATCGCTACCTGAGCCAATGCGCGGTTTGCCATCGCGAGCGCGGAGAAGGCGGTCGCGGCCCGGCGCTGCGTAGCGCGCCCGATGATGAGGCGCTTTCCAGTGATTCGCCGCCACATAGGGAGGGGTCGGTCTTGCCCAAACGGCAACTCGAACTGGGGGTGTCGCGTGATGTGAAGTGGGACGTTGCCATTTCTGCGCTCGAAAAGAAGTCGATCCCCGGGCGGTCTGAGCACCGGCAGGCCGTGGAGGATAATGACCGAGACACGAACGAGAGCGACTGCTTACCCTCTTCGCGGTCGGAGCAAACCAACGCGATCCGGTCCGCTTGCTTGCACCGGTAACGCGAAAGGCGCGGGCCGCCGTAGTTTTCTCGCAGGACTTTACCGGCCCTCACCGACACGGCACGGCCCCCGAGCCGTGGCGAACTTTGTGACGTGATTGTGCTAACCGACCCAGATCGAGTGAGATGAATAGCTTGAGGTGCTAGCGGGTAACACCGTGCGCATTCAAGTCCCGCTCTCCGAACCATTAGAATCAGTAAATTACGAACAGCTACTAGTTTTTAGAGTCGTAGCTGTGACGCAATTATGCCAAGTTTGGAACTGCGTTTTCGCCTGGCAATACGAGAGATTTTCGGAAGACGCGGTCGACAATCGGTACCAACCTCCCTTTGCGCTTCTCCTATCGGAACTTACGTCGACAACTTGATAGTTCGGGCCGATTGTTGGGTCGAAAAGCTTCGATGCCGCCGGAGATCCCGCAACTCGCGTTGCCCGGACTCGCGGCCACTTCAACTTTGGACCGGATCCTTGCTACCGTCCCAGTTTCCGCCTCAACCACGCTTGGGCGAAGCGCAGATCATGGCGGACCACGTGAACAGACATCCCAAGCGACTCGGCCGTTTCCTCGGCGGTCATCCCGCCGAAGTACCGCATCTCGATCAGTTTGGCGAGGGAATCGTTCTCGCTAGCAAGCGCCCGGATTGCATTGTCCAACTCAATGAGATCGAGTAGCTCGACGCCTTTTCCACTCAAAACCTCCAGACTGGTTGTTCTGGGTCCGTCGTATTCCGCGCCGCCGGCACGCTTCAGACTTGAGCGCGCCCGCGCATGATCAACCAGTACTTGGCGCATCACCCGGGAAGCCACCGCCAGGAAATGAACCTTATCGATGAACTGGCGCTCCACCCCTTCGAACAGCTTTAAATAGGCTTCGTTGACCAGGGCCGTGGGCTGCAGCGTATGATTGGGCCGCTCTCCGCGCAGGTGGCGCGAGGCGATCCGATGAAGTTCGTTGTAGAGAGTAGGCGTGAACTCGCCCAAGGCGGAGTCATCCCCAGTCCGAATCCTTTCGAACAACTTCCGTGCCGGGCCGCTCACGAAATAAAGGATATCACCGCCATTCCAGGAGCGCGGCAAAACAATTCACAAAGCGTTATGGCCAATTTTTCTTCCGAAACTCGCTTTTAACAAATAGGCAAGGATGAAATGGGCAAAACGCCTATCGATTCCTCTTATATTAATAAGGACAAACAAATGATTCGAAACTACCGGCGGAAATTCGGCGTGTCGTGCAACATCGTCATCGCCATTGCCGCCTTGGGGCTGCCAACAGTCGCTCAAACCATCGCCGTGCCACCTGTTCCGACCGACATCCAGGTGCCGCCGGGAAACACCCCGTATCTCAAAGGCTCCGCCGAAGGGACGCAGAACTACATCTGCCTGCCTACCACGTCCGGCCTTGCCTGGAAATTTCAAGGGCCGCAAGCGACCCTGTTCCTCACTTTCAAGTGGATGCAGGGAGAAATTCGTCAGCAGGTCACCACACATTTCCTTAGCCCCAATCCTGGGGAAGCCGGGGCGCCGGCGCGCGCCACCTGGCAGAGCTCACTCGATACCAGCGCGGTTTGGGCAAAGAAAATCGCCGAATCGACTGACCCCGACTACGTCGCGCCGGGAGCGATTCCCTGGTTCCTGTTGCAAACGACCGGCACGCAGTTTGGACCCAACGGCGGGTCGATGCTGGCCGGCACCACCTACATCCAGCGTCTGAAAACCACGGGAGGCATAATGCCAACCACCGCTTGCACCGAAGCGGGCGCCATTCAGTTCGTGCCCTACACCGCCGACTACTACTTCTATCGGGCCAGCCGAGCGCAGTAGGGAGTTCTCTTTCGTGAGCTGGCTGAGCCTATGCACCGGTCAGTGCGAGGACCGGCGGATCAGTTCCCGCTATCCAACGCACCGGGTTCCGAAGACGGCCGGGGCGCGCCCTATCGTTGGATGCGGCCGAGCGCGCCGATGGGGGGTTAGAGTGGAGCGTCGCTATCGAACTTGTTAGGACGGGCGTGGCGGTCGCTTACGCGCAACGGAACCTCATCATCCATCGCAATCCGAAACCGCCTAATATTCTTATCGATGCCGTTGGTCAATCAAAACTATCGGATTTCAGAGCGTTTTACGCGAATACATGGACACGTCATTTGGCAAATATTCATTTGCGGGCGGCGCCCGGGCGCTTGACCGGATCCTGAGGTGGGAGTACGCGGGAACCGAAATTTCCTGCCAATTTCTCCCGTCGATCGCGCTTCACTAGATAGAAAACGGTTGCGGACACGCAATCAAACTTGCCAGACAGCATATAAGGAGTAATTGATCATGAATCGGATCGCCGCCTTCTTTTACGGAGTGGGGAGCTATGCAGTTTTCCTCATTACATTTATTTACGCCATCGGATTTATCGGCAACATCGCCGTGCCTAAGTCACTTGATTCGCCCGCCGCGGGTCCGTGGCAAACCGGGCTTCTCATCGACTTGGGGCTGCTATCGCTGTTCGCGCTGCAACACAGCGTGATGGCGCGTCCAGCGTTTAAACGCGTTTTCACGCGCGTGGTTCCGGCAACGATTGAGCGAAGCACCTACGTTCTCGCAAGCAGCCTGGCGCTCCTGCTATTGTTCTGGCAGTGGCAGCCGCTTGGCGGTACTATCTGGAACGTCCAGGACGGACTGGGGAAGGCGATTTTGCTTGGCGGGTTCGCCTTTGGATGGACGCTCGTCCTGGTAACGACATTCGTCATCAATCATTTTGATTTGTTCGGTCTTCGGCAGGTCTGGCGGCACTTACTGGGTCAACCGCAAACCAGGTTAAGGTTTGTGATGCCGGTTCTCTATCGGATCGTCCGTCATCCGCTGTATGTCGGTTGGTTATTCGCGTTCTGGTGTACGCCCGTCATGACCGTCTCTCATCTGGTCTTCGCGCTTACCGCGACGGCCTATGTCCTGGTTGCGATTCAGTTTGAAGAGCGCGATTTGATGAAGGAGCACCCGGAGTATGCGGAGTATCGCCGGCAAGTCCCGATGATCGTGCCCGGATTGCCCCGCCGGACCGTTCTCGCGGAAACAAGCGGCCAGGCGCGCGGGTAGCGAGGTCGAAACGACTATGTCCGTGAAATCGACAAGATTGAGTAAATGTATCTACGGAGGCCTCGGCTGGTGCGCCGTGGCCTTCGGATTCGCCGGCATACTCGTGCCCGGTCTCCCCACTACCGTGTTCATTATCGGCGCATCGTATTTCTTCGCGCGCAGTTCGCCGCGCTTCGATGCCTGGCTCCGCGCAAACCGCTTGTTCGGCCCGCCGCTTCAAAGATTTCACGATACCGGCGGGATGACGCGTTCGGCGAAGGCAACCGCTTTGGCCTCGATGTGGACAGCCATTACTATTTCATCGCTCGCCCTTGCCGCCGTCGGCGCGACAGGACCGCTAGTAGCTATCGCGCTTGGCGGAATCGGAACGGCTGCGATCCATTTCGGAGTTCGCACCGTGCCGCAGTCAACATGAATTCCGCTCGGGGCGGCATCCGGTGTACCTGGCACCCAAACTCCGGGCGCCCAAACCGCGGGTGCCAGGCACCGAGGCGGGCGTCATTTCGAACGGTACACGCTTACCGCGAATCCAGGCGCCCTCTAACCCGCGACAGTTTAGCGGTGCACGCTTGCCGGTTTCGGCGAGTACGCGAACTATGAGAACATAGCCTAGGCGAGGCGGCCCTAAAGGTTCTGCGATGAGTCCCGAAATCAGGACGCTTTTCAGTGAATTGACAGGCGTTTCGCGCGCGGAGCGGGAGAGCTACTACATCGCCCATTCCGTTTCCAGCGAGATTCGCGAGGATCTGGAGTCGCTGTTTGCATTCGACAATGGCGGAACGGCTATTGGCGACATCGTCAATACGGCTGTCGGACTGGTGTTTCCAGAATCCGTTTCCGCCGGGGACTACTGCGGCCCGTTCAAGACCGTGCGGCTGATCGGGCGGGGCGGCATGGGGCTGGTTTATCTCGCCGAGAGAATCGATGGAGAGGTCCGGCAGCAAGTGGCCGTTAAGGTGTTGCAAGGCTCGCTCGATTCGGCCGCCGCGCGCCAGCGCTTTTTACAGGAGCGCCAGATTCTCGCCAATCTGGCGCATCCAAATATCGCGCGGCTGATAGACGCCGGTCATCGGGCGGACGGCCATCCATACCTGGTGATGGAGTACATCGAGGGGCGATCGATCGACGAACACAGCCGGACACTATCCGCGCGCGAGAAGGTCTCGTTGATGGTCACTGTGTGCGAAGCGATCGCCTCGGCGCATCAAAAGCTGGTGGTGCATCGGGATATAAAGCCAGGCAACATCCTGGTCGATGGCAATGGCAATCCTCGAGTGCTCGATTTCGGCATCGCGAAGCTGATGGATCCTTCCGATACGACCGTGACCATCGAGCGGCGGCTCACACCGGAGTACGCAAGCCCGGAGCAGCGGGCGGGGGAGGCGGTGACGACCGCCACCGACATCTATTCGCTGGGCGCGGTGCTGCATAAACTCTTGATGAACTCGCGCAAAACGGACTCGGTCGCGGCCGGGGTTGAGGTAGAGTTCGTGAACGGCGGGGAGCCGCGACCGGCCTTTGCGCTACTTGCCGGCGAGGCCCTTTCGAGAGAACCCGCCTCACCGCCCAGTAAAATCCAAGCGAGCGGCGATGGCGATCTGGATGCCATCGTGCGGAAAGCGACTCGGAAGGAACCGGACGAGCGCTATACGACCGCGGATAACCTCGCCGAGGATCTGCGCGCATGGCTCGAACACCGGCCGGTGGGCGCGCGGCAGGGGGAACGATGGTACCGCGCGCGACGTCAGCTTCGCCGCCACTGGGCGCTGGCGGCGGCGGCGGTAATCGCGGCGGCGGGGTTGATCACCGGCTTGGTGACGGCGCGAGCCGAGCGCGATGTCGCGCAGCGCCGCTTTGACGAGGTACGCGAACTCGCCAATGAGTTCTTCGCCATCGAAAAGGAGGTGCAGAACCTTCCGGGATCCACGGCGGTGCGGGAACGGATTGTCAAAACTTCCATCAAATATCTCGAAGGGTTGTCGAAGCAGGCGGGCGACGATTGGCGGCTGAAAGCCGAGATCGCGTCCGGATATAGGAAAGCCGCCGAGGCCCAGGGAGTTTTCCGGGGAATCAATTTAGGCCGCTCCGCCGACGCGCAGCGGAGCCTTGACCAGGCCGCCTCCTTGCTGAACGAAGTGAGGGCCGCGGCACCCGAAGATCGCATCGTTCTGCGCGATCTTATCGAACTGGCCGAGTTGCAGTCGCGAATCGCGTACGGGTCGAAGAATTTCAGTCTCCTGGAGGCGAAGCTCACGGAGCTACGGGGACTTTTGACTCGGTATGAGTCCGACGCGAAAGACGAACTCGCCGAGTGGCAGTTTCTCGGCAGGGTATATGAGTCGATGGCGGTGTCGGCACGAGACCTCGGCCGCCTGCAGTTGCCGATGGAACTGGCACGGCGCTCGGTCGAATTGCGGCGCAAGGCGGCGGGGAAGGACAAATCACCCACGGCGCTCGGCAACTTGGCGACCTCATTGAGCGCGTATGCCGGTCTGCTTCGCGCGACCGGCGATCTGAGCGGGGCGGTGGAGAATTTTCAACAGTCTCTGGCCGTATTGGAGCGGATGGCGGCGGCGAGTCCAAACCAATACAAGACACAGCTAAACATCGCCAACACGTATGCCGCAATTGGACGCAACCTGGGCGATGCGGGCGGCCCCAGCCTGCGAAGGACCGATGCCGCGTTGAAACACTTTCAGGAGAGCATGCGCATCAGCGGGCAACTGATGCCCTTGGACGTCAACGACCAGTTGATCCGATTCAACCACTCGCTGACGGCGTGGCGATTGGGAGACGCGATTCGGGGCCGCGATCCGCGGAGAGCGCTGGCGGCCTACGATGAAGCGATTGAAATTCTGCGGCCGATGCCCGCCAAACAGTTCAGCCGCGACATGCCGCTCGTGGCGGCGCTCGCCGAGTCGACGTTCGCGCTCAGGGCGCTGGGCCGGGAGGCGGAAACGGAGTCCCGCCTGAAGGAAGCAAACGCGATCGCCGAATGGTATCGCGACGCCTCGACGCCGGTCTACGACGCCTGCCGGGAAATCATTTCCCGGGCTGAGGCGGGACTCGCGCTGGCCCGCGGCCGCCCGCTCGATGCCGTCGCGGCGCATCGTGAATGGCTAAAGTCCGCGGAGGACGAGAAGAGCTCGCGCGAAGTGAAAGAGGATATTAACAGCGCGTACCAGGTTTCGGTACGCTACCGTTTGCTTCGCGATGCGCTTTTGGCCGCGGGCATGAAAGCCGAGGCCGAGGAGACAGACAGGAAACGCCGGGCAATCGTTGATTTCTGGAAGCGGAAACTCCCGGCCCCCAACGATGCGGAGTTGATCTTGCTGCGTTGAGGCCCGCGCCCGCCGGCCGAGTGTCCAGACTTCATCTTTTTTCGCTAATTCTTGTATGAGTTCTCGCTTCCTGAGTTAGAAGGCGAAAGCAGCTATCGCTGTCGGACCTGAAGACCGGCCAGATGGGCGGAGTCGCATAGATATGGCTCCCACCGGCACGTTCCACTACCAACACAGGAGAAGAAACTATATGTCTAGATTCAGCCGGATCACCCGGCGGTTTATGATTCCGGCCGCGTTTGCGGCCACGGTGATCGCGCAAGACCCGCAAAATAGCGGCGACCGGCAATCGAACGCGAACCCGGACACATTCGATTCCCTTCCCCGAGTCGAATCGGCAACCTTGGTCAAGACGGTGATTCCAGGTTACCCGCACTACGCGCGAGTGAATCGAATCCGAGGAGCGGTAACCCTGTCGGCCCTTGTAAATACGGAGGGAAAGGTCACGAATGTGAAGGCGGTTAGCGGACCGCCCGTATTTATTCCCTCAACAGTGGCGGCGGTCCGCCAATGGATTTATCGTCCAGCACTTGTCGGTGGAGTTCCCGCCAACGCCTCGACGATGATTCGCGTGAAATATTTTGTGGATTAGATTCGGACAGCGGGTCGGCATTAGCAAAGCCTCAACTCGGCTCGCGCCACGCTTCGGTGATGACATCCACGAATTGCCGCGCGGTCACAATCCGCGTCGTCGTCCAAACACTGGGAAAGTCTTTCAAGTTGCCGATCACCAGATACTGGCGTCTCGGCGGCCTGGGCGCACTCCAGAAAGATGTTGTCATCGGGATCGCTCGCAGCGGTCGCTGGCACCGTGGGAGTGACGATTAAACCCGCTTCGCGGATTTTGGCCAGTGCGTGCGTCACCTTGCCGGGGTGGATACCTAGCCGGGAGCGGCGCAACACATCCTCGTATTTGGCCAAGACCGGCGTAGAAAAGTACATCTGGACTCGTCGACCGTCAATGGCGAGGTTGAAAACCGCTTCCGGCAAACCGCCGGACCGCAGCATCGCCGAAACTACAATGTTGGTGTCGATGACAACCCGGATCATGCGCTGGGTTGCTTTTGGCGTTCACGCCGTTCGCGCCGGGAGGCGGTTATCTCGGCGTCTATGTCGGCCATCGTGAGTTTGTCGAGTCCCTTGCGTTTGGCGTCGCCTTGGATGCTCGTAAGCCAGTCCGGGGCGGGCGCCAATGTGTTGACATAATCGGCCACGCTGAGAATAAGCACGGCGGGTTCGCCGTTGCGTTCAACTAAGAACCGGTCATTATGCTCGATGTCGCGTTCCATTATTTGGCCGAACTGCGTCCGGGCCGTGACGGCGGTGATTTTGCGGGTCATGCGTGGCATCCTTGGTTGACTGATCGATCAATCAATCGGTAACAATTCAAGATACGCGCATCAGCCCCGGCGTGTCAGTGTACCGACAATCATTCGAGAATTGTCGCGGGACGGTGAGCGCGGTTAGACAGCGACCGGATTTTCCCCGTATCCCAGCATCCAGGGGAAATTCTAGGCCAGCAGATCCGCAATGGCTCGGCCCACCTGGTCTATAAAATCTTCCAGCATCGGAGGTTTGTGAATGTATCGCTCCCCTCCGAGGAGGGCGACACGGTGCCGGTCTCTGGCGGCGTCCGACGAAGTTAGAATACCTACTGGAACGCCCACCATCGCGGGCTTACCACGAACGGTTCCCAGTACGTCGAACCCGCCGCGGCGCGGCAGATTGAGATCGAGCAGGATGAGATCCGGCACGCCGCAAGTGCCGGCGTCCAGGGCGACGATAGCCTCCTCTCCATCCCGATAGTGGATGAGGTCATAGTTGATCTGGTGATGGTGAAGCGCCTTTTCAAGCAAATACACATCGCCTGGATTATCTTCGACCAGGAGAATGCGGACGGCTTTCGGCTGCTTGTCCATTTTTACCTACCTTGGATTGTTCGCCTGCAGGATCTGCTTTAAAACTGTACCGATCTGAAGGAATTCATCCAAGCCGGGGGGCTTCCTGATGTACCGTTCAATACCCAATCTTTCCACTCTTGTCCGTTCACGGGGCGAGGTGGAGGAACTCGTGACCACGACCGGCACATTTGCGAGATGGCTACTTTGCCGCATCGCCTCCAACACGTCGGCGCCGTCGTGTTTGGGCATATTCAAGTCCAAAATGGCAAGATCGGGCACGGGACTTTCGGCGTATTTTCCTTCGCGCCGGACGAAGGCCAGCGCCTCCGCGCCATCCGTGATTACGGTCAGTTCAAAGTTCAATCCCGCACCCGCCAACGCCTTCCGAAAAAGATACACGTCGGCGGCATTGTCCTCGACCAGCAGGATTCGGAACGGTTCATCGCCCATCTATTTCGTCTTCTCTCACGGTTGGAAGCGTGCAATAGAATGTCGCTCCGCGGTTTAATTGCGACTCAACCCAAATTCGGCCGCCAAAACGGTCGACTACGCGCTGGCAGATCGCCAGGCCGATACCGGTGCCGGGGATGGTTCGCCCATGCAGCCGCTTGAAAACGCCGAAAATCATCTGATGATATTGCGGTTCGATCCCGATGCCATTGTCCGCCACCGCCAGCCGCCAAACGCCGTCCGATTTTCCGGCGGACACGTGAACACGCGGGGCACTTTCGCCCCGGTACTTAATGGCGTTCCCAATCAGATTTTGGAGGAGCTGAAGGAAATGCGGCTCATAGCCGCGGACGCTGGGCAGTTGTCCGCCGGCGACGACCGCATCGCTCTCCTGAATCGCGGTCTTAAGATTCTCGACCGATTTCCGAAAGATCAGATTGAGGTCGATAAGGTTCGTCCGGCTTTCGCCATCGTCCTCGTTCACTTGGGTGTAGGCCAAAAGGTCCGCCAGCAGTTCGCGCATTCGTTGCGTGCCTTCGGTTATGAAGTTCACGCACAGCGCGGCTTCCCCATCGAGCCGATCGCGGTAGCCCTTGACGAGGAGCTGCGAATAACTGGTGACCATGCGCAATGGCTCTTGCAGATCGTGGCTGGCGGCGAAGGCGAATTGATTCAGATCCTCGTTGGCGCGACGCAGTTCCTCGGCGCTCCGGCGCAACTCCTCGGCAGCCCGCTTATGCTCGGACACGTCGCGGAAGACAATGGCGAGCCCCAATATTTCGGCGCCCGACCGGAGCGGCGAGGAACTGTAAACCACATCGAAAAACGTCCCGTCCTTGCGAATAAAAACGTCCTCATGACCGGTGAGGGTCTTGCCTTGCGCGAGCACCTGAAGGCCGGCGCATTCCTCCGCCGGGAAAGGCGTTCCATCGGGATGGTGGTGATGCGTCATGTCGTGCATCTTCCGCCCGCGCAGTTCTTCAAAGCTCCAGCCGAAGAGTTCTTCCGCCGCCGGATTCATGAAAGTTACGAGCCCCCGCGAGTCCACCGTGTAAAGCCCTTCGCCCATGTTCGCCATCACGGCCTCGTCGAATCTTAAGGCGCGCTGCAACGCCTCCTCCGTGCGTTTGCGTTCGGTGATGTCCCGGAAGACAAGGACAACGCCCGTTATTTTACCAGCCGCGTCGCGGATGGGAGCGGCGCTGTCGTCGACCGGAATCTGCCGGCCGTCCTTCGCGGTGAGTCTGGTGTGATTGGCGAGGCCGACGATTCTTCCCTCACGTAGGGCCTTGCCGACAGGATTCTCCGCAACCGCGCCGGTTTCTTCGTTGCTGATGACGAAAATTTCTTCAAGAGGTTTCCCGGCGGCTTCTAGCTGCGTCCAGCCGGTCAACGATTGAGCGATGGGATTCAAAAAGCCAATCTTTCCAGTTGCATCGGTGGCGATGACACCGTCGCCAATGCTGGCGATCGTCGTTTGGAGCCAATCGCGGGCCTCTGAGGTTTTTGCTTCACTGAGGCGAAGCAGTTCCTCCGCTTTCTTGCGCTCCGTGATGTCGCGAGCGATCTTTGAAGCGCCGATAACCCGCCGGGAAGCGTCCCTTACCGGAGATATCGTTATAGATACGGTTACTAATCTGCCGTCCTTGGCGCGGCGGAGCGTTTCGTAATGTTCGACTCGTTCCCCTTGTTTAATCCGTTCCAGCGTCCGCGGCATTTCGTTATTTCCCGGGACGGCGATAATTGAAATCGGCTGGCCGATCGCCTCTTCGGCCGAGTATCCGAAGATTCGTTCAGCGCCCTTGTTCCAAGTGGTAACGATACCGTTAAGATCTTTGCTGATGATCGCATCGTTTGACGATTCAACCACGAGCGCGAGCAGACGCGACGTCTCTTCGGTCCGTCGCCGCTCCGTGATGTCCCGAAATACCAGAACCGTGCCGGTGATGGCGCCGCTCCGATCTCGAATTGGGGCGCCGCTATCGTCAATCGGAACTTCCGTTCCGTCGCTCGCAATCAGAACCGTGTGGTTGGCCATCCCAACGATGTTCCCCTCGCGCAATACCTTTGCAACGGGGCTCTCCACCTTCGCGCGGCTGTATTCATTGACGATCCGGAACGCCTCGTCGAGATGCTTGCCAATGAGATCTTCCCGCGGCCGGCGCATCAGCGTTTGGGCAACGGCGTTGGCGAACACAATCCGGCCTTCGGCGTCAGTCGATATGACCGCATCGCCGATACTGGCCAGCGTGGTTTGAAGCCGGTCGCGCGCTTCCCCGATTTCTTCTTCACCCCTTTGAAGACGCTGGATGAGTTGTTGCCGGCGGCGTGTCCCCCTTTGAATGGTGACGGTGGAAATCACAAGAAGTACGAAAAGGGATATGCTTCCAAACGTACTGACAATCCCAATTTGGTTGGCGCTGGTTCGCGCCTCCTCGGATCGTCGCACAAGGCGGTCATTGGCAACCGTTTGAATTTCCGAGCAAATTGTCCGGATTTTATCCATTGCGGCCTTTCCCTCATCGCTAAGGACGACGGCGAGGGCGGCATCCCGCCCTCCGCTCCGCTGGAGATCGATCGTTCGCTTTAGTTCTTCGAGTTTTTCCGTGACGAGGGGCTTCAAGGCATCGACACGTTGGGCCTGATCGGGACGTGGGACCGCCGCCGCCTTAAGGCGGTCCAACGCTGCGAGTGCCTCCGCCATGGCATTTTGATATGGCTCAAGATACTGTTCACGTCCCGTAAGAAGGAACCCGCGCTGACCAGTCTCCGCGTCTTTAATCGCCGAGAGTAGCGTGCCGGCTTCCGCCGTCACCCGCTGGGAAATGACAGCCCGCTCGCTGCTCTCATCAAACAAGACCCATGAGCGGTAAGAAAGAATGGCAATGAACAACACAACCAGCAGAGCGAACAGCAGCGAAAGAAGTTCGGCTCCTTGTGGGATGTTCCGGCGTTCAGGGTTCATCGATTCGCGCCTTTCTCCGCAGCCGGGGCAAGTGAACAAGCTAACGGTTGCCGATTATTATTGTCAAGTTATTCGCAAGTCCGTGTCGCGGGTCCGATGGAATGGATGCGTGGAGAAAGTTCGCAACCCATGGCCGGCCGGATCGCCGCTGTTGGAAGAGCGTTCCCAGAAAGACCGTGATGGCGGATAACCGCTTGCTGAAGCGTGCGGGGGCGGTTGCGGCCGCCAAGTGACTACACGAAAAGGCTGCGGAAAGATCGGAGGATTGAGCGAGTCGAGAGCGGCCCTTCTACGCCGGCAGATAGCCCAGTTCCACCAGTTGTTCGACAATCCGCTCGGCGGACTCACCGCTAATGAATGCGCCGCCCGTCGCGGCGGCCGTCCGTTCCTGGAGCTCGTCGTTTTCTTCCGCCAGCGCGCAGATGACAATCAAACCGGCACGATTCATGGCCTTGGCAATTTCAGGCAGCAACTCGCCTTCGGGCTCTCCGGCCGTCAGGTAGACGTGGCACCCCCGGTCGAATAGTATCCGTTCCAAACGGCGGGCCATGTCCGTCCGTGCCGCCAGCCAGACCGTCGCCGGCGCATGTCCCAGCCGGCTTCGCCGCGCGTCTTCGGTCACCGGCTCCAGATGGGCGCTTTCGTCCACCGCATGTTCGATCATCCCCGCCGCCAGCGTGGAGTTCGTCAGGGGGTCGATCAGTATGAACGCTCCCGTCGTCCGGTGCTTATGATAAGGGTCGAAGTAGATGGGGCGGTGCGTCGTCACAACGACGGACGCGATATCATTCAGCCCCAGTTGAGTGGCTTCCAGCCCATGCAGTGTATTCACGTCCACCCGGTGCTCGATTCGGGTGAGTTGGCACGTCACGGTGCGCGCATTCTGCTTAATCAGGTAGGACCGCCCCAGCGCACCTGGCGTTTGATGCATCCAGACCACCATGGCGCGGAACCGTTGGGCGATTTCCGGCCGATTGTCGGGAGAAACCAGCATGTCGCCGCGGCTTAGGTCGATCTCGTCCTCAAGGCAAACGGTCACCGACATCGGGGGAAACGCTTCGTCCAACTCGCCGTCGAAGGTCGGCAGCGATTTCACCGTCGTCGTCTGCCCGGACGCCAGCGACATAACGCGGTCACCTGGCCGCAATACGCCGGAAGCGAGCGTGCCGGCATAGCCGCGGAAATCGAGCGTCGGCCGGATTACGCATTGAATCGGCAGGCGGAGATCCGTGAAGTTCCGTTCATCTTCGAGCGGCACGGTTTCCAGGTATTCGAGCAGCGGCACGCCCTTATACCAGGGCGTACGTTCGCTCCGCGTGACGATATTGTCGCCTTCCAAGGCGCTAATGGGGAAATAAACGACGTTTCGCAGGCCGGCACGGCGGGCGAATTCACCGAATTCAGCGCAGATCCGCTTGAACACGTCCTCCCGGAAATCCATCAGGTCCATCTTGTTGACCGCCACCGCCGCGTAACGGATGCCGAGGAGCGAGGAGATGTAGCCGTGACGGCGCGACTGGGGCAGGACGCCCTTGCGCGCGTCGATTAGAATAATCGCCAAATCCGCGGTGGAGGCGCCCGTCGCCATGTTGCGCGTGTACTGTTCGTGACCGGGCGTGTCGGCGATGATGTATTTCCGCCGAGGAGTGTTGAAGTAGCGGTAGGCCACGTCAATGGTGATTCCCTGTTCACGTTCGGCCCGCAGTCCGTCGGTGAGGAGCGAGAAGTCCAGCGGGCCCGTGGAGCGGTTCAGCCCCGATCGCTCGACCGACGCCAATTGATCTTCATAGACCGCCTTGGCTTCATAAAGGAGACGTCCGATCAGCGTGGATTTCCCGTCGTCCACGCTCCCGGCCGTGAAGAAACGAAGCAGTTGTGACTCGGCCATGGCTAGAAGTAGCCCTCTCGTTTCTTAATCTCCATGGACCCTTCCTGGTCGTGGTCGATAATGCGATTCTCCCGCTCGCTCCGCCGGAACGCGCCCAATTCGTCGATAATCGCCGGCAACGAATCCGACTCGCTGCGAATGGCGCCGGTGCAATACGTGCAACCCAGGGATCGCATGCGGCTCATCACCATTTCCGGTTTTTCGTCGGGGCGCAACGGCATGTTGTGCTCAATGGGAATCAACTGGCCGTCGCGGTTCACCATCGGGCGTTCCGCCGCATAATAAAGAGGCACAATGGGGATATTTTCCAGCTCTATGTATCGCCAGACGTCCATTTCCGTCCAGTTCGACAGCGGAAAAACGCGGATGGATTCTCCCTTGTCTACCTTCGCGTTAAAGATGTCCCACAGTTCCGGACGCTGGTTCTTCGGGTCCCACTGTCCGTAGTGGTCGCGGAAGGAAAACACGCGCTCCTTGGCCCGCGATTTCTCTTCGTCGCGCCGCGCTCCGCCAAATGCCGCGTCGTAGCCGCCCTTCGTCAACGCATCCAGCAGCGCCCGGGTCTTCAAAAGCGCGCAGCACTTGCTGGTTCCCAGCCGGAATGGGTTCGCGCCGTAATCGATTGCGTCCTGATTCGTGTGCACGATCAATTCCGCGCCAATATCGCGCACGAACTGATCCCGGAACGCGATCATCTCCTTGAATTTATACGTCGTATCGATGTGCAGCAGCGGGAATGGAATCCTGGATGGATAGAAAGCCTTCTGGGCCAGCCGCACCATTACCGACGAATCCTTGCCGATGGAATATAGCATCACCGGCTTGGCGAATTCCGCATACACCTCGCGCATGATGTGGATGCTCTCCGCCTCCAACGCGCGCAGATGACTCAATACCCTCTTTTGCAAGCTCTCCTCCAAGCGTCTTCAGATCTTTTCCGGAACTCTCTTGGTTCCGTTTTACAACCCCGGCCAGCATAGGGGCCTTGGTTCGTACGTGCCAGGTACAGTTGGTACTCTTTATCTTACCGCTTGTGGCGTGACGGTCGCATAACAAAGCTTAATGGCCGCCTCTTCTCCCCCTCAGAGTCTTAGCCGTAGGCTGTTCGCATGACGTCGTTCACGCTGGATGACGTCCTTAGGAATTACGAAAGCTCGAAACGCCCCTTCTGCCTTGGTGTCAGAATTTTGGCCAACGTATAAGGGTTACGCCTTCCATGCAAGACACCGAGGATGAGAATCGGGGAGGCTTCTGGCCGGTATGCGATTAACTAATCCCATACCGGCCAGAAGCGCAGCCTACCGGAAAGATCCCGTCGAAATTGCCCTTGGCCGGGAAATCGGGCAAGGCTGCCGAATGTTTCTAGCAATTCGTCTTCCACCCGATTCGCTGCGGCCACGCCGTTCTCGGCAATTACGCGCCAGATTTCGAAAATATCGGTTTCCGCTTCGGGAGAAAGCTCATAACCGGTCATTATGCGCGCTGCTGCAGGAAGGCTTGTCTACGGCGCTCGAGGTTGCTCCGAAGCTGTTCGGCGGTCAGCGGTTTCACGCGCCCGCTTTCTATATCTTCAAGTCTGCCGTCGAGTAGTTCCCGCACCTCATCCATGCCGTCCAGGTACGTACCCATGACCTCTCGCACGATCTCGCTTTCCGGGCGGCCTGTTTTCCGGGCGATGTCGGCAAGCCGGGCGTGGTCTTTGGGCGGTAGTTGGATTTCCATATACAACCCCTATTCGTTTCTATTGTCGCACCTGTCGATCATAAAGCACGGGGCGGCCCCAGTAAAGAAAAACCCCTTTTTTACAGCGATTCCGCAACCAAACTCTGAAAGCACTCGCAACTCCGGTGAAAGAGTGGGGATAGCCGATTTTCGTGCCGAAGAGCAGCTTCGCGATCAGTGTTTTTGGGTCTACGAGAGGCGGAAATGGAGCGGAAAAGGGGGATTGGGCATACTACGGCGAAGGCATATGCGCATCGGCACGTTGAAGTTGTGATGGTTCCGGCCAATGAAACGCGGATGGCGGCAGTCAAGGCGACATCGCGCTCGGCGTCAAGTCGCCGTAAATTTCGGCCGCCATCAGCTTCGCCCAATACTCTTCGGATTTGTTCCAGCGGATGGATGGCTTCAGGTTCAGAGAAACGAAGGCATGATAAATGGTGAGCGTTAGAAACGCCATGAGCAGGAAACACTCGATGGCCACAGGGTCGTGTTTCAATACATGATCGGCGTGCCAACCATTGACCAGTTCGTTGAAACCGTGATTTTCGACGTCCCATCGCCGGTGTCCAAACTCGACGCAACGTTTGACGGTAGCCAGGTCGGAGGGGAGCGTGGTCACCCACACCCAATCGCCGGTGAGCGTCTGGCGCTTACCATCGAGTTGGCGCGTTATAGAACGGGTCTCCAAGGAGCGGATGACGCGGACGGGAGTCTTCACCTCGGGCCAGGAATGCAGGTCGGGAAAATCCCACCACAGGCACTCGCGGGAGCGAAAGGTTCCCTTCACCGGCGACACGACAGCGAAAAGCCCGGCGACATCCCGATACAGATTCCGGCGTTCATCCTTCAGTACCACCAGCGCGTGTTTGTGGCGGTCCAGCAAAAAGTTGAAGAAGTCCGCGCGGGCGTACAGCGCGTCGGCCAACACTAAATCGAAGGCCCGCGGATAGCGGTCAATCACCCGCGTCAGCAAACGCTTGGCCGTGGCGACTTCATCTTCGCCGGCCCGTTGGGGTTCGTGATCCAACGGGATCCGCGGCGGCTGGCGGTTGGCTGGCGCGCCAGGGACCAGCGGCAGCGTCACCTGCCGGTGATAATACTGCACCCGGTCTCCCGTTGGAAAATGGATCGTCCGCGACAAACATCCCGAACAATGTTGGAGATAACTGGTATGGCTCTCGTGGCCATCCACGATAGCCAATGAAATCCCCCGGTCGTCGGGCAATGCCTTGTTGCGTTTCAGTTGGCCGTAGACTTGGTGCATCGCATCGCGCAGCGTGCCGGCATCCATTTTGGAGTGGACAGTGCCCATGGTATCGGCGCTCGGCAGCGCCCCGCCGAGCCAATGCTTCCAGAACCGGGATTGGCAGGACATCTCCAAAGCGTTCAGGCTGCCCATTCTCGCCCAGAACATGACGGCCGCCGCTTTCGCCACCGTGGCGGTGGGAATACGCGGCTCCAATCTCCGGTCGGTAATGCCGGCGATGAGTTCAGTCGAGAATCGGAATACCTTTTCCGAATAGGCGATCAGGCGGCGGAGAATGGCCGGCCCTTCCTTGCCAGGAAGCGTTGCCACTCCAGTTCGGAAACTTCCTGTAGGAGGCGTTGCATCTCCTGGAACTCGCCGACGGCTTGGCGCACCGGGTCCTGCAACGCCTTCGGAATGCATAGCTGGCGCACAGTGCCGGCGCCGCTCCGCACCAGATACAGCGAGGCATGCCCCTCGCCGTTGGCGCACCGGCAGTTGGGCTTACCGCACTTGCTGGAACGCTCTGACAGCGTCCCGTGCAGAAACCGCTCGCCGGAGGCGATTTGCACGATGCGGGAACGGAGACCGCGCTCGGTGGCGGAGAGATCGGCGCGGCTGAGACGGGAGGCCATGTCTTGTATCCAAGATATACAAGATATACGGATAAAGCAAGAGCTAAAGCACAATGCGAATATGCCCCGAACCCGCTCCAGGTCAAAACAACAATGGAATCAAATGTTTGGATCAACTAAAAATCTTGGTTGCGGAATCGCTGCCTTTTTTATCGCAGTTGGATAAAAAACCCGAACTCCACTTTGCCGAACGTATCCTTGAACTGGCCGCTCGGCTTGTAGACCTTTGCCTCGCCGCGAATGCCGAACCGCTGGTTGATGTAGTACCGTAGGCCGCCGCCGAAGTTTACCGCCGCGTCGGTCGTCGCCGACGAGGTGAACGGAACTTGGATCCCCTCCACATTGACGTTGAACTGCCGCTCGGGCGCGTGGATGACGCCAACGCCGATGACGCCATAAGGCACGATGGGAAACTCGCGAATGGGAATGCGCAGGTGCACGCCGCCGTGGAAGTCGGTCAGCGGAATGTTGTAGCTGATGTTGACCGGCGCGGTAAGACCGGGAATGGTGCGGCTCTGCCTGCGCCCGATACCGGGGAAGTAGCTGAACTCGGCGTAGGGAAGGATGTACTTGTTCGCGGCATAGGTCACGTTGGCGCCGCCCATCCAGCGGAAGTCGTCGATTCCGTAGCTGGCGCCGACGAATCCGCCCACCTCGTAGCTGCCGGAACGGACGACGGAGGCGGTCTGCGCGTGCAGGCCGATCGTTCCCAATGTGGCCAGACAGACCGCGCGAAGCATATTGTTCATTGCATTATCCTTAGATTTTTTCGATTGGCGCCGCCGTGCCTGTAGCGGCGCGCTTGAGCGGCAAATAGATACCAGGACCGCCCCACCTATAATAAAGCGAAAAACATACCGCCTTCGTCATCATTTTCCCGTCGAATACGCATACGCCGGTAGCGGTATCATAACTGTTTCATAGTGTTCTTCCCCCGCGTAGCTTGCAACGTCGCGGAGACGGCGGATCTCTGCCTTTCTCCTGGCCCGCGGCGGACGTGCGTTCCGGACGGCGAAGCGGAAAGACGATGAGCGAACGCATCGGCAAATACGAGATCCAGGCGGAGATCGGCCGCGGCGGCTTCGGCCGCGTGTATCGCGGCTACGATCCCACGGTGGGCCGCGTGGTCGCAATCAAAGTACTGCTTCCCGATACCACCGATCCCGAATTCCTCACGCGTTTCAAAATGGAGGCCACCACCGCAGGCAACCTCCACCACCCGAACCTCGTCACCATCCACGAATTCGGCGAAGACAACGGCTCGCAGTTCCTGGTAATGGAGTATCTGGAGGGGGAAGATCTCCAGAAACTGATCCGCGACCGGAAGCCGCTGACACTGCTCGAAAAAGTGGAGATCATGCAGCAGGTGGCCGCGGGATTGTACTGCGCGCATGACAACAACGTAATTCACCGCGACGTCAAACCCAGCAACATCATGGTGCTGCGCGACAATCTGGTGAAGCTGATGGATTTCGGCATCGCACGGCTCACGCGCAGCGATACCACCCGTTTCACCAAAGCCGGTTTTCTGGTCGGGACGCTCAACTACATGAGCCCGGAACAGTTCCGCGACGCCGAAGTCGATTCGCTTTGCGACATCTGGGCCTTCGGCGTCATCTATTATGAGTTCCTCACCGGGCGTTTCCCGTTCGAAGGCACCTCCACGCCGGCCATCCTTTACAGCATCACCACCGTCGAGCCGCCGGCGCCTTCCGCGTTGATTGCCGAGTGCCCCGAAGGCCTCAGCCAGATGATTATGAAGACGCTGGCCAAGGACCGCGATCTGCGCTACCAGAGCCTTCGGGAGTTCCAGCTCGACGTCGGGCCCATTCTGCTTGACTTGCGCCGCCAGCGCGCCAACGAACTGATTCCCGAAGCGCGGACACTTTTCGAACAGCAGCGCGGCGAGGAAGCGTCCCGGCTGGTGCGCCGCATTCTCGACCTGGATCCGATGCACATTGAGGCTCGCCAACTGCGAGAGCGCATCCAGCGAATGGCGCAGCAGCAGGCCATCGTCCCCAAAGTGGGAGCGTTCAAGAAAGCGGGTGAGGAGCAGCTATCGCAGAAGCGCTACGCCGAAGCGATTCAGTCGTTCGAGAACGCGTTGCGCCTGGATTCCGCCAATACCGAAATCCGTGCGCTGCTGGAGAGTGCGCGCAGTGCGGTGGGCCAATACAAACGCGCGCAGGATTTGGCGGATACGGCCGCGAAGCTCGCCGACGGGAAGGAATACGAAGCGGCCCACGAGATTGTACGCCAAGCCTTCGAGGTGGATCCCACCAATCAGCGGGCTCGCGAAGTGATGGCCCGCGTCCAGCATGCCTTCGACACGCAGGAGCGGCGCCGCGAAGTGGAACAGATTGTCCGCAAAGCGAAGGGGCTTATTCAGCACGCGGCGTTCGACGACGCGATGACGCTGCTGAACGAAGCGCGGGCGCGGCTGCACGAACCGCCGGAAATCCTGGCGGCGATTGAAGAAGCCGAAGCCGGACGAAAGGCCCGCGCCGAACGGGATCGCCGCGAACGCGCCGTCCGCGAGGCCGACGACCTGCTGCGCCAGGAGCGCGTCGAAGAGGCGGAAAACCTGCTGAATCCGCTGCGCAGGGAAGCGCCGGACGATATCGCCATTGCGCAGGCGCTCGAACGCTGCGCCGTTGTTCGACGCACCATTGAACGGCGGGATGCCGTGCGCCGCGTTACCGACCGAACCCGTTCCCTGCAGCAGGACGGCGAATTGGAACGCGCCGTGGCGCTGGTTGAGCGCGCGCTGCAAGAGTTCCGCGGCGATAGGGATTTGACCGTATTGCTCCGCGATAGCCAGCTATTGCTACGGCAGCGCGACGAGCGCCGCGCGGTTGAGGAAACGCTCCGGCAGGCGCGCGACCTGCGTTCCGCGGGCGACATGAACGGCGCGGCCCAGGTTTTGGAGGCGGCGCGCGAGAAGTTCGGAGAGGTGCCGGCGCTGGTGGCGCTGGCAAAGGAAATAGCCAGCGATCTGCGCGCCAAGGAAGACCGCGAGGCCGCGCACACAATCGCCAATGAGGTCCGTTCGCTGACGGCGAAGAGCGAATGGGCGGCGGCCAGCGCCAGGCTGCGGGAAGCCCTTGAGCAGTTCCCGGCGGAACCGGAATTGACCGCGCTTTCAGATAGCGTGGAACGCGGCGTGAAGGAAGACGCGACGCGCAAGCGACGGGACGCCGCCATTGCCGCCGCCCGCGAAACACGCCAGCGCGGCGATCTAGGACAGGCCGCCCAGGAAGTGCGCGACATCCGGGCCACATACGGCGAATGGCCCGCGCTCGCCGAACTCGACCGCGAAATTGGAAGCGAGCGGCGGCTGCGCGAGCGGCGCGAGGCCGTCGACAAAGCCGCGGCCGAAGCCCGCGAGCGCATCGCGGCCTCGCAGTGGGACGCGGCGCGCGCGATCCTGCAAAAAGCGCTGGCGAAGTATCCGTCCGAACCGGAATTGACGGCGCTGCTCGATAGCATTGAGCGCGGCCTGACCGAGCAGCAGTCCCGCAAGAAGCGGGAAGAAATCCTGGGCGGCGCCCGGACGCTGGAAGGACAGGGGAAAGACGCGGACGCGCTCGCCGCGTTGGACGAGGGTCTGCGCCTGTTCAATGGCGATCCAGAACTATTCTCGGCCCGCGCGGCTTTGGCCGTGCGCGCGGCGGAGCGGCAGCGCGCCGGCGACATTTCGGCCCGCCTGGATCGGATCGCAAAATCTATTGACGGCGGACAGTTTGAGATTGCCCGGCGTGAGATCGACGACGCCAGGCGGCAGGGCGGCGATGAGACGAATCTGCGCCGGCTCCACGAGGAGTTGGAACTCAGGCAGCGATTGGCCGAGTTGGACCTGACGGCCCGTAAGATTGAACAGTTGATGGCCAAGGGGGCGGTAGCCGAGGCTAAGCGGAGTTTGGAGCAGGCGCTGGCGGCGCATCCGCGCGACGCGCGCCTGCTGCGGCTGCAACAGACCGCGGAGTCCGAGTCCGTATTTGTGGAGGCGCTAGAGCGTGTCGAGCACCATCTGACCTCGCGCCGCCTGGACTTGGCCGAGACCGCGCTGCGCTCGGCGGCCGCCATGAAGCCCGGCGACGATAAGGTTGCCAAACTTAATCAACGACTGGCCAAGGAGCGCGAAAAGCTGGCTGGCGAACGCGCCAAAACATTGAAAAAAGCCCAGGAGTTGGTGGCGCGCTCGTCGTTTGACGAGGCGGCCTCGCTGCTGCGGGGACTGCTCGACGCCAATCCCGACGATAAGGAGGCGATGAGTGCGCTCGATGAGTTGAACAGCGCTCGCGGCGCGCACATCAAACGCCAGACCTATGCAACCCGCGTCAACGATTTGGAGGCCAAACGCAAGGCCGACCAGCCCCAACTGGTGAAGGAAGGCGCGGCGGTGCTGCTGGCCGAATTCCCCGGCGACACGCAAGCGCGTAGCTTGATGGATTGGGCCGACCAGCGCTTGCATGCCATCGGCGCGTCGTCGATTCATGAGCCGATTCTGCCGCAGGGGATCTCCGCGGGCGTCAGGGCCGGCCTTGTGCTCGGTGTCCTTCTCGCCATCGCCGCCGGCTTGCTTCTGATACTGCGCGGGCCGAAGGACGGCGTGGCGGCGTGGTCGGCCTCCACCGACAAAATGACCTTCCAGTGGCGCATGGGCGAAGGGCTGCCGGAGCCCAAACAGATCGCGCTTTCGAGCGCGGGCGGCGCGGTGTCGCTGAAGGCCGCCAGCAGCGCGTTATGGCTAACCGTGGATCCCGGCAACACCGCCACACCCGGCCAGTTTAGCGTCGCGATCTCGCCCGCCTCCATGGCGGCCGGCGATTATAAGGGAAAGGTAACGCTTGAGGCTACCGGCGCCCAACCGAAGACACGTTCGGTGGATGTTACCCTTCGAATTCTGCCGCGCGCCGGCCAGAAAGTGACCCCGGAAGGCAATAGCATCTCCGCCGACACGGACCTTCTGGCGTTTGAAGTTCCACAGGGCTTAAAACAATCCGACAGCAAGCTTATCCGCGTCCGCGGCACCGGTGTCGGCCGCATCACCGTGGCCGCCCGCGGCCGGGGCAGTTGGCTGCGCGTTTCGCCCGCGGTCTCCGGTGTGCCCGCCGTCATTAGCGTCTCCGTTTCCGCGGAAGGGTTGGCGCCGGGTCCCTATCAGGGCGAGGTGATCATCGCCGCGGAAGGCATGACCGGCGTTATGCAACGCGTGCCCGTCTCGCTACGCGTGCGTGAGCCCGAACGTCCTCCAATCTCGCAAACGAAACCGATTCCGGACCCGCCGAAGAAGGAGCCCGATCCGCCGCCCCCAGTGAAAGAACCGCCAAAGGAATTGCCCAAGGAAACGGTGCCTCCGCCCACGCCCGGCGGTACATACGCGGGCCTCCGCCGCGGCAACATCACCTGGGTGGGCGAACTCGCGCCCGGGGGGAAAATCACCATCTCCAAGGACGGCGTAGTTAGCGGCGGCGGCAACGCCAGAGGCCAGTTTTTCACCGGCGACGTGGCGATCAATGTCGAGGTACGGACGCAGGGAGTCCGCCTGGAATCCGCTCCCTCGCCAGCCGACCGTTTTTCGCGCATGGTGTTGGTGAACCAAAGCACGTCAGCCATCTCGCTGGTGCAGATTCGTTGGAACGTCCGGGATTAGGAACTCTCGCACCTCCATCGCCGCGACCGAGACCGTTTTGCGCGAGTTCCTCGATGCCGGCGTGGGATGCCATCCTCGCGGGTTGTTACCCCATCAACGCCACGCTGAACGACAGTTCCACGCCGGGTGAAGTTTCCGGATTCTCCCACGGCGGAAACCGGACATGTTCTTTCCGCACGCTTGCCGGAGAACCCCCGTCGCGAAGTCTAACACTAATCGCCACTCCCCCATAACCTTTTAAGCTAAGATATCGTCATAGCTGTTAAGGCAAGGAGCGGCATTTGATGTTTTCACGACAATCCGATATGAATCCCAGTATGGCCATGGCGCGGATGCAAATGTCCGGCTCCGCGTTGCCCAACGTCCAGCCGATGTCGCCGAATCAGTCGGGAGCTGGTCCGCAAGTCGTTGCACCGCCTGAACTTCCGCGCAAAAAGTCGCGCGCTTGGATATGGGGGCTTGTTCTCGCCGTCGTCGCCGCTGCCGGCTATTGGACGTGGCAAAAGCGGCACGAACGAACCCAGCAGGCGAACGTTGTCGCCGTTCGCACCGCGCCGGCGGAGACAGCCGCTATCGCCAAAACGCTCCGTCTGACCGGCGTCACGGCGGCCGAAAAATACGTCTCGCTGATTGCGCCCTCCCTCCGCGGCGGCCGCGGTGGTTCTTCGGGCGGGTCGATGTCGGTTTCGATGTCCGGCCGTGGCGGTGTCACTGTGGTTACGACGTCGGGCGGCGGGAGTGATCGAAATTCTAACAATTCACGCAACGGCGCTACTTCAAGCGGCTCGACCATCGGCAGTTCCGTGGCTTCCGCGGGCACGGCGCTCGCCAGCACCTCCGGTGCCGCATCGGGCAGCGGAGGAAGCAATTCCGGCTTTTCCGGCGGCGGCGATACTTTAGCTTCCTCGGCTGGCAGCGGCTCCGGCGGCGCTCTTCGTTCGGCCCGCACGGCCTCCGGCGGAACCACCGCTCGCGTCACCGCTCCGCGAACCAGCCGGTCGAGCGGCCCATCCGCCTCGGCCACGCTCGGAGCCGATGGCTTGGGTTCCACCTCCAATTCAATCCCAGGCGGCGGCAGTGGCGGTAGCGGCGGCTCCGGGGGCGGCGGAAGCCGCGGCGGCGGCTCCAGCGACTTCATGATGCAGTTGCAGATGCTGGCGCCCAATGGCACCAAAATCGCAAAGGGCGATACGGTCGCCGAATTCGACCGTCAGTACATGCTGCTCCGGCTCGACGATCAGAAGGCGAACGTGGACCAGTCGGAGAGCTCGATGAAAGCCAGCGTAGCCAACCTCGAAGTGACCCGCAAATCTTACGACCAGCAGATCCTGTCGGCCAAAAATCTGGTGGATAAATCCGAACTCGATATGCGCACGCTGCCCGTTCGCAGTGATATTGACGCGGAACGTCTGCGTCTCGCACTCGAAGAAGCGAAAGCGAATTTGAAGCAATTGAACGAAGCCGCCCGTTATGTAGACATTGGAGAGCGGGCCACCATGAAAGTGGCCGATCTCGAGTTGCAGGCATCCAGACTCGAAATGCGGCGCGCGCAGGCGAATGCCGATCGCATGGTCATCAAGGCCCCAATCGATGGACTGGTGGTGGTGCAGAATATGTTCCGCAGCGGCGACTTTGGCGCCATACAAGTGGGCGATCCCATCTATCCCGGCATGATGTTCATGCAGGTTGTCGACCCCTCATCCATGATTATCAACGCTTCCGTGAATCAGGTAGATGTGCAAAATCTCCGTTTGGGCCAGCGCGCCAAGGTTCGCTTTGACGCTTTCCCGGGACTGGAACTTCCGGCGCACCTGGTTACGATCGGGGCGATTACGAAATCCGCCGGTATGCGCGGCAGCTTCAAGAAGGAAGTCGCGGTGCGGCTTCGTTTGGACAGGATCGATCCGCGGATAATCCCGGATCTAAGCGTAAGTGCCGATGTAGTGCTCGAAGAGGCCGACGCAGCCACGGTCGTTCCGGCTGAGGCGTTGATGTCGGATGCTTCCGTCGCCGGCGCGGAACCGAAACCGTTTGTAATGGTTCGTAACGCCGCCGGCGCCTGGGAGCGCCGTGATGTGCAGGTTGGATTGATCAGCAACACCCACGCCGCTATTCGCGGCGGCGTTAAAGCCGGGGAAGTGGTTGCGCTGGAGCCGCCAACGGCTTCCGCGCCCCCTGAATCGGCATCCAGCTAACGTATTCCCACTCGAAAATTTGTTTGGAAAAACTATGTCGAAAGATATCAAGCCGAAAGTGCGTCTAGGCCAGTCCGCGTCCGGGAACCGGCGCCGGGCGATCACGCTGTTCCTGACCCTCGGAGTGCTGGCGGGCGGCGGTTATGCCGCTTATCGTTACACCGGGCAGACGAAAGTGGAGGTGCCGGTCGCGCGGGTGCGCCAAAGCGAGTTCGTCATCTCGGTGAAAACCCGCGGAGAAGTGCGCAGCTCCCGTTCCATGATCCTCTCCGCGCCCCAGATCCCCGACCCGCGTATCGTGATGCTCGCCGAAACCGGCAAGCCGATCCGGAAAGGCGAGACGGTGATTGAGTTCGACGCCGCGCAACAGGAGCAATACTACCTAGACCGCGCCACCTCCGTCCGCACCGTCGACAAGGAAATCATTCAAATGCAGGCGTCGCATCGCATTACCAAGGAAATGGATGCGATGAATCAGATGACCGCCTCTTACAATGTGGACCGCGCCAAGCTCGAAGCGTCCAAAGCGGAAATCCTGTCCGAGATTGAAGGCAAGAAGAATCGCATCGATGTGGGTACGGCCGAGGGCGACCTGGAACAGGTTAACGTCACCGTCAAGGCGCACAAGACCACGCAACAGGCCGATCTCGACCGCCTCGACAGCAAGAAAGACAAGACCGTTCGCGACGTCGAGCGCGCCAAGGGTTATCTTACCCGCATGAAGATCGTCGCTCCCATGGACGGCATCGTCAACATTCTTCCCAACACCCGCACCGCCGGTTCGTTCGGATCCACGCCGCCCCCATTCAAGGAAGGCGACCGCGCTTGGACGGGCGCCGCCATCGCCGAGATTCCCGACCTTTCGCAGATGCGAGTCGAATTGAAACTGGACGAAGTGGATCGCGGCAAGCTGCAGCTCGGCCAGGCGCTCCGCGTCCGCGTAGACGCCATTCCGGAGGTTGAGTTGGATGCCACGCTCGATTGGATCAGCCCCATCGCCGCCGTTACCTATAAGGGCATGGGCCTGACGGAAAAGACGTTTCCGGCGCGCGCGACGCTAGCCAAAGTGGATCCCCGCCTGCGCCCGGGCATGAGCTGCAGCGCGGAAATCGTCATCGAAAGTGAACCTAAGTCGCTGCTGATTCCGGCCCGCGCCAGCTTCATGAACAGGGGCAAGCCGGCCGTCTGGGTGCAGAAGGGCGAAGGCTTTGAAATCCGGCAGATAGCAGTCGGCAAACGTAACGATACGGATATTGTCGTCACCAAGGGGCTGAAGGCCGGAGAAGTGATCGCAATGGAAGATCCCAACGAAGTGGCCAAGCGCGCCAAAAAGCTCTAATTTGGTTCAGGAAATCCCATGAGTAAAATCATCATCCGCCTCATTATCCTCGGCGTCATCGTTGGCGCCGCTTGGGGCGGCTACCGGTTGATGCAGCAAATGCCGGAGCGGCAGCAGTTGATCGCCACCACCAAGGTACGGCAAGGCGAGATCGTTGTCCGGACGTTCGCTCGCGGGGAACTGCGCGCGGTCCGTTCGGCCACGCTTACCGCGCCGAATTTGTTTGGCACGGTGCAGGTGACGAAACTCGCCGAGATCGGTTCGTTCGCAAGGGAAAAGGATCTGGTCATTGAGTTTGACGACGCCGAACTCGTGTCAAGCGTCGAAGAAAAGCAGTTGGAAATCGACCAGATCGACGAGCAATACAAGAAGTCGGAGGCCGATCTCGCCATCCGCAATAATCAGGATCAGGTGGAACTGCTGCGCGCCCGTTATTCGGTTCGCCGCTCGGAACTCGAAGTCAAGCGCAACGAACTGCTTTCCCCGATCGATCAGAAGAAGAACCAACTGAATCTCGAGGAAGCCAAGCGCCGTTTGAGCCAACTGCAAAGCGACATCAAGTCGCGTCAGGAACAGGCGGAAGCGGAACTGGCGGTGTTGCGGGAGCGCCGGCAGAAAGCGCTGCTGGAAATGGCGCGCGCCCGTTCGCGCCTGAACCAGGTGAAGGTGTTGGCCCCCATGAGCGGCTTGGTGGCCGTTCGCCAAAACAGCGCCAGCCGCATGGGTTTCGGTTTTGACGTGCCTGACATTCGCGAAGGCGATCAGGTGCAGCCTGGCATGCCGATCGCCGACGTGCTGGATCTTTCCGAGTTGGAAGTGGTGGCCCGCGTCGGTGAACTGGATCGCGCGAACCTGGGCGAAAACCAGGAAGTGATTCTGGCGCTCGACGCGGTTCCCAATGAGAAATTCCGTGGGCACATCAAGACCATGTCCTCAACGGCCAGCGCCAGCGTTTTCTCTTCGGATCCGGCCAAGAAGTTCGATGTTGTATTTACCATCGACATGAAGGAACTGCTGACCAAACTGGGCGCCAAGCCGGACCAGATTCAACGAATCTTGGCGACGGCCGACGCGAATCGCAAGAAGCCCCCCGTGGTCTCCATGGCCTTTGGCGCCGGGATGCCGGGAATTCCCGGTATGGGCGCGATGGGCGGCGGCGGAACGCCCGGCGGCGCCGAACCCGGTGCGGCCGCTGGCGGCCCAGGCGCGGGAGACGGACAACGCGGCGGACGAACGATGACGTTTGCCGGCGGCGCTGGCGGGCCCGGCGGAACTAGCGGCGCCGGCGGTTCGGGCATGTCCGAAGCCGACCGGACCAAGATGCGCGAAGCGATGCAAACCGCCCTGAAGGGCCGCAGCATGCAGGACCTCTCGGCCGAGGAACGCACCAAAGTTATGCAGGAAGTGATGGCCAAGACGGGCCGGACCCCCGGCGCTGGCCGTCCCGCCGGTACCAAGCCAGACGCCTCCAAGCCGGATGGGGCCAAACCGGATGCGGCCAAGCCGGAAACCGCCCAGGCGGGCGGCGAAGGACGGCGGCGCCGCGGTGAAGGCGGTGGTCCCGGCGGACCCGGTGGAGCGGGCGGCGGCATGCCCGGCATGGGCGGCGGATCCGGCCGATTCACCGACGCCGACTTGAAGAACGCCAAACTCCCTCCCCCTCCCGATCAGGACTCCAACCTCGATGTCCTGCTGCGTCCCGGCCTGCTGGCTGACGTGGAAATCATCGTCGAAAAAATCCCGAATGCCATTCACATCCCCGCCCAGGCCGTCTTTGAGCGGGAAGGCCATCTGGTCGTCTACGTGAAAGAGGGTCAGAAGTTCGTCCCCCGCTCCATTAAACTCGCCAAACGCAGCGAATCCACGCTGGTGGTTTCCGACGGTCTGAAACCCGGCGAAACCATCGCGATGGCCAACCCAGAAGCCAAACCCGGCACCAAGCAGAAGAGCGAAGACAAGGGCGGCTCCGGCGGCCCCATGAATGCCCTGCCCGGCGGGAAGTCCTAGTCTCAAAAAATCCGAGGAGCCTGAACCGAATGGCGATGCTTGCCGACATCCTGCCCGAAATTAAAATGGGCCTGTCCAGCTTGTTAGTCCACAAGCTGCGCAGCTTGTTAACCATGCTGGGCATGATCTTCGGCGTCGGAGCCGTGGTGGCCATGTTGTCCATCACCGAAGGCGCCCAGAAAGAAATGATGAGTTACATTGACCTTCTCGGCGTCAACAACATCATCATTGAGGCCAAAGAGGCTGTGGATCGCAACGAACTCCAAGCGCGCCGGGCCATTTCGCCGGGCATGTCGTTCCGCGACTTCCGCTCGATTACCGAAAACGTGCCAGGGCTTGAGTACCTCACTCCCCGTAAGCGCTTCAAGCCGCAGAAGGTGCTGCCAAAGACAGTCGCCGAACCGCCCATCCTAATTGGCGTGCTGCCCAACTACATGGCCATCAACAGCCTCCGCGTCGTCGAGGGCCGGTTTTTCAATGACGAAGATAACGACCGGTCGTCTCCCGTCTGCGTCCTCGGCGAAGCGGCCAAAGTAAATCTGCTCGGATTCGATCCGGCTGTCGGTAAGTTCGTCAAGATCAACGACACTTGGCTGCAGGTAGTCGGCGTTCTCGCCGCGCAGGCCACGGCCGATTCGGTGGAAGGCCTCGAAGTCTCCAGCGGCAACAATCTTGTCATCGCGCCGCTCAACACCGTCATGCGCCGCTTTGAGGACTCCAACAGCTACCTCAAGGATGAGATTGACGGCATGTACATCCGCGTCAAAACCGGCACGGACTCCATCGAAACGTCGAACATCATTAACGCGATCCTTACGGCCACCCACAAGGACGCCGGTGACTTCGCCATCACCGTCCCGGCCGGTTTGCTCGAACAGCGCCGCCGCACGGGCTTCATCTTTAACATTGTCATGATTTGTATCGCCGGCATCTCGCTGCTCGTCGGCGGAATTGGCATTATGAACATCATGTTGGCCACCGTGCTGGAGCGCACCCGCGAAATCGGCATCCGGCGCGCCATCGGCGCGAAGCAGAAAGACATCATCCGCCAGTTCCTCACCGAAGCCGTCCTCATCTCCATCATGGGCGGATTGCTCGGCATTATCTTCGGCGTCTCCCTTGCCCATATCATCGCTTCGGCCGCTGGCTGGTCCACCGTTGTGACCACGGGTTCTATCGCGGTCGCCTTCGGCGTCTCGTGCGGCATCGGCCTGGTTTTCGGTATTTACCCGGCCATGCAAGCCGCCCGTCTCGACCCGATCGAAGCGATCCGCTACGAATAACAACGAGAAGAATCTATGAAATCGCAACGCCAATTGCTCGCTCTGGCACTAGCTCTGCTCGTGTGCCAAACCTCCTTTGCCTGGCAGGCGCCCGCCGCCATCGGCGTCATTCCCGCCCCGGAAAGGGCCTTCGTCTCCACCGGCGCTCATAAGGATCCGGACCTCCTCGACGCTCCCTATTTCCCCCGGCAGACCTGGTTCAAACGCCACTTCGCCGAACCGAGGCCCAAGGTGGAAATGCGCGGCGTAACCAAGTTCGACGATTTTGTCATTGAGGGCAAATTGGAGCTTTCCCTCCGCTCCTATCTGCAACTGGTTCTGGCCAACAATGTCGACATCGACATCCAACGCCTGAACGTCGAAATCACGCGCAACTCCATCACCCGCGCCTATGCGCCTTTCGACCCCTTTTTCACCGGCAACTTCACCTCCACCCGCACCAAGAGCCAAACGACCAGCTCACTCGAAGGCGCCAACACGCTGAACCAATTGGTGCAGCCGATGAACTTCGCCTACGTCCAAACGCTCGACAGTGGCTTGCAATATACCGCCGGGTTCAACGCTAACAAGACCTCCACCAACAACTCCTTCAATTTCTTCAACCCCGCCCTCAACGCGCAGATGTCGGCTTCGTTCGTTATGCCGCTGCTCCGTAATCGCGGGCGTGAAGTCAACCGCCTGCCGATTACCATCGCCCGCAGCCGCCTGAAAATCAGTAACGAGAACTTTCTTAACGCTCTTTTGACGCTGATTTCAAACGCCGAAAACGCCTATTGGGATTTGCTCGGCGGCCGCGAAACGCTCCGCGTTCAGGAAAAAGCTCTCGAACTCTCGGCGGAAGCGTTGAAGCGCTCGAAGAAAGAGCTGGAGCTTGGCGCCATCAGCCCGCTCGATATCTACCAGCCCGAAGCCAACTACGCTACCGCGGAAATTCAGGTGCTCCAAGCCCGCTATCGGCTCCAGCAGTTTGAAGACTCGCTGCGGCGCCAGATGGGAGCCGATCTCGATCCGAAATTCCGTACGATGCCCATCGTCCTGACCGAGACTCCGCTGCCTCCCACCGACGACACCGAAATGGATCGTGAGGCCCTTGTCTCCAGGGCCGTTCGGCTCCGGCCGGACCTCCGCGCCAATCTCGAGCGTATTAATACCGATGACCTGATACTCAAGCAAACCTCCAACGCCCTCCTGCCCGATATCGGGCTTCGCGGCACCTACACCTCCACCGGCCGTGGCGGCGATTTTTACGGCCGGGACGGCAGCACCTTCCTTCCCGTCGTCCGCGGCGGCTTCGTCGACGCCCTCGATCAGGTATTCGGATTCAACTTCCCTGTCTATCAGTTTGGCCTCACAATGCGCCTCCCCATTCGCGACCGCGCCGCCGCCGCCAATTATGCCGACGCCGTGCTTGCCAAACGCCAGGACACGCTATCCCGCCGCAGCCTGGAACAAACTATCCGCCAGCAGGTGTTGAACGCCGTTAGCCAAGTGGAGTCCTCCAAGGCCTCCGTTAAGCTCGCCGCCGTCGCCCGCGACCTCGCCCAGAAACAGCTTGACGCCGAACAGAAGAAATACGATCTCGGCACGTCGGTTATCTTCTTCGTGCTCGACGCCCAGACCCGTCTGGTCAACGCCGAAGCCCAACTCGTCAACACTACCATTCAGTACCGTCGCAATCTGATCAACCAGCTCCGCGTTACCGGCGATCTGCTCGAAGATCGCGGGATTCAGGTGCAGTAGAGATCGGCCGCGCCAGTCCTAGCCAGAGGCACCGGTACGCGGCCGACGATGTTCCTGGATACGTGCTGATCGCCGTTTGCGGAGTTATCGATCAACCTTGCGGAAAACCATGATCCAGTTCGTTTCCCACGTCCTTCCGTCATCATTGGAGAAGGCTTGCTCCCAGCGCGGCAGGTTGACGTCCCTGGCATCCCAGAGGAAACGCACGACAATCGGTGTGCCATGAAGGCTGTCATTTGCTAAGAACGTTCCGACGCCGTCAACGAAGCGGCCCTTCACCGGCGGATCGACCGATCCTGGGTTTCGCCCGTCGAACCACCAGATCGACCATTCACTGCTTTGGGGGTCAAACGTACGAACGGTCATTGCGTGGTATGGGTCTCCGGGCAACTCCAAGTAGTTCTGATCGCTGTTGCCCATCTCACCAAGAATATTGCAACACGATAGAGTGCCCCGGAATTCGTCCCATTCAACGGATCCGGACAATCGGTCCCTTAATCGCCGGTGGGATACTGACCAATCACCGATCAAGAAGTTGAAGTCCAGAGCCGTAGACATGCGCATGTTCTCCCTTTGCCGACTGATCGAGACTCACGTCCAACGCCGGTTAATAACCATGATAAGCCGCACCGGGAACCGCGAAAAGGTACGCTGAGTTTGCGGTAATGCGGATTGTCTAGCTGCGAGAAGTGGTGGGATCGGACCTCCATTGCCAGCACGTTCGCCTCGCTGCCTCTAAAACTGAGGTTGCACTCGGCCAAGCACCTCATCTAGTCTAGAGTTTTGCACTTTTAAGCCACGGCTTTGACCCATTCCATAAGGGGTTCCAGGATTTTTCGCGTGTGCGCATCCAGTCTGGGGTCGTCGAAAATCATGCCCTATTCCTTAACCATACCGGTCATTAGCGAGTTCCTCAAAGATGCCGACGCGAGACGGCATCAAGCTCCAATAGCCGCTCCCAAACCCCGGCCAACTCCGTCAACGGCAGCGCATTCGCTCCATCCGACAGAGCCTCCCCCGGGTTTTCATGTACTTCCACGAAGAGCGCATCGATACCCACCGCCACCGCCGCGCGCGCCAGCAGCTCAATGAACTGCGGCTGCCCGCCGCTGTACGTTCCGCCCGCGCCCGGCATCTGCACGCTGTGCGTCGCGTCGAATACCACCGGCCATCCGAAGCTGCGCATGATGGCCAACGACCGCATGTCCACCACCAGATTGTTATAGCCGAACGACGTCCCGCGTTCAGTCAAAAAGATGTTCGAGTTCCCCGCCGCCGCCACCTTCTCCGCCGCGTGCCGTATGTCCCATGGGGAAACGAACTGGCCTTTTTTGATGTTGACGATTCGCCCCGTCCGCGCCGCCGCCACCAGTAAATCCGTCTGCCGGCAAAGGAACGCCGGAATCTGCAAAACATCGCAAGCCTGGGCCGCGATATCGGCCTGCCACGGCTCGTGAATGTCGGTCAGAATCCGATATCCGTCCGCCTTCAACCCCTCCAGAATTCGCATCCCCTCGCGAATTCCCGGCCCGCGATACGCCGCTCCGCTCGACCGGTTCGCCTTATCGAAGGAGGCTTTGAACACAAAGTCCGGTCCCACAATTTCCCGGATCTTGCCCGCCAAAAACCACACATGCGCTTCACTCTCAATCACGCACGGCCCCGCGATCAGAGCCAGCGGCTTGTTAGCTGGCATGGCTTAGCAGCTCGGCCGAGGTGCCGGTCCGCCGCAGCCGCTCCTGATACGTGGCCCCCACGAACGACGCGAACAGCGGGTGCGGGTCCAGCGGTTTCGACTTGAATTCCGGATGGAACTGGCAACCCAGATACCACGGATGATCGGCGATCTCGCAGATCTCCACATACACCCCATCCGGCGTCTGCCCGGTGATGCGCAGTCCCCCATCGGTCAGGATTTTCTCATAATCCCGGTTGAACTCAAACCGGTGCCGATGCCGCTCGCTAATCGCGGATTTCCCATACGCCGTCCGCGCCATGGAACCCTCCGACAAAATGCACGGATACGCCCCCAGCCGCATCGTCCCGCCCAGTTCATCCACGCCCTTCAACTCGCGCAGCTTATATATCACCCGCTGCGGCGTCGCATTGTCGCACTCGGTCGAATCCGCCTGCGCCATCCCGCACACGTTGCGCGCGTACTCAACCACCATCCTCTGCATCCCCAGGCAGATGCCAAAGTAAGGGACTTTGGTCTCCCGCGCATAACGAATGGCGTGCAGCATGCCCTCCACGCCGCGCTTGCCGAACCCGCCCGGAACCAGTATCCCGTCAAACCGCGACAACTGCTGCGCGCACTCCGGCCAGTGCAAGTCCTGCGCCTCAATCCAGTGTATGTTCACCTTCAACCGGTGCGCGAAGCCGCCATGCAGCAGCGCTTCCTTCAAGCTCTTATAGGAGTCTTCATACTCCACATATTTGCCTACCAGCGCGATATCCACTTCATCCACCGGATTGTGCAGCCGGTCCAACATGCCTTCCCACCGCGCCAGATTCCGCGGCGCCGATTCAATCTTGAACTGCCGCAAAATGATGTCGTCCACATTCTGCGAAGCGAACCCCAATGGCACTTCGTACACGCTCTTGGCGTCGCACGCCTCAATCACCGCGTCCGCCCGCACGTCGCAGAACAACGCGATTTTGTCCTTAATATCGCCCGACAACGGCTTCTCGCAACGGCAGATCAACATATCGGGCTGAATACCTATCGCTCGCAGTTCCTTCACGCTATGCTGCGTCGGCTTGGTCTTCAACTCTCCCGCCGCGGCAATCCACGGCACCAGCGTCACATGTACGAAAATGCAGTTCTCCCGGCCTTTTTCATGCCGCACCTGGCGAATGGCTTCCAGAAACGGAAGGCTTTCAATATCGCCCACCGTGCCGCCAATTTCCACCAGGACAACATCCACCCCGCCCGATACTTTCTCTATATTCGCCTTGATCTCATTGGTGACGTGCGGAATAACCTGCACGGTCTTTCCCAGATAGTCCCCGCGCCGCTCGCGCGAGATGATCGTCTCGTAGATCCGCCCGCTGGTGACGTTGTTGCTTTGCGTCAGCGGCGCATAAGTGAAGCGTTCGTAGTGGCCCAGGTCCAGGTCGGTCTCCGCCCCGTCGTCGGTCACGAAAACTTCGCCATGCTGGAACGGGCTCATCGTGCCCGGATCCACGTTCAAATATGGATCGAATTTCTGCAGCGTCACCCGCAGTCCACGGCTCTCGAGTAGACACCCGATCGACGCCGCCGCAATTCCTTTTCCCAACGAACTGACCACACCGCCCGTCACGAAGATGTACTTGGCCATACCCCTCTGGTTCCAAAAAGCTGTTCGACCCGCGCAAGGTCTTCCGGCGTATCCACGCCCAAGGATTCATACTCGGTTTCCGCGACCCTGATCTTGTAACCGTTTTCGAGCGCCCGCAGTTGCTCCAATTTTTCCACCTGTTCCAATGGCCCCACGGGCAACATCGGATACTTCAATAGAAACGCCCGCCGGTATACATACAGGCCGATATGTTTGAAGTACCGCGCCCCGCCGCCCCGGTCATACGGAATCGGCGACCGCGAAAAATACAGGGCGCGCCCGTCCCGGCCTATCACCACTTTCACGACATTCGGATTCGAGATCTCCGAAAAATCTTCAATCCGCTTGGCCAGCGTGCCCATCAACGCGTCGTCGTCTTCCCGTAGCGCCAACACCGCCGCGTCAATCGCCGACGGGTCGATCAGCGGCTCATCGCCCTGTATGTTCACGACTACCGAATGAGGATACGCCGAAGCCGCCTCCGCCACGCGATCCGTCCCCGACGGATGGTGCGGCGAAGTCATTCGCACCTGCGCGCCAAATTTTCTAGCTACGGTAGCGATGGTGTCGTCATCTGTAGCGATCAGCAGGTGCTGTAGGTACCGCGCCTGGCTGGCCCGTTCCCACACATGTTGCAGAATCGGTTTGCCGTGTAGAGGGGCGAGTGCTTTAGCGGGAAAACGGGTGGAGGCGAGGCGTGCCGGAATCACTCCGAGAACTTGCTGTGGCACGTTTGATATTACCACGAGAGGTTCGTTACATCACGTCTAGCGGCGGCAAAATGCTCTATGAAATTTCATATTCGTGATATGCTTCGAGTAACGGGAAGACCCGCTACGACTGACACTGTTTGCGCGAGTTCATCAAAGGTTTTTAGCCGAAAGAGGTCTGCTCTGGCCACGAGAACAAATTTATTTCTCCTCGGCGCCGGACTTCTGCTTGCCGGAGCGGCGGCATTGGCCGGAGACGAGAAAACTCCGCCGCAACGGCCGGTGGAGTCCAAGTCCGGCGTATTGTCGCCGGGTCCCGCCACCCCGCGGAATACCACGGTTTCCCCGCGGCGCAAAGCTGCGGCGGACGAGCCCGATGAAGCCGCCTCCCGCACTCCCAGCATTCGCGTCGACACGAACCTGGTGCTGATCAACGTTACCGTCACCGACCCCCTCAACCGCTTCGTTACCGGCCTGGAAGCGGAGCACTTCAAACTCTTCGAGGATAAAGCCGAACAGCGTATCGCCACCTTCGCCAGTGAAGACGCGCCGCTCTCAGTCGGCTTGGTTTTCGACGCTTCCGGCAGTATGGGCGCCAAGCTCCAAAAGGCGCGGCTCGCCGCCGCCCAGTTCTTCAAAACGGCGAACCCGGAAGACGAGTTCTTCCTCGTCCAGTTCAACGATAAACCGGAAATGGTGCACGCTTTTACGACCAACACCGAAGAGATCCAAAATCGTTTAACGTTCACCCAGGCGAAGGGCCGCACCGCGCTTCTCGACGGGATCTACATGGCGCTGCATCAAATGAAGAAAGCGCGAAACACCCGCAAGGCCATCCTTGTTTTGTCCGACGGTGGCGACAACTCCAGCCGCTACACCGAGAGTGAAATCAAAAATCTCGTGCGCGAGGCCGACGTTCAGATTTACGCCATCGGCATATTCGAACCCATCTCGGCCCGCTCGCGCTCGGCCGAAGAGCTCGCCGGCCCCGGCCTGTTGAACGAAATCGCCGAACAAACCGGTGGGCGTCACTTCCCGGTGGAGAATTTGAACGATCTTCCCGACGTCGCCGCCAAAATAGGAATCGAACTGCGTAATCAATACGTCATTGGATATGTGCCCAACAATGTCACTCGCGACGGCAAATACCGGCGGGTCCAGGTGAAGATTAATCAGCCCCGTGGCCTGCCCCCTCTGCGCCCCTTTTGGCGCCAAGGTTACTATGCCCCGGCCCAGTAGCGCAAAGGCTCCACATCTCGCCGCCGCCGCTAATTCCGTCGTCAGTAGACGCATCTTCGGACTGGCCCTCGCTGGCGCCGCGCTCTCCCCCGCTCAGGAGAATCCGCAGGAAACCGGCGGTCTGATCTTCCGCTCCGATACACGCGAAGTCTTGCTCCACGCTACTGTTGTCGACCGGAAAGGTTCCTTCGTCACCGATCTGCCCCGCGAAGCGTTCAAGATCCATGAGGACGGCGTCGAACAGAAGTTAAAGGTGTTCCGCCGCGAAGACGTGCCGGTATCGATGGGCCTTATCGTCGATAACAGCGGTTCCATGCGCCGTATGCGCAAAAAGGTAGAGGATTCCGCCATCGCCCTGGTCAAAGCCTCCAACCGCCAGGACGAAATCTTCATCGTCAATTTCAACGATGTCCCCTACCGCGACGCCGACCTGACCGGCGACATCAAAAAACTTGAGGAAGGCCTCTCCCGCATCGACGCCAAAGGCGGCACCGCGATGCGCGACGCCCTTACCCTTTCCATCGATTACATCAAGGAGAAGGGCAAAAAAGCCAAGAAGGTACTTCTCGTCATCACCGATGGGGACGACACCGCCTCCAGCGACACCAATACGCTCGAAAAACTCCTCGCCAAGGCGCAGCGCAGCGAAGTGCTCATTTTCGCCATTGGCATTCTCAATGAGGAGGATCGCCGCTCGGCGAAACGCGCTCAACGCGCCTTGGAGTTGTTAACCAAGCAGTCCGGCGGCATCGCCCATTTTCCAAAGGATGTCGAGAGCGTGGAAGAGGTGGCGCTGCAAATCGCCAAGGAAATTCGCAGCCAGTACATCATCGCCTATAGCCCCACCAAACCCGACGATGGCGCCTATCGGCAGCTCAAGGTCTCCGTCAAAGGTAGCGGCCTCACCGTCCGCACGCGTACCGGCTACTACGCCAAAGGCGACGATAAACGCTCCGCGCTATGATCGGCTTTCTCTGGGATGCCAGCCGGGGCTACCGCCTCACGCCCTGGCGAAGCCCCTATCTGTTATGGCGTATTGAGACCTATTGGGGCCTCCACGCCGAGAAGATCGGATTTGGCGAGTTCTGGAGTTTCGTTTGGGCGCGGCGGCGTGACTTGTTCCGATTCCTGCGGTGGGCGGAGCGGATGCGCTATCGCCCTTAAATTGGACTCGGGTATGGTGAAGGTCAGGGCAACTGATTCGATTAAGACCAAACGTGGTTACCGTTCCTGGCAATCCGGGCGACGATATTCCCATCGGAACCCTGAAAGCGATTCTCAAGTCCGCGGCTTTAGAGGGAAAAATATGAGTGTTAAGTATGCCGTCATCTTTGAACGGGCTCAAAACAATTGGGCGGCGTATGTACCCGATCTGCCGGGATGTATGACAACCGGCCGCACGCTGGAGGAGACTAAGTCAAACATACAGGAAGCAATTCAAGGTCACCTGGAAACCCTTCGAGAATTTGGAGACGTTATTCCCGAACCGGCGAGCGTCGCCGGGGGAAGTTGAGGTTACTTCCGCAATTTAGTTGCACAAGCTCACATAGTCCGCGTAACCTTCTCCAAAGCCCGCGGCTGATCCGGGTTAATCCCCTTCTCCTCCGCCAAACACGCCGCCAGAATCTGCGCCGGCACGATATACGGCAGCGGCGTATACAGCTCCTCCGGCACCGCGCTCTTGCGATGCAACGCCGATGGCAAAACAATCGCCCGCGTCCCCTTCATCGAAGCCGCTTCCTTGTTGCTCTGGTCGGTGATCAGCAGCGTCTCCGCGCCCAGCGCATGCACTCGGGCGATCATCTCGCGGATCGATGGCCACGTCACGCCCGCCGGTGCGAACAGGAACACTGGAAAGGATTGTTCCACCATCGCGATCGGCCCGTGCAGGAAGTCGGCCGATGAGAATCGTTCCGCCACCACGTAGCAGGTTTCCATCAGCTTCAGCGCCCATTCAAAGGCATTCGCATAGTTGAGACCCCGGCCCACCACCACCGCGTTTTCCATATACCGGTACCGTCCGGACTTCTCGCGAATTTCGCTCTCAAGAGTCAACGCCCCCGCCACCGCCTCCGGCATCGCCCGCAGTTCGTCCAGCGAAATCGGCGCGCCCAGCGCATAGACTAGCATGTACACCGCGAGCAACTGCCCCGTATACGTCTTCGTCGCCGCCACGCTCTTCTCGCGCCCCGCGCGAACTAAAATCACATGTTCGGCAATCTTCGCCAGCGTGCTCGACGCTTCGTTCGTTATGCCAACCGTAAACGCGCCGCACTCCCGCGCCCGCTCCAAAACCAGATTCGTATCGGTCGATTCCCCCGACTGCGAAATCGCTACCACCAGCGCGTCTTTGTAGTCCACCCGCGCCCCATACAGCGTAAAAATCGAAGGCGCCGCCAGCGACACCGGTATTCCCGTGGCTATCTCTAACAGGTACCGGCCGAACTGTGCCGCATTGTCCGACGTACCCCTCGCCGCCAATATAATGAACTTCGGCCGGTTCCTCCCGAACAGCGTCTTCAGCTTTTCCACGCCCTTCAACTCGGACCGGAATGTACGTTCGAGAGCCGCGGGCTGCTGCCGAATCTCTTCCAACATTTTCGACATAGAAATCTCAGGATAGCAGGGCCATCCCCGGGCTTCGCCGCTGCGCAATGGCGAAGCCCCAGACCTCTACGCCGATCAGAAAGTAAACCGCAGCGACCCCTGCATTCGCCGTTCCTGCCGCGCCGCCGTCACCTGGCCGAAGGTCGCGTTGACTTGATTTCCCTGAGGATCGAATCGCGCGATGTTGTTCACCGCGCTGTACTGCGTGTGATTGAAAAGGTTGTAAATCTCCCACCGGAATTGCAGCTTTCGCTTCTCCCCGCCGACCGGGAAGTTCTTGAACATCGACAGGTCGTAATTGGCGAATCCGGGGCCGCGGAACTTAACGTTGGAAAAATCCGTTCCAATGTCACCGCGCCCGCTCGGCCGCTTGAACACCGAAGTATCGAACCACCTGGAAAAAGTCTTCTCGCCATGCGATAACTGCGCCCGCCCCGTTTGCACCACGCCGCCGCCGTCGCCGCCCCCGGTAAAGTCGAAGTTGTCGGTCGTTTGCAGCGTGACGTTTTGCGGGAACCCGCTCGCGAATGTGGTAACACCCGATAACTGCCAATTATCCAGAATCCACTTCGCCGGCCGCGACGGGATGACATTGCTCCCCCTCGGCAAGTCAAGAACATAGCTCACGTTCATAACGTGCGTTTGATCATTGGGAAGAAGAGTGCGCCGCAACCGCGAAGGAATCTGTTGCGCGTAACCATTTACAAACGCCTTGGCGTACGTGTAGGACCCGGACAATTCCACCCTCCCGATGAAGCGGCGATTCAACTGCGCCTGCAATGAATCGTACCGGGTCGTTGTCGCCGGTCCGGCTATATTGATGTCAAGATAGCCGATGTACTGGCGCAGCAAGACATCCGGCAGCGGTTGTGCCGGGTTGGCGGGGTCCGCATTTTCGGGACGGAATCGGGCGCCGTAAGGCAGCAGGTTGTAGTTATAGCTCTGCGCGTTGTGATGGGAACTGTTGCCGACGTAAGCTACGTCGAGCACTGTCCCCTTAATAACCTCCCGCTGCACGCCCAACATGTACTGGTAAACCAACGGCAGCTTCTGTGCGCGTCTCGGGCCGGTGACGCTAATTGGCGTCGTGATGGACCCCGCGTTCAGGAACTGGTTCATGTCGCTAAACACGATGGACTTGTCGAAGCGGAACGCGGGTCCGCCGTCATAGGCGGCGTTGCCGCCGATACTCGCCTGATGAAAGGTGCCGAAGGACGCCCGGATCGCGGTTTTGGCGTTGCCGAATGGATCCCACGCGATTCCCACTCGCGGGTCGTACTGGATCGGCAGCGGATCGCGGAAGCCGCCGTACCCTTTTACAAAATCGGGGTCGTTCTGCACCACCACCCCGTTGAGTTTGCAAGGCGAATCCGGAGTTATCGCCGTGGTGCAGGTGTCGCCCGTGCCGGGAACGATCGCGCCGATATAGGTCTGCGGAAGAATCTCGCCCGTTAGTGGATTCACCGCCCGCCGGCCCTCCGCCGTCGCTATGGGCCGGAAGAGCGTCGGCGCCTTTTTGGGATCGTATCTTTCAAAACTAAAGGCCGACGCCTCCGGGTTGGATTGCAAAGCCCATGGACTCCAATACATTCTCAACCCAATATCCAGCGTCAGGTTCTTTCGAACCTTCCATGTGTCTTGAACGAACCACGCCCAAGTGTTCTTCCGCGCAAACTGCGCCGGCCGGCCCAGCCCTTCGGTGTACCTGGCGAAGTGACCAACATAGGCGTTTGAGAACGCATAACCGGTAGTTAGCGGATCGTTCACATCCTGGCCGAAATCGAATTGGCCCGCGAAGATACTCGACCGCGCTTGTCCGAACCGGCTGCTCTCGCGATACCCGCCTAACTTGTAAGTGTGGGTGCCGCGCGAATAGGTCAGGGTTTCGGTAATTGTCAGATTGGAGTCGGCGCCAAACAACGGAAAACGGTTGTCGTAGGCGATACTCGCGGCGCTAAAGGACGTCGGAATCCCGCCGAATGTCGCCTTCGGGATTACATTGATTGGGTTGAACTGCGGAACGAACTGCCCCAGCCCGGTCAATCCGCGATTTTGCCGCTGGAGCCGCTGCGTCTCCTGGTCATTCGGCGTTCGCCCGTCCTCGGTGTCGATGAAAAATCCGATGAATGCTTCGTTCACCAGTCGCGGCGTGATGATCTTGGTATAGTTCAGCGTCAACTGGTCCGCGGTGAACTCGTAGTGCTGCCGCACCAGGCCCCACGGCGAGGACCCGCCGGCGATGTGATATCCAATCGTATCCGCGTGCCATGTCGAGCCTTTCACGCTGATCGTGTCGCCTTGCGTCGGATGCAAGTCGACGCGGAACAGGTGTTGGTTTCGCGGCCGGCCCAGGCTCTCTTCCTGGAATATGTAGTTGTAACCGGCCGCGTTCACATTCGGCGCCGGAAAGATGTTCATGAGTGCGACCCCAAACGGGTTTGCCCGATTGGACGGAATGATATTGTTCGGAAAAGGAAGGTTGCCGTTGGTTGGATCCCGAACCGTAATCTGGCGGCCATTCAGATCGTTCGACTGGGAAAAGTTTCCCTGCCGCTCCAGCAGGGTCGGCATTGTCCAGCGTTCCAGATTCACCGGCTCTTTGATCTGATTGTTGTCATAGGAGTAGAAGAAAAACATCTTGTCGCCGCCGCGATTGATGATTGGGATCGGCAGCTTCACCGGCCCGCCAATGGTGCCTCCCAGATTCTGAAACCGGTATAACTGTTTGGGCACTCCGGTGGCGTTGCGAAAGAAGGCGTTTGCGTTGAACATCTCGTGGCGCTTATACCAATAAGCGGTACCGTGCAGATCTTTACCTCCGCCCTTGGTAATGATGTTGATCTGCGCGCCGCCGCTGCGCCCGTATTCCGCGGTGTAGTTGCTCATCTGCACCTTCACCTCTGAAATCGCATCCATGTTTACCGTTGCGCTGAAAACGCCGCCCGCGCCGCCGTCGCCGCCATTCACTCCGTCCGCCATAATGGTCGTCGCGTTGGTGCTTAGTCCCTGGAAATTCGGCATGTTGGAGCCGTAGAACCCGCCGTTGAATTCAGGGTCGAATCCCTGGGTCACCCCGGGCAGAATACGTAACATCGAAATCGGATCGCGCCCTCGCACCGCCATCATTTCCAGTTGCTTGGTGCTGATGATCGAGCCGTTTTCCGAGTTGCCCGTCTGCACCGTGGCGCCCGCCGCCTGCACCGTGATCGATTCCGTCACCGATCCGACTTCCAGTTGAATCGTTCCCGTCTCCAGCCGCGCCGATGGCAGCAGATTGTTGCCCTCGCTTTTGTACTGGCGAAATCCTTTCGCTTGGATCGCGATGGTATATGGGCCAGGCACGAGCGCCGGGGCCACAAACTCTCCGGATGCATTGGTCGTCGTTTCGCGGATGTCTCCCGTGCGCTCGCTCGTCAGCTTCACTTGCACATCGGGTATTACCTGTCCGGATGAATCGGCCACCCTGCCGCTGATAGTGCCGGTGGAAGTTTGCGCTGACGCGTTGATGGCGAATACCAGCGCGGAAATCAAGAGACGACGGGTTCGGTTCCAAAGCATAATGACCTTCCTCAATACAACGACTTTCAACCCAATCAGGGAAACCCTATCCCAAAAACCGGCCCATGTCTAGCGGTCGCGGAAATTTCACGAGCCGATGTGGGGCACGAAGCGGTTTGTATTGCCGAATCCAACGTACAAGTCTTTGGAGAGGTCGGGGTCTTTTGACTTGGCCAAGAAGTGGGCCGCGTTGCAGCCGTGATTTAGTGTGAGACTTTTGGGGCTGGCGTCCCACTCTATCTCTGAGAGTGTCTATTCCCTACGACCGTACGTTCAAGATCTTGGCCGATGACGATCCGCGTGCGGCGATGGCCGCTTTTGCCGGGATTCCACTGGATGCCGATATTGAAGTGCAGCCGGTCGATCGCGAGTTGAACATTTCCACCCTGCGCGTCGACAACCTCTGCCTGTGCCGGCAGCATGGTGTGG
>JBJXFL010000098.1:0-126438 GCA_046155405.1 Bryobacteraceae bacterium | reverse complement strand
GGCCACCTTCATGCCGGATGCCGCTTTGGTCCGTAAAACAGCTATCGCCAAAGCTCGTCCCGCAGTAACGACTCCCGGCGGTTTTGACATCGTCCCTACGCTTTCGACACGTCATCAGTGGTTCCCTTCCGGTCCTCTTCTTGCCAGTCACCTGACCTGGTTCTTTCCAGGCCTTTTCCTTCCGTGCTCACGACCATGACTTTTGACCACAGCCACCGAAGGCGGTTTGGAACCTGCTCCTGTAAGCCGGTTCCGAGGGGCCGTCCCTCATCGATCAAGCAGTTACACACATTGGATCGGTACGTTGTAATCGACCCCAAAGAACTGGCCGCGATCAAACCGAAGAGTGCCAAGGTTATGGAGATCTTGGAATTCGTGAACGCGGCCGATGTCGATCCGATCTATCTGGACACTTCCTACTACGTGTTACCGGATGAAGGCGGCGAGAAACCTTACACGCTGCTCTATATCGCGATGCAAAACACGAACTTTTACGCCCTCGCCAAGGTAACCATGCATCAGCGGGAACACACCGTGTTGATTCGTTGCGGCGCCCGCGGCCTTGTTCTCCACACCATGTTCTACGCCGATGAGCTTCGCCAGGAGCAGGCATTTCGTTCCGAACCCAAACTTGTAGCCCAAAAAGAACTGACACTGGCAAAGTCCCTGATCGGGCATCTCTCATCCAAATTTGAACCGGAGAAATATCAGGACACCTATCGAAGCCAGCTCGAACAGTTCATCCAGGCGAAGATCAAAGGCAAGAAGATCGTCATGACGCCCGCGAAAACCGTGGCGCCGGTGATTGACATTATGGAAGCGCTCCAGAAGAGCCTCGCGAAAAGGGCTCAACCACGCCTTGCCGCGCCCGCGCTGAAAAAAGCAGCAGTCAAGGCCGTGACAAAGAAGAAGAAAGCCGGATAGTTCTTCATCCCTTCAGGAACCGCAAGAATTCCTGCGGATCGCGTGTCAAACCTGGAAACGAACGGAGCGTCTTGCCCTCCGCGTCTAAGATGACGTAGAAAGGAATCGCGACCGTCTTGTGCGTCGATTCCTGTAATTTTTGATTCTCTTCCGAAACGGCATCCACGCCGTCGGTGTATAACTCAACCAGGACGAACTTACTCATTTCCTCGGCGATTTCCGGCCGTGGAAACATATTCGCCTTCATTAACTTGCAATTAGTACACGTGTACCCCGTAAAGTTGAGGAAGACGAGCTTATCCTCGGCCTTTGCCCGCGCCAGCGCGCCAGGCAGATCGTTCTTCGCGAACGCGATCACCGGCCCCGCGCCACTCGCGCCGGACGCCGCCCGTGTCGATACGGGAACATAGGCGTCCACCTCGCCCAGCGGCGCGCCAAAAAGCCCGGAAAGCAGGAAGAATGCGCAGGCCAGAATGAAAATCCCTAGCAAAAGGCGTGGAATCGAGACGTCTTCGTCTTTCGCAATTCCCTCAAAACGCAGCCAGCCGAGCAGATAGAATCCCGGCATTGCGGTCAGTACGACCCACAACGCCAGGAACCGCTCCCGCGACAGCAGTTCCCAGTGCAGCACCAGATCGACGTTGCTCAAATACTTCACCATCATCAGGAAAATGAAGAACGCCATTACGACCTTCACCCGCACCAGCCACCCGCCGCTCTTTGGCAGTTTCTTTAGCCACGAAGGAAACAGCGCGAGTAAGAAAAACGGGCTCGCTAAGCCAGTCGCGAACGACGCCATTCCCATCGCCGGCTGCATTTTGTCACCGGTCACCGACGCCGCCAGCAACGCCCCCATAAACGGGCCGATACACGCAAACGAAGTCAGGGAGAAGGTAAGTCCCATCAGCAGCGAGCCAATGTAACCGCCGCCCTCGGACGCCGCATTCATCTTGGTTAGCAATCCTGAAGGCAGCGTGATCTCAAATGCGCCCAACATGCTCAGGCCAAAGGCGAAGAAGATGATGGCGATCCCGCCGTTCACCCAAGGATTTGCCGAAAGAGATTGCGCCCCAAACGGTCCCAGCAAAGCCGACGCCCCCAACCCAATGACGGTAAACAACACGATAATGCCCAGACAAAAGACAACGGCCTGCCGAAGGCCCTCGCCGCGCCCGCCTTCGCCGCGATTCAGGAAGTAGGAGAGGGTAAACGGAATCATCGGAAAAACGCAGGGGGTAAAGATGGCAGCCAATCCCCACCCAAAAGCGCCAAGAAGAAATCCTGCGAGCCCGTCCTGAGGAACCGCCGCCGCTGCGGGAGCGGCGGCGGTCGGCGCCGCTTTGGCCTCCACAAAACCATCCGGAACGCTCCCCGGCCCAGGATCCGGCGCCGCGCCATCCGCCACTACGGACGTCGTGACCATCCTCCGCCGCGGGGGCAGGCAAATCTTGTCGTTGCAGGCGCTGGAACGAATCTGTAAACTGACATCGACCGGACCCGTCTTTACGTCGCTCTTAAGCACTGCATCGATCAAAAAAACGGCCTTTTCCTCATAACTTTCCGTCGAGGCGGCGGCGACCGGGTCATACTTCGCGTCCACTTTTTGTTGCAGAACCCGGGTGACAGTGACGTTTGAATCCTCCAGCGCCACGATGCGAGTCGCCGTCGGTGTCACCGGCGAAGTCACCGAATACAAGTGCCAGCCCTTCTCAATTTCGGCGGACAGTTTCAACCGCAAAGGCTTACCGGGGGCCGTCTTAGGCTGTTCGGCCTCCAAGGTAAATCGGACCGGGTTCTGCTGGGCAAAGGCGATGCCGGCCAGAAGCAAGGCGGGCGGAAAGGACCGGAGGATTCTCACTAGATCCAATGTAGCGCTCTTCGGCGGGCAGATCACTCCGCCGTAACGGACAGCCGCCACAACGCTGATCGCGCCAACGCGTGGCGACCAAATCCCTTCAACGGCAAGCCATCGCGCCCGCATCGGATCGAACGCACTTCGGCGAGACTCAACGGCCTCAGCCGGAGATTCGCGCCCGTGGGCCAATCCGGCCTCCAGCCGACGGTTCAAATCCGACTGCGCAAGTTCCGCCGCTACCCGGTCGCTTCATCGAAAGTCCTTTAGAACCTCCGCGGCTGCAACAGGAAAACCCAGCGACACTTAACAGCGCCAGCCAGCGATTCGCGCCCGTGGGCCAATCCGGTCTCCAGCCGACGGTTAAAATCCGACTGCGCAAATTCCGCCGCTACCCGGTCGCTTCATCGAAAGTCCTTTAGAACCTCCGCGGCTGCAACAGGAGAACCCAGCGAGACTTGACAGCGTCAGCCAGAGATTCGCGCTCGTGGGCCAATCCGGTCTCCAGCCGACGGTTCAAATCCGACTGCGCAAGTTCCACCGCCACCCGGTCGCCTGATCGAAGGTCGTTTAAGAACTCCGCGGCCGCTACTGGAAAACCCGGCGAGACTCAACAGCCTCAGCCGGAGATTCGCACCCGTGCCGCCGCTATGCCCCGCGGGCGTGGGCGTGGGCCAATCCGGTCTCCAGGCGGCGGTTCAAATCCGACTGGGCAAATTCCGCCGCCACCCGAATGGCATTCCTAATCGCATTTGCATTCGATCGTCCGTGGCAGATAATCGTGCAGCCTTTCACGCCTAGTAACGGTGCGCCGCCATACTCGGAATAATCCACGCGTTTCTTTAGTTCGGTGAATGCGGTTCGCGCGAGCAGGTAGCCGATTTTCCCGCTCACCGACGCTTTCAGCGCATCCTGCAGCAGATGCTTCCCGACTTCCACCAGCCCCTCGCTCACCTTCAGCGCTACGTTGCCGACAAAACCGTCGCAGACGATCACGTCCGCGTGCCCCGTGAACAAATCGCGCCCCTCGACATTACCGATAAAATTGATCGGCAGGGCTTTCAACAATGGCGTCGCGGCTTTGGTCAGTTCGTTGCCTTTGTGCTCTTCCTCGCCGATCGAAAGAAGCCCGACGCGCGGATTCTCGGTATGAAAAATCAACCGCGAATACAGTTCGCCCATCAACGCAAACTGCGCCAGCAAACCGGCGTCGACGTCCACATTCGCGCCAACGTCGATCATCACGGCCGGCTTTCCCTTCACGGTGGGAAAGACGGATGCTAACGCCGGCCGGTCCACGCCGCGGACCATCCCGTTCACGGTTTTCGACGTCGCCATTACCGCGCCGGTGTTCCCCGCCGAAACGACGCCCTGCGCGGCCCCATCGTGCATCAACCGGCACGCGACGCGAATGGAGCTATCCTTTTTCTGGCGAATAGACTTCGCCGCGCCATCGTGCATCGTGACGACTTCACTTGCGTGATGGAGCCGAAGCGGAAGTTTCTCCCAACCCGGATGGTGAAAATCCAACTCGGTCCGCAGCACTTCCTCACGGCCCACGAGTATGACCTCAACCGCCAGATGACGGACGGCTCGCAGCGCCCCTTCGATTTCCGATTTCGGAGCGTGATCGCCGCCCATCGCATCTACCGCGATGGTCACCAGAGGAGTTGGCACAGGGCCGCGCTCCCTATTACTGCTCTGCGACTTCGATTACGGCGCGGCCCTTATAATATCCGCAGGACGGGCACGCGCGGTGCGGCATCTTGGGCGAGTGGCAGTTGGGACACTCGGACTGGCTCGGTTTGACCAGATGATCGTGCGCGCGGCGCGTCGACGTTCGGCGTTGCGAGTGGCGGCGTTTGGGATTCGGCATCGTAGATCCTTGCTTGCGAGATTTTTCTTACAGTTTCCGGAGGGCGGACCAGCGTTCGTCGGTGATCCGCCTCTGGCAGTGACATTCCGTTTCGTTCCGGTTCTGTCCACAAATGGGGCAGATGCCTTGGCAATCGGCGCGGCATAACCGCTGCAGAGGAAGCGCCAGCAGCACCTGTTCTTGTAAAATGTCGTTTAATTCCAGCCCGGGCCCATCGTAGAAGCCGACATGGCTGTCGTTCGGACCGATCGCAATCTCCGCCCCCGGACTAGTCTCCGGCGACGGAAGATAAATCAGGTCAAACTCTTCTTCAATATTCTGTGTGAACGGCTCCGTACAGCGGTCGCACTCCAAAAGAAGCGAAACTTGAAGCCTGCCCCGCACCCGAAGCTCTTCAGTAGTAACATGCAACTCCGCGATGCCCGAGGCGGTCAACGGCGCCTGCTGTTTAAATTCCGAATCAAACGGGATCTCCCCGACCGGCAGGGTCTGCTCAAAGCGGATCGGCTTTTGCTCCAACTCTCGAATTTCCAGGAACATACACACGACCACTACTTCGCGGGAGCGAACTTTCTCAGTATACGCTAACGGACGCCGAGCATGCAAAGTGGGGGCTTGACAGCTTGACAACTGGCCGAAGCGCGCCAACTCGATCCGCTCATCGTTCCGGAATGCGCCCCCGCGCTCAAACAGCTCGCCCGTTACCGCGCCGCCGTCGAAACGGCCTTCTATCGAGCCATGAAAACGTTCGGCGAACTCCAAACCCGCCGCGCCGCCCGCGACCGCCATCTCCACGAAGTCGAGAAAACGGAGCGCCCCCGCGAAGTCGAGCCGTCGGTCTACGCCAAGTCCGAGTGGTCCACCGGCGACCGCGAAAAATATCTGCTCATGCACGGCCGCATCGGCCCGAACCAGATCTGGGATCTGGAGGTCGACGAGTGTCACCAGGCCGTCTGGGTCCGCCGTCCGGACACCGAGCCGCCCGGCCCGCGACAGGCGAAAACGGCGATTCACCAAATCGAACCCAATTAGGCCGGCCCGCCCGTCCGGCATGATCGCCGGATTTACCAAATCGAAGCCAGTCGCGGCCACGAACGCACGCCGCGAAATGCAGAAAGCGGCCGGCCCCGGCGCCATCGATAGATCACTTCCGGATCGACGCGTCCGGCTTCTCCAACTCCTTCACCCGCGCCGCCAACTCCGGTAGCCTCGCCACGTGCGCCAACTGCCGCAAATACTCCTTCAACGGCCGCGCCGGCGTCCCCCAATAAGTCTCCCCACCGCGTACGATCTTCGACGTCAGCACGCCGCTCCCCGATCCCAACACCGCGCCGGGCTCCACCCGCACCTTGTCTCCCATCCCCACCTGCCCGCCGATCACCGCGCCCGCCCCAATCACGCACCCGCCCGACATTCCCGTCTGCGCGGCGATCACCACATGGTCCTCAATCCGGCAGTTATGCCCAATATGCACCATATTGTCGAGCTTTACGCCATTCCCCAATCGCGTCACTCCCAGCGCCGCCCGGTCCACGGTCGAGTTCGCTCCAATCTCGCAGTCGTCGCCCAACTCCACCGTCCCCACTTGCGGGAACTTCCGATACGCCTCACCCACGCGAACGAAACCAAAGCCATCCGCGCCCAGCACCGCGCCGCTATGCAGCACGGCCCGCGCGCCCACCCGCACGCCATCGTAAATGGTTACGCCCGCATGCAGCAGACTCCCCGCGCCAATTGAGCAATCGTCGCCCACAAAGCAACCCGGTCCAATCACCGCGCCCGCGCCGATCGAAGCGCGCTCCCCAATCACCACATTCGGCCCCACATGCGCGCCCTCTGCCAACGAAGCGGAGCCGGCCACCACCGCCGTCGGATGCACGCCCGGAGCGTATTTCTTCACCGGATAAAGCATCGTCAGCGCCATCGCAAACGCCGTCCGCGGATCCTTAACGCGAATCAGTGTCCGGCCCGCCGGAAACGCGTCATCGACAATCAGGCAACCCGCCGCTGACGCGCCAGCCATTGCCTCGCCCTTCCGCCCCGCGGCAAATGCCAGGTCGGAGGCGCCCGCCTCCTCCACCGCCATCGCCCGCCGAATCTCCAACGCACCATCCCCTTCAAACGGAGCCTGGAGCCGCAACGCCAAATCGCTTACACGCATGCTTTGTATGATACGAAGACGCATGGCCATTGATCCCTCCGCCCGCATCGCCCCCACGGCCATGGTCCATCCCGGCGCCCATATCGGCCCGCGGTCCGTCATCGGCGAATTCTGCATCGTTGAGGACGACGTCACCATCGGCGCCAATAACATCCTCGAGCCTTACGTCTTCCTTAAACGTTGGACCACCCTCGGTGACGACAATGAAATCTCCGCCCAAACCGTCCTCGGCACGGACCCGCTCGACCGCGGTTTTTCCGGCCAACGCAGCTTCCTGAAAATCGGCCACCGCAACAAAATTCGCGAACATTACACCATCTCTCGCGGCTCCAAACCCGAAACCACAACCCTCATAGGTGACGACAACTTCATCATGACCTCCGGTCACATCGCCCATAACGCCATCATCGGCAACGGTACCGTCATCGCCAGTTGCGCCCTGGTTGCCGGCTACGCCGAGGTGGAGGATCTCGCCTTCCTCTCCGGCGGCGCGCTGATTCACCAATTCGGCAAAGTGGGCCGCTTGGCGATCATCAGCGGCAACACTCGCGTCAGCCTGGACGCGCCGCCTTTCTTTACCTACGCCGGCTTCAAGATCTCTCCCTGCGGGCTTAACCTTATTGGGCTCCGTCGCGCCGGCGTCTCCGCATCCGAAATCCAGCAATTGAAGAAAGCCTATCGGCTGATGTATCGGAATGGGTTACCATTAGCAGTGGCGCTGGACCGGATCGAAAAGGAACTGCCAGGCCCGCTCACCGAACATCTGGTCCGTTTCGTAAGAAATTCCAAGCGTGGCATCTGTCGCGAACCCGGCAAAAATCAATTGGAATGAAGTTCCTTTTTACCGCGCTCCTCGCCCTGTCCATCCTCGCGCAGGACGCACCGCTTTCGCTTAAGGACGCGGTCCGGCGCGCCTCCGAGCGATATCCGTCCATTAAAATTTCCCGCGACCAGGTCAATGAGGCCGCAGCCTCCATCACGCTGGCGCGCACCGCCTTTCTCCCCCGCGTCGATGGCATCGCTCAGGTCAACCGCGCCACCGCCAATAACGTCTTCGGCCTCCTCCTGCCCAACCCCGTCATCCCGCCCATATCCGGCCCGCAAATCGATGGCGACCAGACGCGTAATGCCTTCGGCGCCGCCCTCGGCGTCCTCGTCTCCTGGGAGCCATTCGACTTCGGCCGCCGCCAAGCCGAGGTCGATATCTCCGGCGCCGCCCGCGCCCGCGCCGAAGCCGCGGTCGTCCGCGCCAAGCTCGATGTGGCCGCCGCCGCCGCTGACGCCTATCTCACCGCCCTCGCCGCCGAACAAGCCGTCGCCGCCGCGAAGGCCGGCATCACGCGCTATAAAGAATTCGAAACGATAATCGAAGCCCTCACCAAAGCCGACCTCCGTCCCGGCACCGATCTCGCCCGCATCCAAGCCGAATCCATCCTGGTCGAAACGCAGGTCGTCCGCGCCGAACAGTCCGTCGCCCAAGCCAAAGCGCTCCTCGAACAATACGTGGGCGCGCCCGTGAAGGCCCTCGACGCGGCTCCGTTCCTCAAAGCGGAAACCGCCGGCGCCCCCATTGGCATCACCGCCTCCCACCCCCAATTGCTGGAGCAACAACGGTCCATTGAAGAAATCATCGCCCGTATGAAGTTCATCGACAAAGGCTGGTATCCGAAGTTCTCGCTTCAGGGCGCGGCTTTCGGCCGCGGTTCCGGCGCCCGCGTCGAAGGCCCATTTGCCGGCGCCGGCCGCGGACTCTATCCCGACCATGGCAACTGGGCCGTAGGTTTCACGGCAACGCTCCCGATTCTTGACTACAAACTACTCCGCGCCCGAAAAGAAATCGAACTGCAACGCCAAACGCGAGAACAGTCCCGCCGTGAATTGATCGAGCGCGAACTGGGCGGCCGCCTCGGCCAAGCGAACGCGCAACTTGATGGCGCCCGCCGCATCGCCATCCTCGCCCCGCGCCAGGTCCAGTCGCTGCAATCGGTGCTCCAACAAACCCAGGCGCGCTACCGCGCCGGTCTCGGCACTCTGCTCGAAGTCGCCGACGCCCAGCGCCAGCTCACCCAAGCCGAAATCGACGCGTCGCTGGCCCGCCTCTCCGTCTGGCGCGCTGAACTCGCCGTCGCTTATACGCAAGGCGATTTGGAACCGTTCCTCGCGAGGCTCCCCTAGTCATGTGGCTGATTCTCACCGGTCTTCGCCGGCCCGTCACGGTCCTCGTCGCCGTACTGGCCGTCGTTCTCGCCGCGGGACTTGCCGTCACCCGCATGCCCATCGATATCTTCCCGTCGCTCGGAGCCCCCACCATCTATGTCGCCCAACCCTATGGCGGCATGGATCCCGCGCAAATGGAAGGCTATCTCACCTATTACTACGAGTATCACTTCCTTTACATCGCGGGCATTGAACACGTCGAGTCCAAAAACATCCAGGGCGCGTCGCTCATGAAGCTCGTCTTCCACCCCGGCACGGAAATGGATCAAGCCATGGGCCAGGTCGTGGGCTACGTCAACCGCTCTCGCGCCTTCATGCCGCCCGGTGTCGTCGGGCCGTTCATTACGCGCTTCGATGGTGGCAGCCTACCCGTCGGTCAGTTGATCTTCTCCAGCGCCACCCGCTCGCCCGCCGAGATGCAGGACATCGCGCTCAACCGCGTCCGACCGCTCTTCGCCACGCTGCCCGGCGTCTCCGCGCCGCCGCCCTTCGGCGGCAATCAACGCGCCATCGTGGTGCGCTTGGATCCCGACAAAATGCGCACCCACCACATCTCGCCGGAAGAAGCTATTAGAGTCGTCAATCAGGCCAGTTCCGTCCAGCCCGCCGGGAATATCCGCATCGGTGACTTCAACAACCTGATGCAGTCCAACTCCGCCCTCGGCGGAAATCTGCAGGAACTACTTTCCGCGCCGCTCCGTCCCGGCGAATCGCCGCCGGTCTTCCTCCGCGACATCGCCACTGTGGAAAATGGCACCGACATCATCACCGCCTACGCGCATGTCAATGGCAAACGCACCGTCTACATGCAAATCACCAAACGCGCCGATGCGTCCACCCTGGATGTCATTCGCCGCGTCCGCGAGAACATCCCCGCCTTCAAAGCCGTCTGCCCGGACGATGTCGATGTCCGCGTCGAGTTCGATCAGTCCCGCTTCGTAACCGCCGCGCTCCGCTCCCTGGTGAATGAAGCGCTACTCGGCGCGTTGCTCACCGCCCTGATGGTTCTCATCTTTCTGCGCGACTGGCGCAGCAGCCTCATCGTCGTCGCTACCATTCCCGTGTCGCTCCTCGCCGCCGTCGTCGGCCTCTGGGCCTTTGGCCAGACGCTCAATATCATGACGCTCGGCGGCCTCGCGCTCGCCGTCGGCGTGCTGGTCGATGAAGCCACCGTCGAAATCGAAAACATTCATTCCCACATGGCCGAAGGCCTCAGCCGCGCCCGCGCTGTTGTCGACGCCGCCTCCAAAACCGCCATGGCCCGCTGGGTATCGATGTTGACGATCCTCGCCGTTTTCCTGCCGTCGTTCTTCATGACCGGCGTGGCGCGTCAACTTTTCGTCCCCCTCGCTCTCTCCGTCGGCCTCGCCATGGTGGCGTCCTATCTGCTCTCGTCGACGCTCGTTCCCGTACTCTCCACCTGGCTGATGCGGTCCGCCGCCGCCGATGAAGCGTCTTGGCTTAAGAGCGTTTACAGCGGCTACTTGACGGCGGTCGTCAAAGCCCGCTGGATCGTCGCTCCCGTCTTCGTTCTCGCCACCCTGGGCCTTGTTTACTGGCTCCTCCCCTCCATGGGCAAGGAAATATTTCCTCTCGTCGACACCGGCCAGTTCAAATTCCGCATCCGCGCCGCCACCGGCACCCGCATCGAACGAACGGAGATCGTTGCCCTCCGCGCCTTGCAAATTGTCGAGCGCCTTGTCGGCAAGGAGCATATCGCCATCAGTTCCGGATTCATCGGCGTCCAACCCGCCAGCTATCCCATCAACACCCTTTATCTCTGGACCTCCGGCCCGCACGAAGCCGTGTTGCAAGTCCAGTTGAAGCCCTCGGCGACTTTGCGCGGCGAAGAACTCAAGGAAAAACTTCGCGAATACTTTGCCCGCGAGCTCAAGGACTCTACCATCTCCTTCGAAGCCGGCGACATCGTCTCGGAGGTCTTTTCCTTCGGCTCGCCGACACCCATCGACATCGGCATGCAGGGCCCGGCGCTGCCGGCCAATCTGGAACACGCCCGCAAGGTAATGAAGGAACTGCAAGGAGTCAAATCTCTCCGGGACCTCCAATTCGCCACCCCGCTCGATTACCCCACCCTCGAAGTCAAGATCGACCGGGAGCGCGCCGGGCAATACGGCCTCACCATGCAGGACGTCGCCCGCTCCCTCGTCGCCGCCACTTCCTCCAGCCGCTTCACCGACCCCAATTATTGGCGCGATCCCGCCAGCGGCAATGCCTTCCAAATCCAGGTCGAAATTCCGCAGCATCGCATGGCGTCCACGGAGGATCTGGCCAACCTGCCCGTCATGAATAACCGCCAGTCTCGCCCCGTCCTGGGTGACCTCGCCACCATTGAACGCGGCAAAACCTTCGGCCAGGTGGAGCGCTACAACATGCAGCGCGTCATTTCCATCACCGCCAATATTCACGGCAAGCCGCTCGGCGAAGTGGAGCGTGAAATCCAGGCCGCTATCGATCGGGCCGGCAAGCCCGCGCGCGGCGTCACCGTCAACATTCGCGGCCAGATTCCGCCGCTCCGCGAAACGCTCGCCGGCCTGCAAACAGGCTTGCTGATCGCCATCGGGGCCATCTTCCTCCTGCTCACCGCGAACTTTCAGAGTTTCCGCATGGCCCTGGCGATTATCCTCACGATGCCCGCCGTCATCGCCGGCGCGCTGCTCGGGCTAAAGCTTACCGGCGGCACCCTCAACGTGCAAAGCTTCATCGGCGTCATCATGGCCACCGGCATCGCCACGGCCAATTCCATTCTTCTGGTCACGTTTGCCAACATGGCCTTCCGCCAAGGCCGCACCGCTGTCGACGCGGCTCTCGAAGGGGCCCGCGGCCGTTTGCGCGCGGTGCTGATGACGGCCTGCGCGATGATCGCCGGAATGATCCCCATCGCCCTCGGGATCGGCGAAGGCAGCGAACAAACGGTGCCCCTTGGGCGCGCTGTCATCGGCGGCCTGGTACTCGCTACTTTCACGACGCTGACGCTTCTCCCGGCGCTCTACGCCATCCTCCAAGGCCGCGCAACGGCCGCATCGAAATCGCTGGATCCGAACGACCCCATGAGTAGCTACTATGAACGCCCGTAATCTCTTTTTCACTATCCTGCTGGCCGCTGGCGCCGTCGCGCAGGAGACGGCGCCAGTCGTCGTCAAGGTGCTGGACCGCAGGCTCAAGCTCCCCGCCGAACTGCAAGCTTACCAGTCGGTGGACCTCGTCGCGCGCGTCCCCGGCTTCGTTGAAAGGGTACTTGTCGACCGCGGCAGCCTGGTGAAAAAGGGGGAGTTGCTCGTCGAGCTAACCGCCCCTGAAATGAAAGCGCAATTGAGCGAATTCGAAGCCAAGGCGCTCGCCATCGAAAGCCAGAAGGCCGAATCCGAAGCCCGCCTGGCCGCCAGCGAAAGCACCATGCAAAAACTCCGCGAGGCGGCGAAGACGCCTGGCGCTATTGCCGCCAATGAAGTAGTACAAGCGGAGAAGACGGTGGACGCGCAGAGAGCATCCATTCGCAGCATTCAAACCCAAGCCGCCGCCGCCCGCGCCGCCGCCGCCGGTTTGAACGAAATGTTGCAATTCCTCAAAATGACCGCTCCCTTCGATGGAGTCATCACCGAACGCAAAGTGCATCCCGGCGCGTTAGCCGGCCCCACCGCCCCGGCCCTGTTGCGGCTGGAACAAATCTCCCGCCTCCGCGTGGTCGTAGCCGTTCCGGAAGGCGAAGTATCCGGTATCGTCCGCGGCGCCGCGGTCCCGTTCACGATTCAAGGCGGCCTCTCCGGCAGGGGCGCGGTTGCGCGCCTCGCTCGTACGGTCGATCCCCGCACCCGAACAATGTCCGTGGAACTTGACGTCAACAACCCCTCCGGCGCACTAGCTCCCGGCATGTACGCCGAGGTGACCTGGCCCGTCCGCAAGGCCAAGGGATCGATCCTGGTCCCCCCTACCGCCATCGTCACCACAACGGAAAAAGTATTCGTCATCCGCAATAGCGGCGGCGTCGCCGAATATGTCCCGGTGTCGAAAGGCGCGCCCGCCGGCGACATGATGGAAGTCTTCGGTAACCTTCGCGACGGCGACCTGGTCGTCAAACGCGCCTCCGATGAGATCCGCTCCGGCCAGGCCCTCCGTTAAAGCGCCATTCACCGCGGCCTTCGGCGTAAGCCGTCGCTAGCCCATTTTCCCGCCCCGCCATCGCCTCTTCTCGGTTATAGTAAAAAGAACCCACGTGGCAATCTCAGGCTTTGCTGCCTGCTCTTAGGGTCCCTGTTCCACCCTTGCAAATTTCATCGTCTCGTCCAAAACGACGGGGTGAAATCGGTTTGTTCGTATGTGTGCGAAAAGGAACTCTATGCTTGGGATTCTTGGACGTAGCCTCGTCCTGGCCGGTGTCGTTGGCGCGTCGCTCCACGCGCAAGGGGCGGCCCCCGGTTCACCGGAATTTTTCGAAACCAAAGTGCGCCCCGTGTTGGCAACCAGTTGCTTTGGCTGTCACACCGAAACCGCCATGGGGGGCCTGCGGCTCGATAGCCCGGAGGCGCTGGTCAAAGGCGGCAAACGCGGCGCCGCGCTCACTCCTGGCGCGCCCGAAAAGAGCCTGCTCATCACCGCCGTCAAGCACGCCGATCCCAATCTGAAAATGCCCATGGGCAACAAGCTCAAGGACAACGAGATTGCCGACCTTGAAGCCTGGGTGAAGGCCGGCGCCGTATGGCCCAAAGCCGCCGTTTCCAATAACCCCAAAGGCGCGGACGGCAAGTTTATCCTTCGTCCCGAATCCCGCAACTTCTGGTCCTTCGCGCCGTTGAAAGAGCCATCCGCGCCCGCCGTCAAGGACACCAAATGGGCTCGCACCGCAATCGACAAATTCGTCCTCGCCAAGCTCGAAAGCGAAGGGATCAAGCCTGTCCGTCCAGCCTCCAAGCGGGATCTCATCCGTCGCGCCGCGCTCGACCTCACCGGCCTCCCGCCGACCTTCGAGGAAATCGAAGCGTTCGAAAAGGACGCCGCGCCCGACGCTTTCGCCAAAGTGGTGGACCGCCTCATCGCCTCTCCGCACTATGGCGAGCGCTGGGGCCGCGCCTGGCTCGATATCGCCCGCTATGGCGAGGATGACTATCGCAGTCTGAACCCCTTCCCACGCGGCTACCGCCCATATCCCAACGCCTTCGCCTATCGCGACTGGGTCATCAACGCCTTGAATGACGATCTCCCGTACGACCAGTTCGTCAAAGCCCAACTCGCCGGCGACCTCCTCGATCCCAAGACCCGCCACCAGACCCTGCCCGCCACCGGCTTCCTCGGTCTCGGCCCCTGGTACTACGACAATGGCGCCTTTGAAATCACCCGCGCCGACGAGCGGCACGATCGTGTCGACGTCATCACCCGCGGCTTCATGGGTATTACGGTCGGCTGCGCCCGTTGCCACGATCACAAATACGATCCCGTCCCGCAGACGGACTACTACGCTCTCGCCGGTGTCTTTTACAACACGATTTACGAGGAATATCCCCTCGCGCCGAAGAGCGTCGTCGTCGAATTTCAAAAGTTGGAGGAAGATCTCGACCGCGAACAGAAGATCCTGCAGGAAGCCAACCAGGGCCTCTCGAACGATCTCTCCCGCTCGCTCGCCTTCCAGGTATCGAACTATCTGCAAGGTCTATGGGAGATCGCCGGTCCGCAGAAGAAAAAAATCGAAGCGGTCGTTGAAACGCGCAAGCTCGATTTTGAACTGATGGACCGCTGGATTAAGTACATGGCCAAGCCGACCAAGAAGTACAAGAACAAGGACGAATGGCAGGCCATGATGAAGAAGCCCGCGAGCACCATGCTCGAAGCCAAAAAACTGGCCGACAAGTTCCAGGAAGAAATCATTGCCGCAATGCTGGAACGTAACGAGCTCGAGGCCGAGAACAAGGTCATCGTCGCCAAGGATCTCGAAGGCACCAAACCTAAAAAACGAACCGACAAACCCAGCAACTTTACTTCGTTCAAGGACTTCAACCCCGGCTCCTGGCTCCGCCTGAAGAGCCTGCCCGAAGAGGAGAACAACTTCTGGACCGAGATCTTCCAGCGCGAGTTGCCTGAGGCCGACGACCCCAACGCCATGATGGCCATGGGCATGCGCCAGACCACGCCCGGCGTTCTGCTGTTCCGCGGCTGGGGCCTGGAATCGCGGGTGGGCTCGGAGGCGCAAACGCGTCTCAAATCCATCCAGGGCGGCATCGACGCGCTGCGCAAGAAAATTGAAACCAAGTTCCCGTTCATCCACGGCGTCCGCGATGCCGAGGATCCCGCCGGCATCAAGCTCCACTTTCGCGGCGACCCAACCAATCTGGTCGGACCGGACCTGCCCCGCCATTTTCTCAGCGTTCTCTCGCCCGGCGAACCCGCGCCGTTCGCCAAAGGAAGCGGGCGCCTCGAGCTCGCCGAAGCGATTGTCAAACAGCCCGTCACTTCGCGCGTCATCGTCAATCGCATCTGGAAAGCCCACTTCGGCACCGGCATCGTCGACACGCCCAGCAACTTCGGCATGTCCGGCGAACGCCCCGCTAATCCCGAACTGCTCGAGTACCTCGCCGCGTCGTTTGTCAAAAATGGGATGTCGCAAAAGAAGCTCCACCGCGAAATCATGCTGAGCGCCGTCTATCAGCTTTCCGCCGATAACGACGTCACCGCTTTTGCCAAGGATTCCGGTAACCGTCTTTACTGGCGCGCCAACCGCAAGCGCATGGACGCCGAACAAATCCGCGACTCCATCATGTACGTTTCGGGTAATCTCGACACCGCCGTCGGCGGACCCGCCGCCGACCTCACCCCCGCCATGCTCCGCCGTACCGTATACGGCAAGGTGAGCCGTTACAAGCTCGACGAGTATTTGCAACTGTTCGATTTCCCCAGCCCCAATCTCAGCGCCGAAAAGCGATTCATTACCACTGTCCCCTCCCAGCGCCTGTTTCTGATGAATAGCGACTTCATGCAAATCGAAGCCGAAGAACTGGCGAAGAAGGTGGCCGCTGAAGCTAATAATCGCGAGCGCATCCGTAAGGCCTATCGCCTGGTGCTCGGCCGCGACGCAACCGAAGAAGAGATTGTCCTCGGTGCCGAATACCTGAAAACGGAACCGCTGCTCGAATACGAGGAGCGCAAGAAAAAGGCGCCCGAGCGCGGTCCCGGCATGCGCCGTGGACGGCCGGGCCCCGATGACGAAAAGGTCATCAGCTCTAACGCCGCGCCTGGCGCGAAGCCCGAGGTCGCCGCCAAGCCGGATTTAACCGCCAAGCCGGAAGCCGCCGAAATGCCAGCGGCTGAAATGCCGCCCGTTGCCGCCGAGGGCGGCGCCGGAGCCGGCGGCGCCATGGGTATGGGAATGATGGGCGGAGTGGGCGGCTTCGGTGGCCCTGGCGGCCGCCGCGGCGGCCCGCCTCCCCCACCCGAAGTAAAGTACGAAGCCACCGCCTGGGGCCGCTACGCCAAGGTGCTTCTCAGCTCCACCGAATTCCTGTTCATAAATTAGAGGACTCCCCCGATGAAACACAAATCCGACAATCCCACCACTCGCCGGGAAGCGCTACGCCGGGTTGGCAATGGCTTCGGCATGATGGCCTTCGCCGGCATGGTTAGCGAGTCCATCGCCAGGGCCGGCGGTATCGTCGCCCCCGACGGCCGGCAGGTCATGGCGAAGTTGGACCACCCGCAAAAGGTCAAGCGCGTCATCTTCCTCTTCATGAACGGCGGCTGTTCCGCCGTCGATAGCTTCGACCCCAAACCCGCTCTAGACAAATATGACGGCCAGCCCATGCCCGGCGGCGGCATCAAAACCGAACGCCGTACCGGCGAACTGATGAAGTCGCCCTTCACGTTCAAGAAGTACGGCAAGTGCGGCATGGATTTGAGCGAACTCTGGCCGAACCTCGGCGGCGTGGCCGACGACATCTGCTGGATCCGCTCCGTCTACACGGAAATTCCGAATCACGAGCCTGCCTGTCTGATGATGAACACCGGCGCGAACCAAGCCGGCCGCCCTTCCGTCGGCTCGTGGATCACCTACGGACTCGGCAGCGAAAACAAGAGCCTTCCCGGCTTCGTCGTGCTCTGCCCAACCGTCCCCACCACCGTCGGCTCCCCGCTTTGGAGCAACGGATTCCTGCCCGCCGTCAATCAGGGAAGCTTCATCTCTTCGCGCATTCAGCAGCGAACGAACCCGGACGGCTCGCCGGTCGAAATGGACGAGGAACCGCCTCCCGTCGTCGACGAGAACGACAAGGACAAGAAGAAGCCGGTAAAAGTCGAAACCGCCTTCGATCCCAAGAAGCTCGTCAGCTACGTCAATAACCCCAAGTTCGAACTCGCCGAACAGAAACGCGAAATGGATCTCCTGCAAAAGCTCGAGACCATTCGCAAGCGCTCCTCGGGCGATGACCAGCAGGTGGATGCCGTCGTCAAATCCATGGAAGTCGCCTACCGGATGCAGACCGAAGCGCCGGAGGTATTCGACGTGCGCAAGGAGTCGCAGGCTACGCTCGATATGTATGGGGAAGGCACCACCGCTCGCGGCTGCCTGCAGGCTGTGCGGCTGGTTGAAAAGGGTGTCCGCATGGTCCAGGTTTACTACGCCAGCGGCGATCCCTGGGACGCCCACGGAGACATCATGGCTCACAAAACGAACGGGAAAAACTCGGACCAGGCCTTCGCCGCCGTGATCAAGGATCTCAAACAGCGCGGCCTCTGGAAGGACACGCTCGTGGTCTGCGGCTCCGAATTCGGCCGCACTCCCGTTCGCGAAGTGGGCGGTGGCGGCGGCCAGGCGAAAAAGGGCCGCGATCACAATCCCTTCGGCTTCACCATGTGGCTATCCGGCGGCGCGGTGAAGGGCGGCTCTATCTATGGCGCCACCGATGAATTCGGCTTCAAAGCCGTCGAAAAGCCCGTGCATGTCCACGACATCCACGCGACAATCCTGCACCTGCTCGGCATCGATCACCTGAAACTCACCTATCGTTATAGCGGCCGGGACTTCCGGCTTACCGATGTGGACGGACACGTGCTGCATGACTTAATCGCTTAGTACCTAATCCTTGGCGGCCAATATCCATAAGGGTTTGGACACACTTTTCGATAGGCTCCAACTTTTCGATAGGCAACCCCTCTTTGGTTCCGGCTACGCCGGGTTGGGGAATCGGGCAAAGGCCGGCGCGGAATGCCGGCATGTGCGTATTTCACTACTTGGCCTCTCGCCGAATTATTGGGAGCGGTCTTTTTCCCAATCTCGCCGATGGGATTGCGCCGCGCGCTCAAACATGGCCGAAGTGATTTCGGCGTTGCCAGGCCAGTGGCCCCGCCTTTCCCCTGCGTGTGTCTGATAGTCCTCCAACCGGTCGGCATCGGGCTGTACCACCTGGCCGCCCTTCAAAAATAGCAATCCGGCTTTTTCCGTCGGCATCCGCATAACGAACGCCTCCGCGTCGCGCAGAACGTCCCGCAGGCGCGACATCGTGGTGGCGGGATTGAGCGGCGGATCGCTCGCGAGATGGCGAAAATCCGCGTCCGTGTAACGGGCAATCCGCCGAATCTCGTTGATGATGCCTTCGGGTGTAAAGCCCAATGTCTTTCCGGCGGAGGCCCAAACCACCGCGCCCAAGGGCAAAATTCGGTCATGAACGGTGAGCAAGTCCACTGCGTCGCGCGGTTCCCGCCGTCCGTACGCCGCCGCAACCTTGTTGGTGGCAAGGTCAACCGGGTGCAAGACGTATCCAAAGGTTTCATCGCGCATCGTCGGAAAAAAACGGAACTCGCTGTCAACCAGCCATTCCAGTTTTGTTGTCTCGCTGGCGCGTTCCGCCAGAACCGCGTAGATGTTCGGCTCACGCCTGATCCATTCGAGCCTGTAGCCGTGCTTCTCCAATAAAGAACTATCTTCTTCCGCGGCCCGCGCAACCCGTTCCTCCCGGTCGTGGAAAACGTCGATGTCACTGGAATAGCGCGGTGCGTCCCGATTGAGTGGGGTGCTTCCGGCGACATAACTTTCCGGGTCGCGGTGCGAAGCGAGTATCCGCAGAATGTCGGTCTGGATTTTAGAGAGCGGCACGGCACGCCTTCTCAATCTGCTCCGCCAATTGACGCGCCTGCAAATTGCCCTCCACCCGCAAGCTATGCGTAATCGCCAGCGCATCGGCGGGCGTCGGATTGGGAACGGCTCTACTGCTCCACAACGCGGAAGGGCCGAACTTTTCAAAGGCCCGGCGGTATAGATTCGCAAAATCGCTAGGCTCGGTCGGTTCGTCGCTCATGGTAGCCCCGTGAAGCCTATTATGGATCACCAATAGGAAGCATTCCACTGGGTTTCGCCTTCGCTCCGAAACGTACGGTTGTTGTCCACCCAAGCGAAATCCCTCGTGCTTATGCTACCGAACCGGCGCTTTTCACCCCCGCTCCCGCCGATTTCCGAGGGAACGCGAAAGTGAGTCATGCTAGATCCAAATTTATTTTCAAACCCGCAACCCCAACACTCCCAACCACTTACCCCCAAACACAGAAATCCCAATCCCGCAGTTACTATAGACACCCCTCTACAGTAAAACCAGAATGCAACCGCACTCCACAAAACTCGCGCGCGCCAGTTCCGCCCGCAATAACGGCGGCAATTCCCACCGCCCCCTTACGCCCAACTTCCACGCCTGCGGGTCGAGCCATCTAAAACGTTGTTCTTGGGTTCGAAACTCGGTTCCGTGGGTTGCTATTCGGTCGATTTTTGGGTTGGTCGTTTTAATAAGTCCTTATTTATCAACAACTCTTGGGTTGCACCTGTTGAAATCGACTTTTTGGCCAATGGCGGGACAAGAAACCGCCGGAAAATGCCGGAATTTAATCCTGGTTCAGGTATTCCAACGGCACATCGTCCTGAGGAACTTGTTTTGTGTGAACTTCCTTCACCTCACCCTCGGTATCATCCTCCATACTCCTGATCAACTCGGCCTCTTGGTACTGCCCTTCCTCCACCAGTTCCTCGACGCTCTCCGAGTCGGCTTCCGGCACGTCCGACAATCCTTGCGTGTCTCCGGACTGTCCAGCCGAACCTGGACCGAGCCCCTTCTCTCGCGTGGAAACCGTCGGGTACGTAGGAATTCCTTCGTCGTCTTGCTTCTTCATGCTCTCCGTTCCTGCACGTGGTTCGCCAATAGCGCGACCCGTTCAATCGCAAACTGGACCTCCGCTTGCACACAACGATGTATATCCAAAACTCTCATGAACACGATCACAACTAAAGACGATACCCGAATTTACTACAAGGACTGGGGCGCGGGACCGCCCGTGGTCTTCAGCCACGGCTGGCCGCTAACCGCGGACGCCTGGGAAGACCAAATGGTTTATGTGGGCTCCCACGGTTATCGCTGCATCGCCCACGACCGGCGCGGTCACGGCCGCTCGTCCCAGCCATGGAACGGCAATGACATGGATACGTATGCCAGTGACCTCGCCGCTCTTCTCGAAGCGCTCGACCTCACCGGCGCGGTGCTCGTCGGTCATTCCACCGGCGGCGGCGAAGTCGCCCGCTACATCGGCCGCTACGGAACCAAACGTGTGGCAAAGGCCGTGCTGATCGGCTCGGTGACTCCGCTTATGCTGAAAACGGCCGAAAATCCCGGCGGTTTACCCATCCAGGTCTTCGACGAAATCCGCGCCAAAATCCACGCCGACCGGTCTCAGTTTTTTAAGGATCTCAGCGAACCGTTCTATGGTGCCAACCGCCCTGGCAGCAAGGTTTCGCAAGGCCTGCGGGACTTCTTCTGGCTGCAAGGTATGCAGGCGGGTTTCAAAGCCGCCGTCGACTGCGTTCGCGCCTTCTCCGAAACCGATCTCACCGAAGATCTCAAAAAGTTCGACGTGCCAACCCTCATCCTCCACGGCGACGATGACCAAATGGTGCCGATCGGCGCTTCCGCTCCCCTTGCGGCCAAACTGGTCGCCGGGTCCACGCTTAAGATCTATCCAGGCGCGTCACACGGCCTGTGTTCCACCCATAAGGATCAAGTGAATACGGATTTGCTCGCGTTCCTCAAGACGTAGCTGGTCTCCTGCGCCGGCCGCTGACTGTATATGGTTACGTGACGACGGATGGTCAACCCTCGCGTCTCGCGGAGCCGTTGGCCCCAGCCGTTACGCACTTCTTCGGCCGCAACCAAGTCCGTTTTGCGCGAGTTCTGGAGAAATTGGCCCGCCAAATGCAGGTAGGGCTAATGTACATTTCGGTGGATCAATTACATGATAGAAAAACTTACTCCGGTGTTTGGTATTTTCTACGATAAAGCGCAGGCGGAGCGGAGCGTCGACCGATTGCTGGCTTCAGGTATTGCCAATGAGACTATTTCGATGCTGGCGCCCGGCGATCTCGGGTTGAAAGACTTGGCGCATGATCGAGATGAAAGGGCAGGCAGCAGTACGGCGGTTGTAACGTCGAGCGTGGCAGTCGGTGGAACTCTCGGTTTACTGGCTGGAATCGGAGCTCTCGCCATTCCCGGAATCGGTCCGTTAATCGCGGCCGGCCCGTTCATGGGCGCGTTGGCCGGTTTCGGAGCCGGCGGGACCGTCGGCGGGCTGATTGATGCATTGGATGCGGCGGGCCTGCCCGAACCTGAAGCGAAACGATACGAAGGACATATCAAGGAGGGCGGAATTCTACTTTCCGTTCACTGCGACACTTCCGATGCGATTACTCGCGCCAAGGAATTGTTAAAGGAGACGGGCGCCCAGGCTATTTGGTCACCCGATGAAATCGGCGGAGGTCCCGTAGTAAGTTAACGTCCGATAAAAGGAAAGTTCACAATGTTGATACTACTAATCATTTTGGTGTTGGTTTTGGGTGGCGGCGGCGGGTACTATGGCCACAGCCGCTGGGGCACCGGCGGGGGCGCGGGTGTTGGGCTTGGGACCATCTTACTGATTCTCCTCGTGGCCTATATGATGGGCGTTCTTGGGCCCGTCCGATAGCGTTGCAATACGACAAAGGAAGGAAAATCATGAAAACGACTGAAGCGAAAGATTCGAAAGAAGTCCACCGTCCGTTCGTATCCGACATTGAGGAGCTGCGCCGTCGAGCCCGCAGCCACATGGAGATGGGCGCCGTCACAAGTAGTTACAAGGCCGACCGGGAAACGGTGATCCGGATTTTGAATGAGGTCTTGGCCACCGAAATCGTATGTGTACTGCGATATAAACGGCACTACTATATGGCCACCGGAATTCACGCCCAGGCCGTAGCCGAGGAATTTCTGGAACATGCCAAGGAGGAGCAAGGGCACGCCGACATCGCAGCCGAGCGAATCACCCAGTTGGGCGGCGAGCCGGACTTCAATCCCGAGATACTGGCGAAGCGAAGTCATTCGCAATATGTCGAAGGCAAATCGCTCCTCGACATGGTGCGGGAAGATCTGGTTGCGGAGCGTATCGCCGTCCAGTCGTATAACGAAATCATTGAGTATCTCGGCGATGACGATCCCACCACGCGAATCGCGATGGAACAGATTTTGGCGAAGGAGGAGGAGCACGCCGACGACTTGAAAACGATACTGGAAACACTCGGCGACGCGGAGCGGAACGCTGAACATTCCTGACCGGTTCAAACAAGACCGGCGGATACGCGCCCAACTGCCGGCGAACTTCGAGCAGACTGTCACAGCGACGGCCGAAGTCATCCAGTGGCCAATAGATTCCCAGGAAGCCGTCCCCGCCGCCTACCCGGTCGCGGATCGGCAAAAACAGGTGAGCTTTTTCGGCCGCGGTCATGAGCACATGGGCCAAGCCATCGCTTACGCGCGAATGAGCGGCGTGGTTCCGCCGTGGTCGCAAAAGTAATCTGGGCTACCCTAAAGAGGTGCGATCTCTCCTGCTTGTGGCGGCGGCATGCTCCTTTGCCGCCGAAAATTCCAACATCCGAACCTATGTGGCCGATCTGGATTCCAACAGCGTAACATTGGCCTGGGGCACAACCGATGGGACGAACCGCAATTCGATCGGCAGGGGTGCTGAAGGCTCCGGTAAAGCTGAAGTCGGAATCGACGGCCGGACGATTTCTTCCAACGGAAGCTGGGTCCGCATCGATGGCCTTAAACCCGATACGACGTATCCGTATTCCGTCCGGATTAACGGCGCCGAAGCCGCCGCCTCCTCCGTCCGCACCTGGCCCGAAAAGTCCGACACGCTCATCTTTTTCGTCATTGGCGATTTCGGCACCGGCGTCAGGATCCAGCACCGGCTGGGCGCCCGGATGGAGGAGGAACGGCTCCGGCTGGAGAAATCCAATCGTCCCGTTCGCTTCGTACTCTCCACCGGTGACAATATTTATGGCAAACTAGCGGCGAGCGGCGCGCAGGATCGCGATTGGGAGCGAAAGTTCTTCGCCCCTTACTCCCAGACGCTTCGGGCCATCCCGTTCAAAGCGGTTCTTGGGAACCATGATGGCAACGAGTCTGAAAGAACCGCCGATCTGGCCGTGTGTCTGGACAATTTTTTCATGCCTGGCCGTTGGTACCGGTTCGAGTACGCGTCCTTGGTCGAGTTCATCGCGCTTGACTCGACAACCAATCAACCTTCCGGGCCGCCGTCCCCCGTCTACCTCGCAAAAGGAGAACAATCGAACTGGCTGGGAGCGACGTTGGCCAAGCCGGCGCTTCCATGGCGACTGGCGGTGCTTCACCATCCTATGTTCACGGCCGGGCCCAATCACCCGCCGTTCCTTCCGAAAGCGCAACATTGGTTTCGAGCCATGCGGAGTTCCGGCGTGCAGGCGGTGTTTTCAGGGCACGAGCATAATCTCCAAATTTCCGAACGCAATGAGGAAACCGGTCATATGCAGTTTGTAGTCTCCGGCGCCGGCGGCGAACTTCGGTCGTCCTCCGTTCGGCGTAAAATGGGCCGGAGCCATATCTCCGCGTGGAGTAATCAGAGTCACTTTCTGGTCGTCACTATTACGGGCAAGCAGATGACTATCGAACCCATTGGAGTTGAGCCCATTAATCTACGCTATTCTTCCGGAAAACCTGCGACCAATCCGGTAAGGGTAGTATCCAACAGGTAACTTCCGCGCAACATAACAAGAGCCGATGCACACCCTAGACTCCATACATCGCGGCGCACCCATCCGGGCGCTTTTTGCGCTGTTTTTGACCGTTGCGCTTCCGGCGCAGGACGCAAGGACGCGAACGGAACTAATCGAAAAGGAACGCGACGCCAAGGCGGCTAAACTTCAGCCCGACGAAGTTTCGCCCGCCGAAAAGCGCCTTCGCGCGTTTAAAGACTCTAAGTATCTCGAGCGCCTCGCGGCCGGGTACAACGGACTGCGGGTCAAGATTGGCAATATGGTCACCGGCGGCGGCTTCGCGCTCGGTCCGGAGTATTTCCGGGAAGACCTTTTGCGCGGTCAATTGACCGCTCGCGCCTCGGCTCAATTTTCGACCCGCGGCTATCAGAAGTATGAAGCGCAGGCGCTGCTTCCGCGACTCGCCAACGGCAAAATCTCGCTTGAAGGTATCGCCAGCCATCGCAATTACGCGTCGCTGCAATACTACGGCACCGGTCCCGAGAGCGCCAAAATCAATCGCACGAACTATCGTCTGGAAGACACGTCCATCGATGGCATTCTTGCCGTCGAACCGGCGCGCGGGTTGAAATTCGGGGCCTCGCTCGGGTACCTATGGACCAATGTCGGCCCGGGCAACGACAACCGTTTCGCCTCGACCGAAAAAATTTTTCGCGTGCCGGGCATCGACCGGCAAACCAATTTCCTTCGCAACGGTCTCTTCGCTCAATACGACTACCGCGACCATCCGCTCGGCATGGCCAAAAGCGGCGGCAACTACATCGTCCAGTACTCCTGGTTTCGCGACGAAAAGCTCGACCGTTTCGGTTTCCGCCGCCTGGACGTTGAGCTTCAACAATTCATTCCGTTCCTTAACAAAACCCGCGTCATCGCTCTGCGCGCGAAAGCGACGCTGACCGAGACGGAGCCTGGCGAACAGGTCCCGTTCTACCTGCAACCTATCCTCGGCGGCTCCGACGACCTGCGCGGCTACCGGTTCTTCCGCTTCAGCGACCGCAACAGCATGGTGATGAACGCCGAATACCGGTGGGAAATTTTCAGCGGCCTGGACGGCGCGATCTTCGCCGACGCGGGCAAGGTATTCCCGCGCCGCGGCATGTTGAACTTTCGCGATCTGGAATCCTCGGCCGGTTTTGGCCTGCGGTTTAACGCTCGCAACGCCACTTTCATGCGGCTCGACGTTGGTTTTAGTCAGGAGGGAGTCCAACTTTGGATCAAGTTCAACGACGTCTTCCTATCCCGCCGTTTCGGCACGACAACAGGGCAACCGGTGTATTGATCATGAAACATATCTTTGTGCTTTTGTTCCTGACCGCGGGCGCCTTTCCACAGCCGAAGTTTTATCCCGACGACCCGCTCGACCGCGAACCGGCGCCGCGCAATATCGACAAAGCTCTCAGCCGCAAACTGAGCGACTACTACGATCTCTTCTCGCACCAGTTCGGCAAAACAGGAGAATTGCAACCGAAGAGCGGCCCGCCGATCGCCGCCCGCGCCGTGAACACGCTTGGCGAACCCATGGACGGCGCCTGGTACGCCAAACGCCACTACTACCGCCGCATGACGGCCGATGAACTCAAGCGCGGCCCCGGGAACGACCGTCCGCCCGCCGGCGCCAAATGGACGGTGGTCGGCGCCAAGTCCGAGGGTATCACGCCCGGATTCACCATACTCGACGAGAAAAAGCAACGCTACTTTATCAAGTTCGACCCGCTTTCAAACCCCGAAATGGCCACCGCCGCCGACTCCATCGCCTCGCGCTTTTTCCACGCCCTCGGCTATCATGTCCCCGAGAACTACATCGTGTTTTTCCGGCCCGAACAACTCGAACTCGGGCCCGATGTCCAGCTCGCCGACGCGACCGGAAAAAAGCGCAAAATGACCAACCGGGATATTTACGAAATCCTGGTGAAAGTACCTAAGACGAAGGACGGGCGCTATCGGGCGACGGCCAGCCGCGGTATCGACGGCAAGCCGATCGGTCCGCCTCGCTATTACGGGGTTCGTAAGGACGACCCCAACGACATCGTGCCCCACGAGCATCGGCGGGACCTTCGCGGCCTGCATGTCTTCTCCGCCTGGCTTGACCACGACGACTCCCGCTCCATCAACAATTTCGACGCGCTGGTTCGCGAGGATGGCCGCCAGTTCATCCGGCACTACCTTCTCGACTTCGGATCCACCTTCGGCAGCGCCAGCCAGAAGGCGAACAGCCCGCGCTCCGGCGCTTATTTTTTCGGATGGAAATCCTCCGCCCGGCAACTCTTCACCCTCGGCCTCGCGCCGCCCTATTGGGCTTTCGCCCACTATGAAAAATACCCTTCTATCGGACTGTTCGAAGGCGACATATTCGACCCCGACCGGTGGGTGCCCGAATACCCCAACCCAGCGTTCCTCAATCGTCTTCCGGACGACGAATTCTGGGCCGCGAAACAGGTGATGGCGTTTACCGACGACGACATTCGCGCCGTCGTCTCGACCGGCCTGCTGTCCGACGCCAAGGCCGCCGAGTATCTCGTCCAATGCCTAATCAAGCGGCGCGACAGGATCGGCAAAACGTACTTCGCCAAGGTCCTTCCGTTCGACCGCTTTCGCCTCGATTCCAACGGCGCGCTGGCCTGGGACGATCTCAGCAACGGTGTAAAAGACGCCCGCGTCGCATGGTTCACTTTCGATAATGCGACCGGCGGCCGCGCCCCCGCCGCCGGACCGTCCGCCTGGGCCGTCGCCGAAATCACCGCTCCCTCCCGCCCCAAAAAATCCGTTCACGTTTACATCCGCTCCGCTACAATTGTGGGCTTGGATCGGACATGGTGATCGATGGCCCAAAGACCTGACTACCAAAGCATTCCTGAGCTAAGGAGCCAGGTCTCGTTCCCGGCTTTCGCCGTCGAAGGCGAAAAGAAGCGCGGACCTCTGGAGAAATTTCTCTCCCTGTTCGCCGACGTTCGCGCCGGCGAAGGGTTGGGCGCGCTCCTTCTTACGGCGAACGTGCTCTTACTGCTGGGCTCGTATTATCTGCTGAAGACCGCCCGCGAACCGCTGATCCTCACCGAAGGCGGCGCCTCGGTCAAGGCCTACTCATCGGCCGGGCAGGCCGCGCTCCTCATGCTTTTGGTCCCGCTCTACGGCCTCATCGCTAGCCGGGTTAACCGTCTCAAACTCGTCGTCGGACTTACGCTTTTCTTCGCCTCTCATTTGCTCATCTTCCAGTTTCTCGGCCTTACGGGCGTCGAGATCGGGGTTGCATTCTATATCTGGGTCGGCATTTTCAACGTCTTCGTCATCAGCCAGTTCTGGGCGTTCGCGAATGACATTTACACCGAAGGACAGGGGAAACGGCTGTTCCCAATGATCGGCGTCGGCGCATCGCTGGGCGCGCTGGTGGGCGCCCAGGCGGCCTCGTGGCTCTTTAAGAGTTTTAAGTTCACGCCCTACGCTTTAATGACCACGGCCGCGGCGGTGTTGGTCATTTGCGCCGCCCTCGTTTGGGCGGCCAATCGCGTCGAGACCGGCCGCGGCGATCAGGTGATGAACAAACACGCGAACGATCCCATTGAAGGCGAGAACGGCTTCAAACTCGTCTTCCAGAGCCGCTATTTGCGGCTCGTCGCCGCGCTGATCGTTCTTTTGAACGTCGTTAATACCACCGGCGAGTTTCTGCTCAGTTCCGTCGTGGCGCAGGAAGCGAGCCGCCTCTTCCCCGGCGACAAAGCCGCCATGAGCGGCTACATCGGCGGCTTCTATGGCGACTTCTTCACTTGGGTCAACCTTGTTGGCCTAGTCATACAAACCTTCGCCGTGTCCCGCATCTTCAGCTTCATGGGCGTTCGCGGCGCGCTGTTCATCTTGCCCAGCATCGCGCTTACCAGCTACTCCATCCTTGCCGTCGCACCCGCGCTGGCCATGGTCCGCGGCGCGAAAATACTCGAGAACGCGACCGACTACTCGCTGCAAAACACGATTCGCCAAGCCCTCTTTCTTCCCACCAGCCGCGCCGAAAAGTACAAGGCCAAAGCGGCTGTCGATACGTTCTTCATGCGGTTCGGGGACGTGCTGCAAGCCGGGATTGTTAAGGCCGGCGGCGAACTATCGGTGGGGTTAGCGGGCTTCGCCTGGTTCAATGTCGCCATGACGCTGGTCTGGCTTTGGATCGCTTCGCTGCTCAGCCGCGAGCACCGGCGCATGGGCTTCTGATCGCCGGGCCGAAAAGTATAAAACCGGCGATGTGCCGCATGCCGGGCTTGTTGAAGCCGGCGGCGAACCCTTGAGCACCGGCGCATGGGCTTCTGATCGCCGGGCCGAAAAGTATAGAACCGGCGATGTGCCGCAATCCGGGCTGGTGAAGGCCGGCGGCTTTGGATCGCTTTCCCGCTCAGCCGCGAACACCGGCTCATGGGCTTCTGACCGCCGGGCCGAAAAATACAAGGCCGGCGGCGAGCTATCGGTGGGGTTAGCGGGCTTCGCCCGGTTCAATGTCGCCCTGACGCTGGTCTGGCTTTGGACCGCTTTCCCGCTCGGCCGCGAACACCGGCTCGTGGGCTTCTGACCGCCGGGCCGAAAAATACAAGGCCGGCGGCGAACTATCGGTGGGTCAGCGGGCTTCGCCCGGTTCAATGTCGCCCTGACGCTGGTCTGGCTTTGGATCGCTTCCCCGCTCAGCCGCGAGCACCGGCGCATGGTCTTCCGATCCGTGAGCCGACTTCCTCAACTGAAGCAGCATTGATGCGTTGGTTTCCAGCAGCGCGTCCAACACCGCCTGGCTGTCCTGGCCGGTATGCGCCGGCGGCGATTCCTCAATCACTACCCACAAGCGCTTCCGGATATCTTCCGGCAGCGTGTTTTCCAGATATTCGAGCGCCAGCGCGCGGAACATTTTGTCGTCCTGGTGCAAGGCCCGGAACGCAGCCATTAAAGGCTCGCGCGGCAATACCACGGCGAAGAGGGAGAACACATGCTCCAGGCTGCGGTCGGCCCGGTCCCGCAGCACCTCGTCGAGAAAGTCATAGCCATCGGAGCTCGAATCCTTCAGCTCCATGCGCCGCCGCGAACCCCAGATCGACTGGTTTACCATCAACTCCCGTCCGGCGGCCGCCATCGCCTTGGCGGGCCGGAAATCCAGTTCTTCATGCTGCCGCTTCAGATGGTCGAGCGCCCGGCCGCACTGGTACCGGATCTCGAATCGCGGATCGTCCAGCGCCCGCACCAACCCGTCCACGCTTACCTGGTCCCCCAGCCGCGCCAACAGGCGGGGCAACCGCCGCCGGATTCCGTAATCCAAAGTCTCATCGGTCAGCGCATCTATGATCTGGCCCTGAATGCGGGTTCCGCCCCGTTCCAGATACTTCCGTGCGCTGGCGCTCACCTCGTCCCAGGCGAGCAGCCGGATTACCTGTGGAATCACCAGCGGATCCCACGGCTCTTGGCTCGTCAACGCCCGAACCACTTTCCGTTCGTCCCGGCTGCGCAGATCCGCCATCAGTTCAGTCGCCGCGTCCCGCGCCGCCGGTTGTTCCGCCGCCGGGGCCGGCGCCTTCGCGGGCGCTTGCTTGCGTCCCGCGCTTTGAAAACTGTGCACCGATGGCAGCCCGTCGAACACCGTATTCATCAGCGAGTCCTGGCCCGCGTCTTCGTCCTCGTCCTCGCGTGCCCGTTCCACCAACCCCCGCTCCAGCACGCCTCGATACGACGCTTCCAGCCGCAGCGCGAGCGTCGTACTGATCGCCGTTAGCACCATCGCCAAGCCCAGGATCTCCGGCCGCGCCAACGCCGGACCCAGCCACACCATCAACTGCACCGCGCCCGCGCCCGCGGCGTCGCCCATGCGGTCAAAACCCACGTCCACAATGGTTTTTACGGCCCGCTTATCCGCCGGCGGAACCGGAGTGTACAAGAACTCATAGCCCGACCGGAAGAGCGATCCGCGCAGGATGACCTCCGTCGCACGCAGTCCGATCACCAGCGGATATACCGGTATCAGCAGCGCCACCGTCGATCCCAATCCCACCGCTACCGGCAGGCTCGCCACCGATTTCGCAATTCCCAATCGCTCCACGGCCGGCTTGGCCAGGAACGTCTGCAAGAGGAACGTGAGAATCTGGCACGCCGTGTAGTAGTAGGCGAAATACCGCACCAGCATCGGACCTTTGCCCATGGAGAGCGTCGCGCCCAGTTTGAACAAATAGTCCAGTATCGCGGCCGTGCAAGTCCCCAGGAAAACGAGCGCCGCTAACTGCCAAAGGAGCGGCGTCCGCGCGAAAGCGGCCCGCGCCGTGACCGCGGGCGACGGACGCGTCGCCCGCCGCACCGGGGGGCGCAGCCGGAACGAGATCGCCGCGCACCCCACATGTAGAATGGCCAGCAACAGCAACAAATGCTCGCTCAAAGACCACGCCACCATCCGCTCCGCCATTAATCCGCCGGCGATTCCGCCCACCGTTCCAATTCCCGCAATCCGGCCGAATCGCTTTTTCGCCTCCCGCAGGTCGAACACTTCGCTCAACAACAGCCAGAACCCCGAAAGCAGAATCGCTCCCAGCCCGACGACGTGGAGATAGACGATCACCACCACCGCCCGCGGCGCCTGCGGCATCGCGATCCACTCCACCAGGTGCAATACCGCGCTAACGGCAAAAGATAGCGGGACGAGCCGCGCCGGTCCAAGCCTTTCGCTCCCGCGCGAAAACAGCAATGCCAAGGCGAAGCTCAACAGCGCCGCCACCACCACCATCTTCGGTAGATCCGTTGGTTCAAACTGCTGCAGGAAGAAGCCGTCCCGCGCCGCCTTTGCCGCCACCTGATGCGCGATCATCGACGATGTTCCGGCCATTGCCAGCCACATCGGCAACCGCAAATCGGGCTCGGACAGAGCGGCTCGCACTTACGCCCGCGCGCGCTCCAACTGGATTTCCGGTTCGCTTTCGGTTAGGCTCAACGTAAACATCGCGCCGGGGTCCGGTAAATTGGTCTCCCACCAGGTTGCCGCCTGGTCCCGGCCAAACACCGGCACGTCGGTTAACCCCTCCAGGCGCCTCGCCAAATCCTGCGCCGACCGCGGCCGCTTCAGCGGATCTTTCTCCAAACACGCCAATATAGTGTCTTCCAGGCCCGCCGGAATCGGTAGCTCCGTCCGCTCCGAAGGTGGGATCGGCGCCTTTTGCACATGCGCTAGCGCAATAGCCGTGGGACTGCCCTCCGCGAATACAAGCTCGCCGGTCAACAGAAAATACGCAACGCATCCCAGGCTGTAAATGTCCGTGCGCCCGTCCACTTGCCCGCCTCCCAGCGCCACTTCCGGCGACATATAGGCCGGTGTCCCCGTCGCCGTGCCGTCCATTGTCATCAGCGATTCATCTTCGCGCAGCGCCGTCTTCACCAGTCCAAAATCCAGCACCTTCGCAAAATCGTGTTGCCAACCCATCTTGCTCAGAAAAATATTCCGCGGCTTGATATCACGATGCACCATGCCCAACCGGTGCGCCTCCTCCAGCGACTCGCAAATCTGGATCAAAATGTTCTTGACACGCCCCGGATGCACCGGCCCGTGCTTGTCCACCATCGTCTGGAGATCGATCCCTTCCAGCAACTCCATCACGTAATAGAACATCTGGTCCTGCGTCACGCCAAAGTCGAAAAGAGCCACCGTATGGGGATTCTGGAGCGCCGCCGTCGCCCGCGCCTCCCGTTCAAACCGCTTTCGAATCACCGACTCGACGCGCATGGTTTGCCCCGACAGAACATCCGGCCGGATCAGCTTCACCGCCGCCTTTCGCGCCAACATCCGATGGCTCGCCAGCCAAACTTCCCCCATGCCGCCCTGTCCGATCACGCGTTCCAATTTGTAGCTGCCCAACTCCTCGGCGTTGAAGCTCTGAAGCTGCATCTTATAAATATTACGGTTCAAAAAATTAGTCCAGAACAGGGACATGCACAGCGGCATCATCCACATGAACACGCGGTTCCACCCGATAAACTCATAGCCGAACACCTGCATCGCCGTCCAGTAGGCCGCCGGCCAGGCGAAAACGGTGAAGATACCCGCCACCAGATTCGCCATCGGCGTATTCGGAATTAACATTCCGCAAAGCACCAGCCACAAGGCGGTGGCCGAAACGCCGACTACCGGCTGGGCCGGATTGTTCACCAGCGTACATTCCGCCAACGAGATCGCGAACGCCACCACTACTTGAAAAACGCCGCCGAGGTGGAGAATGTTCTGCTTGGAAAACCACCCCGCCCGCTGCAGTCCGAAAAAGGCGAACGATAGCAGGACCAGCGAGAGCGCGATCAGCCGCATCAGGGGATGTTTTTGCACTTCGGTCGCCTCCGGCTGCAAATAGCCATCGGCTAAAAAGAACGCCACGGTGGAAACCGCGCTTATCAGGGAGATAAAACAAAGGCGCGTCACCGCCTTGTCCAGCAGCTTCGGCGGCAGACTCAATCCAGGCTTTTTTAACAGATCCCCCGTATTTGAAGAGGGCGCTCTGACCACTTTCATAGCCATGATTCTAAAATGTCCTTACAACTAAAGATAAGCGCAAAAACCATAAGATTCAGTTCTGCGATACATTTTTTCCGCCGTGAGCGCAAAGGCCGGCCGGGGCGCCCCGCCATTCACGAACGCTCGCAGCCGTTGCGCCGCGACCGAGTCCGTTTTGCGCGAGTCCCTCAAAAGTAGGCATTTGTTAAATTCCGGTGTTCATTCCCACGATACCGCAACCCCTTTGGGGCATGGGATTCTCCTTGTTCCCAACGGCCAACCGCGATATGCTCTCAGTAACTCCATCGTCCGGCAGAACGCATTCACTTTCAGGAGATCTCCGCAATGAATTCACGCCGTCAGTTCCTGGCCGCCAACGCCACTGCGTTGCTGGCCCCCATGCTTTCTAGCGTGGCCCGCGCCAACCCCACGAAGTTCCCGTACGCCGAGTTCGAACAGCGCATCGCCCGGAAGGACTTCCGCGGCATGACCAAGGATGTGCTACCCACGCCCTGCATGGTCGTCGACATCGATCTCTTCGAGAAGAATCTGAAGACAATGGCGGACTACGCCAAGTCCGCGCCCATTCTTCTCCGCCCTCATGTCAAGGTACACAAGAGTGTCGACATCGCCAAACGCCAAGTCGCGCTGGGTGCCATTGGCATCACCGCCGCCACCATCGCCGAATCGGAGTTGATGTCGAACGGCGGCATCAAAGGCGTCCTTTGGACCAAACAGCCCGCCAGCTACAACAACCTGGTGCGCGCCGTCGCCCTCACCAAACGCGATCCCACGTTTATGTTCGTCGTCGACGATCACGCCGTAGTCGCCAACGTCGAGGAAGCCGCCGCGGCCGCCAAGGTGAAATGCCGCGTGGCCGTCTCCGTCTTCGCGGGCCTTACTCGCCAAGGCATCGCCAACGGCCAGCCCGCGCTCGAACTCGCGCAAAAAGTCGCGTCCTCCAAACACATCGCCTTTGAAGGCTTCATGGCCTATTCCGGCGGGGCGTCTCATACCAAGGGCTGGGCCGCGCGCCGGGCAAAGTCCGCCGAAGATCTGGCCGGCGTGAACGAAACCATCGCTCTTTCCAAGAAGGCCGGCCTGCCCATCGGCATCGTCAGCGGCGGCTCGACAGGCACCTACAATATGGACCACCAGCTCGGCCTTACCGAGCTCGAATGCGGATCGTACGTCTTCATGGATTCCATCTATCGCGAAGTGGGCGGCAAGACGAACGACGCCGTCTACACCGACTTCGAAAGCTCGATGTCGGTCCTAACCACGGTGGATAGCAAACATCACGCCGGCCAGGTGACAACCGACTACGGCAACAAAGCCATGGCGCAACTCACCGATAAAGTTAAGGGCATGTCCTGGCTCCATGTGGAGAAGCAGGGCGCGGAATACGGACTGCTGAAGTGGAAGGACGGCGGCGGCGAGATCAAGGTCGGCGACCGCGTCGAGATTTACTGCAGCAACCTCGACATGAGCACCAATTGCTACGACCGCTACTACATCGCCAAGGGCAACGACATCGTGGATGTGTGGCCGATCATGGGCCGTAGCGGCGCGGCGCAGCGGTAGTCACCAGTGCATTACCTGTCCGCCGTCGACGTTGATCGTCTGCCCGGTCACCTGCCCCGCCCGGGCCGACGATAAGAAGACCGCCATATCCGCAATGTCGCCGGTCGATTGCCACCGCCCCAATGGCGCGACCGCTCGAATTTTTTCTTCGGCCCACTCATCATAGGACCGCCGCTTCTCCTCCTGTTGCCGCGAATTCCAAGCCCGCCAAACACTCTCATTCAGCGGCGTCTTCACCATGCCCGGATTCACGGTATTGACGCGGACCCCATGCGGCGCCATGTCCTTCGCCAGACATTGCGCGAAGTTGATGTTGGCGGCCTTGCTCGCCGAATACGGCGGATCGGTCTGTGACCCGATCTGTCCCGCGACCGAAGCGATGAACACCATCGAACCCGCCTTCCGCTCCGCCATCCTTGGACCCAGCGCCTGCGCCACATGAACCATGCCCATTATGTTCACCTCCAGCACGCTTCGCCAGTCCGCCGGTTCCAAATTCGTGAACGGAAAACCAAACTTGCCCGAACCCCGCGCCGCCGCATGCACCAAGTGCCCCACCGGTCCCCACCGCGCCTCTGTCTCGACCGCCGCCGCCATCACCGCGGCATAGTCGCTGACATCCACCTGAAAATCGGCGCCCTCGGCCATGTCCCAAACGGCGACCTTGCAACCTTCCCGCACAAATCCCCGCGCGCAGGCCAAACCAATTCCGCTTGCCCCGCCCGTGACCACAACAATATGTCCGCCTAACTCCAAGTCCATAAGACAGCCTCCCATTATGCCTTCGCGCCGCTTCAAATGGCTTTCGCGAAATACGCGCCTCTTGCCGGGACCTTAACACAAGTTCATAGCGCAAGAGTTTTGGCGGGACGCCTACGCAACGATGGCAAGGCCATTCTTCTCGACCAGCGATAGCAGCTTACGCGAGGCCCCGGAGGGCCGTTTTTCGCCGCGCTCCCACTTACCGACCAAACTGCTCGTCACATTCAGGTAGTTGGCGAAAACCGTTTGGCTCACGTGTTCTCTCTCCCGAATCGCCTTTATCTCCTCAGGCTTCAGCGGCCGAATCGGCGTAAGGCAGGCATCGTCGAAACGGCGCATCGTTCGCTTGTCGATTGCCCCAACATCGTGCAGGGCCTCCATGGTTTCATGGATAGCCGCCATAGCATCGCTTTTATACTTCTCGCTCATTTTCTTTTCGCCTCCACAAAGCCGCCGCTCTTCAACCGCACCGCGAGTGCATTCTCCGTCAATGACAAGACTATCTTCGCAGCTTCCTTAAAGTGTCGCTTCTCATTCGTAAAACTCCTCGCCGGACGACGCACCGCCCGAGCAAATCGCCACCCACTCCCGACGGGGAAAAAGCGGTCTTAAGAATGGAACCCAAACGCGATCGCCGAATAATGTCGCCGTTCAGAGCAAGCTTAGCTTGACGCGTGCTCCGGGTTTAGATAGATTCGTCCCACCATGAAGTTGCTACTCGCCTTGATTCTCGCCGCCAGCATCGCCGCCGCCCAGGAAACGCGGGGCACCATTTTCGGCCGCGTCCTCGACGCGCAGAACGCCGCCGTTCCCAGCGCGGCCATCGTTGTCACCAATGTCGATACCAATGTCACCGTGCGCCTCCGGACCAACGACACTGGATATTACGAAGCCAACTTACTCCAGGCCGGCAACTATCAGGTTTCCGCGGAAATGCAGGGCTTTAAAAAGACTGTCCGGTCCGGCGTCAGCTTGTCCATCAGCGCGCGCGCCGAAATCGATCTTCTCCTCTCCGTGGGCGAAACCGCCGAAACCGTATCCGTCACGGCCGAAGCGCCGCTGCTCGAGACGTCCAACATCAGCGCCGGCCGCGTCATGGAAAATCGCAGCGTTCTCGATCTGCCCACGTTCAACAACAGCCCGCTGATGCTTATCAAGCTTGTCCCCGGCATCCAGGCCAGCGCCAATCGACGCTACAACGGCGTCAATGCCATTGGCGGCACAGGCGAGGCACACAATGCCGGCAATGTCGGCGGCAACGATTGGTCCATCGACGGCGTCCCGAACATGGGCAACGGGTACGGTGCCGCGTATCTCCCTTACTCCACCACCATTCAGGAGTTCAAAGTCGAATCCACTAACTTCGACGCCTCCATCGGCCACACGAGCGGCACCACGATTTCCATCATGACCAAGGGCGGTACCAACAGCCTCCACGGAGCCCTCACCGAGCAACACTGGCAACAGCGCTGGAATGGCACCCGCTTCTTCGTCAAGCAGCAGTACTATCGCAATATCGCCGCCGCCGAGGCCGCCGGAGATACCGCCCGGGCGAATGAACTCCGCAACTCTCCCTTGCAGCCTTCCGGCCATTCCAACAACTACGCCGGCACGATCGGTGGACCCATCGTCATTCCCAAACTGGTCAACGGGCGCAACAAGCTGTTCTTCTTCTTCAGCTACGACGGGTTCGAAGACAAGAAGTCCACTGAATCGACCTTCAACCACACCGTCCCGTCGCTCGCCCACCGCCAAGGAAATTTCTCCGACCTCCTCGCTATCGGTCCGCGGTACCAGATCTACGATCCACTCAGCGTCCGCGTCGATCCCGCCCGCGCCGGTCACTTTCTCCGCGACCCGATTGCCGGCAATATCCTGCCAGCCTCCCGCATAGTAAGTCCAGCCAACGCGACGTACTCCAAATTCTACCCGACGCCTAACAACCCGCCCGCCCGCGCCAACCTCGAACCGCTGAATAACTATCTAGGCGTCGCCGAACCCTATAACTGGAGTTACTCCGCCTTCGCCAATCGATTCGACTATCAGCACTCGGAGAAACACCGCTTCTTCGGCCGTTGGACTTGGCTCAAATACCGCGAGGACCGCCAGGACTGGACTTACGAGACCGCTCGCGGCCTACAAACCAATGGCGTCAACCGCAACAACCGTGGCTTGACCGCTAACTGGGTCTATACGCCAACTTCCAATACTGTCTTCGATATCAGCGGCGCCGCCAATCACTTTCGCGAAGGTAACATACTAACGTCTGTCGCCACTAACTTCAAACCCTCCGATGTCGGCCTCCCGGCCTACATGGACCAGAAGGCCGGCGACAATCACTCTCTTCCCATCATGGCCCTGGACGGTTATGACACGCTCGGCCAGTCCGTCCCCGCCTTCACCCACTTCCAACTCTTCTCCGGCAAGGTCAACATGACCCACATCCGCGGCTCCCACACCCTCACCGCCGGCATCGACATCCGGGATCATCGCCGTCTTGGCGGCGACCCCGGCCAAGTGAACGGCCGGTTCCTATTCACTAACAAATTCACCAGCCGCGAAGAAGACGGCCTAACGCCTTCCGCCAATCTCGGCCACTCCTACGCGGCCTTCCTCATGGGGATTCCCACCTCGGCGACCGTCGATACTAATGCCAATTACGCTCTCCGCAACCCCTACACCGGCTGGTTCGGCCAGGACCAATGGCGCACCAATTCCCGCCTCACTTTAATCCTCGGCTTCCGCATGGAATACGAGTGGGGCCGCACCGAACGCTACAACCGCGTGATCGGATGGTTCGATCCGGCCGCTAAACTTCCCATCACGGACGCCGCCCAGGCCGCCTACGCCCGCAGCCCCATTCCCGAACTCGCCGCGTCTTCATTCTCCGTTGTCGGCGGCTCCGTTTACCCCGGCGTCGACGGCGCCCAAACCAGCCTGCAAAAGGGAGAACTGATGTTCCTTCCCCGTATCGGCGCCGCCTATCAACTCAACTCTAAAACCGTACTTCGCACCGGCTACGGTATCTATTTCGATACCCTCAACGCGCAAAACGCCGGGCCGGATCAGAGCGGTTTCAGCCGCGCCACCGTCAGCCCCATCAGCAATGACTTCGGCGTCACTTGGCTCTCCGGTAATCCGCGCGCGGGTGTTTCCCCCCTGGCCGATCCATTCCCCGTCCGCGCCGATGGCACGCGCTTCGACGATCCGGTCGGCAGCGGCCAAGGCCTTCTCGCCCGCGCCGGAAACGGCTGGAACTACTTCGGCGAGTCCGTCCCTCGGGCACGTCAACAACGTTGGCGCGTCGATGTCCAGCGGCAGATCACCTCCAACATGATGCTCTCCGTCGGTTACGCCGGCAGCTACTCGGACCAGATCCGTCTGCCACGCAGACTCGATTTCCTTCCGGCGCAATATTGGAACACGACCTCGGTCCGCAACAACGCATTGGCTACCAATCTCAACGCCAACGTGCCCAATCCCTACGCCCTCGCCAACTTTGCGTCCCTTCAGTCTTCCAACCCCGTTTTCTATCAGGCCCTCGCCTCCCGCGGTTTCTTCACCAGTCCTACCATTCGCAAGAACCAACTCCTCCGCCCTTTCTCGCATATGAATGTCCTAAACGCCAACGCCGATACCGCCGGCGCCGTCAAAACCCACGCAATCGAAGCCACTTTCCAGCGTCGCTTTGCCCGCGGCTTCACCCTCAACGCCAACTACACCGGCCTTTACCAGCGCGACCGTCTCTACTACTACAACGAGTTCGACGCCGAACCCGGTTGGCGCCAATCCAATACCGGCGCTCCCAACCGCTTCGCCGCCACGGGCATTTGGGAGCTTCCCTTCGGCCGCGGCCGTGCGCTCTTCCAATCCGGCGCGCTGAACCATCTCCTCGGCGGATGGCAAGTCGCCGCCACGTATGAATGGCAGCCCGGACCTCTTCTTGATTGGGGCAACGTTTTCTATACCGGCGATTTGAACAACATCAACTCCGGCACACGGACCCTTGACCGGTGGATTAACACCGACGGCTTCGAACGGGATCCCCAAAGGACTCCCGCCGCCTTCCAGGCGCGCGTCTTCCCCACCCGAGTCGACGGCGTCCGCGGCGATGGCCTGAACCGCATGGATACCAACATCCAACGCGACTTCAAGATCAAGGAGCGATTCACGCTCCAGTTCCGCATGGACGCTCTGAACGTCGCCAACCACTCCCAATTCGAGAACCCAAATCTCGATCCGACATCAACTAACTTCGGACGCATTACCAACAACACGTCCAGTACCATGCGGTTCCTTTTATTCCAAGTCCGGCTTAAGTTCTGATACGAATATGCACACCACTCGCTGGCTAACTCTACTTCTCGCCCAAGTTGCTTGGGCCGCGCCCGTCCCGCTGGACCTCACCGGCGTCAAGCCCGGTCCTATCTCCGTTGCCCGCGAAGGCGACTCCGCCGTCGTCCGCTGGCAGGACGCCGAACAGCGAAACTGGGAGGCCGCGTTCAACCTGGAACCCGCCCGTCCCTTGATCACCGCCATCCGCCAGAACGGCAAGAACATCGTGGAAAACGCCGTCCCGCTTTATAATTGCTCCATCGGCAAACGCCGCGGCGGTTTCGACGAGTTCTTCGATTTTCCGCCCAGCCATCCGGACGGAACGCGTAGCCACCAGGGCCGTCTCCAGGCGACGGCCGCTCGCGCCGTTACCACCGGTGACCGAGTGGAACTCTCCTTCGATGGCTTCCAGATGGGGCCATTCACGGGTTCGATTCGCTACACGTTTTACCCCGGCACTCGCCTTATCCAACAAGCCGCCGTCGCTTCCACTAACGAACCGGACACCGCCTATTTCTATGACGCCGGCATGCGCATGGCCGTTCCCCGCGACTCGCGCCCCGGCAATAACATGGATTCCGAAGTCACTTACTACGACACGGAAGGCCAACTGAAAGTCGAGCGTCCCAACACCTCCGAACGCCTTCCGGTCCAGGTCCGCTACCGTACGCTGGCCGCCCGCTCGCAGGGCGGCACTGTCGCCGTATTCCCCACCCCGCACAAATACTTCATGCCGCGCGATTTCACCACCAACATGGGTTTTCTTTGGCATACCGCTTTCCGCGGCCAAGTATCCCTCGGCATCCGTCAACTCCCCGACGACAACTCCCGCTTCTATCCGTGGATGAACGCCCCTCCCGGCACCGCGCAGCGCATGAATGTCTTTTACTTACTAAGCGACGGCGCCGCCCAGCCGCTTCTCGACGAAGTTACTAAGTTCACGAACCGCGATAAGTTTCCGCGTCTACCCGGATATGTCACGGTGGCACCCCATTGGCATTTCGCCTACACCGTCCAGGCCATGGCCAAGCCCGCATCCTGGGTCCCGCCATTCAAGCCGGTACTAAAGGACATGGGCGTCGACGCCGCCATGATCGCCGATTTTCACGGCGACGGCCACCCGCAGGATCAAACCGAACTTCGCCTGAAGGAATTGAAAGCCTACTTCGATTTCTGCCGCGCCCAAACCGACAGCTCGTTCCTGCTGATGCCGTCCGAGGAAGCCAACGTCCACTACGGCGGCCACTGGGCCGTCGCGTTCCCCAAGCCCGTCTACTGGATCATGGGACCCGTCGGCTCCAAATCCGGCAAAGCCGAAGTCCCCGGCTACGGAACCGTCTACACCGTCGGCAGCCAGAAAGCGCTGCTCGATATGATGCACCGCGAACGGGGCTTCGCCTATCAGACCCACCCCCGTACGAAAGGCTCCAAAGAATACCCCGACAAAATTCGCAATACCGAGCACTTCCTCGACGATACGTATTTCGGCGCCGGCTGGAAGCAGATGCCAGCCGACATGGCGTCGCCACGCATGGGCGAGCGGAGTCTCACGCTCCTCGACGACATGAGCAACTGGGGCCTGAAAAAGCGCCTTCTCGCCGAGGTCGATGTCTTCCAAATCGACCATACCCACGAGCTGTACGCACACATGAACATCAACTACGTTCGCGCCGCCGCGCTTCCCACTTACGACAACTATGGCGAGTTGATGAAAACCATGGAGAAGGGCGATTTCTTCGTCTCCACCGGCGAAGTGTTAATGCCCGAGCACAGCATTATCGAAGCAAAACCGGGTAAACTCCGCGCTACCGCTCAAGTTCACAACACCCTGCCGCTTCAATTCGCCGAACTCGTCTGGGGCGATGGCCGCGAGACCCATCGCCACGTTTACAGCCTTGAAAGTACCCGGCCTTTTGAAAAACGCAAAATCGATTTCGAAGCCGACGCCTTTAACTGGCGCTGGGCCCGCCTCGCCGTCTGGGACATCGCCGGCAACGGCGCCTTCGCCAACCCCGTCTGGAACGAGACGCCTCGCAAAACCGTCGCCGTCGATGGATGGCACAATCGGGAATCCGAACCTCACTACCGGTGGGACGGTACCTACATGGGCGGCTTCTCCGGCCTCGGCAAAATGTTAAACGGCCTGGGCGCCGCGACAAAAACCATCAACGAACCCTTCACCGCGAAGTCGCTCAAAGGCATCGACCAGGTAGTCATCGTCGACCCCGACACCGCCAAGGAAACCGCCAAGCCCAACGAAATTACGGACGGCGAGATCGAAGCCCTGGCCACATGGGTGAACGGCGGCGGCGTGCTCATTCTGCTCAATAACGATCCCGGCAATGCCGAATTCCCACGCATGAACGCGCTCGCCAGGCGTTTCGGCATCGAGTTCGAAGAACGCAAACACACCGACGCTCAAGGCAACGGCAAACTTACGCTGCAAACCAGCAACGCCGCGTGGTTTAGCCAAGGCTTGAAGTTCTACGGCGTCGATCTCGCGCCCCTTAAGATCACCGCAAAAAACGCCGAGACCCTTCTCGCGGAACGCGAAACCGTCATGATGGCGGCCGTGCCTCATGGTAAGGGAAAGGTGATCGCCCTCGGCGACCCCTGGCTTTATAACGAGTATCTATACACGCAGGACAATCACCGTATCGCGGAGGAGCTCTTTCACAAACTGTTACATTGATAAGGCTGTGCTCACCTATCGCCAACAGGCGCCGCCGGAACATCTCGCGCCTTGGGTCGAATGCACCTGGACCCTCGAAGGCACGGCCGCCGCGGAAACGGAAACTATCCTTCCCGATGGCCGCATGGAACTGGTGGTGCACCATGCGACCCGCCCGAAGAACCAAGCCGAATCATTCGTCACCGGCCAGATTACTTCGCCCGTTCACATTCAACCGACAGGCCCTATGTCCACCAGCGGCATTCGTCTCCGTCCCGCCGCCGCCGGCGCTTTTCTCCGCATGCCGGCCAATGAGATTACCGGCCAATTCGTCTCGTTGAACATCAAAGCCCCAACGCAACTTCCGGACCCCGCCATCACGCACGCCGTCACCCTTATCGAACAAACGGCCGGCGCCGCCCGGATGGACTCGTTAACCCAGGCCGCCAACCTCAGCCCCCGCCACTTCGACCGCCGCTTTCTCGCCGCCGTCGGCTTACAGCCAAAAGCCTTCGCCCGCATCGTCCGTTTCCAAGCCGTGTTAACCGCCTACCGCAACGGAGATTTCGCACGCTGGGCCGATCTCGCGCTCCACTGCGGCTTTTACGACCAATCTCACCTCGCCAATGAGTTCCGCCGGTTCACCGGCGCCGCCCCCGCGGAATTCTTTCGTCATCCGAGCGCTCTTGCCTTATTAATGGCCAATTTTTCCAAGACGCCGCGATGTGACAAACACTATCATCAAGGCGAATGCGACTTCTAACAATCTTCTGCGCCCTCTCACTGACCGCCCAGGAAAATCCAAACTTCGAAAAGCTAAGCTGGATCGCCGGCCATTGGACTGGCGCCACGGGCCGCGCAAATATTGAAGAAAACTGGCTTCCGCCCGCCGGCGGCGCCATGCTCGGCGTTAGCCGAACGGTCGCCGGTTCCCGCATGGTCGCGTTCGAATTCCTGCGTATCGTCCAAAAGGATGGCGAGATCTACTACATCGCCCAGCCCGACGGCCGGCCGCCCACGGAGTTCAAACTCACCAGCGCGTCGGGCGCCAAAGCCGTCTTCGAAAACCCGCGACACGATCACCCTAAAATCATCACTTACGAAAGGGACGCCGACGGCAACTTACTCGCCACCATTGAAGGCGACGAAGGCGGCCAGCACAAGAAACAGCAATTCCGGTTTCGCCGCTCCGCTAAGTAAAGACGGGAGCTTCCATCAGGGAACCGACAAAATGTTTGGCGTAAGGATGCCGCGGCGCGCCGAAGAGCTTGCCGGGCGTCTCCAGTTCAACCAACTGCCCTTCGTGAAGTATGCCTACGCGATGGCAAATTGAGGCGACCGCCCGCAGATCGTGGGTGATGAAAAGTATACTCGTCTGGAACTTGGCATTGATGGCCATGAACAGCCGAAGTACTTCGGCTTGCGTGATCAGGTCCAGCGCGCTGGTGGGTTCGTCCGCGATTAGCAAGGCGGGGCGATGCAGCATGGCCATGGCGATGAGGACTCGCTGCGCCTGTCCCACACTTAGCTGGGAGGGCAGCCGCTGCAGGAATTGGGGATCGGCGGGAAGGCGAACCTGGGCGAAGAGCTCTTCCACGTTGCCGCGCCAATCGTCCGGCTGCTTGGGACGGTGAGCGAGCCAGGCCTCCCGCAATTGCGCGCCTATCCGCAGACAGGGATTCAAGGAGTCCATCGCGCTCTGAAAAACCAGGCTAATCTCCCGGCCGCGGACGGCCCGCATCTGCGATTCCTTGAGCGCGGCCAGATTTCTGCCTTCGAAAATCGCCTCGCCCCGCACCTTCGCACCACGAGGATCGAGTAGACCGAGAATCGCCATGGCCAACGTGCTTTTGCCACAGCCGCTCTCGCCCACCAATCCCAGGATTTCGCCCCGCTGCACGTCGAGCCGCAAATTGCGGAGGACGCCCGGCTTGCCCGGATAATCGACCGACAAGTTCAACGACAGCAACGGGTCCGCCGCGCTCATGGCGTGGCTTCTCCGGGTGTATCGGCCAGATACAAGCGCTCGGCGTTCCAGTAGGCGTTTGGATAGATTTGCGCCACTCGCACATTGCGCAGGAGGGGGTTAAAAGCCGTTAAAACTCGTTTATTGACCAGATAAATAAACGGCGCCCGCTCCCAGACGATTTGCTGTACCTGATCGAATAGTGCCTTGCGCTTGCGAGGATCCGGCGTTGCAGCCTGCGCCCGCATCAAACGGTCGATCTCCGCCTCCCATGGCGTGGCGGGGGTGATCTGGTTAGGGTTCCACTGGTGGCTGCTGCCGGAACTTAGCCACACGTTTAGTTGGCCGTTGGGATCGAGATCGATGTTCACCAGGCCCAAGAGGCAGGCGTCGTAGTCAAAGGTTTTTGTGAGGCGCTCGATCAAGGAGGGGAACTCCAAAGTGGCGGTTTGAACCCGGATTCCGATCTTCGCCAGATCCTGCTGAACCATGGACGCCATTCGCTCGCGGGTGCGGTTGCCGGCGTTGGTGACGAGAGAGAACTCCACCCGATTGCCCGAGCGGTCGAAAAGCGCCCCGTCGGCGTGACGGAAGCCTTCCCGCTGGAGGCGGGCCAGGGCGGCCGCCGGGTCAAAGGGATGCGGACGGAGCTTTTCGTTGTGCCAAAACCGGTTCGCGGGAGAAATCGGCCCGGCCGCCGGATCGGCGAGGCCCCGGAACGCGATGCGGCTCAAATCCTCGCGCTGAATCGCCTCGGAAATCGCACGGCGAAAGCCGGCCGACTGAAACCAAAGCTTTTTGTGCGCGGCAATGGGCGCTTTCGGCGCCTGATTGAACCACATTTGCTCGCTTTCAAGCGAAGGTCCAGCGTCGTGCGTCCCGGTTTGCAAGCGCGCAAAATGTTCCGGGTCCAAACGGTTAATCAAATGAATCGCGCCGCTTTGAAAGCGCTGCGCTTCAAGTTCCCGATTGCCTTGAATGGCAAGATGAATGCCATCGAGATAGGGCAGCGGCCGCCCTTGCTCGTCGCGCTCCCAGTAGTTGGGATTCCGCTCGAGCAGGACGTACTGTCCAGGCTTGTAGTCCTTGACGCGAAAAGCGCCGAGTATGGCCTTTTCCTTCAGCGGAGAGCGCGCCGAGAGAATGGGCAGGCTGTCAAAGAGCCGCTCGACGCCGGCCAGCGGCTGGGGAAACTGGATGGAAACCGTGAACGGCGATACCACCACGGCCTTCGGGGCTCCGCCGGAACCGCGGAGATTGTCCACCGTTCCGTTGTGCAGCGAGGGGTCCGCGAGCAGACCGATCGTGTAGGCGACGTCGGCCGCGCCAAACGGCGTTCCATCGGAGAAACGCACTCCTTCGCGAAGGCGAAACGTAATTGTTCGTCCATCCTTTTCGAGCTTCCAGGAGGTCGCGAGAGAGGGCGTAAAGGCCTGCGTCAGCCGGTTGACCTTAATCAGCACACCGGCGGTTAGATAGCGGATAGTTTGACTGGCTTCCTCGTCGGCGTGCAAAGGGTGGAAGGTGCGGGGTTCGGACCGGAGACCCATGCGAAGGACGCCTCCCGGAGCCGGTCCGGTCGCCGCGAAAGAGACGGTAAGCAGGGCCGCCAGAAGCGCAAGAAGTTTATACATATGAGGGATCTTTCCGGCCACTGGCCATTTGGCAGGACCACAAGGAGAACGCGATCCAAATGGCCGGCGCGAGTGTAGCGGGCTGCTCGGTGATACGGCCGATGCCATCCATCTCGCGCAGCAGACTGCCGAGCGACGGGAGCGGCTCGGCCACGCCGAGTCCCAACAAACCCAAATTAGCCTCGGCCACGATGAACGCGGGCAAAGCGATCCAGAACTGTGCGCGAAGCAGCGGGGCCAGATTCGGCGCCAGTTGACGCCATAACAGACGGCTCGCGGTGGAACCATTCGCCCGGGCCTGGAGAACGAACCCGGAGTGTCGAATCTTTTTGGCGCCGGCCCAGACGACGCGCGCCGGTCCGGCCCATCCGAGCAGGCCCAGCAGGGCGAAAGTCGTCATGACGGAGACCATCGGCGTCGTCTCCAAGGGCAGCAGCGAACGCGCCACAAGTATCAGAAAAAGCGAGGGCGCCGAGACCGTGAGTTCCGCGAAGCTGAGGAAGAGCCGTTCAACGGCGCCGCCTCGTAGCGCCGCGGCGGTGCCCAGGGACGCCGCTATCAACGTGCTCGCCAGCGCGGCGCAAACCGCCAAGCCAAATGAAACCCGGCTGCCATGGAGTAGCCGGGACAGGCGGTCCCGGCCGAGCTCATCGGTGCCGAGCGGGAAGCGCCGGGAAGGAGGTTCCATTACCGATTCGCGGAATTGTTGGTCAAACGGCGCCGGAGCCAGCCAACCCGCCCCCAGGGAACACAACAGGCAGCACATAGCCAAACCCCGGATGGTCCACGTCCAGAAGCGGCTCATGCGGTTGTCCTCGAGTTGGCGGCGGCGAGATCGGCCAGAGTGTTGGCGGTCAAGCTGGCGGCCGTCATCAACCATGTCAGGCCCACAAGCAACGCCAAGTCCCGCGCCTGCGCCGCTTTCCAAGTAAGTTGGCCCAGGCCGGGCAGGTCGCACACGGCCTCAATAGGAACCGACGCGCCCAGCGCTATGGTGAAGGACGCCGCGCCCAGTGCGGCCATTTCCGGGAGCAGCGGGGCCATGACATGCCAAACCAGTAGTCGCGCTGAACCGATTCCGCGCGCCTGGGCCGCCACCACGTGCGGTTTGGCAACCGCCTGGCCGAGCAGATTTCGGCAGTAAAAGTACACGCGCGATCCCACCACCAGGGCCAGGGCCAGCGTGACGCTTCCGCCCCAATGCGAAAAGAAAATGCCCAGAATGGCAGCCGGGAACGCCAGGACGGCACCCGCCAGAAAAGCCGCTACGCCCCCGGGCCAACGCGGTGGAAAAAGGATTCCCGCCAGAGCCGCGGAAAGACCGGCGGCCCAGCCAATTACCCAGCCGGAGACGACCAGCCAAGCGGTGCTCGCGCCGCGTTCACCCAACAATTCGACTACCGGACGATCAAACAGCCGCGAATGTCCCCAGTCTCCTCGCAGCAGGCCCGCCAGAAGCTGGCCGTAGTAGCGAAAAACCTGGCGTTCCTCGTCCCGTTCCTGGCGCAGAGCCAACCGGGATTCGTCGCTCAGCGCGGCCGTCAGTTCCCGTTCGTCCATTTCAAAGCCGGGGGCGAAGCGCACCAGCGACGCCGCCAGCAGCCCCGCCACCGCAAGCAGGAGAACACGCCTCAAAATTAAGGAACAGAACCGCAAATCCGGCTACCTCTATGGTGCTTATCGACCGCCGCCGCTCACATTTGAGGACCAAAACACGTTCGTACACCCTTACAAAGAAGTAGTGCATGATATTGGAATGCCAAGGCGCCCAGGTTCGCCCGCCATCTGCCGTACGCTCCGCAATTCCACTATTTTTCCCGTGCCCGGACTGTTTGAATTGACGCCGCTGCCGGCGATCCCCCGCGATCTCCGCGTCACGGCGAAGCAGACGTCGCACAGGCCGCCACCCGAGTCGAAACTGCGCAAGTGCGCAAGGTGCGCATCCGCGTTTGGATCGAATCGAACGCGCCCCGCTCGAAGGCGACGTCAATATGGCTGTCCGCGCTCCGCGGAGTTGTCTACGTCCGGATACGGCGGAATCGCACCGCGATCCGCCCCAAGGCGAACCGGGAATGATCCAAGTATGCGTCGATTTCTACGGAATCGGCCGCCCAATCAAATACGGCAGCCCATACGGAATGCCGCGCACTTGGATCCGGCCGATCTCCCAGGCGTACCCGGGAGCGTGCATATCCTCCGTTAGTTTCTTCATTTCCTCGGGCGAGTAAATTCGCAATAGTGAGACCATACCGTCCCACAATATGATCAGCGGCAACAGCGGGATCAGGTAGGTAAACAGCATGTAAGCCCATCGGAACGGCCGCGCGAACGGCATCAGCGCGAGTACGGCGACCGGGACCCCGAGCATCGTCCCGGCCGCGAGTGGCGTGCGGGATCCCGCTTCGAAGATGCAGATAGGGCGGCGGCGGTCGAACGCGTCCCCTAATATCGCTTTGGCCGTATCCGGACGAAAGTGGTGAAACGCCGAAAACATCGTCCGCACACCCGTCAGATTCGGCGAGACGTGTGCCGCGTCCACCGGTTCGGGCAACCACGCGATTCGGGGATGCGAGTCGGACTTCGGATTCGGGTAAAGATCGGTGAGAGTCGCCCTTGCGTAGTAACCGAGCTTTTCGAGTTCTTCGACGATGGCCGGCATCGGACCGCCGGACCCCGAGCACATGTCGAGTATTTCCGCCGGCTCGCCGGCCTGAAGAACGGTCGAGATTTTCTCCGCCCAGCGCCGCGCCAACATCGGCGAGAAACGGTAAGCGGTGGCGAGATACGATGTCTCGGCATCCCGAAGAATTCGAGGAAACCACCGCTGATCACCGAATTCAAACAGGTGCAACCGCCGCATCCTGCCGTAGTATATCCCGGTGAAAAGCGTCATACGGAGGGGACGGATTAACGCCACGGGTTTCGCGGTCCACGTGGGCGTATCTCCCCGGTCTTGGACAAGCGGCCCACGCGGCATGAGGGGCATAACTTATCATGTCCGGTTTCCCCCATCGCCTAACATCGTCTCCCACCGCCGCGACACACCGCGACACTAAGATTGGCACCGTTGGTTTTTTCCCGGAAATCTTATATACTCGTTCGCGCTTCCGGCCATTTGTGCTCATGGCTAATCAAGAAGCGACGCGAAGGTGTACGGCGATGTCTCTATCGAAGCGTGCAGTGGCGGAGTTTTTCGGAACCTTTTGGCTGGTTTTCGGCGGGTGCGGCAGCGCCGTATTGGCGGCCGCATTTCCGGGTGTCGGAATCGGCCTATTGGGTGTGTCCCTGGCATTCGGACTCACCGTGTTGACCATGGCCTATGCGATTGGTCATCTATCCGGATGTCATTTGAATCCGGCGGTTTCAATTGGGTTGACGGTAGGGAAACGTTTTCCGGCGGCGGAACTTCCGCATTATATCGCCGCGCAATTGTTGGGCGGGATTGCCGGAGCGGGAACGCTGCTCGTAATTGCAAGCGGGAAGGCGGGCTTCGATGTTTCGGCGGGGTTGGCCAGCAATGGATATGCCGAGCATTCGCCGGGGGCCTATTCGATGATGGCCGGTTTGACGGCGGAAGTGGTGCTGACATTCTTCTTCCTGATGATCATTCTGGGCTCGACGGACAAACGGGCGCCCTCTGGTTTCGCTCCAATTGCGATCGGGCTGGGGCTGACGCTGATTCACTTAATCGGAATTCCCGTGACGAATCTCAGCGTAAATCCAGCGCGTAGCACGGGACCGGCGGTGTTCGTCGGTGGATGGGCGCTGGAACAATTATGGCTGTTTTGGGTAGCGCCGATAGTGGGCGCGGCGATTGCCGGCGTGGTTTACCCGGCGATTGCGGGCGAATCCGGAGAGCCGAAGGCGATGGCGGCTGGGGCCGGCCGGTAGACGGTATCCAGGTACGGTGGAAAAGCCCGGGAAGTCCTACCGATTGTCCTTCCACTCTTCGTACCACGCCATCTGAATGGCTTCCAATTTGCTTTCGTTCGACTTAGCGGGATCGTCGTCGAAATCTTCAAGCGCGACGACCGACTTGTGCAGGTCGGTGAAGCGAACGGTTAATGGGTCGGTGTCCGGGTGGGCTTCGTAGAGAGAAAGACCGATATCTTCGGCGTCAAGCCAAGTTAGTTTTTTCATGCGTCGATCTTAGTTCCTTTCAGCGCTCCGCGAACAGCCGTGTTCATCATCAATTCGGCGAGTTTCATGGTGGCTTTGTTGAGAGCGGCGATCTTGTCGAGAATCAGATGGTGATTCTCGCCGTGGTAGGCGAGCAGTAACTCGGCGATGCCGTTGTCGACCAGGGCGCGCTCCCCGACGCTAAGTTCCATGTAGGCGTCGTCGCCTTTGGCTTTGTCCACGGCGTTGAGGATGCGGTCGGCTTCGACGCGCGCTTCGCGGACCTGCCGCTCGTTGAAATCCTCTTCCGCATTGGCGAAGGACTCGAGGATCATGGCTTCCACCTGCTCGTCCGACAGGCCATAGCTCGGCTTCACTTCCACAGTCTGTTCCTTGCCGGTACGGAGGTCCTTAGCCGTGACGTTGAGAATTCCGTTGGCGTCGATGAGGAAACGCACCTCGATTTTGGCCATGCCGGCGGGGAGCGGGTCGATGTCCTTGAGGTCGAAACGGGCGAGACTGCGGCAGTCGCGGACCATTTCGCGTTCGCCCTGGACAACGTGGATGAGGACGTTTCGCTGACCGTCGACGGCCGTGGTAAACGTTTCGGCGGCGGTGGCGGGAATGGTGGAATTGCGATGAATGAGCTTGGAAACGACTCCGCCCATGGTTTCAATGCCGAGGCTCAGCGGCGTGACGTCGAGCAGGAGTTTATCGTGGACGTGGCCGCTCAAGATGCCGGCCTGGACGGCGGCGCCGAGGGCGACGACTTCATCGGGGTTGAGTTCGGTATGGGGCTCGGCCTTGAAGAGCGCGCGGACGACCTGGCGGACGAGCGGGATGCGGGTGGACCCGCCGACCAAGACGACTTCATCGATCTGTTCGGGCGTCACGTCCGCGTCCAGCATGCAGTTGCGGCAGGGGCCGAGGGTGCGATCGATAATGGGCGCGATGAGTTTCTCGAAAACGTCGCGGGTGAGGTCGCGGCGGTAAGCGCGGCCCCGATAGTGGAATGCGACGGTGGTGGCGGCGAGCGTGGAGAGCTGATGTTTGGCGTCGATGACGGCGCGGCGTAGAGTCTGCACCGCGACCTGATCGGCGCTGAGATCCACGCCCCATTCGGCGGCGATATCTTCCAGGGCGACGCGGAGGAGCAGGTTGTCGAAGTCGTCGCCGCCCAGGTGTGTGTCGCCATTGGTGGCGAGGACTTCGAAGATACCGTCCTGAAGTTTCAGGATCGAAATGTCGAACGTGCCGCCGCCGAGGTCATAGACGGCGACGATGCCATTGTTGCGCTTGTCGAGGCCGTAGGCGAGGGCGGCGGCGGTTGGCTCATTAACAAGGCGCATCACCTGCAGTCCGGCGATGCGGCCGGCGTCCTTGGTTGCCTGGCGTTGGGCGTCGTTGAAATAGGCGGGGACGGTGATGACCGCGTGGTCGACGGGCTCGCCCAGATAGGCTTCCGCGTTGTTTTTGAGCTGGCGGAGTACCTGGGCGCTGATGCCGGGGGGCGTGAACCGTTTGCCGCCGAGTTCGAGCTGAATGACCGATTCGGAGCCGGGGGCGATTTTGAAGGGGAAGAGTTTCAATTCTTCCTGAATGTCGGCCACGCCGCGGCCCATCAGGCGTTTGACCGAGTAGATGGTGCGGTCCGGGTGGGTGATGAGGCGTTCCAGGGCGGCGGCGCCCACGATGGGTTCGCCGTGTTCGGGGATGGAGACGACGCTGGGGACTATGGGGCTGCCGTCGGCGCCGGGGATGACCGTGGGCGCGGTGAGGTCCATGAAGGCGACGAGCGAGTTGGTGGTTCCGAGATCGATACCGACGACTTTGTGCGGCTTGTCTTCGTTTCCGAAATCAATTTGGAAGAGGGACATGGGTGTGAGTTAAGCGAGGGCGGCGCTGGCGTCGCGCACGAGGTTTTGCAGGTATTTTCGGCGATTCAACAGGGTCCGGAGGCGAGTAAGCGTTTCGCGGTTAGGCGAGGCGTCGTATTCGACGAAGATGGCGTCGCGTTCCTTGTCGATTTCGGCGAGTAATCTTTCAAATCTGGCGAGGGCGCGGGCGACTTCGGTCTTAGCCGCGGCGTCTCCATCGCGAACCTCTTCGAGAGCCATGTTCAATTCAAAGACCTCTTCCAGAAGTTCGGGGGGAACGTCGCGGCCGCGTTGTTCGCCAATATCGAACCCTTCACCCTTCAGAAGATAATCGGCACGCGAAATGGGGTCGCGGAGAACGCGCCAGGCGTCGTTCAGAGTGGCGGAGGCTAATTCAGCGTATGCGAGTTGCTGGGCGCCGGCGCGGGCGTGGCCGTCGGGATGCCATTCGCGGCTTTTGGCGTAAAAACGGCGCTGGAGGTCTTCGACATCCAGCGCCAGTTTCTTTTCGATACCGAAGATCGCGAAGTAATCGGAAGGAGGAGGACCAGCCAACATGTTACGCCGAGAACGACGTTCCGCAGCCGCAGGACTTCTGGGCATTTGGATTGATGAATTCGAAGCCGGACTGCATGATGGATTCCTTGTAGTCGAGCGTCATTCCTTTTAGAAAATTCATGCTCTTTGGATCCACCCAGACCTGAACGCCATCGAAGTTGAAAATATGATCGGTGGCGCGGGGCTTTGTGTCGAACTTGAACTGGTAACTTAAGCCCGAACAGCCGCCGCCCAGCACGCCGAGACGCAGCCCGCCGCTAACACCCTGTGTTTCAAAGGCCTGTCGAATTTTGCCGACGGCCTTCGGCGTGACCTCAATTGCGGGCGCGACTTCCGTGGTGGTCATTAATGGCTAACCGTTTCCGCGGCTACGGACGATCCTCGCTTGATCTTGTAGTCGCTGATCGCCGCCTTAATGGCGTCTTCGGCGAGCACCGAGCAATGAATCTTCACCGGCGGCAGTGAGAGCTCATTCACGATATCGGTGTTCTTGATTTCTAGCGCCTCGTCCACCGTCTTGCCCTTGAGCCATTCGGTGGCGAGGGAAGAACTGGCGATGGCGCTGCCACAGCCGAAGGTCTTGAACTTAGCGTCTTCAATGACGCCGGTGTTGGAATTGACCTGGATCTGCAGCTTCATTACGTCGCCGCACTCGGGCGCGCCGACCATGCCGGTTCCGACATCGGCGCGGGCCTTATCGAGCGAGCCGACATTGCGCGGATTGTTGTAGTGATCGACAACTTTTTCAGAGTAAGCCATGATGTTTATTCCTCGAGAATGAATTCGTTAGTGAGCGGTCCATTGGACTTTGCTTAGGTCGACGCCATCCTTGAACATTTCCCAGAGAGGGGAGAGTTCGCGGAGTTTGTTCACCACGTCGATCATTTTCTTGGCCACGTAGTCGACTTCCTCTTCGGTATTGAAGCGGCCAAGACCAAAGCGGATTGAAGTGTGCGCGAGATCGTCGCCAAGGCCGAGCGCCTTCAGCACATAGCTGGGTTCGAGCGTGGCCGACGTGCAGGCCGAACCGGAGGAAACGGCGATATCGTTGATTCCCATCAACAGGCTTTCGCCCTCGACGTAAGCGAAGCTCATATTGAGATTATTGGGCAGCCGGTGTTCCATGGTGCCGTTGATGTAGACCTCCTCAAGACTGGCTTCGAGCTTAGCGCGGAGCCGGTCGCGGAGCGCGCGGAGGCGTACCGACTCCGTCGGCATTTCCTTCTGGGCGATTTCGCAGGCGGCGCCGAGGCCGACGATGGCGGGAACATTCAGCGTGCCCGAGCGCATCCCGCGCTCATGGCCACCGCCGTCCATCTGCGCGGTGAGTTGCACGCGCGGGCTTTTGCGGCGAACGTAGAGAGCGCCCACGCCTTTGGGGCCATAAATCTTGTGGCCCGTGATGGACATGAGATCGATACCGTCTTCGATGACATTCACCGGGACTTTGCCGACGGCTTGCACCGCGTCGGTATGGAAAAGTACGCCGCGTTCCTTGGCAATTTTGCCGATTTCCTTGATCGGCTGCAGCACGCCGATTTCGTTGTTGGCGTACATGATGCTGATGAGTATCGTTTTATCGGTGATCGCATCGCGCAGCATGTCGAGGTCGATCAAACCGTCGCCCTTAAGCGGCAGGTAGGTGACGCGGCAGCCCTTCTTTTCCAGGTGCTTGCAGGTATCGAGGACCGCTTTATGTTCAGTGGCGGCGGTGATGATGTGGTTGCCTTTCTCGGCATACATCTCGGCGACGCCCTTGAGAGCGAGATTGTTCGATTCGGTGGCGCCGCTCGTAAAGACGATTTCCTTCGAGGTGGCGCCGATGAGCGAGGCGATCTGCTTGCGGGCTTTCTCGACGGCGTCTTCGGCGGCCCAGCCATAGGCATGATTGCGGCTGGCGGCGTTGCCAAAGTGCTCGGTAAAGTAGGGCAACATCGCGTCGAGAACGCGAGGATCGACGGGCGTTGTGGCGTGATTATCGAAATAGATCGGCTTTGACATGGAGTACCTTATGGATTCAGAACGGTGAGGTTCGGGATCGAAATTATCGGAGTGGCCGCCCCGGGGACGCCGTGCGGGTGTTGATCCGGATCGGCGGCTAAATCCGCCATGGAAAGATCGGCCAGAAGTTGGAGTATGCCTTCGTGCACGCGACGGAGCGGATCGCGGATATTACATCGACTCTGATGCTCGCAATCGTCGCCGGATTCGGTGAAACAGGCGGTGAGAACGACGGGACCGTCAATGGCTCTTACCACGTCGAGTGTGGAAATGGAACGAGGGTCGCCGGCCAAGCGATAGCCGCCGTTGGTGCCGTGTTCGGAGGTGAGAAATCCGTTGCGGGCCAGTTTTTGCAGAACCTTGGAAAGGACGGGGACCGGGATGCCGAAGCGGGCGGCGATATCCTTGGCGCTCGCCGAACGCGGGCGCACGACGGTCAGATGCTTGAGAGCGATCAATCCGTAGTCGGCTTTCTTGGTGAGTTTCAGCATTGGCGATCCGGAAATGAGACTGAATCGGTCCTAGATTTAGAATAGCGCACCTGGAACGGTATCGCAACTACATTCCACCGTCCGGAGTTCCTTTATCTTGAATGAGATAAATTAGGACTGATTTCGTCGTGAATCCATTTCTTTAGACGGCCGACCGTGGTGTTAGGCTGCAGAAAGAAGAAGGCGGGGAGTATATCGGCCACGTTCTACGGTATCATTGATAATAGTCTTATTTTTCATTCACTTCGGGTACACGGGGTGTGAATCGGAAGCGGCCGGAGGAGACGCAAACAGGGGAATGGGGATGAAGGACCGCACCCCGCCTTGCAGGCGGAGCACACAAAGGAAGAGCCGAGGTTAGTTCGATGATTCGACTTTTCCGGGTGTTCATTCCGGCGAGCGTAGTGGCGCTTCTGATCTCGGAAGTGATTCTGCTGTTCCTGTGTTTTGTGGTCGCGCAAATATTCGTAACCGAGGTGGATCCGGAATTCGTGCTGCTGTACGACGGCGGGCTCCCGCGCATATCGATTGCGGTGTTCAGCATCCTGATAGGTTTGTATTTTCAGGACCTGTATACGGAATTGCGGATACGCAGCCGCATTTATCTGTGGCAGCAGTTTTCGATGGCGGTCGGGTTGTCGTTCCTGGTGCAGGCCATGTCCACGTACGTGAACCCGACGTTGATTCTGCCCCGATGGGTGATGATTTATGCGTCCGGACTGATTTTGGTTATTTTGCCGGCATGGCGAATCCTGTTTTGCAGGTTGGTGCTCACTTCGCTCCATTCCCCGGCGATGTTATTGTTGGGGACATCGCCGGTACTGGCTGAAATCAGCAAGCGCATGCAGGAGCGGATTGAGATGGGTTTCCGGGTGATTGGGTACCTGGACGACGGGGCGGCGGGGGGCGAGACGCTCGATATGGGTACGGTGCCGTGCCTGGGCACGCTGGCCGATTTACGGGAAGTCGTGGCGGAGCGGAAGGCGGAGCGAATTGTCGTGGGAGTGTCCGACCGGCGGGCGCGCCTGCCGGTCTACGATCTATTGGATTTGCGGTTGTCGGGAATCCATGTGGAAGAGGCGGCGGCGCTTTACGAGAGCTGTTTCGGCCGGGTGTCGACAAGGGATTTGCGGCCGTCGCAATTGGTGTTTTCGAGTGAATTGGGCCCGAGCGCGAACAGCGTGGCGATGCAGCAGATCTACTCCTTTCTGGTAGCGCTGACGGGGGCGATTCTGACGTTGCCGCTAATGCTCATCGCCGCGCTGCTGGTGCGGGTGACATCGAAAGGCCCGGTGCTTTATAAGCAGACGCGGGTGGGGTTGAACGGGAAGCACATAGCGGTGCTTAAGTTCCGATCCATGCTGGTGGATGCCGAGGCCGAGACCGGGGCCGTGTGGGCGTCGAAGAACGATCCGCGGATCACGGCCGTCGGCAGGTATTTGCGGAAGTTTCGGATTGACGAACTACCTCAGTTTTGGAACGTGCTGCGGGGCGACATGAGCTTTGTGGGGCCGCGGCCGGAGCGGCCGGAGTTCGTGCAGGCGCTGTCGGAAAAAATTCCGTTCTACCGCCAGCGGCATTGCGTGAAGCCGGGACTGACCGGGTGGGCGCAAATCAATCACAAGTACGGCGACACGATCGAGGATACGATTACGAAGCTGGAATTCGATCTTTACTACATCAAACACATCTCGCTTTCGCTGGACATCTATATCATCCTCAACACGCTTAAGACGGTGATCCTGGGGCGGGGCGCGCAGTAGGTGGCTTCCGATTATCCGATTGCTTCAGCAAGCCACCGGATGTTGTGGTCAGCCAATGACGGCGGGTACCGACGTTCCGCCGCGCCTGTGGGATTGCCGTGCCGCGACCGAGCGGAAACCGTATAGTCCGAAGTTGGCTACATATAAATGCCGCCGTTGACGTCCAGCACGTGTCCGGTGATATAGGCGGCGCCGTCGGAGGCGAGGAATTTGACGGCTTCGGCAATGTCTTCCGCAACGCCAAAGCGGCCGAGAGGAATATTGGCTAGCATTTTTTGCTTCAGATCCTCGCTGAGCACCGCGGTCATATCGGTGGACACGAATCCAGGCGAGACGGCGTTGACGGTAATGTTGCGGCCGCTCAGTTCGCGGGCGAGCGATTTGGTCAAACCGATCAGGCCGGCTTTGGCGGCGACATAGTTCGCCTGGCCGGCGTTACCCATCTGGCCGACGACGGAAACGATGTTGACGATGCGGCCCCAACGCTCCTTCATCATGCCGTGCATGACGGCCTGGGCGGCATAGAACGAGCCGCTGAGGTTGGTATCGATCACGGATTGCCAATCTTCCGTCTTCATGCGTAGCGCCAGGCCATCCTTAGTGATGCCCGCGTTGTTGACCAGAATGTGAATCGGTCCGAAATCTTTTGCCGCCTGACCGATGGCGTGGACAATCGAATCCTTGGAAGACAAATCAATGGCGATTGCCGTGGCTTCATGACCTTGCGAACGGATCCCGGCGGCAACCTCTTCACAGCGGTCGAGCGTCCTGGCGGCAACCACGACACGGGTTCCGGCCGCGGCTAACGCCTGGGCGCAAGCCTTGCCGATTCCGCGGCTGGCGCCAGTGACGAAAGCGGTACGAACTATCATGGGATCATCATATGGCATATAGCGATTTACGCGACTTCATATCGGCGCTGGAAAAGGCCGGAGAACTGAAGCGCATCACTTTCGAAGTGGACCCGGTGCTGGAAATCACCGAATTCGCGGACCGTTCGGTGAAACAAAACGGCCCGGCTTTGTTATTTGAAAAACCAAAGGGTTACAGCATGCCGGTTTTGATCAACGCTTTTGCCAGCCAGCGGCGGATGGAGATTGCGCTTCAGGTGGACAAGTTCCAGGACATCGCCGACCGCATTTCCGACTACCTTCAGATGCAGATGCCTCAAGGGCTGTTAGGGAAGCTATCGATGTTGCCAAAACTGGCGGAGATGGGTTCGTTTTTCGCGAAGAAAGTTTCAAGCGGGCCTTGCAAGGAAGTGATTCAGAAAGAGGGCTTCAACCTAAAGGAGATACCGGTACTGACGTGCTGGCCGCAGGACGGCGGACCGTTCATCACGCTGCCGATGGTGTTCACGAAGAATCCGGAAACGGGTAAGCGGAACTGCGGCATGTATCGCATGCAAGTTTACGATGAAAGCACCACCGGCATGCACTGGCAGACGCATAAACAGGGTGCCGAGCACTATCGGCGGCGGTTCAAGGCCGGAGAGAAGCGGATGGACGTGGCGGTGGCGATTGGCGCCGACCCGACGGTGATGTACTCGGCCATTCTGCCGCTGCCGCCGGATTTGGATGAGATGATGATCGCTGGATTCCTGCGTAGGAAGCCGGTGGACATGGTGCCGTGCGAGACCGTGGACGTGGATGTGCCGGCGAACGCGGAAATCGTTCTGGAAGGATATGTGGAGCTGGGCGAGATGCGGACGGAAGGGCCGTTTGGCGACCACACGGGCTTCTATTCACTGCAGGACGAGTACCCGGTGTTCCATGTAACGTGCGTGACACGGCGAAAGAATCCGATTTACGCGACCACCATTGTTGGACCGCCGCCGATGGAAGACTATTTCATGGGCAAGGCGATTGAGCGTATGTTTCTGCCGTTGATGCGGATGCAGATTCCGGAAATTCGCGATATGTGCATGCCGGCGGAGGGCATTTTCCATAACTTGATGCTGGTCGCCATTCGCAAGAGCTACCCGATGCAGGCGCGCAAGGTGATGCATGCGATTTGGGGGCTGGGGCAGGCGATGTTTACCAAGTGCATCGTGGTGGTGGATGAGGATGTGGACGTGCAGAACTACAGCGAGGTGGCTTGGAAGGCGCTGAACAACATCGACCCGCAGCGCGACATTGAATTTGCGATGGGTCCCATCGATTCGCTGGATCATTCGAGCCGGATGGCTAACTGGGGATCGAAGTTCGGTATCGATGCGACGAAGAAGTGGAAGGAAGAAGGATTCACGCGGCCGTGGCCGGACGTCATAACGATGCCGGCCGATGTGAAGGCGCGCGTTGACGCGCTCTGGAAGAAGGCGGGGCTGTAGTGTTTCAGGCCAACGCGGCCGAGACACTGGCGCTGGCGGCTGGCGGATTGTGGCTGGCCGGGGAGGCGCATGGGCGCGTTGGATTGTTAGATCGTTGGAACATTCCGCGGCCGGTGACGGGCGGATTGGCGCTGGCTGGGCTGGTGACGGCGCTTCGGACCGCTGGATTCGAGTGTTCTTTCGATACGATTTTGCGGGATTTGTTGACGCTCGTGTTTTTCACGACGATTGGCCTGCGGGCGAGTGTGGGGCTGCTGCGGCGGGATGGCGGGACCGTGGTGACGTGTCTGGCGCTGGCGGTGGCCGGGGCGGAAGTGCAGAACGGGGTTGGGATTGTCGGCGCGAAGCTCTTGGGGTTGAATCCGCTGATGGGCATTGTGGCCGGTTCAACGGCGCTGGCCGGAGGACCGGCGACGGCATTGGCGTTTGGCAAGACGTTCGAGGAGATGGGTGTCTCGGATGCGCAGACGGTGGGAGTGGCGTCGGCGGTTTTTGGGATATTGGCGGCTGGACTGTTGGGCGGGGCGGTGGGCGGATGGCTGATCCGGCGGCACGGATTGGTGTCTCACCGGACGGAAGTTTTGCAGGGCGAGGAAGAGCGGCGGGGCGAGTGGGTGTTTACGTTTGGGGCGATCGTGTTGGCGATCGGGGTTGGATCGGTTTTGAGCCGGGGCATTGCGGCCGCTGGGCTGACGCTGCCGGGATATATCGGCGCGATGATCGTGGCGGCGGTAATTCGTTGGCGCGATGACGCGGGCGGCCGCCGGTTGGATGAGGTTGTACTGGACCGCGCGGGGAGCTTGAGCCTGGGGTTATTCATTGTGATGGCGCTGCTGACGCTGAAACTATGGGTATTGGCGGGGTTGGCGCTGCCCCTATTGCTGATATTGTCGGCGCAAGTGGTGGTGACGACGATTTTCGCGGTTTTTGTGGCGTATCGATGGCTTGGGCGCGACTATGAGGGCGCGGTGGCGACAGCGGGCTGGACGGGTTTTATGCTGGGAACAACGGCCAATGCAGTGGCCGGCATGGCGGTGTTGGAGACGCGGTACGGCGCCGCGCCGCGGGCGCGATTGGCGGTGCCGGTGGTCGGAGCGTTCCTGATCGATTTCACAAACTCGTTTGTGATTCTCACCGGGGCGGACTTCGTACGGCGCTTTTTGTTATAATTAAGTGTTCCCGATTGTGGTGCCTATAGCTCAGTTGGTAGAGCGCCGGATTGTGGTTCCGGAAGTCACGGGTTCAAGCCCCGTTAGGCACCCCATATAAAGCGTGTAGACTCAGTAGTTTGCGGAAATTCCTGGATTTACATTCTGCACTGCGGACGCGCAAGTCCTCCAATATGGGATATTGGCCACGGCCGCGAAAATCCTGCATAGGCTAAGGCCTCAGTCGACATCTGCCGATAAGCCGCATAAGTCGCTCTGGTTCCTGCAGGAACCGATTCGACGCGCGCGGGCCTACCGGAGGGGGTCCGCGCTTTTCGTAGTCCAACAGTTTTCCAAATCCGTCACTGTGACGCGAATGCTCCTCGTATGTAGGAAACTTGGCGACGGGTGGAGGGGCCGGCCAGCGAGTCCGGCCGCTCAAATCCGCGAGTGTGATCGCACCGCCCCGGTCCGATGCCGATACGTCCGCTGGATACGGCTTGATTGGGAATTTCAGTCCCAGATTCGCAGCACGTACCCAATAAGTGACGCCAACAGGACCGCGCCAACTAACGCAACAGCGCACCCTTTGAGGCCAAGCTTAAGCCTGGGTTTCTTCGGCGGCAATTCATCTTCATCCGAATCACCGGTCATGCGGCTATTTTACCGCCCCCGCCACTCATAGGTTTAACCTTTCGCCCGCACAACCGCGGCCGTATGCCTATACGTCGGCTGCATGGCCGTGGGGCTCTATTTCTTGGGCGGTGGCGGTGGACGGGGCGGTGCGGGATACGTCGGTACCGGCCAGTTTTTCCGCTCCGTTAGAGGCTGGAAGGGCTGATTTGGAGGCGCGAATCGAACAACTTCCTCATTTCGACTTGGCGCTTCTCCCATCGCTTGCGGGAGAAAGGCAGCGAGTGACCAGCCCGGCCATAATCGTTTGACTTTCTCTGGAGAGCCTTTAATTGCTCGGGAGCCGTCTCGGCATACATATTGCTCCACAGCTCTTCCGCTTCCGTGCCTACGCTGGCCCACTTGGTGCGGAGTTCGCTCGCCTCGTTCGCAGTCTTTGCGAACTGAGCGGTGAAATTGACAGCGCTGAGGAGCGCCGTGGAGGCCGCTACCAGGATAGGAGCCCACGGGTGGAGGTTCGGAGCTAGCGTTGCTGAGTCTCGAATCGCGAAGGCGACAACCGATCCGGATGATAGGAAGAGCATCCCGGTTGAGAGATAGCGCTGGTATCGGTGGTACCGGTTGGCCACATCCGCGTAATAGGCAGCGCGTGTCTCGGAGTAAAAAATCATCTCCCAAAGTGCTTGCTGTTGTTCGTTCGTGAGCATCGGTACCTCCCGGTCTCATTCTGTTCCTTCTGATCGCAGTTTGCAGTCGGGGCAGGCTTTTTCAGTTTAGGGAGCGGGAGCACACCGCCGGAACCGTCATCCCTTCTTCCCTGAGAAACCGGCGCGTGGCGCCAGCGAACTCAGCCAGCGATCTACTTGCCGGATGGCAGCTCCAATTTAGTCAACTCCGACAACGCCAGTCGGACTTCCTCGCAGATCGCCGCCTCCACGTTCACCGGGTCCGTTTCCGCCGCCAATTTCTGCGCCAGCTTGTTCCCCATCCCCAGCGGAGGCCACTCCATTGAAGCTCACCATTAAGCAGAATCCGGTAACCCTCCGCACACGGTTTGGAACCGCGTCATAATCTGTCAATGACTGCTTCCACTTCTTTCGCGCCGGGCGCGCATTTTGAAACGGCGAATGTCCGAAATCTGCTGCGGGCATCGGGTATTGAAGTCTCCGAGGCGATGTGTTTGGGGATCGGCGGGGGGATTGCGGCGGGGTATCAGTTCTGCCCCTCGGTGCAGAGTTATGACACGCTGATGTTTTCCGGCGCTCAGTTGATTCCGCGGGTCAAAATGATGACAACGAACGGGGCGTGGTACCGGGACACGTTCACGCGGCTGGGCGTGGAGATGGACGTGCGCGAGAGCACCGGGAAGAAAGCGGCGCAGACGAATCTGCTGGCCGGATTGGACGCGGGGAAATTGGTGGTGGCTTGGACCACGCCGCTGGGGTTGGCGCAGACGTTGAACTGGACCGCGACTTGCGGCATGTATACGGTGCTGGCGCATTCGGTTTCCGGCGAGACGGTGACATACAGCGACCATGTTTCCGTTCGGAAGATCGGGTTGCCGGAGTTTACCGCGGCGCGCGAGCGGGTGTGTTCGTTGAAGAGCCGAACACTGACGATTTCGGTTTCGAGGATCGGGGAAAAGCAGTGGAAGAGCGCGGTGCTGGCGGGGCTGCGTGAGACCGTGGGAGATTTTGAAAAACCGAAGCTGGGGACGTTTAATTTGCCGGGATTGAAGGAGGGGGTGGGGCTATTGAACGGGAAGAAAAACAAGCGGGCGTGGCCGGTGGTGTTCCCAGGCGCGAAGGTGCTGCTGCCGATGAGGGACTTGTACGAGTCGATTGAACTGGGAACGGGCGGCGGACTGATGCGGCCATTGTATGCGGAGTTTTTGGATGAGGCGGCGGCGCTGCTGGGTCGGCCGGAGTTACGGGCCGTGGCGGATACGTACCGGAAACTGGGAGCGGAATGGACGGCGTTTGCCGAGTTCATTCTGCCGAAGCCGTTTGCGGAGACGAAGAAGGCGATGAGTAAGTTGGCGGCCGGGGACTTGGGGCAGAAGGAAAAGCTGCAGGAGTTGCGGAAAGCGCCATTTCCATGGGATGACACGAAGATCGCGGCGTTTTTGGATGAAGCTTCGACGCGGCTGGGGACGTTATATGAAAGTGAGGTGGCGGCTTCGAAGGTGTTGGCGAAGGCGGTGGGCGGATAGGCGACGACTGGAGATAGCGACGTGGAAGAACCCCGGTTTCAACCGCAGTCAGGCGATCATGCTGAGCGCCGCTTCGAGCTCGGAGCGGGCGTGTTCGTCGCCCGTACGTTTCGTGGCGTCGATTCCGGCGCGATAGAGTTCGGCGGCGTTAGCGGCCTGCCCAAGTTTTTCCAGCGTCTGGCCGCCGTGATAGTAAGCGGCGCAGTAGTTGGGATCATCGCCGATCAGCGTGCGGAATTCGGTGACGGCGGATTCCAGATCGCCGTTATTGGCGTGATCGAGGGCGAGACCGTATCGGACGAAGGAGTTCTTTGGATCCTGTTCAAGGAGGGCTCGCAAGGCAATGGCACGTTCACTCATGACTCCATGGTAGCTGCACGCGGCTACACTCAAAGAATCTATGCCAGAAGAGATACACGGCCGGCCAGTGCGCGAATCCGTTTCGGAGATGTCCGAGTTCGCGCTGCCGAACGATGCGAACGCGCTGGGGACGCTATTCGGCGGCAAGGTGATGGCGCTGGTGGATTTAGCCGGATCACTGGCGGCGGTGCGGCATGCACGCGGGCCGGTGGTAACGGCGTCCGTGGACTATATGACATTCCTGCACCCGATCCATATCGGGCAACTGGTGATTCTGCGGTCCCAGGTGAACCGCGTGTTTCGGACGTCGATGGAAGTGGGGGTTAAGGTGTTCGTGGAAAACCTGCGGACACGGGAGGTGAAACACACCTCGTCGGCATACCTGACGTTCGTCGCGATCGACAAGGAAGGAACCCGCGTGCCGATTACGCCGGTGATTCCGGAGACCGAGGAAGAGACACGCCGGTTCGAGGCGGCGGGAGAACGGAGACGTCATCGCCTGGAAATGAAGGCCCGGACGACAACGCAGAGCTAGTCGCCCACTTTGTACATGTACTTGATATTGGCCTTGAACAGCAGCAGATTGGGAGCGCCTTCGCGGTTCACTTTCAGACAGGTCTTGTCGTACCACTCGATGACCCCTTGAATAACCTCGCCGTCGGTTAGGGAGATAACCATGGGCGTCTTCGCCTGCATTTGCTTCATGTAATAGAAGTTTTCTGCGTTGGTCTGATCCGGAGGGACGGGTTTTTTGTTGACTGGGGGGCGGGATACAGGCATGGCTTCTTTCACGGGTAAAAGATGGGGACCGGATAATTTTCGATTAGTTACTTCCACGATGGAAATCCTTTCAGCGGCCATGTCCAGCGAAATATTACCGATATTAATTCGAAAGGCCCGAAAGAGAATTACGACTCGTTAACTAAGGATATTGAACCATACGGCCCGCTGGCGGGGCAAGCGGCGCGGGGTTGACGCTAACGGCGGAGTTCGACGACCCAGGCGTCCAGCGCGATTCCCCGCTGGATGTTCCGGCGCAGCAGATCCAGGAGTTCGTCGGTCTTTTGAACGGCCTTGCGAATCCATTCAAATTCAATGACGCAGGATAATCCTTCGAGTTCCCTGCGAATATCAAAATTTTTCAGCGGCGCGGCGGGAGCGTAGCGGATCCAGAGCAGATCTTCGAGCAATAGATATAGAACTTTTAAGTAATTCTCCAGCTTTTCGCTGCGCGCGGCATTCAGCGCTTCGGATTGCTTGGCCCAATCGGCCCATGGTAGGACGCCTGCGGCGGCGCCAAGCAGCGAGAGCATGGCGGCGCGACGCTTGTCGTAGGCGGCAAGGTCCATCGAAGCGGCGGTGCCGGGGCTTCCGGCGGCGAGGGCGATGCGGCGATTGGGCTGGTCGAGGCCGCGAAGCGTGACGAAGGCTTCCATTTCCTGCGGGGTGAGGCGGGAAAGGTACAGCGGTACCGCCCGGGAGCGGATGGTGGGCAGCAGATCGTATGGGTTTGACGCGGTGCAGACAATGATGAGATAGGGTGGCGGTTCCTCCAGGATTTTCAGGAGGGAGTTGGCGGCCTGCTCATTGGCGCGGTCGATCTGGTCGATCAGGAAAATGCGGTGGCGTCCCTTAAGCGGCGCGAACTGGGCGCGGTCCTTAAGCACGCGCATTTGCTGAATGGAAATTTGCCGGAGCGGGCCTTCGGGGCAGAAGGTAACGAAATCGGGTTGGGACTGGAACAGAAGGGGATCGTCACCGCGCTTGTCGGCTGGCATTTTCTCCCGTTCGGCGAGCAGTTCGACGTTGTGCGGGAGGCTGAGATCATCCCGCTCAATGGCTTTTGCGTGGCCAAGCAGGCGGGCGCCGAAGCGGCGGGCGAGGGTCGCTTTCCCGATCCCGTCCGGGCCGGCCAGAAGAATGGTTTGCGGGATGCGGCGCCCGCTGACCATTTGCTCCAAGACCTCGGCCGAAGCGGCGTTGCCGTGGAAGTTTTCAAACATGCAACGGCCCTTTCCGCAGGATGTGGGCGGCGATTTGGGGTTCGACGGCGCTCCAGATGGCCGTGTGGATATCGTCGATGGAGAGCGCGGCGTTGACGCGGCGGATGCGGTTCGGTTCGTTCGCGCACAAATCGGCGTAGGCCTGGTGCACGCGGTCATGGAAATCGGCCGTCTCGTCGTCGATCCGCGTTTCATCGGGCTGGCCGTCTTCGGCGCGTTCGGCGTTGCGGGCGTGGGCGCGGGCGAGGCCTACGGCGCGGGCGATTTCGAGGTAGATGGTTAGGTCCGGCGAGGTTGGGCCGCAGGCGAATCGATGGAGAGCGTGAATAGTGTCGATGGGAAGTCCGCGGCCGGCGCCTTGGTAGGCCAGTGTCGAGTCCGTGTAGCGGTCCGAGACGACGACGCGGCCAGCGGCGAGCGCGGGGCGGATCCACTCATCGACGTTTTGGGCGCGGGAAGCGAAGTAGAGAAGTAACTCGCTGCGGCTGGAAAGTTCACGGTTGGCGCTATCGAGGAGAATACGGCGGATCTGGCGGCCGATCCGCGTGCCGCCGGGTTCGGCGGTTTCGAGCACGTCGTAGCCATCGCTCCGCAGACGGTCGATAAGCAGACGCATTTGCGTGGTCTTGCCGCTGCCGTCCATGCCTTCGAACGACAGAAACAGGCCAGGCCGGCGAAGGTCAGTCATAGACAAAGTGGAGTACCTTCTTCAAGTCTTCCCAAGCTTCCCGTTTGGCGTTTTGATTGTAGGGCCGGAGCAGGTAGGAGGGGTGGTACGTTACCATGACGGGGACGTCGCGCCACTTGTGCCAGTTGCCGCGGAGTTTGGTGACGCCGTCCTTGGTACCGAGCACGGCTCTTGCCGCGGTGGATCCCATGGCGCAGATGGCTTTCGGCTTGATGGCGGAGAGTTGGCGGAACAGGAACTGGCCGCAAATCTCCATTTCGTCGGGCTGCGGGGCGCGATTTTCCGGCGGCCGGCATTTGACGACGTTGCAGATATAGACGTCGGATCGCTTGATAGCGATGCCTTCTTTGGAGGCCGTGCCATCGATCATCTGGGTGAGCAACTGGCCGGCGCGGCCGACGAACGGCAGGCCACTCGCGTCTTCATCCGCGCCGGGACCTTCACCGACAAAAACCAGCGAAGCGCTCTCATTACCCGAGCCGAACACGATCTTATTGCGAGCCTCGCAAAGGCGGCAGCGTTTGCAGTCGCCGATATCGGCGCGAATGGCCTCTAGCGAGTCGTTTTCGGGGGCGAGCGGGATCAGATCGATCAATGTCGCGGGAGGAATTCTAGGTGGCATGGGCGGGGGTGGATCGAACGAAAGAACCGGTTCCGGTTCAGGCTGGGGAGCCGCGGTCAACTGGCTGCCCCGCTTGTAGATGGACTTGATACCCAGGTCCTGATAGTACTCAAGAATGCGCCGGATTTCGTCGGGGCTCATGACGTTCTTATTGTGACGCGTGCAGGGCGAGCCGCAGGCGGAGCGCGTGATTGAGGATGGTATGAGCGATTTCGCGCTTGGCGGCGCGAGCGACCGGGACGGTCTCCCCGGTGGACATGACGAGCGTCACTTCATTAAGGTCGGATTCAAAGCCGGTATCGGCGCCGTTCACAACGTTGCCGACGATCATGTCGGCTTTCTTGGTAAGCAATTTGCGGCGCGACTCGGAGACCATGTCATTGGTTTCGGCCGCGAAGCCGATCAGAAGGCGATCACCTTTCCGGGAGCCGAGTTCGGCCAGGATGTCGGGCGTGGGATCGAGGTCGAGCGCAACGCGAGCGGCGGTTTTCTTGATTTTATGGGCCGCGACGTTGGCCACGTGATAATCGGCGACGGCGGCGGACTTAATGATGATGGTCGCCTCCTCCATGCGCCCGACGATTGCATCGCGCATCTGGTGCGCGGTCCGCACGTGGACCACTTCGACGCCGGGCGGCGGCGGGATATGCACGGGGCCGCTAACCAGGATTACGTTCGCCCCGCGCGCCGCGGCTGCTTCGGCCAACGCATAGCCCATCTTCCCGCTGGAACGATTGGTGATGTAGCGAACGGGGTCGAGCGGTTCCTGGGTGGGGCCGGCGGAAATCAGGACCACCTCTCCGCTAAGGTCGTCCTTATTGAGCGCGGCGGCGGAGACGGCGGCGAGAATTTGATCCAGTTCCGCCAGGCGGCCCGGGCCGACCGTGCCGCAAGCCAGGTCCCCGGCGTCCGGGCCGACAATGCGGTGCCCGCGGGCGCGAAGGGTTTCCTTGTTGGCCACAGTCGCCGGATGGTTCCACATGTTGGTGTTCATGGCTGGAACCAGGACCACGGGACCGGTGAATGCGAGATACAGAGTGGAGAGAAAATCGTCGGCGAGGCCGTGAGCGAATTTGGCGAGAAGATCGGCGGTGGCGGGCGCGACTACCAGGACCTGGTTTTCCTGGGCTACCTGAATGTGTTCGACGGAGCTGGCGAGAATTTCGTCGGCGGAGCGGTTGGCGAAAAGGTCCGTGATAACCTTGCGGCCGGTGAGGGCGGCGAAGGTGAGGGGGGTGATGAATTCGCCGCCGGCGCGGGTGAGAACGGTGTTTACCGTGAAGCCCTGGCGCATGAGAGAGCGGGCCAACTCAGCCGCCTTGTAGGCGGCGATACCGCCGCCTACGCCCAAGACGACATTCATCAGGGGCCCCTTACTTACCGGGATTGCGCGCGGCCAGAGCGGCGTCGCGAATGGGGTCCTCGTATTGCACGAGACCGCGGCGAACCTCTTCCAAAGCCGTGACCGTGGCTTTCCGAGAGGTGGTTGGCAGGAAGGACCGGGAGCCCCCCTGGATCTGCCGTGCGCGCTTGGCCGCGACGATTATGTAGCGGTACGTGGACGATTCGGAATCGTCGGGAATGGAGTGGTGCGCGTTACGTGTGGTGTTGTCGGGCATAGTCTCTCTACAATCTAAGCGTTCTTTTTGAAAGAAGCGAGAATTGGTTCCAGTGTCGCTTCCATCCGGGAACGGCGGGACCGTTCGGCGACGAAGATGGAGAGCAACCGGGAGTAAGCTTCTTCCAGGTTGTCGTTGACGATTACGAACTGATACCGGTCCAAGTGCGAAACATCTTCCACCGCTTGGCGGAGCCGGCGTTGAATGGCCGCCTCGTCCTCCGTGTTGCGGGAGCGGAGGCGCAGTTCCAGTTCGGCAAAGCTCGGCGGGGTCACGAAGATGTAAACAGCCTCGATACCCTTCACTTGTAATTGTCGCGCACCCTGGACTTCGATGTCGAGCAGCAGGTCCTGACCGTGTAATTCCGCTTCCTCGATTTCATGGCGATGGGTGCCGTACAAATTCCCCGAATACTGGGCGTGTTCAAGAAAATGGCCGGCGTCGATGTCGGCTTGGAACTGCTCGCGGGAGATGAAATGGTAGTTTACGCCGTCGATTTCGCCGGGACGGGGCGCGCGAGTCGTGCTGCTTACGGAGAAACGTATGGCCGGAAGGTCGTCCAGAATGCGGCGGATAAAGACGGATTTCCCGGCGCCGGACGGGCCTGAGATAACGAAGAGAGTGCTCATTCCAGGTTGAGGGATTGCTCGCGAATCTTTTCGACGTCGGCTTTGATGCCGAGGGCGATTTCGGTGATAGACAGACCTTGCTCGCCTATGCCGTTAGTCTTCGAGAGCATGGTGTTGGTCTCCCGGTTCATCTCCTGCAGAAGGAAATCCAGCTTTTTACCGACCTCGCCGCCGGCCTTCAAGAGTTTTTCGAGTTGCTCCGTGTGGATTTCCAGGCGGGCGATTTCTTCGCCGATGTCACTGCGGTCGGCAAGGACGGCGGCCTCCTGGACGACGCGTTGCGGATCGAGCTGTGTGCCATTGAGTATTTCGGCCAGCCGCTCGCGCATGCGCGCCTGGAACGCAGGCATGGCGCGGGAGCGGATATCGCCGACTTGGGCCACGGCGGCGCGGATGCGGGCGTTTCGATCGAAGAGCAGGGCAAGCGTTTCGCGGCCTTCGCGTTCGCGGAAGACGTTGAGTTCCTTGACGGTGTCTTCAGTGAGCTGGCAGAGAAACTGTTCCATGCTGGCTTCGGGGTCGCGATCGGTCCCGGGACCGAGCATGCCGGGCAGCCGGAGCGCGGTGCCGAGATCGGGTTCGGCCGACAATCCGTGGCGCCCCGCGGCGGCGCGCCAAGCGGCTACATAGGCATCGAGCATGGGCACGTTGAGCTGGGCTTCGGCGTCGTTCGCGTTCTGCTTGTAAGAGGCGCGGACTTCCAGATGGCCGCGAAACACCAGACGGCGGATCACGTTGCGGATGGCGTGTTCATAGGGGTCGAAATCGGGGGGCAGGTGAAAATGGATGTCGAGCCCCCGGTGGTTGACGCCCTTAATACTAAGCACCGTTTCGCCGTCCGGAGAGGAGCGGCGAAGGCGGGCGTATCCGGTCATGCTACGAATGGCCATGGAAGTTCCTATTATGAATTACCCGCCTCCAGAAACTGCAGTTCGTGGAGACGCTGATAAATACCGCCCGCGCCGACGAGATCCTCATGACGGCCGGTTTCGACGATGCGGCCGCGGTCGAGCACTATGATTTTGTCGGCCCGGCGAATGGTGGACAGGCGATGGGCGATGACGATCACGGTGCGCCCTTCAATGAGGTTGGAAAGCGCCTTCTGCACCAGCGATTCGCTCTCGGTATCTAGGTGGGAGGTGGCTTCATCGAGGATCAAAATCGGGGCGTTTTCGAGCAGGGCGCGGGCGATGGCGATACGCTGCCGCTGGCCGCCGGAAAGCCTCGCGCCGCGTTCACCGATCATCGTCTGGAATCCATCGGGGAGTTGCTCGATAAACTCGAGCGCAAGGGCGTTGGAGGCGGCTTCGCGGATCTCCTCCTCGGAAGCGCCGGGGCGGCCATAGCCGATGTTGGCGGCGAGGGTAGTGTTGAAGAGGAAGGTGTCCTGGGCGACGATGCTGATTTTGCTTCTTAGCGAGGCGAGTTGGAAATCGCGAACGTCGGTGCCATCGATGCGCACGGCGCCTTTCGTCGGGTCGTAGAAGCGCGGGAGCAGTGCGGCGAGAGTTGTCTTGCCGGCGCCGCTGGGACCGACAAGCGCGACGATTTGCCCCGCTTTTACTTCGAGCGAAACGCCATCGAGCAGGAAGCCTTCCGGCGCGTTGGGATAGCGGAAAGAGACGTCGTCATACGTGATGCCGTTCGCGAAACGACGCAATTCCTTAGCGTCCGGCCTTTCGGCGATTTGGATGTTGCGATCAAGATGTTCGAATACTTTCTGCGAGGCGCCCAGCGCCTGCTGGAAGATGTTGTGAATGCCGACCAGGCGTTTGACGGGCTCATACAGCATCAACAGGGCGATGACGAAGCTGGTGAATTCACCGGTGCTCATGCGGCCCTGGGTAATCTGCGTGCGGGCGTAGGTGACCAGGCAGACAATGGTGACGGCGCCCAGGAATTCGATGAGTGGAGAGCCGATGGCTTGCTGGGCCACATACTTCAAATTGCTGCGGCGAAGGCGAAGCGCGGCCTCCCGGAAGCGATTGGATTCGAAGTGCTCGGCGCCGAACGACTTGACGACCTGATGGCCGCTGAGGGTCTCCTGCAGAATCTGGTTGAGTTCGGCGGTATCGTCCTGCGCGCGGCGCGTGGAGTAGCGAATGCGGCGGCCCAGCTTCGCGGTCGGCAGCATGACGATCGGCAGAACGGTGAGCGAGAAAAGCGCCAGTTTCCAGTCGTTCTGCACAATCACGATAAGCAGCGCGACGGCGATGAAGGTCTGGCGGAGCCAGTCGGCGAGGATGTGGGAGGTGGCCACCTGGATCTTATCGATGTCGCTCATTATGGAGGACATCAATTGGCCGGTGGAGTTGGTGTCGAAGAACTGGGCGTCTTGACGGAGCACGCGGTCAAAGATGTGTTGGCGGAGATCGGTGACCGCGTTCAGGCCAACGCGGTTGATCAGCAAGTTGCCGAAGTAGTCGGCAAGCCCCCGGAGGAAGAAGGCGAAAAGGACAGCGGAAGCCGTCATAATCCAGACGTCGTGAATGGAGGCGGGGACAAGGTCGTTGAGGTTCAGCGAGAGGTTCAGAAAGGGAATGTCGATGAGCTTGACGATAGCTTCGGTGGAAGCGGGGTTGAGCGCGCGGTCGAAGATCGGTTTGATGAGCAGCGCGATAAGGCCGTGCGCCGCACCGGCGAAAGCCATCAGAACGACGGAGGCCAGCAGGGACGGCGTGTATGGGCGGACGTAGCGGAAGACGCGCAGTAGCTCCTTCATGCCGCGACTCCCAGCGCTTCAATGGCGGCGAGAACTTCGGCGGTTTGAATCCTATCCATGGCGCCATTCGCGACTAGCGTTTGGGCGTGGGCGCGCCACGGAGCCCAGATGACGGGGTCCGATTCGCCGAAGAGAACGACCAGCGGCACGTTGAACGCGGCGGCCATATGCGCCGGCCCGCTGTCGTTGCCGATGAAGAGGCTGGCGGACTGCATCAGAACCATCGTGTCCTTCAGCGAGGGATTGACCTGCGTGCGGAACTCACCGAATTTCGAAAGATCGTCGCCGGGACCGCCGATGAAGATCGGTTCAAGATGTTGGAGTGTTCGCGCGACTTCAATAAATCGTTCCGCCGGCCAGGACTTGCCGGCGGCGGAGGCGAGAGCGTGAATAACGGCGTAGGGCTTTTCCGCCGGGACGACGGGCGCGTGGAGCCGGGCGCGGGGAATTTCCGTGCGCTTCGCGCCGAGCCAGAATATCGCGGAGGCCATGTGTTCGGCGGTGTGAACGGTACGCTCATCGTCCAAAATTTCTTGAGCGCGAGGTACGTGCAAGTTGTAGATGTACCGGTTACGAAAGTGGCCGAACCCAGCTCGATAACGAGCCATTGAAGCCAGCGTCAGCCACACGCTGCGCCCGCCGCCATGAAAATTAATCGTCAGCGCGGGCTTCCAAATCAGCGCCGCCGCCGGGTGCGCCGGAAGAACGGCGTCGACATCCGGATTGCCGCGGAAAATGTCCGCGAAGCGATCTTCCACCATGACGGCGACGCGGAGGTCCGGACGATGCCGCCTAAGAATATAAATAGCGGGCGTGGTGAGAACGCAATCGCCCAGCGAGCGGAGGCGGATGATGAGCACCTTCGCGCCGCTGGGCAATTTTTCGAGCAAAGCTAGTCCTCGACGTGGGCTTCGTCGACCAGCATCACGGGGATGTCGTCGCGAACCGGATAGACCCGCTTGCACTGCACGCACTTCAGTCCGCTGCCGTCGGACTTAAGATCGAGCGATGCCTTGCAGAGCGGGCAAACGAGAATTTCCAGCAGATCCTGACTGATGGCCATAATAGAAACTTCAGTCTACCGCTTACCGGATGGACAATTCCGCGCGAGCCTTGGAAACCACGGCCAGGAACTGGCGCGACCGCTCTTCGAAAACGTCGTACTTACCCTCTTTGATGGTCTGCGCGTCGATAAGTTCGCTGCCCACGGCGACCGCCGCGGAACCGGCCTTCAGGAAGTCCGCCGCGGTCTCGATGTTGACGCCGCCGGTAGGGATCATTTCGATTTGCGGGAACGGGCCTTTCAACGCTTTGATGTATTTGGCGCCGCCCATATTGGAGCAGGGAAAAATCTTGACGAAATCGGCGCCGGCCTCCCACGCGGTAAGGACTTCCGTGGGCGTTAAGGAGCCGGGGCAGATGATCTTCGAGTAGCGATGCGCGACTTCGATGGTGGAAATTCTCAGCGCGGGAGTGACCAGGAATTGCGCCCCGGCCAGAATGCAGGCGCGCGCGGTTTCCGGATCGAGCACGGTCCCGGCGCCAAGCACCATTTTGTCGCCGAGCGCGTCGGCCAGTTTTTCGAGGGCTTTAATCGCGCCGGGGACCGTCATCGTCACTTCGGCGGAACGGATGCCGCCGCGGTAGACGGCTTCTACAGCGAGAATGGCGGATTCGGCCGAATTTGTGCGGACAATGGGAACGATGCCGATGTCGAGGATCGCGGCGCGGATTTGAGATTTGGTCATGGGGTTGTTTCTTTTAGTTTAGTGAGCCAGTGGACGAGGCGGGTCGCGGGATCTCGGTCGATTTGGAGATTACCTTTGGCAATGGCTATTCCGATGGTTTGATCAGGTGGGTCTTGCCATGCGAGCCAGGCGTGGATATGGGCTTTGTTCCAGTGTGTTGGGATGAATCGCCTCTCTGGTAAGTCTTCGATTACCCGGCCGGCGTGGATCCAGAGCGGATCATCCTGAGGGGTCAGCTTTCCGGCGAAGGCTTCCAGGTCGCCAGTCGACCTGTTGTCCGGCCAGAGCCAGATTCCGATGGTGCGGCCAGTAGCGGCCTGCAATATGGTCCCGTCGGGATCGGGTCCGCGCGGCAGCAATTCGAAAAGCTTCGAAGACCGTTCTTCAATCTCGCTGAGACGGGAAGTGATGCTTTGCCAGCGTGCGGTGACGTCGGTATCGGCGTCCGGAATGATGCCGAATTGATTGAAGGCCGTACTTAGCAGTTCGTCCGGCAGATCTCTTCGAAGTTGCGCGTACGATCCGAGAACTTTGACCACAAAATCGGCCGAATTCTGGCTCGAGTGGCGACTGCATGAGCCAATCTTCGCTTTCTCGATTAGATGCAAAAGTAGTTCGGCGTCCTGCCTGCCTTCAACAAGCAGCAGGACGCTCACTAACGAACCTCTATCAAATTTTCGGCAATTGTGACAATAGAGCTTTCTTCAAAGTGAGTTTCGACGATCTCGCCTCTAAACTGTTCGAGTCGGAAAAGCATTCCCACCGACTGGGGATCTGCCGCGGCTGCTCGCCCGAACGCGCCGATGCAATCACGGCTATGGGTTGTGACGAAGACTTGGACGTTGAATTCTCTCGCCATTCGGATGACGAACTTCCAAAGCGCTTCCTGGGTTTTGTAGTGGAGGCCATTCTCGAACTCGTCAACCAGCAGAAAGCCATCCTTCGCATTGGCCAGCGCCAGCGCGATTCCAATATACCGATAGATCCCGTCGCCGAGAGAGCGAAATGGGACCGGTCGATCCGAGTTGCGCAATTTAGCTATCGCGCGGCGGACACCTCCCTCTTTTTGTATTAAAGAAACACGCTGAATATCTTGATTGATGTGGGTGAGCGCCCCATTCAACTCCTCCTCAAAGTCGGTGAGGACGATTTTGTCCCAGAGGCCTCCAAATTGCTGAGAGTCCAATCCTGTAGCGTTGACGAAGGTATTCGACGGGTTCCTCGCTTTACCGGGAAGTTCGATGAAGTACGGTCGAATGCCCGCCTGTTGTCCGCCATCCAGAGGAGCATACCGAAGTAGTTCGCCCGCTTGTTCAATTGTCAAAGTCGGTATTCTTACCGGCAATTGCCCGTTGTCCACTTCGTTGGGAAAGCGGTAGCGGACGGTGCCATCATTGTCGACGGTTCGGACTGTGCTCTTGATGCTAAAGGAGACGAGAGAAGTCCGCGGACCCACTTTGATTTCAGCACCGCTCGTGAATGCCGCGCGATTGAAAAACAACGCCTCAAAATTTCGAGGGTTGGCGGGGTCGGACGCTTCTTCACGGATCTGCAGAAGATTCATCAAATCACTCAGCGCCGCCTGCGACGAATACAACTGCACCGCCTCCAGCACCGACGTCTTCCCGACGCCATTCTGGCCAACAAACAAATTCACGTTGCCAAGCTGCTTCAGTTCAAGCCGCCGCAATCCGCGGTAGCCCTCAATCAGCAGATCTGGAAGCAGGGGCTGGGCCATCTAGAAACAGTCTAAATCAACTACCACTCCACCACGCTGCCGTCATCGGCATCGTAGGATTCCTGGTTTCGCCAATCATGCCCCATCATGTCCGCCATCAGGTTATCGTCAAGCTCGACGCCAAGTCCCGGCCCCGTTGGCAATCCCAGATACCCTCACCCAGCGAGACCTGTTCCAGCATCGGAAAGTTTGGAATCGACGCGGCGAACTGCATGCCCGCCGCCAAAGAATTCGGTCCCAGCGGATTGTGCGGCGCGACCCTGGCGTGGTAGGCCTCGACCATGCCCGCGATCAGAATGCCGCCGGGCGTTGCCAGGAGCGATCTCCTCCGTCGTGTCCATCCCGAATGTTGCCCCTTTTGCCGAGGCTTACGTTTCCAGGTGGGATGAGAAGACACACTCGGCTTCGGACGAAAAACTGTGAGTCCGGTTATGACGATACCGCAGCGCCGCCGCGAGATCGGAATCCGGCTCGCCCTGGGTGCGACGGACCGCTTGCTGATTCGCCACGCGGTCGGCGGCGCGATGACAATGGTTGCGGCCGGAATCGCGGCGGGGGTTGCGTTGTCGATTCTGATCGTCCGCCTCAGTTCCGCGTCCTTCTTTGGTGTGAGCGCAACCGATCCGGTTACCTACGGAATCGTGACCGCCGTTCTCGCCGCTGTGGCCTGGTTCGCGAACTACTATCCGGCCCGGCGGATCATGCGGTCCACGCCCTACGCGGTCCTTCTGCGGGAGTGAAAAGCCGGCGGGGCGTATTGGCCCTCCCTGCGCTAGTATCTAAGGAGACTGCCATGGATCTTGATCGGATAACACGACGCCCCGAAGTGATGGGCGGCAAACCTTGCTTGCGCGGAATGCGCGTTACCGTCGGTGCTGTGGTGGGACTTATCGCTTCGGGTCATGCCTCTGCCGAGATTCTCGCCGCGTACCCTTACCTTGAAGAAGAGGATCTTCGACAGGCACTTGCTTACGCGGCGTGGCGCGTCGAAGAGATCGAAGTGCCACTACCCGCGGCGTGAAGATATTAATCGATATGAACCTGATCCCACTTTGGGTCGCGTTTCTTGCCGACGCGGGTGTCGATAGCGTCCACTGGTCGGATATCGGCCCACGAACCGCCTCAGACAAAGAAATTATGGACTTCGTCAGGCAAGTGGAATGGTGATCTTTACTCACGATCTTGACTTCGGAGCGCTTCTCGCTAGTCGTCGGGCACGTCGGCCACGCGTGATCCAAATCCGCGCACAGGACATTCTTCCAACAGCCATTGGCGCCGCCGTGCTTCGCGCTTTACGAGCCAGCCGCGCCCAGCCGCGTCCAGTTGGAAACCGGCGCTTTAATCACAGTCGATCCGAACCGAAATAGGATTCGCCTTCCGCCTTTTTAGTCTAGGACTCCGGCCGGCTTGTCGATTCCACGTTGTACACAACTTTCATTCCGGCACGCTCCTACAACGCGGCGTTAGGACATCCCAGTGCCTGCCGATGTCATCGGAAAAGATGATCGGCGCCGGGCGTGGCCAAGGTCGCTCTCCTCCGTTGTGACGTTTACGGCTACACGTGATTCGCAAGACCGCGAACCGTCATTGCCGTCGCCGAATCCTGTCGGCCGTACGAGCGTCGGAGTCTGTGTCATAGGCGCGGCGGTCTCCAAAGGAGGCGACAGGCCCAAATGCAGAGAGCCGCGGCGCAAACGGTGATGAGAAAGTACCAGGGTTCCGTTGCCGGATGCAGCCCTTCCTCGATAACACGCCAGATATGCGCCAAAGTGAGCAAACCAAAAACAGTGCCCGTGGTCAAGACATAGGCTTTCATGAATGGCCCCCGGTACGACGATACCGCAGTGCGCGATCAATTCTCCTCCGCGAGCGCTACTGCCCAAGTTGGTGACGTTCTTGACAGCGAGCCTGCCCCGCGGTTAGCGGCTCAGGATGATCCAACACCCGTTGACCAACACTACGACAACCTTGTCGCGTTTGGCGAGCCGAATACCAGTGAGTGGAACGCGTTGAAGCTTTTCCCGCGGATCTGGCGCCGCCGGTAAAGCGGTCACGATACATCGAAGTTTATTTTCGCTTGAAAACAAACGACTTACGCGCGACCGAGATGCCGTACCCCTTGACGACGCTGTATAATGAAATTGTGAGGGCCGATCTGTCCAACAAACAGACCGGCCCTTACTGTTTTTTGAGCGGCCGCCCGTCTTAGCTAACCCTATCGCGCGCGTAGCCGCACCAGGTCTTTGACAATTGAATATATGAAACTCAGGATACGTGTGTCTACGCGTCGGCGTCCGCGGGACACACGGGGGCGGAAAAGGCGAATTAAACAGGTTCAACCCAAGAGTTGTTTTAGAAACAACAGCTTACAAATTTCGATCAACCCAAGATCAACCGAAATAGATCCCACCGCGAACCCAACTGGACCCAAAATTCGTGTCGAAATGGCATAATCTATCCCCATGCCCCGCCTTTGGATGTTCCTTGCTCTCGCCCTCACGCTCGCCCTCGCGCAACTCCGCCAAACCGGCGTCGCCGCTAAGCTCGAGATCCTCGCTAACCACCCCGCCCGCGTCTATCTCTTCAAGAACGACCGCCCCTTCCGCCTCCACCCCGTCGACGCCATCCTACCCCTCAAAGTCGACCTCTTCTATCGCGACACCCTCTGGCGCCGCACCCCCAACCCCCAGACCCTCGAAGTCGCCAACAACGACCAATCGCACTTCATTCTACTCACCGGCAGGGCGAACTTCGAATTGCCCCCCGGCGACTACCGCATCGAAGCCTACCGCGGCCTTTTCTTTACTCCCGCCACCGCCACCTTCACCCTCAAACCCGGCGAGACAAAAACCGTTTCAATCACGCTCGACCGTTGGAACCAGCCCACCACAAATTGGCTCTCCGGCGACGATCACATCCATCTTCCCCGCACCGTTGCCGAGAACGAAACGTTTCTCAAGTGGATGGAAGCCGAAGACCTCTCCGTCGCCAATTTCCTTCAACTCCAACGCCGGATCGACGCCGCTCCTCAATACGCATTCGGGCCCGCTGGCGAGGCCAAAAGCAAAGGTTACTCCATTCGCTCCGGCCAGGAATCGCGCTCGGAGTATTACGGCCACATCAACCTGCTCGGCGGAAATCAACTCATCCGCCCTTTGAGCGTCGGGACGATGTACGCCAATGAGCCCGCCGCCGCCCCCTGGCCCGCTCAAATCTTCCAACAGGGCCGCCAAGCCGGAGCCCTCACCGGCTACGCTCACTTTCACGGCTCCATGGCCCACTCCACCCTCCTCATGGACCTCGCTCTCGGCAATGTCGATTTCCTCGAAGTCTTCCAATTCGGCAAACTCTGGACCGCCGAATGGTACGAACTGCTTAACGCCGGCTTCCGCGTAACGGGTATCGCGGGCAGTGACTTTCCGGTCCCCCTCGGCCGTTTCGTCCCCTGGCCGAAACACCTCCCTCTCCTCGGCCCCGAGCGAACTCTGGTCAAAGCCCAACCCGGCCAGTCCGCCTACATCGCCTGGGCCGCCGCCGTCAAAAAGGGCGAAGTCGTCGTCAGCAATGGCCCGCTTGTCGAAATCGTACAGACTGCCAACGCCATCCGCGCCAACGCCAGTTTCCATCGGCCGATCGAAACGCTCGAAATCATCCGCAACGGCCAAGTCGTCGCCACCGCGAAAAACGCGAAGACTCTAACCCTGGAGGCCCCAGCCGAAACCGCCTGGTACGCCGCCCACGCCCGCCTCCCGAAGGTAGAGGGCGAGCCGCTAATCCAAGCTCACACCAACCCGATCTACGTCGGCCAGCCAACCGCCAACCCCGCCATCCGCGCCGCTCTCGCCGCCCGCTGGGAAGCCGAACTCAACTACTACAAGTCCGCCAACCTGCCATTCGCGACCGCTGACCAACGCCGCCAATTCTTCGAGGACGGCGAAAATGCCCTCAAACGGATCGCCGCCCGGTAACGTCAGATACTTCATGTTCCAGGACGCAGTTTTCACGTTCCGCTCGCTCCGTCGCCAGCCGGGCTTCTTCGCCGTCGCGGTCGTCACGCTGGCGCTCGGAGTCGCCTCAACCACCGCCGTGTTTTCCCTGTTCTATCAGGTTCTACTGCGGACGCTCCCGGTCCCGGCGCCGCGCGAACTCGTCGTCTTTCACGCCGATGGTTTCGAGCTGCCCGGCGGCGTCAGTTCCGACAACTCCGAAACCGTCTTCTCCTACCCCATGTACACGCGCCTCCGCGACGGCGCACCCAACTGGCAGGGGATTGCCGCCCGATCGAGCGCGTCCGGGCAGTTGGTGGTCGATGGCGCGGCGGAGCGCGTTCGCGTCGAAATCGTCTCCGGAAACTTCTTCGAAACCCTCAAATTGACCCCCGTCGCCGGGCGGCTATTCAATCAATCGGACGACTCCGTGCGCGGCGGTAACCCTGTTGCGGTTGTCTCATACGGTTTCTTCCAGCGTCGATTTGGCGGCAAAAACACTCTAGTTGGCGCCAAAATCACCGTTAGCGGACAGCCTTTTGAGGTCATTGGAGTCGCTCCGGAACGCTTCCGTGGCTTCCTCACCGGCAACGACCCGGAGATCTACCTCCCAATTTCCATGCGCGCCACTCTCACCCGCGGATGGAACAACTATGACCGTCCCTCGGCCCGCTGGCTGACCATCCTCGGCCGCCTGCCCGCCAACGGGGACACCACCGCTATCGGCCCCCTCTTTTCCGCCATCGTCCGCGATCACGTCGAACAGGCCAAGATCACCAACGCCAACAGGCGCCAGCGTATCCAGGCGGCCACGCTGACCCTGGCCCCGGCTGCCACCGGACTCAATGAACCGAAACGCCAATGGGAGCGGCCCCTCGTCGTACTGCTAATCATGGTGGCCCTGTTGCTGCTGATCGCCTGCGCCAACCTCGCCAACCTTCTGCTCGCCCGCGGCGTAAATCGGGCTCGCGAAATTTCCATCCGCGTCTCCGTTGGCGCAACGCGCGGCCAGATCATTCAACTGCTCCTCCTCGAAACCGCCGCCATTACCGCCACCGGCGCCGCCCTGGGAGCCGCGTTTGCGCCGGTTTTAGTCAATCTGCTGATCCGCGCTATTTCCGATGACGACGGCGGGAGCGGTTGGCTCGACAACGGGCTCAGCCTTCCCGTGCTGGCGTTCTCGATTGGCCTCGCCGGACTTTGCACGCTGCTCGCCGGACTGGTCCCGGCGTGGCAAATCTCCCGCCCCGCCGTTCGGCGAAGGACCGGGCGGACGCGCCACTTCTTCGTCGGCGCGCAGGTCGCTCTGTCGCTCGTCCTGCTGACGGTGGCCGGCCTGTTCGGACGAAGCCTTTCGAACCTCCTGCGGTTTGACCCCGGTTTCCAGGCAAACCAACTCGCACTCTTCACGACCAACCCCGGTTTGGCCGGATACGATGTACCGCGCGGCGTCCAATTTGCGAAAGACGTTGAACGGCGTCTGGCGGCTTTGCCAGGCGTGCGCGTCGTGAGTTACGCCGAGTGGGGGCCGCTCCAAAACTCCACATCGAGCGGCAATATCCAACTGGAGGGTTATCGGGCCGGAGAGGAAGAAAACATGGACTGCAACATCATGGCGGTGGGGCCGCGCTACTTCCAGGCGTTGGGAACGGCCGTGATAAGCGGCCGCGCGATCAAGGCGCGCGATTCGATCGACGCCCCAAAGGTCGCAGTCGTAAATCAGGCCTTCGTGAAACGATTCCTGAAGCCGGGGGAGAACGTCATTGGCCGCCACATGTCGATCGGAGCGGGGAACATCCCGCTGGATATCGAGATCGTTGGCGTCGCGGCGGACACCAAACATCAATCGCTTCGCGAGACGGTGAAACCCACCTTCTTCCGGCCGTTGGAACAAGCCCAAAAGGGCCAGCCGCGGGCCCCGCAGACAACGTTCTTCATGCGCTCCTCCAGCGCTGTACCCGCCACCGCCATTCGCGCCGCCGTGGCCCAGTCCGACCCGCTGCTACCGGTGTACAACCTGCGCACGATGGAAAAAGCGGTGGACGCCGCGATTGTTATCGACCGTCTGATCGCCGGACTGGCGGTAGCGTTCGGCGGCTTGGCGCTGTCGATCACGGCCATTGGGCTCTATGGCGTGCTGAGCTATCTGACGCGGCGCCGGACGACGGAGTTTGGAATCCGAATGGCCCTGGGCGCGACGCGGGGAAACATCCTGCGCCTGGTTTTCCGGGAGGTGCTGCTGCTAGTCGGCGCGGGCGCGCTGGTTGGCGCCGCGACGGCGCTGGGAACGGGCCAGGCCATCGCCGCGCAACTGTTCGGCGTGAATCGTTTCGACCCGCTGGTTCTAATCGGCGCACCGTTACTGCTGGCGCTGGTGGCACTGGCGGCGGCTTCGCTGCCATCGCTGAAAGCCGCCGCCGTCCAACCTCTGGAAGCCCTCCGCCACGAGTAAACAACCACCGCCTGAAGGCGGTGGCGCTGGCAGGAGACCGAAGCCGCCGGGCCATCGCTCGCGTTCAAGACACTTCATGCCACAACTCGCTGGCAAGTTCCCGCCGCTACTCGCACAGCCCAGGGCGCTTGGCAGGTACTCCAACTCAAACGGGAAAAGCTGCCGCCGCGCCCGATCCACCCGGACACGAATCATCCAATGCGCCTAGGTCGACCCTCCGGGCAGGTATTCCAACTCCAACGAGTAAAGCTGCCGCCGCGCCCGATCCACCCGGACGCACTAAATGTAACTCAGTCGAGCCCGGCACTTCCCGCCGCAACGGACGTCCCAGTTTCCCGGCACCGCGGCTGGAAACGGCCCGCCTAAAATGCGGGGGCATTAGCCGCGGCGCTTGGCAACAAATTACGGCCGCGTGTGGGCCGCGAAGTTCTCCGGCAGGTACTCCAACTCAAACGAGAAAAGCTGACGCCGCGTGGGGTCCACCCGTACACGCACCCAATGCACCTCGGTGGAGCCCGGCACCTCCAGCCGCGTAAAGTTCTCCAGCGGGCGTCCGCTCTTCGCCGCGAGAATCGGCTTGTCGATGCGGAAGATGTGCGAGTCTCCCATGATCGTCAACACCGGTTTGCCAAACACGATGGTCTCGTCTTCCATAAGAAACAGAGCCTCGCGGGACCCCTCGTCGGTAGCCGCTACACTTACGGGCACGCCGTTCCAGCCGGGGTTGACCTGCATCATTAATACAACCGCGGCAAACTCATTATCACGAGCGACGCTGAATATGGTCTTGATCCAGTTGAAGTTGGCGTCGCTGCGCTCCCGCCATTCGCGATCGTTCGCCGCGTTGCGGCCCAGGTTGTTGTTGCTGCCCACAATATGCACCATGGCGAACAGCACGTTGCCCATCGCCCACATCTGATTTTCGACGTACTTTGTGTAGCGCGGATCGTCGCTCTGCCGGCTGACGGTCATCTTCCGCTTGCCCAGGCTCTGGTTGTCCCGGTAGAACGTGCCGCGCAGATAATCGAGCCGCTCCAGCGAGTCGAACGAGCCGTTGTTTTCGCGGTGACAATCGGTCCATTCGTTATCGCCTGGCGTGATCGTCATTGGCATTTCAAAGTTGTTGAACGCTTCCAGGCGGTTGGCGAACATGGCGTCGCTGCACAATGTGCTGCCGCTCTTGATGTCGCCGATGTGAATCGTGAAGGCCACGCCGGACGTGTTGATGGAATTCTGCAGCGACGGCCAGCGGCGCTCGCCGTCGGCGCCATACTGCTGATCGCCGATGGCGGCAAATTCGAAAGCCGCCGCCTGCGGACGGTGCCGCTGCAATAGCCGCGATAAGATCGCCGGATCCGGACCCGTCGCCGGACCTTGGGCCAAAAGAGAAACGGGCGTGAGCAGAAGCAGGCACGCCGGGAGAATTCGTGGAGTCATAAACAGCCAAGTTTTGCAGCCAAGATTGAACTTTCGATGACACTCCGGTCACACTTCGATGGCGTTATTTACAGTCATCACAGATTCACTTTGCATTCATCGCGCGGCAATATTCGCTGGCTAGCATGCCCATGTGAAACTTATTCCATCGTTCGCCGTCTGCGCGCTTCTCGTAGCGCCCCTATTCGCCCAATCCAGCGCCCCCAGCGTACGCATCCTGCTCCCGGAGCGGACGCGCCTGCTCCAAGGGCAACAGGTGGATCTGGTCCTCGAAGTCCGCAACGCCGCCGCCGTCACCGCTGTGAAAGTGATGGCCGGAAACACCGAAATAACGGCGAAATTTGAAAAGCCGGTCGCGGCGCAGTTGGATTGCGACGATACAAGCGACTGGGTGGTTCGCGCGAATCTCCAGTCCTTTCAGGAACTCGGTACGGTGAAGATGACGGCGACGGTGACGGCTGGCGCCACCGTCGTAAGCGACTCCCGCGACATCTTGGTTCGTCCGTTCTCGATGCCTACCGATGGCACGAGGCGCAACGTGATTTTATTTATCGGCGACGCGATGGGCACCGCCTATCGCGATGCCGCTCGTCTGGTGAGCCGCTCCACTGTCGACGCCAACGGGCGCAATGCCTTCCGCGACGGCTTCTTCGACGATCTGCTGGAAATGGACAAGATGCCCATTAGCGGCATGTCGATGACCTACGGTACGGACTCCATCGTGCCCGACTCGGCCAACACCGGCACCGCGTGGGCGACCGGAAACAAGAGCTTCTTGAACGCAGTCAATGTCTTCACCGACGGTACCGATTGCCGGTGGCGCTTCACCGGCGCGGCGAATGCGGCGAATCTGCCGGCGCTGCTCGACAACCCGCGCGTGGAGACATTGTGGGAATATCTGCGCCGCCTGCACGGCTACCGGACGGGAATTGTCACGACCGCCGATGTGACCGACGCGACGCCCGCCGTGCAGGCGTCGCACAGCGCCTTCCGCCAGACGCGCTTTGAAATCGCCCGTCAATATCTGGAAAACCCGATGCTGGGCGGACGGCCCGGATTCGACGTCATCATGGGCGGCGGCATGGACCAGTTCACCGCGGCGGCGCGCGTCGACCAGCGCAACTTGCTGCAGGAGTTTCAGAACCGCGGCTATCGGCTCGTAACCACGGCGACCGCGCTTCGCGGGATTTCCTATGGCCAGCCGACGTTGGGTCTATTCAAAGGTTCGGCCAACCCCGCGCCGGCGAGCGACCGCATCCGCTCCGCCGCCGACGTGAACATGGACGTTGCCTACGACAAGCTTGGCCTGCCTCGGCCCGCCTCCGAGCCCGCGCCGAATTTCGGCGGCTACACCGATCAACCGATGCTGGAACTGATGACGGCGAAGGCGATTGAAATTCTGTCCTCGTCCTTTGGCCAGCAGCCCTTTGCGCTGATGGTGGAAGCGGCTTCCATCGACAAGCAGTCGCACCCCAACCACGCCTCGGGTACAATCTGGGACACGATTGAAATGGATAAATCCGTTGGCGTCGCCCGCGCCTGGGCGGCGAAGCGCCCGGTGAAGGACACGCTCATCGTGGTTACGGCCGACCACGATCAATCGATGCATATCATCGGCGTCAGCAACACGGCGGACGCCGAGTATTTAAACAAATCGGACAAGCGGGAAGTGGTCTTCACGTCTCCGGCCGGTGAGCAGGCCTTCACCGTTTACGGCGATGCGTTCTCCAACGCGCGCGCCGGACTGCCATTCATCAACGGCAGTATAGGGGCCGATAATAATCGCGGCCGCACCGGCACGCCCACCACGTTCGCCCCGGCGACCGTCACCGCCAATCCGGCGGCAAACACCTACTCGACCTATTTCGGTTCCCCCGCTTATCCGATGGACGCGAAGACGGGGTATCCGGTGAACACCGCCGCGGCTGGCGGTACGCTCCGCCGCCTGGCGGTCGGTTTCCGAACCGGTGACCATACGGGATCCAGCGTCCCGGTGACCGCCGAGGGCACGGGCGCGTTCCTCTTCACCGGCTACATGGATCAGTCCGATATCTTCTTCAAAATGGCCGCGGCTCTGACCGGCGATACGGCCGAAGGCGACACGTTCGTCGAGAAGGTACTCCTCAACGGAAAATATCCGAAATCAATCGGGAAATAGATGTTTAGACCCATTCTGGGTGGGGTGCTGCTGCTCGCGGCACCCTGCCTTCTTTCGCAATCCGCTCTCCAAATCACGGAGATCCTTCGTTTCACTTTGGAAGAAACGCCGGAACAGATTTTGCGCGGCCTGGGCCAGCCGGTCCAGATTAACGATGGCGACGCCGCGTTCCGCACCTGGTATTTTCAAACCGACGTGCTCGATAAGCACGACCATAGCCATATTCTGCTATTCCGCCAGTCCGACAAGCGGCTATTAAGCGTGACGCGAAACTATCATTTCCCGGTGAATGTGGCGGCGCTGTTTCCCGCCGCGAAATCAACGATCCACCACTGGCCGGACGCGCAACATCCACAACTGAGCGTGCAAGTAAGAGAGTACGACGGCGACCGGGTACTGATCGCCATGGGCGTAGCCAAGCCCGGACAGCCGACGACACAGTTGATCGTGATGCGGCGAACGGCGTTGAAGATTTTCTTTCCATGGCTGAGTTTTACGCCTTGAAACCGGAATCCAGATTGTAACGCTCGAACGACGGGCCATCGGCGGGCTGACGGCCGGAGCCGGGCAAGCCCTGGTTCCAGATGGCCTGCCATGTCGCGGCGATGGCTGAGACGTGGTCGTTGTGCTTGAAGACGGCATAGGTTTGCGGCGGAATCTCCAAACGCGTGAACTCGGGCGGATGGGAAGGGAATGAGGAAACTTCGACACCACACATGTAGTCGTAGCTGCCGGCCTCGTCGGCGGCGAAGATGACGCCCTAGGCCACCTGCCCAACCTGTGGATACGCAGGCGCAACGCTGGCTGAGGCCGAAGAGGTTTAGCGCCCGCGCGGGTACGATACGAGGCGAAGCGAGCGGGGTGGTTGTCGCTTGATCCATTTTAAGAGGCTCCGTGAGGCTGAGGTTGTTGAGATGGGGTTGCGCGCGGAGTCGCTCCGGCGTCAGCCCAAAAAGCTGGCGAAGGGCGCGGGTGAACGCCTCGTGGGAACCGTAGCCCGAGTCGAGCGCGAGGGCGAGGATATCGGGCGCGCCTTGCGCGAGTAGCTTGGCGGCTTCGCTCAGCCGACGAGTTCGGGTATAGGCCGCCAGCGAGTGGCCCGTGGAAACCGGGAAGGCGCGAGAGAGATGAAAGGGCGACACGCCAACCGCTTGAGCGATCACCTCCAACGACAGGTCGCCGCTGAGATGGCCCTCGATGTACCAAAGTGCTTTGCCGGTTACGCCCACGTCGTATCGGATTCAGAATAAGATGTTCGGCGGCGGGCTCGCTTGTTAGTTCTTGCGCTTCAAAAAGTAACGCGCAGCGCCAACTGAATCCGCCGCGCTTCCCTCGCCGATGAGATGACGCCGAAGGCCGGCGTGCCTCGCGTGGGGCCGGGCTGGCCGAAGTTTGTGTGGTTCAGCAGGTTGTAAAACTCGCCGCGGAACTCTGTCTTCCAACGCTCGGTGATGGAGAAGCTCTTGCCCAGCGAGAGGTCGATATTCGCAATGTTGGGACCGCGCAGAACGGACCGGGGCGAGTTGCCGAAGCGGAATGGCGCGGGCGCGGCGAAGGCGGCCGTGTTGAACCAGCGCGATAGCGTCCGCTCCTCTTCAGCGAGCGCGGGCGTTCCGGCGACATTGGCACGGATGGTACCCGCGGCGAAGACGTTGGTGTCGTTGGTATTGTTGAACACCGTGAACGGGGCGCCCGACTGCATGCTGGCGATGAGGCCCGTACGCCATCCTCCCGCTACCCATTGCAGCCAGCGCCGCTGGTATCCGGGCAGCGCGTAAACGGCGCTGGCCAGCGTCCGGTGGGGCACATCGTTGCCGCTGAGCCCTTTGTCCAAACGGCGATTATAGAAATCCATGTAGCCGCCGGGGTTGCCGAATTCGCTGAACGACTGCACATCGTCGATGAACTTCGAAAACGTGTAATGCGCGAGGAACGTGAGGCCGGAGGAATAACGGCGTTCGCCCTTTACGGTGAAGGCATGATAGGTGGAGTTGCCGATGGGCGGGTTGATCACCGTGACATTCGAAAATTGCGGGAACGGACGGCGCACCTGCGCGTTGCCCGGGGCGGCGTCTTCAATCCGGATCTGGTTAAGCGTGAAATCGTTGGCGGTGAGCTTGTGGCTGATATTAGCGATGTAGCCGGCTTCGAAGAGCAGATTAGCCGCCAGTTCACGCTGCACGTTGGCGTTGTATTGAATGGAATACGGCGTGGGGCGGGAGCGCTCGAAGAATGAGGGCGCGGCGGCCGGACTCTGCCCAACGGGCACCGCGCCGAAGCCGGCGCCAAGTTGATCCACCGGCACGCGCGGCACGCTGGGGAAACCGTTGCGCAGCACCATGGCCGAGACGATGCCGGGCTGTGAGCTGATCAAATCCACGTCGGTGGAAAAGCCCAGCGCGGCGGCGGTGCCGATGATATTGCTGACAATCTCGCCGAAGAAAATGCCGCCGCCCGCGCGGAACACGGTCGTCTTCTTACCGGGCATGCGCCACGCGAAACCGGCGCGCGGGCCGTAGTTGTTTTTATCGGAATCGAACGCCGTTCGCGGCTCGCCATCGCGGCTGGCGAAGCGGACGACGCCCGGCGTTCTCGATATGGGATTGATCGCGCTTGTATCGAAGGCGTTCATAAGGTTGTTGTCTTCGGTGCGCGGCAAATTCAGCTCCCAGCGCATGCCGTAGTTGACGGTAAGGCGGTCGGTGAGCCGATAGTCCTCCTGAAGGTAGAGCGCCCAATAGGCCGAGCGGGAGTTGATGATGTCGGGGCGCTGTGTACCGGCGGAATTGACCTCGCCGAGCAGGAAGCTGGCGAAGGCATTGCCGCTGTTGGCGACGCCGGGCTGGCCGGTCATCAGCGGCGTGAAGCCGAACTGGCCGGAGCTGAACAGGTCGCGGTCGTCGTTGAAATAGCCGCGACGATACTCACCGCCAAACTTCCACGCGTGTTTGCCGCGGAACCAGGAGACCGAGTTCTGATACTGCATGTCGTCGGACGGCCGGTTGTTGCGGCGGAACGGCTCGCGGCCGAGCGTGGCGTAGGCGGTGATATTGAAGATTGGAAACGCTTGATCGCTGACGCCCGTCAGTCCGAGCTTTTGGGCGAGATTCGTGCCCAGCACCGCGGCCGTGGTACCGCCAAAACGGCGAAGGCGCGTGACGCGGAAATCGTTGATGAGTTGAGGCGTAAATAAATGCGTGTGGCTGGCGAGCCAACTGGAATTGTTGTTGCCGCCGATGGTGGCGCTGGGGTCGGCTTCGGGCTTGCGCCAGACGCCTGGATTTTCGGACTCGTTGTCGTTGACGTAGTAACGGAGGGTGACTTGATCGGCGGGGCGGAACTGGTGATCGACGCGGGCGACCAAGATGTCGCGATCGAAGGCGGGCCGGGTGTTGGCGCCGAAATTGTTGGCGCCGGTGATGGTGGCGGCGCGGTTGGGATCTGGGTAGAAAGCGGCGGCGGCGCGGGCGACCGGATCGATTCTATTGGCCGGGATGACGTTGCCAGGGAAGGGTTGGCGGACACGATTCTGGGTGGTGGCGGGGTCAAAGATGGGGATCAGGCGGCCAGTTGCGTCGAGGACGTTTGAGAAGTCGCCGGCGCGATTGGAGGCGTTAGGCACCGTCTGGATGGACGTGCCGCCGGTGACTTGGCGGGTCTGTTCCCAACTGGCGAAGAAGTGGGTCTTGTCCTTGCGGATGGGGCCGCCAACCGCGGCGCCGAACTGGTTCAGCCGAAGGGGCGCCTTGGTGACGGCGAAAAAGTTGCGTGCGTCGAGCGCGTTGTTGCGCAGGTACTCGAACACGCTGCCGTGAAAATCATTGGTACCGGAGCGGGTGGACATGGTGACGACGCCGCCTGCGGAGTGGCCGAATTCGGCCGCGTAGTTATTGGTGATCACGCGGAACTCCTGCATGGCTTCCATTGGCAGAGCCGCCTGATTCTGCGGGACGGCGAGGCCGGTGATGTTGGTGACGTTGCCGCCATCGAGGGAAAACTGCTGGTTGCGGGCGCGCCCGCCGCCGACGGAAAAGATGGGCAGATTTTCGCCGCCCGAACCGGGATCGATCACGGTCGCGCCGGGCGAGAGGACGACCATGGCGGCGGCGCTTCGATTCGGCAGCGGCATGCCTTCGATGACGCTGCGTTCGACGAGCTGGCTGACGTGCGAAGACTGCGTCTCGACGGCGGGCGTGCGGGACGTGACGGCAACGGTTTCGGTGACGTTGCCGACGGTGAGCGCCTGATCGATTTGCAGCGTTTGGCTAACCTGGACGACGACGCCTTGCCGGACGGAACGTTGGAAACCGCCGGCTTCGATCTCGATACGGTAAGTGCCGGGAAGGAGGGTGGCGACGCGGTAGAGGCCGGCCTCATTGGTGATTGCGGAGGCGGCGATGCCGGATTCTTCGTTGATCACTTTCACGGCGGCGCGGGGGATGATGGCGTCCGTCGAATCGGTTACGCGCCCGCCGATTGTACTGGACCCGCCCTGGGCGAAGGCAAGAGTGGCGGTGAGGAAGAACGAGAGCGCTTTCATTCTCGCGAATCATATCAATTCACGTTAGGGCAGCACGACGCGGGGAAAGATGGTGAAGCGCGAGAGTTCCCGGCGTTGCGGTTTTCCCTGCATGGCGGAAAGCGCGGCCTGGAGTTCAAGAAGGTCGCCGCGGGAGAGTTCGAGAACCGCTTCGTCGGGCTGGTACACGGTTCGGACTTTGTAATCGACGAACGGTGTGCGGCTCTGCTCAATGTGCGTGCCGAGGATGTGAGCGACGGGCCGGGAATTGGTGAAGGTCACCAGGCGGTTGATACTCTCGACGTAAGCCGGGAAGTTTCGGACGTAAAGGCGGCCGGGATAGAGTGTGTCGCCGGTGAGGAGAAGGCCGGTTTGGCGGTCGTAGAGGGCGAGATCGGCGGTGTCGTGGCCGGGAATGGGTATGGCGTCGAGGACGCGGCCACCGAGGTCGATTGTCCCGATTTGCTGGGGCCAATTTTGCAGGTTGATGGCTTTTTCGATGGCTTCGGGGCGGGCGGGGATGACGGTGACGCCAGGGAGCGCGGCGAGTTTTTGGTCGCCGGAGGTGTGATCGCCGTGGGAGTGCGAGTGGATGACGAGCAGGGGCGGCGGCGCGGCGCGTTTGTTGCGCACGGCCCACTGCGCGAGCAGGCGGGGAATCAACCGATCAATGTCGGTCTCGCCGGCGCCTGTGTCCTGCAGCAGCGCCCTGTTTTCGCCGAAGATGAGATATAAAAACGGCTTTTCGTAATTGGTGCAGCCGCTCTCGCGGATGATGTAGAAGTTGGGGTTGTATTCGTGGACTTGCCAGTCGGGTACCTCGGCGCAATTGGGTCCGCTGGGACGCCATTGGCGCGGGAGGGCGCCGGTCTGAATGGTATCGGCCAGCAGCAGAATTCCGATCAGGGTGTTCATAGGAAGCCTTTCTCGACTATAAAGCGACAGGTTGGCGGTATGGAGTATCGGTGCGGCCACTCTCGCGGACGATGTGGAAGTTGGGGTTGTATTCGTGGATTTGCCAGTCGGGCGCCTCGACGCAATTCGGTCCGCTGGTTCATATGAAGCCTTTCCCGACTATAAAGCGATAGGCTGACGGTATGGAATATCGGCTCTTTATTGGCGGGGCTTTTCGGGACGGGACGGCGGCCCGAGAGGTTCGCGTCCCATATGACGGAAAAGTTTTTGCGCAGGTTCACACGGCGGACGCGGCACTGCTCGATGAAGCGGTGGCGGCGGCGCGGCGCGGTTTTTCGGCGATGCGTTCGATGACGCGGGCGCGCCGGGCGGAGATACTCTTTGAAGTGCGACGGCGGCTGCTGGACGAGGCGGATCTGTTTGCGCGAATTATCGCCTCAGAGTGCGGCAAGCCGCTACGCGAAGCGCGGCTGGAGGTGACTCGCGGGGCGGCGACCCTGTTGTTCTCGTCGCACGAGGCGCTGGCGCTGGCGGGCGAGGAGGTGCCGATGGACGCGTCGGCGCATGGGGCCGGGCGGATGGCGATGGTGATTCGCGAGCCGCTGGGCGTGATTGGGGCGATCACGCCATTCAATTTCCCTTTGAACCTATCGCTGCATAAGATCGGCCCGGCGCTGGCGGCAGGAAACGCCGTAGTGCATAAACCAGCGTCGTCAACGCCGGTTTCAGCCTTGGAGTTGGCCCGGCTCTTCCAGGAAGCCGGACTGCCGGAAGGAGCGTTAAACGTGGTGCCGGGGCCGGGGGAGCTTTTAGGCGAAACGCTGGCGCGCCACCGGGATGTGGCCATGCTGACGTTCACGGGGAGCCCCGAAGTGGGGGTGCGGCTTCGTGAAATCTCCGGGCTTAAGCGGGTGACGCTGGAGTTGGGAAGCAATTCGGCGGTGATTGTGGAGTCCGACGCGGATTTGGATCTGGCGGCGCCGTTGTGCGTAAGCGGGGCCTATTCGCATTCCGGCCAAGTTTGCATTTCCGTGCAGCGGATCTTTGTGCAGGAGCGATTGTTCGGTTCGTTTGTGGAGCGAATGGCGGCCGGCGCGGAGAAATTACGGCCCGGCCATCCGCTGGAGGACGCGACCGAGGTGAGTTCGCTGATTTCAGAGGGCGAGGCGGAGCGCGTTTCGGATTGGATTGACGAAGCGGTGGCGGCCGGAGGACGGCTGGTGACGGGCGGGGAGCGGGAGGGCACGCGTATGCGGCCCGCGCTGGTAGCCGACTTGCCGCCGTCGGCCAAACTGCTGTCGCGGGAGGCGTTTGGTCCGGTAGCGGGCGTGAACCGGTTTGGCGATTTGAAGGAGGCGATCGGAATGGTGAACGCGAGCGTGTACGGGCTGCAAGCGAGCATCTTCACGCGGGACATCCAGAAGGCGTTCCGGGCCGCCCGGGAGACGGAAGTGGGCGGTTTTCTGATCAACGACGTTCCGCAGTTTCGAGCGGACCAGATGCCCTACGGAGGCGTGAAGTTGAGCGGATCCGGCCGGGAGGGCCCGCGGTACGCCGTGGAAGAGATGACGGAACGGAAGCTGATCGTCTGGCGCGTTTAGCGGAGGAAGTCGAAGACGGTACGGCGGTCTTCCTGGGCCTTGGCCTGGAGGGCGGCTTGGCGATGGGTGGTGGCGTCCTGGAGATCCAAAATGGATTCGGCGAGGTCGGCCCCTTCCGTATCCGCGATCTGTGTTTTCAGGCCGAGAATTTTACCGGTGGCGGCTTCGGTGGCGGCGGCAAGCTGGTTTTGCGTGGACCCGTAAAAGGCAAGTTGCTCGTTGACATGCTCGAGTGCCGTGCCGATATTGGCGTAGGCCGCTTCAATGGCGGGTTCGTCGTTCGCGAGCAGCGCGAGGCGCAGATTGTTCACCGCGGTGAAGGCGTTGCGCGATGGAGTGGCGGAATCGAAAATTTCCTGGCCGGTGTGGGCGATGGACAGGCGCACGCCGGAGGAGTCGCGAATCTGGCGGGTGGCGTTGCCGCCAGCGTAGGGCGTGACGCCGGAGGCCTGCGTTAGATCGACCGCGTAGGGCGGAGCCTGGTCGGCCGAGCCCGCAAAAATGTATCGACCGTCGATAGCGACGTTGGAAACGGAGACTAACTGGCGGAAAGCCGACTCCACCTCGCCGGCGATGACCGCGCGATTACTAGCCGTAGAGGTGCCGGTGAGTCCCTGGGAGCCGAGCACACGGATGCGCTCCAATGCCTTGATGCCATTTTGAACCGAGATTTCGGCGGCGTCGACTTCGGTCTTGGCGCGGCCGAGATTGGCCTTGGCTTGCTCGGTGGAGGCAAGCTCCGCGCGCGACTGGAGCAAGACGCCAATCTGATCGGGGTGATCGGCGATACTGTTCATCCGTAGACCGGTGGAGAGTTCGCGCTGAGCGCGTTCGGCGCGGCTTTGAATCCGGCCCAGGTCTTCTAGAAAAGCGGAATGTTTTGTTTCGAGAAAGGAAATCATGGGGTGGCCTAGCGCATCATGTTAATCAACGTATCGGTGAGACTATTGAGGACCGACATCACTTGGCCGGCGGCCTCAAAGCCCTTTTGGAGTTGGAGCAGCTTGGTGGCTTCGACGTTGGTGTCGACGCCGGACAGTTCCGCTCGCACAGATTGAGCTTGCAGAACGAGTTGCCGCTGCAGGCTGCCATTCCCCTCTTCGCTATTCAGGCGGTCGCCGACATTGGAGGCGAGTTCGGCATAATACTGGGCCGGAGTCAGCCCGGAAAAGATGCCGGTATTTTGCACGTCGACAAGGTCGAGCGCATTTGTGTTCCCCCCGGAATCTCCGGGGGCGGCGGCGGCGAGTTCCGGTCCGGTAATGTCCGTGACGGTGAGCGTGGCGGCCGCGCCGATCTGAGCGTTGTAAGTGAACAGATTCTTGGTTGGCGCGACGCCGGTTTGATCGATCCCGGCATTCAGCACGGTGTTGACGTTGTCGGCAACGCCCTGGGCCAGGGTATTCAGGCGGGTCTGATAATCCGGGAGCAGCGTATTCCGGAACTCGAGAAGAGCGCCGAGTTTGCCTTCGTTTACGCGGCTTGAAATGTCGTTACCTTCGACGTCGACAATCTGATACGTACTACCGGCATTTGTAAGCGAGATCGGCCATTGGTGATCGCCAATGACGGCGGGGGTTTGGCCTCCGATGAATACGGAAACCGAGCCGTCTTCCTGCGGAAGCGCCGTGAAATCGACAAATTGGGAGAGTTCTTCAAGTTTTGCGTGGAGGCTGGAGTCGAGGCCGGCATCGTTGGCGCTGCCGAAACTCTCGCGCCGCTGTTTGTTGATCGACACAATGTCCGCCGTGAGACGGTTTACCTTGAGAACGGTGGCGCCTAATTCTCCGCCGGCTCGTCCAGCGGCGTCACCGAGGTCGAGCGCGGTTTGGTTAAACGATTGCGCGAGAGTGGCGGCGCGGTCGAGTACCTGGCGGCGGGAGACCGAGTCGTTGGGAGTGACCGACCACTGTGAGACGGCGGCGAAGAATTTGTCGATTTGGGCGGGAACGCCCGCTCCGTCGGTGAGCGGAAACGTCCGTTCAATTTCCGTCAACTTCGCCGCCAAATTTTCGGAGAAGCCCGCACGGTGCTGCGTTTTCCAAACGGACGCTTCGACGAACGCATTGCGTGAGGACGTTAGCGGTCCAAAAGATACGCCGCCGGCGGAGAAACCCGAGTTCGGGTCAAACGGATTCGCGATCAGGCTGCTTTCCTGCCGGGCATAGCCGACGGTGGAAGCGTTGACGATATTGTTTTCGACGACATTCAGCGACCGCTGCAGCGCCCGCATGGCGCTGGCGGCGGAGACCATCGATGTAAATAGGGTTCCCATAGGAGTTACGCTTCGAGCGAGAGGTCATGCCGGTCAACCGCTTCGCTGACAAAGGCGCCGTTAAATTGATATCCAGGCGCCGCGTCTAGCTGCTTTGTCGAGTCCTGACAGTAGGCTAGCCCCCGTTCGGCAAGAATGCCGGCATCGCGGAGTTCGGTGCGGAAGCGGAGCAAGGCCCGTTCGAGTTGACGCTGTTCATCCGGATCCAGGCGATGGCCGTTTTGTAGAATCGCGGCAAGACCCTGCAGCGAACGGAGCGCCGCTTTCAGGTGTTCCAGCGCATCCTGCGTGGCTAGTTGCGAGAGTGCATTCTTGGCGCCGGTCAAGCTTGGTACGGCGGCCGATTTGGGGTAGTCCTGCATGGCGGTTTATGTGTTATTTAGGTTCGGGAGGTTCCAGAAGGGTGTCGGTAACGATGCCGTTCGCCGTTGCCTTTGCATCCGGTTTATATGTCCCAGCCGCGAATTCGCCGGCCAGCCGATCAAGGTAGACGGAGCGATCCGGCGAGTCAGACAGAGCTCCCTGCAGAGCCGAGGCTAACGACGAGAGATCCACTTCGTCAGCGTTCCCAGCTTTGTTCGCGCCGGCGCCGGCCTTGGCCACCCGCGACTGGGCCGCCGCGGCGGTTTCCTGGGTCTTGGCCGCTTCCTGCGCCGATGCGGCGCGGGAATCCTGATATCCGTGATTAATTTTCATGTGGGCGTTTGCAACCTTACAGTTCTCTTATCGGCGTAGGTGCCAGTATCTTGAACCAACTTCAGGAAAATCTGAGCCGCTAGCCGCGGGGCGGGTTCGCGGTCCAGAGCTTTAACAACTTGGGCAGTACCGCGCGCGGGTGAGGCACCAAGTGAATGGAGAGCCGTTAGCCGCGGGGCGGGCTCCCGGTCAAAAGCATTGGAAACTTGAGCTGTTCCAGTCGCGAACGACGCGTCAAGTTTCTGGAGAACCGTTAACCGGCGGGCAGGCCTTCGGTCAATACCAAGTTTCTGGATGGGCGATGGAACCATTGGCGGGATTCCCTTCGTATAGTTAAGAAGTGAGGCAATCATACATGCGATTCATATATCTTCTCGCGCTGGGGATGGGCACGGCATTCTCTGCGAGTATTCCTAAGCAAGTGACGTTCCATCGGGATGTCCAGCCCGTATTGCAGAAAAACTGTCAGAGTTGCCATCGCCCAGGCGAGGCGACACCCATGTCGTTTCTCACCTATAATGACGCCCGGCCTTTTGCCAAGGCCATTAAAGAGGCCGTCCTAACCAAGCGAATGCCGCCGTGGTTCGCCGCCCCGCATGTTGGAAAGTTCGCCAACGACCGGTCGCTGTCGCAGGGCGAAATCGACACTTTGGTCCATTGGGCGGACGGCGGCGCCAAGGAGGGAAATCCCAAGGACGCTCCCAAACCGGCACAGTTCGTGCAGGGATGGAACATCGGCCAGCCCGATTTGATCGTCGAAATACCGAAACCATTTGAAGTCAAGGACAGCGGCACCATCGACTACACGTACTTTGTACTGCCGCTGAACCTAAAGGAAGACACCTGGATTTCGGCGGCGGAAGTGCGGCCGGGGAATCGGGAAGTGGTCCACCATGTGATTGCATTTGTACGCCCGCCGGGGTCGAAGTGGCTGCGGAATGCGCCGTTGGGCGAACCGTATCTACCCAAACGCGGCGAAGGCGGCACGCCATTCGGCCAATGGGTGAGCGCGTACGCGCCGGGAATGCCGCCGGACACCATGTTGCCCGGCCAAGGGCGGCTGCTGAAAGCCGGTTCCGACGTGGTGCTCCAAATGCACTATACCGCGAGTGGGAAGGCCGCCAAGGACCAGACGCGGATCGGATTCGCCTTCTCGAAACAGCCGGCCAAGGAGCGCGTGGTGACGCTGGCGGCCGGGACGGATAAGTTCGCGATTCCGCCCGGCGACCCGGACTATGAAGTACGGTCGAGCCTGACATTGCACGAAGATACTAAGCTCGTAACGTTGCTGCCCCACATGCACCTGCGCGGGAAATCGTTCGAAATGCGGGCGGTTTTTCCGACGGGCGAAACGGAGGTGCTGTTGAACGTACCGCGCTATGACTTTAATTGGCAACTGGTCTATCGTCCCAACGAGCAGAAACTGCTGCCGAAGGGGACAAAGATCGAATGCACGGCGCGGTTCGACAACTCGGCCAATAACAAGCACAATCCCGATCCGTCCGCCACCGTTCGGTTTGGCGAGCAGAGCTGGGATGAGATGATGATCGGATTCTTCGACGTCGCCGTTGCGCCCCATATGGACGCGGACGATGTCACGCGGGACCGGCGAAAAGCTGCCACGACGGCAAAAAACTGACGATGCGGCTGGAATACGGGTTAGGGGCCGCGACCGGCCTTTGCGCTTTTTGGCTCCTGTCGGCAAATGCCTGGGCTCACGACGCGCCCACCACCAAGCTGACTTGGACGCGCGAAATCTCGCGGATGGTGACGCAGCGGTGCGTGGGTTGCCACCAGCCGGGCGGTCCGGCTCCTTTCTCGCTCCGAACCTATGCCGAGGCGCGGCCCTGGGCGGTCGCCATTAAGGAGGAAGTGCTGCAGCGACGGATGCCGCCATGGCCCGCGGCCAAGGGGTTCGGAGAGTTTTCGAACGACATTTCGCTGCCGCAGGAAGAGATTAACCGTTTGGCCGAATGGGCCGAGGGCGGGGCGCCGGAGGGGGAGCCGCAATATTTGCGGCCGGTATTTGCGGTTCCCGTATGGCGTCCGGCGCCTCCGCCGGCGGGCCGCGCGTTCCGGTTGCAGGGCAAGGTGCCGGAGTCGCTGACGTTATTGGCCGTGCGCGGCGCGGGTAAGGGCAAGACGTGGGCGGAATTGGCGGATGGGAGCATCGTCCCGTTGGCATGGCTGACGGGAGCGGGGAAGGCGCGGTGGCTCACCTATCTGGAGCCCATCCGGCTTCCGTCCGGCACGGTAATCCGCGGGCTCCCGCTGGACGCTTCGGTCCGTTAGGCGAGAGCGGAAGCGGTCACTTGGAATCTGGCCGTGTTGACCACGCCGAGCCTTTGAAACTGGGCCCAGAGGGTGTATTCGCCGGGCCGGGGGAAGATGAGATTGAACTGGACGTGGTTCCGGTAGGGCTCCCAGGCGGGGTGGGCGTGGACGAGGTCCAGCAGATCGTCGCTGGCGCTTAGCAGGTGGCCCCAGGCGCCGAGCCATGGCATGACCCCGTCGATGGGGTTCAAGTCGAAAAAGAGCATCGCCTTGAGGCCGGCGATCGGTTTTTCCGGCTCGATACGGAGTTTTACCTGCAGATTGGGTGTTGCGGGCGGCTGGAAACTTTGCGGTTCGCCCCGCACGTAAAGCGGCGCGGTGAGCAGTTGCGGCGTGCCGCCGGCCGGGAAAAAATCGGTGAGGATTCGATAGAAGCCCGGGAGCGGGAGGTTAGTATGGAACCGGAAGTAGCCGCCAGGTTCCGGTTCGGGATGCTCATGGGCGAAGTACCGCCGATCTTCGCTAATCAGAAAGAGATGGAGTAACCGCTCGTGAATCTCCTCGAATTTTTCCACCCGTCGCTTGGTCCCAGGGTGGGTGACGTGGAGGCGAAGAGAGGTCGTCCGCGTCGTCATCGGAGCGCGCGGGAGGACTTCGACATGAAGGCGGTATTCAAGCGGGTCGGGTAGGCCGACGGCCAGGTTCATGCCGCAGCGCGGGCAGCGTCCGGGAAATTTGGAATGGACATCGGGGTCCATCGGACAGGTAAAGTCCGGGATAGTTTGCGCGGCTAGGAGAGGGAAAAAGGCGCGGCGGCGCATAGTTCCAGTATGGCCGCGCGCCCAGCTACCAGTACAGTCTTCCCGCGATCTGCAAAATGCGTGGATCGAACGTGGATGTCACCAGCCCGAACGTCGGCGTGTTGAACGTGGCGTTTGGATTCACAAACTGCGTGTGATTGAAAAAATTGAACCACTCAAAGCGAAGCTGCAGGCGCCCACTTTCGCCCAGGAAGGGTAGCCCAAAATTCTTCGCCATCGACATGTCCCAGTTGTTAATCCCAAAGCCCGGCTGCGTGTTCCGCGACAGCGTTCCAAACGCGCCGCGCGCCGGCAATGCATAGGCGGACTTGTCGAGGCCAATCAATCCGCTCGTTCGCGGATCCAGTTTCGACGGCTTCACCCCCGTTGTGTCCGCACGCTGTCCGCCGGTGGCCACATTGGCGATATCGCCGACGGTGGCGATCGAGTAAGGCGCGCCGGTCCGCATATTAGCGATGCCGTTGAGCTGCCATCCGCCTATCACAGCGTCCAACGCGGCGTTACTCAAGTTCCACCCGCGCCCCTTTCCCACCGGCAAGTTGTAAACAAAACCGGCGATAAAGTTGTGCCGGATATCCGTATCGGAAAGGCCCCGTTCGGCCCGCCGGTTGTACATACTCTGACCCGGCCCGGCGACGTCAATCATCTTGGCCCAGGTGTAATGACTTGTCAGGCTGAGCCCGTGCCACAGCCGTTGTTCCAGCTTGATGAACCACGCGTTGTAGTTAGACCATTGATAATTCGTCGTCTCGGAAAATGTCGGCAGCGCCAACGGGAACGGTACACGCGCCGCGAACGGCTCCGGGGCCAATGGATTCGACGGCAGCCGCGGCTGATTGACATACACCGCCCCCACTTGCTTATGACCCGTATTGCCCATATATCCGGTCTCCAGTAACAGTGTGGGACTTAGTTGGTGTTGAATGTTGAAGTTATACGAATACATATATCCGTCGCGGCGTTGTAAGTCATTGTGCGATCCGATCGACCCGGCCGCCTGCGCCGCGGTTGGAAACAGATTGGACGCAATCAGCGTCGGCGTCGTGGAACTTGAAATCAGATTCGCCTGCACGAAAAACGGCACCGTGCTCATGATTCCATTCAACGTGGCGCCGCCCGTATTTAATAAGCTAAAAACGCCTATTCCGGCGCGGATTACCGTCTTCGACCCCAGCCGGTAGGCCAGTCCCACGCGCGGCATGAAGTTATTCTTATCGGTAACAATCGGCCGCTCCGGCAGCGCCGGCGACGAAGTGTTTACCAGCCCCACGCCCGGTTGATAGTAGAAGTTCTGTCCCGCGAGTAACTGGCGGTTCGATTGTAAGTCAAAGTTCGCCAGCCGACCGCGCCAGTTTTGAAACACCTCATACCGGAGCCCCAGGTTCAAGGTGAGCCGGTCGGTCAGTTTCCAGTCATCCTGCACGAAGGCTTGATACCGGGTGCCGATCGCGTACTTCGCCACGCCGCCAAAATCGCCGATCGAACCGAGCCCGCCCTGCGCGGACAGCGGATGGCCAAGCAAAAAGTCGCCAAATGAGTCGCCGGTGAAGTTATTCGCGAAATTGAATATCCCGTTCTGGTTTGACCCCTGGTCATATCCGACCATCAACCGGTTCACGTCGCCGCCGAACTTCAGGCTATGCTTGCCGCGAATGTAAGTCATCGTATCCGCCAGCCGGTAGTACAAATTGTTTTGTACGATCCGGAGTCCGTAACCGACAAACCCCGCCGAACCCGTCGGATTTCCGGGCGCGTATTCGGATAGCGTCACCGCCGGTTCCGTATAATCGCCCGGCACGCCGCCGAGATTCCTGATCCCTAACTCCGCCGCGTAGTTTTTGGAGAAGCGGTCGCCATCGCTCGTGCGGGCCAGATAGGCCTTGGTGAATCCCAGGCGCGCTTCGCTAATCAGATTCGCCCCAAAAGTATGGGTGTAGCCAATTGCCAAATTCTGCGTACGGTCGGGCCGAATCAGTCCTTTCCCAATCCGGTAAGCCGCGTCGCCCAGCGCGTTATCGGCAAAGCTGTAGCGCCCAAATAACGAACCCCGGGGCGACACCAGATAGTCCACGCGCCCGGTCGCCTGGTCACGCCGTTCCTGATTGCTGGGCGTGGTGAGATAGTTGATTCCGGGCCGCGCGCTGAAATTCGCCACCGGAAAAAACGGGATCAACGAGTTAGTCAAACGGTCGAACCGAGACGCGGGGATCATGTTGCCGGCGAACGGCGCGCCGCCATTCGCGGGATCGCGAATGACCTTGTTCAATGCCGAGAAATCCCCCCGCTTCATCGCCTCCGTTGGGATTAGACCTTGCAAAATTGTCCCCGTCCGGCGCCGCCGCCCCTCATAATTGCCGAAATAGAAGAGCTTGTCCTTGATGATCTTGCCGCCCGCATTGCCGCCAAACTGGTTATAGGTGAAACGGGGCGCTCCGGCCGGCGGCCGGAAAAACTGCCCCGCCTGAAACGCCCGGTTCCGGACGAAATCGTAAACCACGCCGTGAAATGCATTCGCGCCGCGTTTGCTTACCATGTCGATGCCCGCCGCCCCATAGCCATAGGAAGCGTCCATGAAATTCGTCTGCACTTTGAACTCCTGGATCGCGTCCAGCGATAGCGCAATGGCCGGGTTGTTCACATTCGCCACCGAAAAGTCCACGCCGTCCAACGTCGCGTTCGTCGACGTATTGCGCACGCCGCCGATTTCAATCGAGCGCTGATCCATCACGCTCGATCCGCTGGCGACGCGAATGCTGCCCGGCGTTAGCGCGGCCAAATCGAAAAAGTTTCGCGAGTTCAGGGGCAGTTCAATCATCGTCCGCGCGTCTATCACGGTGCCCATGACGGCGGTGTTGGTTTGCAGTTGCGGCGCCGTCGCCTCCACCTGCACCTTCTCCGTCACGCCGCCCAACTGCATCACGATATCCACGCGAAGCTGCGAGTTCACCCGGAGTTCAAGATTCGCCGCGGTGGACGTCTTGAACGAAGCACCCGCGGCGCTGACGGTGTAGAAACCGCTGGGCATTGCGTTGAACTGAAAGTTGCCGTTGGCGTCGGAGACGAACTCACGGGTTTCGTTGGTCGCGGTGTTCGCCGCCGTAATTTTCATTCCCGGAACGACGGCCCCCGACGCATCGGTCACCGTGCCCAGAATCACGCCCCGCCCATATTGAGCCAAAAGGGCGATCGCGGCCAGCGCCGCTAAACTAAGCGCCCTCAGAGCGCGCTTTCCGGTAAAGTCGATCATGCGGTCTCCTTGCGGTTTCGAGGTTTATTGAGCGGTGTTTTTTGCACGCTCGACAGAATAGTATTCGCCGTGAGGGACTAAGTCAAGATAGATGTGGCGGCGGAGTACGCTTACGGCCGCCGTTCTTTTGTCGTCAGGCGACCACGCCATCGCATACCAAGACAGTTCCGTCTACTGCCAGGTTCGGAACGAGTCGTGTGCTCTAGCGTTGGCGAGAAAATCGATCAGCCGGATCATTTGTTCGATTCTGCACCTACGGAATGAGTTTGCGGCGTATAGGGCGCCGACGAACTCCAAGTTAAATGACTTTGAATTCTTTTCACGAACGGCGTTCACGAATAAATCATTCCTGAGCGCCACAAGAACCGCGGGCAGGGAAGCGGTCCTTATCAAAGCGCTGGGCGACTTTGAACTCAAAACCAATCGCGCGGCGTCCGGGACTTTCCGTCGCGGACGATGCCACTGCGCACCTCTGCAACCGCTGGGCCGATTTCTTCCTTAGCGGTTCGGAGAATGCGGAGTTTGCAAGCGGCCCCGAACGCGACAAACAAGAGTGGAAACTGGATAGAGTTCGTCCGCATCCACAGCCGTTATGGTTCTACCGCGTCTCCCTGTGTCAGGCGCTGCAGGAAGGCGAGAACGAGTTGACCGCCAAAGACGCTTACTGGCTCGGACTCGTTGACGAGGTGATCGGCGCGAGCCATCTGCCGTCGATGCGTTTTCTTGTCGAGTTCGAATCGGCAGCGTGATAATCGGCTTGCCATGAACGGACGCTTCCGGACGAAGATCGTCGCCAAGGGACGGCTGTGTCTGAAGGCCGCGTGCTGTACACTAAGAATCGGTCTCGGCTATGCTTGCGAAATCAACTCACATAATTCCGACGGACGGCGGATGGGTGATTCGGCGTGAGGGCGCCTCGCCAGGATGGGGGGATGGTTTGTACTCCCTTCAGCGAGAAGCCGTTGCCGCGGCGCGCCTGCTGACGCGGCGGGAATCTGTCGGTCAAATCGTTATCCATGGGCGGAATGGATCGATGAGGATCACCGATGTCCGCGGGATTAGACCCGTCCGGTCCCGCCGGAGAAAGAGCAGCCTTGGCAGAACGGCAATCAAGAAGGCGATCTCCGCGGTTCTTCGGGAACGTCTCCTGGATCCTCGCGCGTGAATCGGTGACACTTGCCTGTTGATGTCCGAACGACTGATATCTTCATCAATTGCCCGTTCGATGAGACGTACAAACCCATCTTCGAAGCCATTGTATTTGCCGTTATCGATCTCGAATTCATCCCCCGTTGTGCGCTCGAGATCGACGATGGCAGTGTGGTCCGGCTCGAAAAGATCATGCGGATCATCGGCGAATGCGCTTTCAGCATCCACGATCTTTCGTCCGTGGGGCTCAGTGCCGCCACACAACTCCCCAGGTTCAACATGCCACTCGAACTTGGGCTGGATCTGGGATGCAAGCGGTTCGGCGACGCCGCGCAAAGCCGCAAGGCGTGTTTGATTCTCGACAGCGAACCATATCGTTATCGAGCATCCGTTTCCGACATCTCGGGCCTTGACATTCATGTCCACCGAGGAGAGCCGGAAAAGGCCATCACGGAAGTTCGCAACTGGCTGGCAAGCGGCTCAAGCGCCAAAGGCTTCCCGGGTGGGAGCGAAGTTGCCGAGCGTCATTCGCAGTTTCAAGAGGATTTGCCAAGCATGTGCAAAAAACTTAGGCGACGCCCGGAAGGTCTCACTTTCTCGGATTACACCGAGGCCGTCGAACTCTGGATCAGCTCCGCACAGTAGCTCACTATCGCACCGCCACCCAACCAGCACCGGCCGAGCGTTCGGCTCGCACGGCCACGCCCGCTGGAATCCATTCACAATATTCATTGCGGTTATTGCGGCAGGCCGTTTCGGGCGCCGCTTGCACTCGCTGGGTCAGCGCGGCCAAACGCGGTGGATTGGCTGCCGCCAGTACGGCCATATTGTGATCGGCTTCGCTCACTTTCCGCGTGAAGAGCAGCCGCACGTGGCCCAGGCGTCCGGGTATGCGCAGACGGGGCGCGAACGATTTGGCGGGATGGGTAAGTTCACCGTTGCGATTGAACGTTACCTCGGCGAGTGTTATGGCCACGCCGCTCCTCTTGTGCTTACCGGCGGCGTAGATGGCGGTTTCAAAGCCCTGAAATTCGTCGCCGGCGCGAAGGGTGATTGTTCCACCCTCTTCCTGCGGGCCCGCCGATTTCAGCAGGAATCCGCCGGATTTCAGCATCGGTGTGATGACGCGGACGCGCCAGCCAGCCTCCAACTGTATAAAGCTGGGAGCGCCGGAAAGAGATGCCGGCGGCGGCATGCGTTTCGGCGCACAGCCTCCCAGTAAGAACGTAAGCGCCACAATAAGCCTCATCCCGTTAGCAACCCCCACGCCGTGGCATAAAGCGTTTCGGCGGCGTCCGCCGTTTTGGCCTCGACGGCCAGCCGCAGCAATGGCTCCGTGTTCGAAGAGCGCACATGCAGCCAACGGTCCGGCCATATCAGTTTCAACCCATCGGTGCGATCCGCGTCCGCCTCCGGAAACCCTTCCTCCAGCGCCTGCATCAACCCGCCCAGCCGCCCATGCTCAAATGGCACCTGGCCCGATTTCCTTGTGTATTGGGGCAACGCGGCCACTAGTTCTGAAACCGTCTTGCCGGTCTCCGCCATCAGGTCCAGCAGGAACGCCATCGCGGTGAACGAATCGCGGCACAGTTGCACGGCCGGGAAGATCACGCCGCCCGCCGAACCTTCGCCGCCAATCGCGGCCTTTACCGCCTGCATAGTTTCAACCACGTTCGCCTCGCCAACCGGCGTCCGGTATACGCGCCGGCCGAATCCCAGCGCAATATCGTCAATCGCCGAAGAGGTAGTCAAGTTCACCACCACGTCACCCGGCGCCACCGCCAGCGCGCGCAGGACGGCCAGCGCAAGCACGTCGTCGTTGTCCAGCACGCGGCCGTTCTCGTCGACGATGGCGAGCCGGTCCGCATCGGGATCCTGCGCGAATCCAACTTCGGCGCCAGTCCTTTTCACTAACCCGGCCAAGTCTCCCAGCGTGTCCGGACGCGGCTCGGCCACTCGTGGAAACACCTTCGCCGGGTCAATCGAAATCGCGTCCAAGCGGCACCCGAGCGAGTCCACCAGGAATCCCGGCGTCATCACCGACCCCGCACCATTCACCGCATCGAGCGCCACGCGGAAGCGGCGGCGGCGAACGCGTTCCACGTCCACCTTCGCCAGCACGCGGTCGATATGCACGGCCTTTGGGGCACCCTCATCGCGAGTCACGTAGCCGATCTCGGCGTTCGTGGCCTGCGCGAAATCGCTCTGGTGGTAGAGGTCGATCAGCTCATTGCGTTCGTAGTGGTTGAAGAACTGGCCGTCCTTGTTGAAGAGTTTCAGCGCGTTGTATTCGGCTGGGTTGTGCGACGCCGTCAGGCCAATGCCGCCGCGGGCGCGAATGTGTTCAACGTAGATCTGAATGGTCGGTGTAGGGAGAATGCCAACGTCGATAACATCGCAACCGGCCGCCAGCAATCCGCAATTCACGGCGTGCTGCAGCATGGGCCCGCTGGTGCGCGTGTCGCGGCCGACCACCACACGACCACGGCCCACATAAGTCCCAAACGCCTGCGCGAAATGCAGCGCGAGCGAGGGCGTCAGGAACTCGCCCACCACGCCGCGCACACCCGATACCCCAATTTTCAGCAGGTGCTCGCGGGGCATTAGCTGTAGCTCCTGGCTTTGTCCATCAATGTTGCAAATAGTTCCCGCGGGGCCTCGCCGCGCTGTTCGCAGATCACGCGAATGATCGGTTCGGTATGGCTCACGCGGACGTGGAACCAGCGGTCCGGCCAGGACACGCGCAGGCCATCGGTGCGGTCAATCCGTCCGTCCGGATAGGATGCCAGCAGATCCACCAACAACGCCGGCACGCGCGGCGATTCCAACCGGACTTCGCCCTTCAATATTGAATACCGGGGGTATTCGCTCAACAGTTCACCGAGTGACCGGCCCCGCTCGCGCATCATCGTCAACACCGCCAACATTGACGCAATGCCGTCGTAGATAAACCGGAATTGCGGCATCATCACCGCGCCCGTGCCTTCCCCGGCCACGGCGATCTGCTCCGGCCGATACGCCGCCAACGCGTCCATCGCCGCCTGCCGCCCAACGGGGACGCGCAACACGCGCCCGCCGTGCCGCGCGGCGACTTCCTCCAGGAGAGCGGAGCTCGACAGGTTGGTGATCACGATTTTCCCCGGCCCGCGCGAGAGCTGATGGTCCGCCAACAGTGGCAGCATCATCTCCTCGGACACCCCGCGGCCCTGTTCGTCGGCCATGGCGACGCGATCCGAATCGACGTCGAACAGAAAGCCCGCATCCGCGTGAAGGGGCTTCATCAGCGGCCCGAGTTGCAACTCCACCATCCGCGCCGAAGTGGTCGGCTCATGGGCGAAGTGCACGCCTTCCACACGCTCATTGATCAACACCAGATCCAGCCCGAAGCGCTCGACAACCCGCCGCAAAATCAACGCCGAAGTGCCGTTGCAGCAATCGACGACCACGCGAAATCCGCGCAGGCTGGGCAGGTCGAAGACGGCCGCCAACTCGTCGATATATCTATCCAACGCGCCCGCATCGAAACGCAGTCCGCCCAACCGATCCCACTCTAAATATCGAAACTTCCGCAGGTGATAAATGTCGAGCAACTCACCCGCCTCCGCCGTCGAAAGATAGGTCCCGCGCGGCCCCAGGAATCGCAGCGCATTCCACTCCGCCGCATTGTGGCTGGCGCTAATGGCAATGCCGCCGGCGGCGTCCAGCCGTTGCAGCGCGTGCTGCACAACGGGCGTCGACACCACGCCCAGATCAATCACTTCATGCCCGCACGCCATGAGCGCCGACACGACGCCCTCCCACGCCATGCGCCCGCTGGCGCGCGGATCGCGCCCCACCACCACCGGCCGCCCAGGCTCAATAAACGTACCGAACGCCGCCGCGAAATCCAGAATATGGCCGGCCGTCAATCCGCGGCCGACAATGCCGCGCAGACCCACATGGGAGATGCGAAGGCCGCTGTCTCCCCTCATTTACCGGCCAGCCGCAAACGTCCGAACGACTCCGGCACGTGATAGTTCCGCGCGCCCGTCGGCTGCCAGGCCAACATCCTGTGCCCGTCCGGTTTCTTTCCTTGCATGCGGTAGAAATTGACGCGCATTTCGCTACCGGCTTTCGCCGTGGCGCCGTTGATACTTTCAATCGGAATCTGGAACTCGCCGTACCAGATCTTCTTTTCTTTATCGATCCGCGCCTTCACCTTGTAGCCGGAATTCCACAACATACCGCCCTGCGGCAGGGGCGTTTTGCGGTCAATGTCGAGGTCTATCCACTCGCCCTGCGGCGACACCTGGTACTCGCGATAGTGCCAAATTTTGTCCATCTCCGCGCCCACGAAAACCTCCGCCACATCCCACTCCCACAGCCGCCACGTATCTTTCGTCAGATCCGGATCGGCCTTCAAATTCAACTCCTCATACGGGCACGTAAAAAGCAGGTACAGGTTCTTATCCGTCCACAGCGAACGGATCTCGGTGCGATGCCCGGGCACGGGATCGCCGGTCGGGCCATTCTCGGCAATCGCCGGGACGGCGTTTCTCCAATGGCGCGCATTCGGGTCGGCCGTGAGGGGCATGTCCCGATTGGCGCGGATGCTTTCAATAACGCCTTTGCCGTCCGCCCAAAGCGGAACCATACAGATAAAAATCCACACAAGCTTCTTCATTTCTCTGACACTATCAGGTTAAATGGCGTTATGCCTACTTCGCGGTCGCTCGCTTTTCCGTTACTTGCCGCACTCGTCCTCGCCGCCCAGCCCGCGCCCATTCCGGTGCGGCTTCCGGCCGGCGCGACGGTTCAGGAAAATGTGCCCTACGACACTCACCCACAAACCGTGATGGACATCTATAAGCCCGCGGCGCCGGGGCCCCGCCCGGCCGTGATCATCATCCACGGCGGCGGCTGGACCAGCGGCATGAAGTCTACTCTCGTGGCCAATTGGGTCGTACGCTATCTTGAAAAAGATTTCGTCGTCGCCAACGTCGAATACCGTTTGGCGGGAGTGGCCACCGCGCCCGCCGCCGTGGAGGACGCGTTGAAAGCCGCCAATTTCTTCCTCGACAACGCCCGTAAGTATGGCGCCGATCCCAAACGCGTCGCCGTGACCGGCGGCAGCGCCGGCGGCCACTTGGCGCTGATGGTCGCCATGACGCCGAAGAGCGCGAATCTTGGCAAGCCGGTGAAGGTCCGCGCCGTCGTCAACTTCTACGGCGTCACCGATGTCGAAGACCAGCTCCACGGCCCCAACCAACGCAAGTACGCGACCACGTGGGTCCCGGAAGGTCCGAACCGGACGACGCTCGCCCGCCGCGTGTCGCCTATGACCTACGTCCGCAAGGACGTCCCGCCCGTCCTCACGCTCCACGGCGATGCCGACGCCACCGTGCCCTATCAGCATGGGGTCAACCTCACCAAAGCCCTTATCGAAGCCGGAGCACAGGCGGAAATGATCCCGGTTCCCAAAGGAATCCACGGCTTTCCCAGGGAAACACACGACCAGCTCTACCCGAAAATCTTCGAATTCCTGAAAAAACACGGAGTGCTGTAGCGCGATTTCCGCTTCTATCGTTCCGCCCGACATTAGAAGCCCGCGCGCGAAGGTGCACAATAGCCCGCAAGAAAAGCGGCGGCGCGGAGAATATTGGGCGGAGACATCGAGACCGGGTGCGACGTAGTAGTCTTTTTGTAAGTGATTACCGCTGACCAGGGTCTCCCGTCACAAGTCCAAGTGGCGCGAGCCGCACAGATTTGGCGATGCAGCCGCTGGGCTGTATTCTTGTACGTTCTCATCCTGATTCCCCTCGGCCTCGGTACATCCTTCGCGGAGGAGCAACCGCTTCTCTTCGCGCTGATTCTTTCCCTATTCAGCGTTGCCGCGATCGTTCGCTGGCGAATGCTGTTGGCCGACCGGGCGCCTACCGATCCGGAACTGGCCGCTCGCTGGCTGCGTTCCTATTGCCGCCACACCTCCGTGGCCGGGTTCATCTGGGGCTGTTTCGCTTGCTATATGGAGATTCGTTATCGCGGCGCCTTCCTTCAGTTCACCATTCTGTTGATTTCGGCGGGGATTGGTTGCTTCGCCTTAGGGGCCTTCGCCGGAGACCGAAAGCTCTCTTTTACCTATCTGGCGTGCGCGATGATTCCCACGTTGGCCGGCGTCGCCACCGGAGCCGATATGGAGGCGGCCATCCTGCTGGCCCTCATGCTCATTTTCCTCGCCGCGGTCAGCTTCCAAATTTGTGAATTGAACGATTGGTTCGTCCGTTCCACCGTTGAGTCCGTGTTGCTTGAAAAATCACGCCGGGAGGCCGAGGCCGCCGCTCGTGTCAAGAGCGAGTTCCTGGCCAACATGAGTCATGAGTTGCGTACGCCGATGAACGGCGTCATGGGCATGCTCGAATTACTCCTGCAGAGTGGCCTTGACCGGGAGCAGAAAGTACTCGCCCGTACCAGCCACCGCTCCGCCGAGGCGCTGCTCGATATTCTGAACGACATTCTGGACTTTTCCAAGATGAGCGCCGGCAGACTGGATTTCGTAATGCAGGATTTTGTTCTGCGGAATACCATCGAGGATGTTTTCGATCTGTTGGGACCCCGGGCGTTGGAGAAGGGGGTGGACCTGGGTTACCATATTGATTTCACCGTCCCCGAGTGGGTCCGCGGCGACGAAGGAAGGCTCCGGCAAGTGCTGATGAACCTCGTCAGCAACTCCATCAAGTTCAGCCACGGCGGTGAGTGGCCCAACGGCGGCGCCGTTTTCGTGGAAGTTCGGCCCTCAGGCCAGGTTTCCGTGGCTGTCGACCGCGGGCCCGCCCAGCGGTTAGCGGCTCAGGAAGCGGACGCGGTTCGGATTCAGTTCTCGGTTACCGACCAGGGGCTTGGCATGAATACCGCTACGTTGTCGGGCCTTTTTCAGCCGTTCATGCAGGCGGATACCTCCACCAGCCGGCGTTACGGAGGCACGGGTCTCGGCTTGGCGATCTCACGTCAACTGGTGGCGGCCATGGGCGGGTCCATTTCCGCGGAGAGCGAGGAAAACGCCGGCGCCAAATTCACGTTCGATATCAAACTCGCCGCCGCCGCCAGCTCCCACACCGTCATTCCCCTTACGCCCGCCTCGAACATTTTGGTGATCGAGCCCGCCCCGCTCTCCCGCGCCACGATCGGCCATTTGATCACCCGCCATGGAGCCTCCGCCGCCCTGGCCGCGACGCTGGAGGAAGCCGCGCAACTGCTAGCGGCCGAAAAATTCAACTGCGTGATTGCCGGCGTCGAAACCGGCATTCCGCCGGCCGCGCTCTGGCCGCGGCTGCGGTCGATTCTTCCCGATCAGGCGCCGCCCATATTTTTGTTGCTCCACCGCGGCGAATCCGTGGATCACGCCGCCGCCCTCGCCGGCACCCTCCTCCGCCCGGTTCGCTCGGTACAAATCGCGGAGGCCCTTGTCTCCGCCGCCTGCCTTCCTCGCCGCACCGTTCCCGCGCCCATGCTCCCTCCCGCCCGCCTTTCCGGACACGTTTTGATCGCTGAAGATAACGCCGTCAATCAGGTGCTCGCCCAGCGTCTGGTGGGCGCATTGGGCCTTACCGCGGAGGTGGTCCCGAATGGCGCCGCCGCGCTCGATGCCCTCGCCGCCCGGGATTTCCGGCTCGTCCTGATGGATTGCCAGATGCCCGGCATGGACGGCTATGAAGCCACTCGACGCCTCCGCCAAAGCTCCGCCACCGCGAAAATCCCCGTCGTCGCCATGACCGCCAACGCCATGAAAGGCGATCGCGAACTCTGCCTCGCCGCGGGTATGAACGATTATGTTTCCAAGCCGATTCGCTTGGACCGCCTTCGCGAGGTGCTAGCCCGCTACCTTCCAGCCGCCTCTCCGATACCGGATGTGGAAAGCTCTAAGTAGGGAGTGTCCCGTGTTTGTGCGGGTCCAGTTCCATCGAATGACGAGATTGTCGACGTCCGGAACAAACTTGGGCACCACCGCGAAACGGCGGTAAAGAGCGCAAAGCCTTCAACCGCCGCAGTGCAATGATGGCAAAAATGGCCTGGGCGAGAGGCTTTGCCGAGTTCCAAAGGGTGAGACCGGCCGTCCTCTGGCGCACCAGCGATAGCCCGTCTCCCGATCTACATTGCGCTAGGCTCCCGGAGAGCGAAAGTCGTGGCGCAGCGCCTGAAATTACTTCGAAATTGGGATATGACCCACGCTGGCGCCGGCATCGCGATCGGGCCGACCGCAGCGTCTTCCTGCCGGTGTCGACACCTGTCGCCTATTATCCCGGTCGTGGATTACCTTTCCGGGCGTGCGCATTACCGTGTGAAACAAATCCGGCCATTAACCTCAGACTCGTAGGTGGTGGGAGGAGGAGCCGTATTACTCTTAATTTGATTCACGTAGAGCACACCCGTCGCCCCGGCAAAGATTCCCGTGCTGGTACTGGGATCGATGATCGTCATGTCAACGCTCCATCCGGTTCCAACATCGCTGAGGAATGTTCGGGTACCCTTCAGTTGTCCTTGACCCGTGGTGATGGTGAAGGCGGCGGTGTAGGTAAACTGGGTTGGGACGGGCGTGGGAAAACCGGCGCTGGTAAAGACCGTCAGCGTCGTTCCGTTGAGCCATAACCCATTGCCGATTGTTCCCGTCGAGTCGCTTCCGCCGCTCCAGGATTCAGTGAGATTGCCTCTGGCGTCCCTACAGTTACGTTGCGCAAACGCTCCTTGGGAGAGGACGGCGAAGCCAACCGCGAACAGGGTCATCTTGATAATACTCTTCATGTACTTTTCTCCTTTTTCACGAGGCCGGATCTTCAGATCTAAAGAATCGGGCACCTCAGAGCGGAAGCTTACCCCGATGGAGCGGTTGAAGTAGTGATGCCGCGGTGATATTTTGGTGAAATATCCGTCAAAGCCGCCAAGGAGCCTCGGTTGGGAACCCCTGAGCCACATTCCGGAGAACGGGCCCGCCGCCAATACTTGTTTGGCGATTTCACGCTGGACTTGGACCGTGGTGCGCTGTTGCGCGGCGCCGAGGAGGTCACGCTACGAGCGAAATCCTTCGAAGTCCTAACCTATTTGGTGGAGCGGCACGGCCGGCTGCTGACCAAAGCTGCCCTGGCCGAGGCGGTTTGGCCGGATACCGCGGTCATGGATAATTCATTGTCGCAGTGTATAGTCGAAATCCGCCGGGCCTTGGGCGACGAGTCGCAGCAGTTGATCCGGACTGTCGCTCGGCGAGGCTACCTATTCACGGCGCCGGTAACAACACCGGTGGTGGAGTTTCCGCGCCAGCCGATAATCGCCGGCGCGCCACCTCCCGCGCATGCGCGCCTGGACCGCAAATATATCGTAGGAGGGGCTTTCGTGTTACTGGCGGCTGCCGCTGGGCTGGGCGTCGCCCGGTTGACCACGCCAACGACGCAGGAACTTACCTACGAGCAGCTCACACACTTTACCGATTCGGCGGTGTCGCCGGCTTTATCGCCCGACGGACGAATGCTCGCTTTTCTTCGAAGCGACACTTGGTTCCTCTCCACGGATCAGGTTTACGTGAAGCTGCTTCCCGATGGGGAACCGGTCCAGATCACCCATGATCCGCGGCCAAAGTACGGCCTGGCATTCTCACCGGACGGCTCGCGAATCGCGTATGCCACTTCACAGGCTGGACGCTGGAAGACCTCTACCGTATCCCCGCTGGGCGGCGGCGAGAGGGAACTGCTGTCCAACGCCGCAGGCCTCACCTGGCTTGACCAACGGCGCGTTCTCTTCTCCGAAATCAGCACCGGCGTTCACATGGGAATGGTCACCGCAATGGAAAACCGCTCCGAGTACCGCAAGATCTATTTCCCCCAGGACGAACGCGGCATGGTGCACCTTTCCTACGCCTCGCCCGATCGCAAGTGGGCGCTGGCGGCGGAAATGAATCCTGTGTGGCAACCGTGCCGGCTCGTTCCGTTGGATGGCGGCGCGGGGGGCAGGCAGGTGGGTCCAAACGGAAATTGCACCTCGGCGGCGTGGTCGCCGGATGGAAGGTGGATGTATTTCGGCGCCTCGGTTGACGGGAATCGCCACTTATGGCGTCAGCGATTTCCGGCTGGAGAGCCTGAGCAGATCACGTTCGGCCCCACGGATGAGGACGGCGTCGCGGTGGCGCCGGATGGACGCTCATTGATCACTTCGATCGGTATTCACCGTAGCGCCGTGTGGATTCACGATGTTCGCGGCGACCGTCCACTGTCATCGGAAGGCTACGTGCCGGAGTCGGGACGATCCGGCGTCTTCGGAGCGGCCCCCACATTTTCGCGCGATGGCAAGTCGGTGTTGTACTTGAAGAGCGAGTCGCCGGGAGCTGCGGTTGGGCTCTGGCGGGCCGACCTTGCGGCGGAGAAAAGTCGGGCTTTGGTGCGCGGTATCTCCATCTTGGAGTACGACATCTCCGCCGACGGTAAAGAGGTCGTCTTTTCCACACAACCCTCCGGCAAGCCCGCACAGATCTGGCTGGCCGCTTTGGATCGTGGTTCCCCCCCGCAATTGATCTCTTCCGCCGGCGGAGATTCCCCGCATTTTGGTCCGGACGGCCAGATTATGTTCCGGCTTTCGGACGGAACAGCTCACTATCTTGCCCGGATGAACCGGGACGGATCCGGCCGTTCGAAGGTGGTTCCGTACCCCATCGGCAATATCGAGTACATTTCTCCCGACCGGCGCTGGATCTCAACCATCTCACCGGCCCCGGAAGGAAGCCCGGCGATCGGCGGAGGCACGCTTGCGGTCCCAACCGAAGGCGGCGCTCCGCGTTGGATCTGCCGTGATTCCGGTTTGCCGGCCGCTTGGGCCCCGGACGGGAAGTTTCTTTACGTCAGTGTGCGGAGGAAATCCCGCGGAAGCCCCGGTAAGACCTTAGCCATTCCCATACCTTGGGGCCAAGCCTTGCCCAATCTTCCCCCTGCGGGAATCTGTGGGCTCGACGTCGAAGCCGCCTTCCCCGGTGCCCGTGTCATCGAAGCGTGGAACGTTTCGCCCGGCCCGAATCCCTCCGTCTTCGCGTACGTGAAGGCTACGACGCAGAGGAACCTATTTCGCATTCCCGTGGGGAAGGAATAGGCCACAAGCTCACTTGGCTTTTACATTGATCCGGCCCGAACACTAACCCTACGTAGGAAGATTGCCCTTGCATAACCGGCGGAGGGGCTATAATGAAGGCGGCACGACTATGGCGTTTCTGTATAGAAAGTTTATCCCCACAGGAGATCCCGCGTGAAGCGTTCCTCGTCGGACGAGTCTCTGCGTTGTTCGTTTTGTCACAAGAGCCAGGATGTCGTCGGCAAGCTGATCTCCTCCCCGCTCAGCGACTATCCCCGCTCCTATATCTGCGATGAGTGCATCGCCGTATGCAATTCCATTCTGGAAGATGACCGGAATGAGCAGACATACTCCACCCCGCACAAGCTGCCCAAACCCCTTGAATTGAAAGAATATCTGGACCAGTACGTCATCGGCCAGGATTCCACTAAGAAGAAGCTAGCCGTCGCCGTCTACAACCACTACAAGCGCATTCAGATGAACAAGCAGCGCGGTAGCGACGTCGAACTCGGCAAGTCGAATATTCTGTTGATTGGTCCGACAGGTACCGGCAAAACGTTGCTGGCGCAGACGCTCGCCCGCATCCTGGACGTTCCTTTTGCCATTGTCGACGCCACTACGCTTACTGAAGCCGGGTATGTCGGCGAGGACGTCGAGAACATCATTCTTCGTCTGCTGCAAAACGCCGATTGGGATGTTCAGCGCTGTCAGCAGGGCATCATCTATATCGATGAAATCGACAAGATCTGCCGCAAGGACGAGAATCCTTCCATCACCCGGGACGTTTCCGGCGAAGGCGTGCAGCAGGCGCTATTGAAGATTTTGGAAGGCACGGTCGCCAACGTGCCGCCGCAGGGCGGCCGCAAGCATCCGCACCAGGAATTCACGCCCGTCGATACGACGAACATTCTGTTCATCTGCGGCGGCGCGTTCATCGGCCTGGACAAGATCGTCGAACGTCGCGTCGGCCGCCGGTCCATCGGATTCTCGGAAGTCGAAGAGAAGGAGACGGTGCGTCCGCGCAAACTCCTGCCGCGCAAGGATGAGCACCTGATCGGCCTTATCCAGCCGGTCGACCTTATCCGCTATGGCTTTATTCCAGAATTCATCGGCCGTCTTCCGGTCGTGGGCGTGCTCGAAGATCTTGACCGCGAAGCGCTCCTCCAGATTCTGACGAAGCCGAAGAACGCCGTCATTAAGCAGTACCAGCGATTGTTCGAATTTGAGAATGTTAGACTGAAATTTAGTGACGACGCCCTGGAAGCTATCGCGTCGCTCGCTATGGAGCGGAAGGTGGGGGCCCGCGGTTTGCGGATGATCCTGGAAGACCTGATGCTCGATCTGATGTACTTCCTCCCTTCCCACAAAAAAATTCGCGAATTCCTGGTTACGAAAGAGATGGTCCTCACGCAGAAGATCAGTCTCGCGCTTTTGGAAAAGGCCGGCTAGCCTCTTTCCCCAAAATTCCCCGACACTTATTTCCACTCACTCCTCTCCGTCCCCTTGTAAATTATCGAGGGTAGGGAGTCGCTTTCCGGAGTTCCGAATCAAACGAAAGTATCCTGTCCAATCTACCTAGGTCAATTCACGAATGAGCACACGAGAACGTACAGAATCCAGACGCCTCCCCATGATGCCGATCCGGGACGTGGTCATCTTCCCGCACATGATGACCCCGTTCGTCGTCGGCCGCGATTCGAGTGTGCGCGCCCTCGAAGAGGCGCTCTCCGCCGATAAGAAGATTTTCCTCGCCACTCAGCACGACGCCTCTATTGACGACCCCCGGCCCGATGAGATCTATTCGGTCGGCACCATTGCCAACATTGTGCAGAGTCTGAAACTCTCCGACGGTAATATCAAGGTGCTCGTCGAAGGCGTGGAACGGGCCAGGGTCGTTTCCGTGGCCGCCGAGGAAGGGTTCTTTCGGGCCACCGTTCGTACATTTGCGTCGAAGCTCGAATCCGGTTCGCATCTGGAAGGATTGACCAATCGCGTCACTACGCTGTTTGAGCAATACGTGAAGCTCAGCCAGAATCTCAACTACGAGACCATGATCGCCGCCATCAAAGTGGACGATCCGGGCAAGCTCGCCGACACGGTCGGCGCCAACCTGCAGCTCACCATCGAAGAAAAGCAGGAACTTCTCGAAATCTTCGATCCGGTCGATCGGCTGACCCGGGTCGCCGAAATGCTGGACATCGAAATCGAGAAGCTTTCCGTGGACCGCTCGATCCAGGGGCGCGTCAAGCGCCAGATGGAACGCGCGCAAAAAGAGTATTATCTCAACGAAAAAATTAAGGCGATTCAGAAGGAACTCGGCCGTGGGGAAAAGAGTGAGTTCGACGAGCTAAAGAAGAAGATCGACGCCGCCGGCATGTCGAAAGACGCGCAGGAAAAGGCCCACGCCGAATTGAAACGGTTGGAGCAGATGCCGGCCATGTCCGCCGAATCCACCGTCTCCCGCAATTACCTCGATTGGCTGCTCGCCGTGCCGTGGAAGAAAAAGACCCGTGAAGTCCGGGATCTGAAGTTCGCCCATGGCGTGCTCGATTCAGACCACTATGGCCTCGATAAGATCAAAGAGCGCATCCTCGAATTTCTCGCCGTCCGCCGCCTGGTGAAGAATCCGAAGGGCTCGATTCTCTGCTTTGTCGGACCTCCCGGCGTCGGCAAGACGTCGCTCGGCATGTCGGTCGCCAAAGCGACCGGACGCAAGTTCGTCCGCCTTTCACTGGGCGGCGTTCGCGATGAAGCCGAAATCCGCGGCCACCGCCGGACCTATATCGGCGCGCTGCCGGGACAGATCATTCAAAGCATGAAGAAGGCCGGTACGAAGAACCCGGTTTTCATGTTGGACGAAGTCGACAAAATGTCCACCGACTTCCGCGGCGATCCGTCCTCGGCGCTGCTCGAAGTTCTGGACCCGGCGCAGAACTTTATGTTCCAGGATCACTATCTTGATGTCGAATACGACCTGAGCGAAGTGTTCTTCATCGCCACCGCCAACGTGCTCCACACCATTCCCGCGCCGCTGCAGGACCGTATGGAAGTCATCAGGCTGTCCGGCTATACGGAACTGGAAAAGGCGGAGATCGCCAAGGCGTTCCTGATCCCGAAGCAGAAGACGGCCACCGGTTTGGAAGAGAAGCAGGTTGAGTTCACCCCGGAAGGTCTGGGCGCGCTGATTCAGGGGTATACGCGAGAGTCCGGGGTTCGCAACCTGGAACGCGAGATTGGTAACGTGTGCCGGAAAATCGCCCGGAAGGTAGTGGAAATCTCGGCTACCGATTCGCCGGAAGAGATCGCCCGGGCCGGCGAAGTGATTGACGAGGCGGCAATCGCGGTCGCGGCCGCCAAGAAGAAAAAGACGAAGAAAAAAGACGAGCCTGTCGTTGAGGAAACGACCGCCGAACTGCCGAAAATCGAAAGCAAACTGCCCGCGATCTCCATCAACCTGCAGACGCTGACCGAATTCCTCGGACCGCCGCGCTTCCGCGATACGATTGCCGATCATAAGAACGAGATCGGCGCTACCGTCGGTCTCGCCTGGACCGAGGTCGGCGGCTCCATTCTCACCACCGAAGCGGCCGTCATGGAAGGCCGCGGCAAGCTGACGCTAACCGGCAAGCTCGGGGACGTGATGCAGGAATCGGCGCAGGCCGCGATGAGCTACCTGCGGTCCCGTTCCCATTCGCTCGGTTTGGCCCGCGATTTCTATCGCCACCTCGATATCCATCTGCACGTTCCGGAGGGCGCGATTCCAAAGGACGGCCCCTCCGCCGGTATTACCATCGCCACCTCCATTACCAGCGCCCTCACCAATATTCCCGTTCGCGGCGATCTCGCCATGACCGGCGAAATCACGGTGCGCGGCAAGGTGCTTCCCATCGGCGGCTTGAAGGAAAAAATGCTGGCCGCCCATCGCAACGGCATACATGAACTGGTACTGCCGAAAGAAAACGAGAAGGATCTCTACGATATTCCGGAGATCATCAAGAAAGATATGAAGTTGAACTTCGTCGAATCCATGGATGAAGTGCTGAAAATCGCCCTGGAGCGCGAGGTCACCCCCTTACCGCTCAGCCCTGCCGCCGTGCAGGCGGAGACCCGTACCGTCGACGACATGACGCACTAGGGCCCCGGGCCCTGGCGCCGCGCCATCCGTTTTTATGTCCTCCCCCCAAAAAGCGGACGCTCAGTTTATAATAAGTGCTATCAGCCCAGCGCAATTCCCAAACCTCCGGCTCCCGGAGTTTGCGTTCCTGGGTCGCAGTAATGTTGGAAAATCCAGTCTGCTGAATGTTCTGGCCGGGGTCAAGAAATTGGCTAAGGTCAGCGCCCAGCCCGGCCGGACGCAAGCGGTTAACTTCTTCACCATCGGCGAGTCCATTATGTTCGCCGACCTTCCCGGCTACGGCTTCGCAAAAGTTCCCATTCATGTTCAAAAATCCTGGAAAAGTCTCGTCGAGGCTTACCTTGTCCAACGCGAACAACTCGCGCTCAGTTTCGTCCTGCTCGACGCGCGTCGCGGATGGATGGAAAAAGATCTGGAGCTTCGCGACTGGCTCATCCACCGGGACCGGCCGTTTCTCGTTGTAGCCACCAAAATCGACAAACTCAATCAATCTGAATTGCACCGCGGCCTGGCCGCGATCCGCCGTGAAAACGACGGGTCGGAGCCGGTGCCGTTCTCGACCGTCACCGGTCAGGGAGCGAGGGAAATTTGGCAAGCGATCAAGACATCAAAGACCCGGTAATTCCGGATTCGGCCTTGGGTGACGAACCCGTCGTTATCGTGGACGCACCCGCTCCCCGTCCCGCGGTTGAGGCCAAACCTCGCTCTCTCCGGCCCAAACCCTCCAGCGAAGCCGCCCCCGCCAATGGAATTCCCGAACCCGCTGATCTCGCCGGCGCCCGCCGTGACGGCACCCTCGACCTCGTCGAACTCAAAGACATGTCGATCGTCAAACTCAACACGATCTCCAAGGAACTCGGCGTCCTCGGCGTGGCGGGCCTTCGCAAGCAGGAACTTATTTTCAAGATTCTCCAGAGCCAGGCCGAAAAATCGGGTCTCATCTTTTCCGAAGGCGTGCTCGAATGCCTTCCCGACGGCTTCGGCTTTCTCCGTGCGCCGGAATACAACTACCTCCCCGGCCCCGACGATGTTTACGTTTCCCCCTCCCAGATCCGCCGCTTTGACCTCCGCACCGGCGACACCATTTCCGGTCAAATCCGCCCGCCCAAGGAAGGCGAAAGATACTTCGCTCTCATTAAAGTGGATGCGATCAACTTCGAGCCGCCCGAAGAAGCCCGTAACAAGATCTTCTTCGATAATCTAACTCCGCTTTACCCGCAGGAGCGCATCAAGCTCGAAATCGCGAAGGATAACTTTTCCGGCCGGGTCATGGACCTGTTGACGCCAATCGGTAAGGGGCAGCGCGGTTTAATCGTCGCTCCGCCCCGTACCGGTAAGACGATGCTCCTCCAGGCCATCGCCAACTCGGTCACCACAAATCACCCCGATGTTACCCTGATCGTCCTTCTCATCGACGAACGACCCGAAGAAGTCACCGACATGCAGCGCTCCGTAAAGGGCGAGGTGATCAGTTCCACCTTCGACGAACCGGCCTCCCGCCACGTCCAGGTCGCCGAAATGGTCATCGAAAAGGCCAAACGTCTCGTCGAACACAAACGCGATGTCGTAATCCTGCTGGACTCAATTACCCGCCTCGCTCGCGCTTACAACACGGTGGTACCTCCGTCGGGAAAAGTGCTATCGGGCGGCGTCGACTCGAACGCGCTTCAGCGCCCGAAGCGTTTCTTCGGCGCCGCTCGCAATATTGAAGAGGGTGGATCGCTGACTATCATCGCGACCGCGCTCGTCGACACCGGCAGCCGCATGGACGACGTTATTTTTGAAGAGTTTAAGGGCACCGGCAACATGGAAGTTCACCTCGACCGAAAGCTGGTCGATAAGCGCGTCTTCCCCGCCATCGATATCAACAAGTCCGGTACGCGCAAGGAAGAACTCCTGATGCCGAAGGAAGAACTTACCCGGGTTTGGATCCTCCGCAAGGTGCTGAATCCCCTCTCGCCCGTGGAATCGATGGAACTTCTGCTCGATAAACTGGCCAAAACCCGCTCCAATGCCGAATTCTTGGCGTCAATGAACGGCTAAGAATCCCGCGAGAGCGATCCGCGGAGGCGACTCGTATCGCATCCGCGACTGACAATCCCCAAGGCGACGGCGATTCCGCAACTTCAGTTTTTCGATTTGTCCAAACATTTGCTTCTCCTGTTGTGGTCACTTACCCCGCCGGTGGCCGGCGGCCCCGCTAGAAATACTTATTGCGAAAGTAGTCAAAGTAGAAGGCCGCGGAGCCGTAGGAATCGCCGGCGGACCCGCTGTCGTTCAGGCCCCAGTAGTAATCGCGATAGCGAATCCGGGCGTTGCCGGATTGCAGGAATGCGGCGTAGTGCGGCCCATGCTTTGCAAGGAATATGCCCACAGTGCCGCCGTTCTTCTCGAAATCGCCGCGATACCACTCGAAGATCCGGCTTACCTCGGCTTCGCGGCTCGTAGGATCAAATTCGTTGAGAGCGCGATTGGCGAGCCAGGCTCGCGTATTGTCGTCTAGCTGCGCGTCGAGCTTTTCAGCCACATACGCCTCTCGCCGGAGTGGTGGACAACTGCGGGCGGCGCAGACCAAAACGGCGTGCACGCGCGGGTCGCCCATGTCGCGGAGTTGCGTTTCGATTTGATCGAGCGAATAGGCGCGGCCGTTGACGGTATGCCGGGCCGCCGTAAACGGATGGCGGGTGCGCCAGATACTCGCGACGGGATAGTGGCCGGTCACCCAGCGAACCGTCAGCGCGTTGTAGGAGTTGATGAGCGCGGCCTTCCTTGCGGCTGGCGGCATCTCGGCGGGCCAGGGCTTGGCCAGCGCGGCGAGATAGCCGTCGAGCGCCGGCAGGCCCTCCTTCGCCAATCGCGCATAGTCGACCCGCGCCTTCGGTGTTACGAACCGCTGCAAAATATCGGTCCACACGCCATGCGCCAGGCCCACGGCCAGAAGTACAAAGGAGAGAGTCACCGTTGTCCTTATTTTAGTCTGGTAGACTCTTGATGAACTCGCGCAAAACGGACTCGGTCGCGGCTGCGACCGGCCTTTGCGCTTTTGACGACTATGCGCCGCCGAGAACTACTACTAACCGCAATTCCCGCCCTGTTACACGCTCAGGAAAAAGCGCGTTTGAACGGTCCCGCCACCATTCGCGCCGTGGAAGTTATACGCGTGGAGGGCCGCCGCAAAACGGAGGCCGGCGATGTGAAGGGGCAACACCAGGTAAACCCGCTCCACGTTTATGAAGAGCACCGGCCGGTGGAGTATCACGAGCGAACGCGCCCCGCGGGCGAGGCCCGGGCGACGGCGCTATATCTGCGTATCGCCACGCAGGAGGGCGCGGAAGGTCTCTACGGACCGATCGATCTCGAGGCCGCGACCGTCGTCTATCAACAGTTGCGGACATTTCTCACCGGCAAGGACGCGTTGGCCGGGGAAACGCTGTGGGATAAGATGCATCGTTCTAATCGCCACTCGCGTTCGAGCCATTTCATGATGGCGATCAGCGCTGTGGACAACGCGCTGTGGGACCTGCGCGGGCGGTATTACCAGACGCCGGTGTATCGGCTGCTCGGCGGCCCCACCCGCCCGCAAGTGGAAGCGTATGGCAGTTGCCTGGGCCATAGCATTGAACCGGAGCGGATGCGGAAAACGGCCGCCGAGTTCAAAAAGCAGGGTTTTCGGCATCAGAAGTGGTTTATGCCGCTCGGGCCGGGTGATGGCGTAGCGGGATTGCAGAAGAATGTCGACATGGTGCGGCACCTGCGGGAGGCGGTGGGCACCGACGCCGACCTGATGTTCGATGCCTTTATGGGCTGGGACATTAACTACGCCGTGCAATGGGCGAAGCAGGTGGAACAGTACCGGCCGCGTTGGATTGAAGAAGCGTTTCACCCAGACAAGATGGAAAGCTTCGTCGCGCTGCGGCGCGCGACCAGCGTTCCCGTCGCGACCGGTGAGCATTTTTACGGCCGCTGGGAGGTGATGCGTTTTCTGCAAGCGGGCGCGATCAGCGTTGTGCAGGCGGACCCGGAATGGTGCGGCGGCGTGAGCGAGTTAATGAAGATCTGCCACATCGCATCGAGTTACGATGCGCAGGTGATTCCGCATGGGCACAATGTCCATTCCGCGCTGCATGTGGTGGCGGCGCAGTCGCCGATGACATGTCCGTTGGTTGAGTACCTAATCAGTAAGATGAGCAGCTATTACTGGTTCGAGAAGTGGGATCCGAAGCCGGTGAACGGTAAGATCACGCTGCCCGATACGCCCGGTTTCGGCATTGTTCTCGATGAGGCCAAGATCGAGAAACGCTCCGTCGCAACTTGGGGCTAGAGTGGAATCCATTTACTACGTAATGAGTTGGCTGTGCCACCGGCGCTGCCGGCACTGTTATGAGGATCGCTTCCGGCCCTACGCGGGGGAGGAGTTACAGGGTGTCGTCGACGAGGCCCGCGCGTCGTTTCCGCGGATTATCGCGAACCTGCCGCCGCGCATGACATATCTCGATCCGGCGCTTGGTCCCAAGGAACAGCGTGGGCGAATTATTCTGGCTGGCGGCGAGATCACGCTCGACCCGGTGCGGGAAACAGTGCTCTATCCGGCGCTCGAAATGCTGCACGAGAAGTACCAGGATCAGGGTGGCGTGAAGCTGATCGTTCAAACTACTGGCGACACGCTGCGGCCGCATATGGTGGAAGAGTTGCTGGCGCGGAGCGTCTGGATGATTTCCGTTTCCGGTATCGATTCTTTTCACGACGGCCTGGAAACGATTGGCGCGCAGCAGGCGATGGTACAAAAGCTGACGACGATGTTCGACTCGTTCGGCCTGACGCCGTTTGACCAGATCGCCGATAAGACCGGCGACGCATCCAACGAGGGCCGCCACTATCAGTTCTTCGGCGCGCAGCCGGGAACGTGGATTGGCCGCCTGTGGCCGCGCGGCCGCGCCTGGACGAATGGACTGAGCACCGCCGCCATCAGCGACAACTTCTGCAACCAGTGGTCGGGCGGGCTGAACTTCCTGCAGTACAAGCAGAAGGGTTCCGAAGTATCGATCGAACCCAACGGCAACGTGTATCCGTGCTGCGCCAAAACGAAGAGGCCGATCGGTTCGTTAGTGGACGAGCCGCTCGAATCCATACTCGAACGGTTGCAAGGGAACCCAGCTTACGAGGCGATATCCATGGGCCATCCGGAGCGGATGGGCATCGGCAAAGGCTGGACGGTGGAGCGGTTTCTGGAAGAATCGACGGTCACTCGGCCGGATGGGCGCACTTATCAAAACCTATGCATCGGTTGCGACAGGTTTCATGAGGCTGAATTGGTATAGGTCCCCACCAGAGGGGACGCTGGAAGTCGTCGTCGATACCGTTAAGCAATGGCATACCCGCTTTCTTTGGATAATGAATCAGGAGAACACCGATGACGCTTCTATCCGGATTAGAGATTCCCAGCGAAAAGATAGCGGAAATCTGCCGGCGTTATCAAATCGTGGAGATGGCGGTGTTCGGCTCCACGGCCCGCGGAGACATGCGTCCGGATTCCGATGTCGATATCATGGTGGAGTTCGCGCCTGGGGTGACATGGGGGTGGGATTACTTCGGACTTGAGCAGGAACTGGCGCAAGTTCTTGGCTGGCCGGTCGATTTGACTACTAAGAAGTGGCTGAAACCAAAGGTCCGAGCCGAGATCCTAGGCGACGCGCGTATCATCTATGCGGCGTGACGGCCTGCGTCTATTGGACATTGTCGAGGCCGCGGAGACCGTGGCCGGGTATGTGGCCGAGATCCGGGAGGAACAGTTTTTGTCAGGCGGGCTGGCACGGGATGCGATTCTGCGTCAGTTGATGGTAGCGGGAGAGGCCGCATTTAAGATTTCGGCGGCGTTGCAGGATCGCCACGACGAAATTCCCCGGCGAAAGATTATTGGGTTTCGACATCGCGTCGTCCATGATTACTTCGGCATTGACCTGGACGCAGTCTGGAAGATCGCGACTGTCGAGTTACCGTTGTTGCGCGAGCAGGCGATCGCCGTCCTCGCGGCGGAATTTCCGGAGGAGCCGTATGGCGTGTAAGAGAACATCCATTGAGACGGTTACGTAAAAGGATCGGCGAACCAACATCCCGACCGAACAGTTGCGCGGATTTGTCGCCCATGACGAAAAAGGGCCAAACATTTTGCTCCGCACTGACAGAAGACTCCATATCCGGTAGTGTGAAAAGAGAAGGAGCCGCAACCAATGACCATCACGATTGACCTTCAACCCGAAATAGAACGCGGCTTGATGGCTCAAGCGCAGGCCAGAGGTGTTTCGCTTGCCGACTACGCGCGGGAGATCCTAGCGCGCGAGGCGAATCCTGTGGAGAAACCGAGCCGCCGAACAAGGCAGGAATTAATTGACGTTTGCGCTCGTGTGCGTGGTTTGGCCGATGACCTTGGCATCACGCGGGTACCCTCTGCGAGCCGGCCTATCGATTTCTCATGAGCGGTTTCCTGCTGGACACCGATATCCCTTCGGAATTGGTCCGCCCGCAACCTGAGCCGTAGGTGACAGCGTGGGGTCGGAGGATTTCGCAGTTCGGTTGCTTTGGCGATCACCTGAGTGCGAGCAACACGACCCAACGCCGGACCAAACTCTCCACCGGTTTCCACGACCCAGGCGCGGTGTAGCACTTTAACCTGCATGATCGCTTGACCGTTCGGTCGCTCTTTTCCTCAGATACGACACTCTATGATTAGACTGAGTCGGCAAGTAGTCCGAGTACTCATCGCTTTATAGCATCTTTTCCGCAACCAGTTGCGCAACGGACTACCCCGCCATCACCAGCAGAGTGGAGGCTGCATCAGATGTCCAGAGCAATGCACACCAAGGTCATTCACGCCGAGGTCGTGAGCGCCTATTCCCACTGTCCGCGCAAAGCCTTCCTTCTCCATTGCACCGAAGATCGCGGTGCACCGAACGAGTATGCGTGCATTCTTGATGAGCGTGCCAGCTTTAACAGAACATCATATCTGGCCACGCTCCAGCGGACAAGCACGTCGACCCGCTCATACAACGATAGGGCGATATCCTCCGGCGTCGAGGTCCTCACGGAAGCCAACCTCGAAGCCGCGAATGTTGAAGCGTATTGCGATGCCCTGAGGATCGTTAGTCAGCCCGGGGCGCTCGTCGCGTACGAGCCCACGATCGTGGTTGGGACCTATCGCCTGGAAAAAGAGCAGATGCTCAATCTGTCTGTTGTCGGCTATGTACTCGAACAACTTCACGGCAAGTCTCCCGCTACGGGATGTCTTATTACGCTTGACGGCAAGTGCCACCGGGTCAGTCTTCGGCCCATGCACAAAACCGTCAGTTCCATCCTGGAGCGCATTAGAGGTTGGTGTGGGGAGCCTCCAACGCAACCGCCGCCCGTTGTCCTCAACAAGCACTGCCCATACTGCTCATTCAAAAACGTCTGCATCCAGCAGGCGGAGGAAGCTGATGACCTCAGCCTGCTGGACCGCATGAACCCAAAGACTATTCGCCGATACCACAACAAAGGGATCTTTACGATCAAACGTAAGCGTTCGGCCAACCCCATGGTTGCGGGTCGGCCCGCACATAGATTAGGCTGGCCGACGGGACTTCCACGCCATCGGGGTCAGTTCGGCCGCTTCGGCCATCTTCCGGTCGGCCATCCCCGGCAGCACATCGGCCAGATATTCGCGCACCGGAATCGCCAATCGTTTGCAGGTCTCCACCACCGAAAGAATCGCCGCCACCTTCGGGCCCGCCTCGACGCTGCCGACGTGAATCCAGTTCTTCCGGCCGACCGCGATTGGGCGCATCGAATTCTCCGCTAAGTTATTCGATAGCTCGATCTCGGGGTGCCGCAAGAATTTCGTGAGCCGGTCCGACTGTCCCAACGAGTAGTCCGCGGCCTGGCTCAGTTTACTCTTCGGCAGCAGGGTCCCCTTCACGGCCAGTAACTTCGTATGAATTTCGTCCACCAGCGGAGCCGCTTTCTCCTGCCGTAATTTGTCCCGCGCCGCCAACGATAAATTCCCGTCCCTGGCCTCGGCGTCGACGGCGAACAGCTCATTTATCCGTTTCACGAAATCAATCGCGACCGCGTCGGCCTTATTCACCTTCACCGCATCGACGAAGTACCGGCGTGCGTGGGCCCAGCAGCCGGCATGTACCCGTTCCGGCCCGCCAGCCCTGTCATAAGCCGCGTACCCGTCGGTTTGCAAAATGCCGGAATAGTCCCCCAGAAACGACCGCGCGACCTCCCCGCCGCGCCCCAGATCGAACGAGAACACGGCATTGCCCCCCGGATTTCCAAACTGCCACAAATAGGCCTGGTGATTCTTGCCTTTCTTCTCCTCCGGCCGTTGCACATCGACCGTGGTCTCATCCGCTTGCACGTAACTCCCCTGTAACACTTCCTGGCGCATGGCCATGGTGACCGGACCGAGTAAGTCGCCCACCCGCATCACCCAACCGTCCATTGTCCCTCTGCCGATAAGAACCCCGGCGTCGCGTTCCAGCATCGCGCTCTGCCGGTACAGCGGCAGGTGATCGGCGTATTTGGCCACCACCGTGTTAATCACAACCCGGCTGGTGGCCAGCCCTTTTTCCACGATCTCCACCGGAGCTGGAGCCGTGACCACTCCGCCCAGCTTGCAGTTGGCGCAGGCGCGTTTTTCGCGCTTGGTGACGATCACGAAAAACTTCGGCGGTTCCACGTCCAGCCGTTCGCTCTCTTCGTACCCGATCACTTCCGTTTCTTTGCCGCAGTTGCCGCATGTGCATTGTTCGGGCGCGCAGGTGACCACATTGACCACGCGCGGCAGATCGGCGGGCAGCGTCTGGCGTCCCGGATGCTTTTTGCGCTTCTTGCGCGCC
>JBJXFL010000090.1:0-7020 GCA_046155405.1 Bryobacteraceae bacterium | reverse complement strand
CCCCCCCCCCCCCCCCCCCCCCCCCCCCCCCCCCCCCCCCCCCCCCCCCCCCCCCCCCCCCCCCCCCCCCCCCCCCCCAGCCTCACCGCGGCCGGAACAGCAGCAAGTCCAAGCTGAATGTCACCCGCGTCGCCACCGCCGGCCGCGCCTGCATCGGCCGGTAAATGGACACCAGCACATCCCGCACGGCCTCCGCGTCAAGCGAGAGCGCCGTCGTCACCCGCCGCCGCTCCACCAGCGAAAATCCCTCCGCGAAAGTCGCCGCTGTCCGCTCCGCCCTGTCCCGTCCCGCTCCCCTCAATTCAACTAAATCGTCCGGCGCTGGAATCGCCGCCAGCAGCCGCCCGTCGTCTTTTATCACTCGGCGGAATTCGGCGACATTCATCCGCGCAGTAATCGAAAGCACCCGGCTGAATGACCGGCTGGCGTAAGGAATCCTCCGGTCGGCGTTGGCCACCAGCCACTCGCACTCCGGATACCGCCGCGCCGCCGCATCCACCGCTGGAATCGAAATATCGACGCCGCAACCGGTCATTCCAGTCTCCCGCGCCAGGCTGCCCAAGTAGTACCCATCGCCACAGCCCGCATCGAGCGCCACATCGTTCGCCGACGCATTCAACACATCCGCAATCCCGCGTAGAAGCGGCGCTGTCAGCCCCCCATCGTGCAATCGCCGGCGCGCCGCTACCGCCTCCGCCGTATCGCCGGGCCGCTTCGAACGGCGCTCCTGCGGCTGCAACAGATTCACATACCCGCTCCGCGCCACATCGAACGAATGACCGCTCGCGCACGCCAATCGCCGCCCCTCGCGCTCAAGCGGCAACTGACATTCGCGAACCGGGCAGCGGAGGTTTGGTCGCAAGTTTTTTCAGTATAAATGGCCCCGGCCCCACCATCCTCCCCAAAAATTGCGATAATCGCGAGCATGTTCCGCCGTACCTTCCTTTTCACCCCCGCACTAATCACGGTCGCCGCACAGGAGGCCAAGAAGCGCCAGCCCGACGTCCCCTATGTCCCCACCACCGAAGTCGCCGTCCGCGAGATGCTCAAACTCGCCAAGGTGCAAAAGTCCGACATCCTCTACGACCTCGGCTGCGGCGACGGCCGTATCGTTATCGAAGCCGCCAAACTATTCGGCGCCCGCGGCGTTGGGATCGATATCGTTCCCCAGCGCATCAAGGAAGCGCGTGAAAACGCCCGTAAAGCCGGTGTCGAATCCCTCGTCCGCTTCGAGGAAAACGACCTCTTCGAAGCCAACTTCCGCGACGCCACCGTCGTCACCCTATTTCTCCTGCCCGCCATAAACCTGAAACTCCGGCCCAAGCTCATCACCGACCTCAAGCCCGGCACCCGCGTCGTCTCCAACACCTTCGACATGGGCGACTGGAAGGCGGAAAAAGAAACCAACCTCGCCGATTCCGGCGAGGATTATTCCGGCCTTAGCCAGAAGTTCTTCCTGTGGACCATTCCCAATCGCCCCTAAACAACCACCACCCGAAGGCGTTGGCGTTGGCTGACGGCTGAAAGTCGCAGGGCGCGGCTAAAGCGCCGGAAAGGCGCTATCGGTGAGTGCACTCTCGGCGCGGGGGAAGCCTGGCTCCCAAACGCGGCGTTGACAAACTGTTCCGCCGCGTTGCGACATGGAACTAAATTTAAGCGCCGAAACTTGGAAACGATTGAGTTAGACCGATCATCCTACAGCCGAAGAGGTAACAACATGAAATACCTGATTGCATGGGGATTGGGAGTTCCGGGAAGCCTGATCCTCCTATGGTTCGTTTTCAATCAAACCGGCTGCTAGCAAAGTAACATTCATAGCGCGGCCATCCAATTGCACGGATAAAATGCTATGAAATCGAAAAAACCTGTCCGTCCAAACACCCCGCCGGGCGGCGAAACGCACCAGCGATCCACGCCGGATGGCGTTAAGCTAACTACCGCGCAGGGCTTGGTCCTCTCGGACAATCAAAACTCATTGAAAGGCGGCGCTCGCGGGCCTACCTTACTTGAAGACTTCATCCTCCGCGAGAAAATTACCGATTTTGATCACGAGAGAATTCCCGAGCGTGTCGTTCACGCCCGGGGTTCGGCGGCCCATGGTCACTTTCAGCCGTACCGGTCCATGGCGAAAGTGACCAAGGCCCAGTTCCTGTCCGATCCAAACGTTCGGACACCGGTTTTTGCGCGCTTCTCAACCGTCGCCGGAGGAAGCGGATCGGTGGATTTAGCGCGCGATATACGCGGCTTTGCCGTCAAATTTTATACTCAAACCGGCAACTTCGATCTCGTCGGAAACAACGTCCCCGTATTTTTTGTCCAGGATGCCCTTAAGTTTCCCGATCTCGTTCACGCCGTTAAAATGGAGGCGGATCGCGGCTATCCTCAGAACGGTTCGGCCCACGACACGTTCTGGGATTTCATTTCGTTGATGCCGGAATCCCTCCACACCATCATGTGGGTAATGTCGGATCGGACAGTCCCTCGATCCCTACGGATGATCGAGGGCTTCGGCGTTCATACCTTCCGCCTCGTGAATGAAGCCGGCGAGAGTAGCTTCGTGAAATTTCATTGGCGGCCGGTTCACGGCACCAGTGCGGTCCTTTGGGATGAGGCCGTAAAGATATGCGGCGCCGATCAGGATTACCATCGTCGCGACTTGTTTGAGGCGATTCAGAAAGGTCATTTCCCCGAATTTGAACTGGGTTTCCAGATCTTCGACCAACGGACGGCGGATGACTTGGCATTTGACGTTCTTGACGCAACCAAACTCATTCCGGAAGAGATCGTACCTTTGGAAATGGTTGGCAGGATGACGCTAGACCGCAACCCGGACAATTTCTTCGCCGAAACGGAGCAAGTGGCCTTTTGTCCGAGTCATATGGTGCCCGGCATTGACTTCAGTGACGACCCCCTGCTGCAAGGGCGTCTTTTTTCCTACCTCGATACACAGTTAAGCCGTCTCGGAAGTTCGAATTTTCACGAAATTCCCATCAATCGTCCCAAGTGCCCGTTCGCTAACATGCAACGCGATGGGCATATGCGCATGGAAGTTCCCAAGGGACGCGCCAACTACGAACCCAACACGCTCGACCTCAATGGCCCCAGGGAGTCTCCCCAACGCGGATTTCAAACGTTCCAGGAGCCCCTGCAAGGCGAAAAAGTCAGGCTCCGCGCCGAATCGTTCGCCGACCATTACTCCCAAGCGCGCATGTTCTTTCGCTCGGTGACGCCACAGGAACAGCTACACATGAAGATGGCGCTGGCCTTTGAACTCGGCAAGGTCGAATCGGTGGCGATCCGCCGCCGTATGCTCGGACACTTACAAATTATCGATACCCAGTTGGAACAAGCTGTAGCCGATAAATTAGGAATGTCCGGTCAGGCCGAGACCGTTCAACCGGCTCGTAATCCGATCGACGTTCCGCTCAGTCCGGCCGTCCGCTTGTATGACCGTTACAAGCCAACCTTGATTGGACGAAGAGTCGCGATCTTACTCTCCCCCGGTTTTGATTCCGGTTTGGCGGCAAAGCTGAAAGCCGCAATTGAGAAGGAAGGCGCGATGCTAACAATCATTGCGCCGAAAGTGGCCGGGACAGAGGATTCGAAAGGCGTAAATTGGCCCGCCGACACGGCCCTCGCCGCGGCGCCATCCGTTCTTTTTGAAGCGGTCGCAATTCTAGGGGGTGCCGCCGGCGACGCGCTGTTAGCCGCCGATCCCGACGCGGTGAGCTTCGCCGCCGACGCCAAGCGCCATCTCAAAGCGATAGGCCTCGCGAATGTTCCAACTCTCGCCGCTAAGGCTGAACTAGCAAATCTAGCCGGCGTTGTGGACTTGCAAGGCGCTCCAACGATTTCGAGCTTTCTAGCCTTTGCCAAACAAGGCAAAGTCTGGGAACGCGAGTAACTGAGCCACGCGCGCTAGGAACGGAGCCGCGCGCGTCAGCAAGCGGTTCCTCCCCCATCGCGGTCTTTCCAAAAACCCCGCCGCGAAAACACAAACAAAACCGCCAACCCCAAACCACTTACTAAGGAAATCCACCGCGCCGCCCTGCGTTCTAATCCGCCGTCATATGACAATGTAATCGTACACAACCCTTCGCACTCCGGCCTTATCACCATCATCCCAATACCGTCGCCCACGACCGAACGAGCCTCGCCGTTCACCTCCGTCCGCCATCCGTTCACATAAGTTACCTGAACGGATATAAGTTGCCCGCGCGAAAGCCGCCCCTTAATCTCGGCCTCATGTCGATTTTTCCAAATCATTCGCGCCCGCGGCAGTTCCGGATCGTCCAACGCCGCCACATAACTAAGAAGCGGCTCAACGTCCAGCCCGTGCAAGGGCGTGCGCCGCACCACGTCCCTCTCCCGGATAACATGCGCCAGCCCGCTTCCCCGCCCCGGCACTTCGAAAAACACATCGTCCCCTTCCCGCCAGATCTCCTTCAATACGCCGTCAAACTTCCGCGCATTCCGGAAGGGATGATAGTATTCCAGGCTTTTCGCCCCGCCCGTGCCCACCGCCCCAACGCCGAACGCCTTCAGCCAAAGAATGGAATAATATACGTCGTTTTCACCCGCGCCGGCGCCCGAGTAGATGGTGTACGCCGCCACTCGGTTCTGCCAGTTCGAACTGCTCTGGTCGCAACAGCCTTCCAGTTGCGGAACGTCCGTGAAGATATTCATCCACAGTGAAATGGATCCCGGCGCAAACACCCGCGCATCGCCTAGATTACGGTCCAGCCACATCGCCGCGCGGTATTCAACCGTCCGTGTAATGTCAATCGGCCGTGTTAACGTCCGCGCATATTCCCGGTACGTGTTCGCTTGAACCGCTGCTAAAATCACTAACATAGCGACAACCGCGACTCGCCATCTCACCGCCGCCAATGCGCAGGCGCCCAACAGGCACAGCGCCATCTCCATTTCCAGATGGAATCGCTTCGGCTGTGGAAACAAGTTATATCCATATTCCGCCCCTGTCACAATTACACCCGTAAGTACGGTAAACAGCAGGGAAAATCGGGCCGCCCCCGTCCATGCAAACCTTGCCAACGCCCATCTCAGCGACACCAGCGAAGCCACCATTCCCGCCAACCACAATAGATGATACCCGCCGAATCCATAAGCCCCTCCCGCTCTCTGCGCATTGGTCAATGCCACCCAAACGGCGGAAGGTGGAATCCAGGGACAAGCGACCAGATAACCTGCCGCTCCCGCACTACCTGCGAGCGCCGCGGCGCTGCCAATGCCATCATTCGGCTTTGCGGCTATCCATGCGATAACTGCCAGACACATCCCGATCGTTCCCGGCCAATTGGTCAGCGCCACCGCCATCGGCGCCGCCACCGCGCCCAGGTAATAGATCGCCCGCCGCCGTTCGTACGCTAAGTCGAGACATAGGATTGCCAGCGGAATCAGCGTCAACGCCAATATGTGCGGTCCTTCCCCGTATACGGTAAGGCACTGGAATCGCCGCGCATACAGTAGCCCTCCCAAATCCGCCCGCACTCCGTCGATCAGGAAAGCCGATGGGGAGAGCAAGGAGTACGCCAAGGCGCCGCCAAGGCTGGCGCCGCGCCGCCCGGTCAAATGCACCGCCAGTAAGTACAACGTGACCGGACCCAGGCAGTAACAAAGTGCTGTTACAAAGTGATAGGCCAGTCCCGGCGACCAATCGGTTAAGCCCGCCGTCAGCGCGGTCAACGTGTGCAGCAGCGGCGCATACGTATTGGCGAATGGCATCCCGGAAAACCAGAGCGGAAACCAGTCCAGGTCTCGCCAGTTATCCCGGATGTAACGGGCCAGCGCAATAAATGAGCCTTCCACCGATCCCATCTGCGCAATGTACTCGACTCGGAATAAGGAGCCGGCCACAAAAACGTTAACGGCGAAGAGCCCCGTCGCCCGCCACCACCGTCGTAATAACCGCAGCGCGAAAGCCATGCGCGGTCATTACCACCTAACGGCTAACGACAGTTTCCGGCGAACGGTCATTGACTCAGCATACTACTGCGTTCCCATGCTGCGGAAGTTCCGCCGGAATCTCGTGCGCCGCTGTCATTTTCAACCTCTCCATAGTGGCGACAATCCCCCCCGTTCACCCCCAAAACGCAAATTTTAGGCCCCTGCGCCAACAGCGACCACGTTCGAATCTGTTGCGCTATCGCTCGCCAGAGAGGCACAATCCGCTCCATTCGCCCTTTGCCGTGAATCCGAATTGCAGCCGTATCGGTGAGTGTGAAATCGCCGACGGTCAAGCCGACCATCTCCGAAACACGGGCGCCTGTGTTGTACATTGTTGCCAGCAGCACCCGGTCCCGCCGACCCACCCATGTACCCGCATCGGGCGCCGCCAGAATGGCTTGAACCTCGTCGCGCGTTAGATTCCCAAAAGCGGCTTATCGCATCGCTTTAGCGGAATAGCCAGGACACGTTGAATACTTCCCCCCGCCAACGGCTCCTGCAGGGCCGCAAAGTGAAGAAATGATCGAATCGCCGCCAATCGTGCACTGCGGCTTCGGATCGTGTTGCGACGGTGTGCTTCAAGATGATCCAGAAAGGCAAGCACGAAATCTACATTCATGTCGGCCAACGTGAACTTCTCCGGAGGTTTAGAGCGGTGCTCGGCGCCGAACTTCAGCACCAGCCGAAACGTTTCCCGGTAGGCGGCAATCGTTTGTGGGCTGGCATTGCGCTGCTCCCGCAATCGCAGAAGAAAGAATTGCTCTACCAAGGTGGCGAACCGCTCCTCCCCATTCGCGGGCTTCATCTTGCCCCACCCTCGGCGAAGAATTCGAAGCGGTCCGATGCGGCGGCCATCATCTCCGGCGTCGCCGATAGATACCAGTAGGTGTCTCAGAGCGTGTCAAAAAAGCCCCCAGAACAAAAAATTGAACTTTTGTTTCGGCATGCGGTATTGAGAAGGAATGGAAAAACGACGTTCCTATCCCACGGATGTGACCGATGAGCAATGGAGTCGGCTGGAACCATTGATTCCCGCCCCGAAGCCGGGCGGGA